>NZ_AP024469.1:0-730000 GCF_016865365.1 Geobacter sp. SVR
TCTCCGGTCCCTGGGCCGGAAACTTCTTGTTCCATTGACTATTTTCCGACTCAAAACAATGTGGATAACCATATTGACCACTTTTAATTGATGTGATTTTATGCTCGAAGCATGGCAAAAGGCGTCTGAAAATCTGGAAAAGGTCCTGTCTGAACGCGATTACACCACGTGGATCAAACCGATCTGTTACAGCCATTGCGATGCCGATACCGTCTATCTTACCGTTCCTACCTCCTTTTTCAAGGAATGGCTGGAGGAACACTACCGTCAGGTTCTGACCGGTGCCCTATCGGTTACTGCCGGTAAAAATTATGCCATCGAGCTGCTGATCGGTGAAACGGCAACCGAAACCCTGCAGCCGGAAGATCTTATCATCAAGGCTCACCAGGAACCGGAACAGGTTCGAGCTGCCTCGCCCGAATCAACCTTCACCCCACTTAATTCCAAATATACGTTCGATCTGTTCGTGAGCGGCACCGGCAACCAGTTTGCCCATGCCGCAGCCATGGCGGTGGCACACAATCCGGCTGATACCTATAATCCGCTGTTCATCTATGGCGGCGTGGGGCTGGGAAAAAGCCATCTGCTGAATGCCATCGGCCACACCATTCGCAACAATTCTCCGGAACTTAACGTCTGCTACTGCTCCGCTGAAAAGTTCATGTACGAGATGGTCAATGCGCTGCGACAGAAACGGATGGAGCAGTTCAGGTCGCGGTTCAGAAACCTTGACGTGCTGCTGGTCGACGATATCCAGTTCATCTCCGGCAAGGTAGGGACCCAGGAGGAGTTTTTCCACACCTTCAATGCCCTGTACGACCTGCATAAGCAGATAGTGATCACTTCCGACAAGTTTCCGAGGGAGATATCGGACCTGGAGGAACGTCTTCGCTCCCGGTTCGAATGGGGTCTTATCGCGGACATCCAGCCCCCGGATCTGGAAACCAAGATCGCAATTTTGAAGAAAAAATCGGAAGTAACCGGCATCAAGCTCCCGGAGGATGTGATTTATTTCCTGGCTTCCAGCGATACCCGCAATATCAGGGAACTGGAGGGCATGCTGATCAGGTTGGGTGCCTACAGCAGCCTGCAAAGCATTCCCATTACTCTGGATATGGCCAAGGAGAGCCTGAAGGATATTCTCGGCGACCGCCGGAAAGAAGTCACGGTAGAACTGATTCAGAAGGTGGTGGCAGAACAGTTGGGCCTCAAGGTGGGAGACATGAAATCCAACAAGAGGCTCAAAAACCTTGTAGAGGCGCGTCAGATCGCCATCTGGTTATGCCGGGACATGACCAAGGCTTCCTATCCCGATATCGGTGCAAAATTCGGAGGCAAAGATCATTCGACCGTCATATATGCCGCCAAAAAGATCGACCAGGCCCTGAAGGAAGATTCACGGCTGTTTAAAACCATTAATGATATAAAGCAGCAGTTGCTCAAATAGAGGAGTTATAAACACGCTGTAGACTGCGTAACAACCGGCTTTCCGGCATGTATCGGTTCGTCTTGATGAGAAAGCCTGTGAATAGAGTTGTGAATAACTGTGCATAATACAGGTGGTGTGGATAACCGTCATTCCACGGATCATTCCATCAACATGCCTGTCAAAGAAAATCGTTTTTGCTTTCGATAATTTGGAACGTTATCACCAAATACACAGCCCCTACAACAACAACCAAGATTTTTAAATTCAATATATGAAATAATAGGTGAGGAGGAAAATATGGAATTCAGAATCGACAAGGAAGTATTCCTCAAGTCATTGCAGAAGATTCAGGGCATCGTTGAAAAACGCACCTCTATGCCTATCCTTTCCAATGCACTGCTGGAAGCGACGGAATCCACCCTGCTCGTTACGGCGACCGACCTGGAAGTAGGAATGAAGAGCAGTTACCCGGCAGACATCGTGTCGCCCGGCAAAATCACCGTCGGTGCCAAAAAACTTTACGAAATCGTCAAGGAACTCCCCAACCAGCTCATTACCTTCGCCACAAAGGACAACGACTGGGTGGAGATTAAATGCGGCAAAGTCCATTTCAACATCGTGGGACTGTCACCGGAAGAATTTCCGTATTTTCCGGCTGTAAAGGAAGAAAACCTTTTCGAGATCGAGAACACTCTCCTGAAGGATATGATTGAAAAGACCTCCTACGCCATCTGCAACGACGATACAAAATACAATCTGAACGGCCTGTTCACCAAGGTGGAACCGGCAGCAGACGGCTCCCAGACCCTGAAGATGGTGGCAACCGACGGACATCGCCTCTCCATAGCCAACGGCGCGCTGAAGGGAACAGCCGGCCCGGAACTCCTCAAAGGGGTAATCCTTCCGAAAAAAGGCATTTACGAACTCAAGAAAATCACCGAAGAAGACAGCGGCAATCTGCTGTTCGGCTTCATGGAAAACAGCGCCGTCATCAAGCGGGGCGATTCCTACATGGTGATGCGCCTGGTGGACGGTGAATTTCCCGATTACAACCGTGTCATACCGACTGCCAACGACCGGGTGGTCACGGTCAACAAAGAGGCTTTCACTCATTCCATCCGCAGGATGGCCATTCTCTCCAGTGAAAAGTTCAAAGGCATCATGCTGGAGATTTCGGCATCCAGCATCAAGATCTCGTCCAGCAATCCGGAACTGGGTGATGCCATGGAAGAGATAGATGTGGTCTATGGCGGAGAACCGCTGGCAGTGCGGTTCAATGCTCGTTATCTGCTGGATGTTCTGGCAGTGGCCGAAACAGAGGCCATAGAAATGAAATTCCGGGACGAGTTGTCACCTTCCATCATCGTACCGGAAAAATCCGACAGCTTCCTGGCAGTGATCATGCCCATGAGGCTATAGCCGGGAAACATGCGCCTCAAACGTCTTGCCATTTCCGATTTTCGCAACATAGCGACGGCACGCATACAACCGGGTGAATCTTTCAACCTGTTGTACGGCCTTAACGGTCAGGGCAAGACCAATCTGTTGGAGGCGATCTACCTGCTGAGCAGCTCCCGCTCCTTTCGAAATGCCCGCCTGCCCGAGTTCATCCGGCATGATCAGAGCATCGCACATATCCAGGGAGATATAGAATCGGGAGGCAGCCGGAGCACGATCAGGCTGAGGCTGGAATCTGCCGGACGGCGGGTGGAGATAGACGGCAAGGGGGTCCAGCGGGCATCGGACCTGCACGGACGACTGAATGCAGTGGTATTTTCCCCGGACGATACCGGCATGGTCAGACTTGGTCCCGATCACCGCCGGCGCTACCTCGACCGGGCAGTTTACATGGGTGATATCGGGTATCTGCATTGCTGGCACGGGTACCACAGGATTCTCAAGCAGCGTAACCATCTGCTGAAAAGCGCCGACAGAAGCGGGCTGGAAACCTGGACCGAAAAACTGGCCGAAGCGGGAGCCGAAGTGATAGAGAGGCGCCTGCGCTTTACGGCACAACTCGACCGGATGCTGCAGTGTCACTATGCCACTATTTCCGGTTCTGCCGAGACAGCCGGCATCAGTTACCAGCCGGAAGGGGTCCAGGCCACCGGGCGGGAAGCCATTCGTAACGAACTGCTGGAGCTGTTCGAACGGCATGCACGCAGCGATGAGCGCTATGCCACCACAACAGCGGGACCGCACCGGGACGACCTGAAACTATCCTTGAACGGCCGGCCGCTCAAGGCATTCGGATCACAGGGGCAACAGAAGAGTTTCGTGCTGGCCCTGAAGATGGCGGAGATGGATAACCTGCAGAGCATTTTCGGTGAACCGCCGCTGCTGCTGTTGGATGACATGAGCTCTGAGCTTGATTCCGAGAGAAATCGCAACCTGATGGAATTCCTGACTTCCCGGGAGATTCAAGTGTTTATTACCACCACCGAACGATCACCTGCACTGATCGGCACTAAAGCACGCTGCGCCGTCTTCCGCATGGAAGGGGGCAATCTGACGCATGAAGGAAACGAACCGCATGAGTGAACAGGCAAATATGACACACACCGCTTCGGAAGAATATGGCGCCGACAGCATCAAGGTTCTGGAAGGGCTGGCAGCGGTACGCAAACGCCCGGCCATGTACATCGGCTCCACCTCCAGCGCCGGGCTTCATCACCTGGTGTATGAGATCGTGGACAACGCGATCGACGAGGCCCTGGCCGGTTACTGTGACAATGTCGACGTGACCATCAACACCGACGGGTCGGTGACGGTCGTGGACAACGGCCGCGGCATTCCTACGGATATGATGGCCAGCGAGGGAAAATCGGCCGCCGAGGTTGTCCTGACCGTGCTGCACGCCGGCGGCAAGTTCGACAACGAATCCTACAAGGTTTCCGGCGGTCTGCACGGGGTGGGGGTCTCGGTGGTCAACGCCCTTTCCAAATGGCTTGAACTGGAGATCCGCCGCGACGGCAAGGTCTGGCGTCAATCCTATCGCCGCGGTGACCCCCTGGCGCCGCTGGAAGTGACCGGCGAGACCAAGAAGCGCGGCACCAAGATCACCTTCATGCCGGACGAGGAGATCTTCGAAACCACGGAATACTCCTTTGACATCCTGTCCCAGCGGCTGCGCGAACTGGCCTTCCTCAATGCCGGCGTGCGCATCCGGATCACCGACGAACGAGTGGAAAACAAATCTCACGAGTTCTACTACGAGGGGGGCATCAACTCCTTCGTCGAATACTTGAACCGCAACAAGACCGCCCTGCATCCCAAGCCGATCTATATCAAGGGTGAAAAAGGGGGAGTGGAGACGGAAGTCTCCATGCAGTACAACGATTCCTACGACGAGAAGGTGTTCACCTTTGCCAACAATATCAACACCCATGAGGGGGGTACCCACCTGGCAGGGTTCAAGGCGGCCCTGACCCGCACCATGAACAGCTATGCGGCGGCCAACAACCTGCTCAAAAACGCCAAGGTATCCATCTCGGGCGATGACCTGCGCGAGGGGATGACCTGCGTCATCTCGGTCAAGATCCCCCAGCCGCAGTTCGAGGGGCAGACCAAGACCAAGCTCGGCAACTCCGAGGTCAAGGGCTATGTCGAAACACTGATGAACGAAAAGCTGGCCCAGTTCCTGGAAGAGAATCCCCAGGTTGCCAAGCGGATCCTGGAGAAATCGATTGAGGCGGCCCGGGCTCGTGAAGCGGCCCGTAAGGCCCGCGACCTGACCCGCCGCAAGGGAGCCCTGGATATGGGGGGGCTGCCGGGCAAACTGGCCGACTGCCAGGAGAAGGACCCGGCTTTGTGCGAACTGTACCTGGTGGAGGGCGATTCGGCCGGCGGCTCGGCCAAGCAGGGGCGCGACCGCAAGTTCCAGGCGATCCTGCCGCTCAAGGGTAAGATCCTTAATGTCGAAAAGGCGCGCTTCGACAAGATGATCTCCTCGCAGGAGATCCGCACCCTGATCACCGCTCTTGGAACCGGCATTGGCAAGGATGATTTCGATATTGCCAAGCTGCGCTACCACCGCATCATCGTCATGACCGACGCCGACGTGGACGGCTCCCATATCCTGACGCTGCTGTTGACCTTCTTCTACCGCAACATGCACGAGCTGATCCAGCGCGGGCATCTCTACATCGCCCAGCCGCCGTTGTACAAGGTCAAGCGCGGCAAAAAGGAGATGTACCTGAGGAATGAGCACGCCCTGCAGAACTTCCTGCTGGAAGAGGGGGCCGAGGAACTGACCCTGAAACTGGAGAAGGGAGAGCGGGTCTACATCGGCAAGCAGATCATCCCGGTCATCAAGCAGTTCATCGAGAACCGGGCGATCTTCGACAAGGTGGTCAAAAAAGGGATCGCCGCGGACCTGCTCTCGATCATGGTGCGGGCCAACGTGCCGGCCGGGGTGGAGGAACTCTCCGGGCTGACAGCCTACCTGGAGGCGATGAAGGTGCTCTCCCCCGGCTCCGATTATCAGATCGAGGAGGAGCGCATCGCCTTCCGCATCGGCAACATCCGCGCCATCATCGATCAGCAGGCCCTGGCCGTACTGTCGACCCACGAGTACGAGCTCCTGGTGGAGAACCACCGCCGCGTGGTGGAGACCATGGCCGACGGCCGTGCCTTCCTTTCGCTGCAGGATGGCGGTAAGCTGCTTCTGGAAACGGCCAATCACGAGGAGCTTTTGGCGTTCTTCCTGGAGCAGGCCAAAAAGGGCTTGGCCATCCAGCGCTACAAAGGTCTCGGCGAGATGAACCCCGAGCAGCTCTGGGAAACCACCATGAATCCGGAAAACCGCGTGCTCCTGCAGGTCAAGATCGAAGATGCGGTCGAATCGGACGAGATTTTTACGATCCTGATGGGGGACCAGGTCGAGCCGCGCCGCGATTTCATCGAGCAGAACGCCTTGAACGTGGTCAATCTGGATATTTAAAGTCAACACCATTGTTAATTTACATTTATTCTTTTCACCGGATATAACGAGGAAGCGATGCTCAACAACACATCCAACAGCAAGGTAGCCGTCAATATCGAAGACGAGATGAAACGTTCTTACATGGATTACGCCATGTCGGTCATCATCGGCCGTGCCCTACCCGACGTGCGCGACGGTCTCAAGCCGGTGCACCGGCGCTGCCTGTATGCCATGTATGACATGGGCAACGACTACAACAAGCCCTACAAGAAGTCGGCCCGTGTTGTCGGTGATGTCATCGGTAAGTATCACCCCCACGGCGACACTGCTGCCTACGACACCATCGTCCGCATGGCGCAGGACTTTTCGCTGCGCTACATGCTGGTGGACGGCCAGGGCAACTTCGGCTCGGTGGACGGCGACTCGCCGGCTGCCATGCGTTATACCGAGATCCGTCTGCGTCAGCTTTCCCACGAGCTCCTGACCGACCTGGACAAAGAAACCGTCAACATGGTCCCCAACTACAACGACGAGTTGTTGGAACCGACCGTGCTCCCTTCCAAGTTCCCCAACCTGTTGGTCAACGGCTCAACCGGCATCGCCGTCGGCATGGCCACCAACATCCCGCCGCACAACCTGGCGGAGGTTATCAACGGGATCATAGCGACCATTCACAATCCGGAACTTTCCTTCGAGGAGTTGCTGGCGCTGGTGCCGGGGCCTGATTTCCCGACCGGTGCCACAATCTACGGCCGCCAGGGGATTCGCGATGCCTATGCCACCGGCCGCGGCATCATCCAGATCCGCGCCAAGGCGCATATCGAGGCGGCCAAGAAGTCCGAGCGCCAGTCGATCGTCATTACCGAGCTCCCCTACCAGGTCAACAAGGCCCGCCTGATCGAGAAAATCGCCGAGCTGGTCAAGGAGAAGAAGGTCGAGGGGATCACCGAAATCCGCGACGAGTCCGACCGCGAGGGTATGCGGGTCGTTATCGAGGTCAAGCGTGACGAGAATGCCGAGGTGCTGCTCAACCAGCTTTACAAGCAGACCCAGCTGCAGACCTCCTTCGGTATCATCATGCTGGCCATCGTGCATAACCGTCCGCGCGTCTTGACCTTGCGGGAGATGATGGACTGCTTCGTCGACCACCGTCGCGAGGTGGTTACCCGCCGCACCAATTTTGAATTGAAAAAGGCTTTGGCCAGAGCCCATATCCTGGAAGGTCTCAAGATCGCCCTGGACTGGCTGGATGCGGTCATTGAGCTGATCCGCGCCTCCAAGACCCCGCCTGAAGCCAAGCAGGGACTCATGGAGGGGATCTTTGCCGATCCCGCCTACCTGGCAAAACTGAACCTGCCCCGTCCCGCCGGATACGAAGAGGAGGTCAGGCTCTCCGAGATCCAGGCCCAGGCCATCCTGGAGATGCGCCTGCAGCGCCTGACCGGTCTGGAGCGGGACAAGATTCTGGCTGAATACGACGAGATCCTCAAGTTGATTGCCCGTCTGCGCGAGATTCTCTCTTCGGATACCGAAATCCTCAAGATCATCGTCGGCGAGTTGACCGACATCCGGGACAAGTTCGGCGACAAGCGCCGCTCCGAGATCGTCGACAAGAGCGCCGACATCTCCCTGGAGGATACCATCGAGGATGAGGAGATGGTGGTGACCATCTCCCACACCGGGTACATCAAGCGCAGCGCCGTCGATCTCTACCGCTCCCAGCGCCGGGGGGGCAAGGGCAAGACCGGCATGAAGACCAAGGAAGAGGATTTTGTCGAGCAGCTCTTCATCGCCTCCACCAAGGATTATCTGCTCTGTTTCACCGATGCCGGGCGCATGTACTGGCTCAAGGTCTACGAGATACCGGAGGGGAGCCGCACCACCAAGGGCAAGGCAGTGGTCAACCTGGTCAATGTCGGCATGGAGGAGAAGATCACCACGATTCTGCCGGTCAAGGAATTCGCCGAGAACGCCTACCTGTTCATGGCCACCAAAAACGGGGTCGTCAAGAAGACGCCGTTGGTGGAATATTCCAACGTGCGCAGTGGTGGCATCATTGCGGTGAAGCTCGATGATGGCGACAAGCTGATTTCCGTGGCCCTGACCGATGGCACCAAGGATGTGTTCCTGGCCACCCGGAACGGCAAGGCCATCCGCTTCAACGAGGAAGATGCCCGCCCCATGGGCCGTGTCACCCGCGGGGTGCGCGGCATGACCCTCAGCGATGATGACAAGGTCATCGGCATGGAGATCGTCGACAACGCCGCCGTGGGCTCGACCATCTTTACCGTCTGCGAGAACGGCTACGGCAAGCGCACCGACCTGGATGAGTACCGCGACCAATCGCGCGGCGGCAAGGGCATCATCACCATCAAGACCACCGACCGCAACGGCAGCGTGGTCAATGTCATGCAGGTGGCCGACGACAACGACCTGATGGTGATCACCGACCAGGGCAAGATCCTGCGAGTGCCGGTATCTGGTTTCTCCGTAATCGGCCGCAATACCCAAGGGGTACGCCTGATCACGACCGAGGAGAAGGAAAAGGTGGTGGCAGTGGCGCGGCTGGCCGAGAAGGAAGAGGATGAAGAGGAGGAAATTTCAGGTTAAGGTTAAGGTTGAGAAAAAACTTAACCTTAACCTCAAGCTGTCTTTCAGATGACCAGACCCTTCAAGATCGATAAAAGTCTCCGGGAACGGCGCCGTATCATACGGCTGCTGGACTTCCTCAAACGGGACGACCTGACCACGGAGCAGATGGAGCGCATCGGCAAACGCCTGCAGAAGTCGGGGCGACGCGCGCTGCGGCCGCTGGTACGCAAGTTGTGGCAGGAGAAGAGCGGCACAGCCATCTACCGCTATACCTGCATGCTCGATTTCTTCGACGACGCCGGTTGGCTCGACCAGCTCGTGCAGATCACCCTCAAGCGCACCGACCTGGAGGAGGCGGGGCGGCTGGCCCTGCTGGACGCCCTGCAGGACTACGGCATCGATGTCACCGCACCCCCCTTTGCCGCCATGACCGGTTACGGCGCCCCCACCATAGAGGGTTTCGTGCAGGATTGCCTGCATGACGGCGAGCGGGGACTGGTGCGTTTCATGGACCTGTTCCTGGATGCCGCCGATGAAATCCGTGAGCGGATGATCCGCTGCCTGTCCGAGGCGGGCACACCCGACGCGGTGGCGCTCCTGGAGATCCTGATCTCCTTCGAGCGGCCCGAGGTGGTCCGCGAAGCGATCGTTACGCTGGGAAGGATCAAAAGCGGCTTCTCCCTCGGCGTTCTCAACAAGGCCGAACGCCGGCACGAAGGGGAGATGGCCGAACTGATCCGGCGCACCATTCGCCGGCTTTCGTTCCTGGGCATCAGGGAGCCCCGGGAACTGCCCCAGTCATACCCGGTGCCGCTTCCCTTCCATCAAGTGCAGATCGGCCCGATCGATGTCTACGGCTCCCGGTCGGTGCTGTTTTCCTGGCAGTTGGAGGACGGCAGCTTTGCCGCACTGCTGCTTCTGGCCGGAGAGTCGGAGGGGCTGATCAATGCCTTGAGCTATCGCATGCAGAACGAGCGGGAGTACCAGACGGTACTGCGAGAGGTGACGGCCGGAGAGTCGCTGTCGGAGGTCGATTCCGGTTACGCTCTGGCAGTGTTGCGGGATGCGCTGCACCACAGCCGCGAGCAGGGCTACTACCTGCCCCCCGACTTCTATGTCGACATGCGCCTGTTCAGCCCCGATGCCCTGCGGCCCGAAGCCTACGTACCCCGTTTCAGCATGGCCCACCTGGAAGGGATAGCGGAACGGATCCCGCGCTACGTTGCCCGCAGCAACGAGCTTCTCGATTGCGCCGGTCTGGAGGGATGGCTCCTGTCCGAGCCGGCGGTCTACGACGCGGCCGAGCGGCTGGATGAGCTGGGAAAGAATACGCCAGACGGCGTGCTCTCCGAGGCTGAGCTGGAATCCGAACTGGCCGACTTCTGCGCCACGTTGATCAAGCCTCGCCGGGCGGAGATCATCAAGCGCCTGCTGCTGACGGCAGATTACATGCAGCAGACCGGCAGCGAAGAAACACAGGTGCAGCACGTCCTGGCCACGGCCCTGAGCCTGGTGGGGGGCTTTCTGCCCGAGGTGCGCCATCCCTTTATCCGGCGGTTGATCCTGGACAGCATCGAGGCGGCGCGGCAGGCAATCAGCGACGGCTATGATCTGAGACAGGAGGAAGGCTATGACGATGAGGACTAGCCGGGAACGGGTTGCCGTGATCGGCGGCGGCAGCTGGGGTACGGCCCTGGCCCATGTACTGGCGGGGAACGGGCATGACACGGTACTGTGGGTCTACGAACAGGATCTGGCGGCCGAGATGAGTTCCACCCGTGTCAACTCGCTCTACCTGCCCGGCTTCACGCTTGATCCCGCCCTGGCCGTCACCGGTAGTCTGCCGGAGGCGCTGGCGGACCGCACGATGATCATCCTGGTGACGCCGGTACAGGTCATGCGCAGCGTGTTGTCACAGGCCGCAGCGCTGGTCGGTCCCGGAACCATACTGGTGAATGCCTCCAAAGGCATCGAGCTGGGCACCCTGAACACCGTCTCCCAGATCTGCAGCGAGCTGTTGGGTGAGGCCGCGCTGGAAGGCTATGTTGCTCTTTCGGGTCCCACATTCGCCCGTGAAGTGGCAGCCGGACTACCGTCGCTGATCGTGGCCGCCTCCCGCAGCGAGCAGTGCGCCCGCCGGGTGCAGGCGGCATTCAGCAATCCCGTCTTCCGGGCCTACACCAACAGCGACGTGATCGGCGTCGAACTGGGAGGGGCAGTCAAAAACGTGATCGCCATTGCCGCCGGCATCTGCGATGGTCTCGGATTCGGCCACAACGCCCGGGCAGCCCTGATTACCCGCGGATTGTCGGAGATGAACCGGCTGGGACTGGCCATGGGAGCCCAACACGCCACCTTTGCCGGACTGGCAGGCATGGGGGACCTGGTGCTGACCTGCACCGGCGACCTCTCCCGCAACCGCACGGTGGGATACAAGCTGGGACAGGGCATGCGGCTGGCCGATATCCTGGCTGAAATGCGCATGGTGGCCGAGGGAATCAAAACGTCGGAATCGGTCTATCAATTGGCCTGCCGGTTGGGGGTAGAGATGCCGATTGTGGAGAAGGTCTTCCAGATCCTCCACGAGGACAAGCCTGCCAAACAGGCGGTCAGCGAGCTGATGGCGCGGGATCTGAAGGCGGAGATGTAATGGGGGAACGATGCGCATAGGACACGGATACGACGTCCACCGGCTTGTGGAGGAGAGGAAGCTGATCATCGGCGGGGTGGAGATCCCCTGGGAGAAGGGGTTGTTGGGGCATTCCGATGCCGATGTCCTCCTGCACGCCATCAGCGATGCCATACTGGGGGCCATCGGTGAAGGGGACATCGGCAAGCATTTTCCCGATACCGATCCGGCCTTCAAGGGGGCCGACAGCCTGAAGCTGCTGGAGCATGTCGGTCGATTGGCCGCCGAGCGCGGCTATCGTCTCGGCAACCTAGATGCCACCATCATTGCCCAGCGACCCAAGATGGCCCCGCACATTCCGCAGATGCGGGCCAATATCGCCCGGGTGCTCGGTGCAGAGGCCGGGCAGGTCAACGTCAAGGCCACCACCGAGGAGGGGCTCGGCTTTTCAGGCCGCGGCGAAGGAATCTCATCCCACGCGGTAGTGATCATGATGCCTGTGTAGCGCGTCAGCTGTGCAGTACGGAAAAACAAAAAGACCAGCGATGGATTCATTCCGCGCTGGTCTTTTTGGTTCGTAAAGCGCTGCTGCCTCGGCCGAATCACAGCCCCTTTTTGTTCAGTTCTTCCACCAGGCGTTTTTGCTCGGCGTTCAGGTTCTCCGGTATGCGCACGGTAACCTTCACGAACAGATCCCCCTTGGTGTTCGAACCGACCGGTTTGACGCCGAAACCCTTCAGACGGATCTTGGTCCCCGGCTGGATGCCGGCCGGCACCTTGATGCGCTTGTCCCCTTCCAGAGTAGGCACATCCAGGGATGTGCCCAGACAGGCGGCACTGAAAGGAATGGGGCGTTCCACGAAGAGATCGCCGCCATCCCGGGTAAAGACCGGGTCGGGCAGCACCCGGATGATCAGGTACAGGTCGCCGGCCGGACCGCCACCCTCACCCTGACCCCCCTTGCCGGCAATGCGGATCTTGCTGCCGTTGTCCACCCCTGCCGGGATCTTGACCTTGATCTCCTCGCGGCTGCCGTTGCGTCGGAAGGCGACGACTTTCTCCGCGCCGCTCACCGCGTCACGGAAGCTGACATCGGTCTCCATTTCCAGGTCGCCCCCCTTCTGAGGGCCTGCACGGAAGCCTCCCCGGCCCCCCCGACCGAAGGCGCCGCCGAACAGGCGTGAGAAGATGTCTTCTCCTCCCCCCATGCCCATGTCCCTGAAGGTGCCGCCGAAGTCGAAATTGCGGAAGATGTCTTCCTGGCTGTACTGCTTGTGGAAACCGCTGGAACCGAAGGTGTCGTACTGTTCCTTCTTCTGCGTGTCCGAAAGCACGGCATAGGCCTCGTTGATCTCCTTGAACTTATCCTCGGCCGCCTTATCCCCCGGATTGCGGTCAGGGTGATATTTGACGGCCAACTTACGGAATGCCTTCTTTATCTCATCGGGGGTCGCCTTTTTATCCACCCCGAGAGTCTTGTAATAATCGGTCTGAGCCATGCCGGCAGTGTCCTTTCCTTCTGAAATCTAAACAAAATGTAAGCCCTGTTGCGGCCGGTGTCAACGGAGTATCGACCCATTCATGCCCTGAAACGCAGGGGTGTTGACTTTGCCATAGAAAGATCGTATTGAAATAAAAGCAATTTTGGTATTCGTCACCTGCCGGCGGATGGTTGCTCGGACGCCATCTGACGGCTGCCGCATTCTGAATCCCCGCCCGGCATAAACCACGGACAAAGGCTTTTCAGGCCCGCAGACAGGGATGCCATGGATTCGGTCCCACCAGAAACGGAGTTCCCCTCGTGGAAATAGCAGTCTTTGCAGCAGGTCTGGCAGCAGGTCTCGCAGTTGCCGGTGTATTTCTGAAAAAGCGCCTGAGCGATGCCGTGAGGCTGGCCCGTGGCGAAGGGCAGGTCGAGCTTGCCTTGCTGAATGAGCGTCTCCATGGTGCCACCGAAGAGGCGGACCGCCTGCGCACCTCCCTGTCCGATTCGGAACAGCAACGGGAGCTTCTGCGGCAGTCGCTGGAGAGGTCGCGCAGCGAGTGCGCCCAGCTGTCGGAACGTGCGGGGCGTTTAACTGTCCTGGAAAACGAGCTGAAAAGCGTTGCCGCACATGCAGAGGCACAGAGCCAGCAGGTTTCCTCCTTGCGCCAGCACCTGAGCGCTGCCCAGTCGACCCTGACAAGCAGGCTCGAAGAGATTGCCCGCCTTACCGATGAAGCCAGGGAACTCACGCTCCGGCGCGACTCCCTGCTCGTGGATCTGCAGACCCTGAATGCACGCTTTACGGAAGTATCCACCACCCTGGATGCGGAGCGCCGGCAGAACGAAGAAAAGCTGGTGTTGCTCAACGATGCCCGCGAGCAGCTTTCCAACCAGTTCAAGGCGCTGGCCAGCGAGATCCTGGAGGAGAAGGCCAAGCGTTTTACCGAGCAGAACCAGTCCAACATCGGACAGCTGCTGGAACCGCTCAAGGTCAAGCTGTCCGAGTTCCAGGGCAAGGTGGAGGAGGTCTACGTGCAGGAGGGCAAAGAGCGCAGTGCCCTGGCGGCCCAGGTCAAGCACCTGATGGACCTCAATCGGCAGCTCTCCGACGACGCCAACAACCTCACCCGTGCCCTGAAGGGCTCCAGCAAGACCCAGGGCAACTGGGGCGAAATGATCCTGGAGAAGATCCTGGAGTCATCCGGGTTGCGCAAGGGGCACGAATACGACGTGCAGGAGAGCCACACCCGCGAGGATGGCAGCCGTCTCCAGCCCGATGTGGTCATCCATCTGCCCGAGGGGCGGCACATCATTGCTGATGCAAAGGTATCGCTGATCGCCTACGAAGAGTACGTCAACGCGGACGACGACAATGGCCGGAATGCAGCCTGCAAGCGGCACATCGATTCGGTGCGGGGGCATATCAAAGGGCTGTCGGAGAAGAATTATCACGGCATCCACGGGGTGAAGTCCCTCGACTTCGTGCTGATGTTCATCCCGGTGGAACCGGCCTTCATGCTGGCCATCTCCCAGGACACCGAGCTGTGGCAGGATGCCTGGAAACGGAACGTGCTGCTGGTCAGCCCCAGCACGCTGCTGTTCGTGGTGCGCACCGTGGCCCATCTGTGGCGCCAGGAGCAGCAGAACCGCAACGCACAGGAAATCGCCCGGCGGGGAGCGGAACTGTATGATAAACTGGTGGGATTCGTGGATGATCTGAAGGGGGTCGGCTCCCGGCTGAAACAGGCCCAGGGAGAATATGACAAGGCCTATGGCAAATTCGTAGAAGGGCGCGGCAACGTCATTCGCCAGGCCGAGATGTTGAAGGCCCTGGGAGTGAAGCCGAACAAGGCCATGCCGGCCGACATGCTGGAAGCTGCCATGGAGGAGCCGGCACTGCTGCCGGGCATGCCCGCTCCAGCTGATGCCCTTTCCGGCATGCAGCACGCGGATACGGATCGTTTACAGCCTCAATAACTCCTGGTTTCGGGAAAGGATGCGGAGATGAAAAAAGTGATCGTGATCGGCGGCGGCATCTCGGGTCTCTCCACTGCCTGGCTGCTGCGGGACAAGGCCCGCAGGGCCGGCATCGAGCTGGACCTGACGTTGCTGGAAAAAGAGGCCACGCCGGGGGGCAAGATCCGCAGCATCCGGGAGGAGGGCTATTTGTGCGAGTGGGGCCCCAACGGTTTTCTGGACAGCAAGCCCCAGACCCTGGATCTGTGCGGCGCGATCGGCGTCGGCGGCAGCCTCCATCGCAGCAACGACAATGCCCGCAAACGCTTCATTTACACGGGGGGTGAACTGCACCGCCTGCCGGAAAATGGCCCTTCCTTTCTGAAGAGCGGGCTGATCTCCTGGCCGGGCAAGCTACGCCTGGCCTTGGAGCCGACCCCGTTCATCGCCAGAGCCCCCGGGGGGGACGAAAGCCTGGCCGCCTTCGGTCGCCGCCGCCTGGGTCAGGAGGCGTTGGACAAACTGATCGCGCCCATGGTATCCGGCATCTTTGCCGGCGACCCGGAAACCATGTCGCTCAACTCCTGTTTCCCCCGCATCGCCGAGCTGGAGCGTGAGTACGGCGGGTTGATCCGCGCCATGGTCATGCTGGCCAGGAAGAAGAAAAAAGAGGTGGCCGAGGGGAAGGTGGTTTCCAGCGCCGCCGGACCGGGGGGCGTTTTGACCTCCTTCCGCGAGGGGATCCAATTCCTGACCGACGCCCTGAACGCCTCGCTGGGGGATATCGTCCAAACGGGAATTCAGGTGACGGCGGTGGAGCAGGGGCAATCGGCTCCGTACCGTTTGCAATGCAGCGACGGCCGCGAGTACGAGGCCGATGTCGTCATCGTTGCCTCGCCCGCGTTTGCTGCGGCTGAGATGCTGTCCGGCTGCGACGATACGCTGGCGACCATTCTGCGCCAGATCCCCTATGCCAGTATGACGGTGGTCTGCTTCGGCTACGAGCGTGACCGCATCGGCCATCCCCTGGACGGCTTCGGCTACCTGATCCCCAAAAAGGAGGGGTGCAGCATTCTCGGCACCCTGTGGGACTCCAGCATGTTCGAGAACCGGGCGCCGCAGGGGAAGGTGCTCCTGCGCAGCATGATGGGTGGGGCCTGTTTTCCGCAGTACGTCACACTGAGCGACGACGAGGTGCGGACAAGGGTGATGAAGGACCTGAAGGATGTGATGGGGATTACGGCAGATCCCTCCTTTGTGCGCATCTTCCGGCACGAGCAGGCTATCCCCCAGTATACCGTTGGGCACGGCCAGCGCCTGGCAGGGCTGGAGGAACGGCTGAAAGGCCATGCGGGCCTGATTCTGACCGGCAACTCCTACCGCGGCATCGGGCTGAACGACTGTGTGGCCGCTGCCCAGCGCGCTTCGGACGAGGTACTTACACTCCTCGGACAATAATGAGTTATGCAGAAAAACAGGCGTTGAAACTTAAACTACCTTAGTCGGGTAGGGAAAAGCATGGAAACATCGACGGTGAGCTGAACGCGGAGAAGCATACGAAAATTTTCGACTCGGTCAGATCCGGAAAAGCTCCAGGCGATGCAGGAAGCGGTGCGGGTGGCTTCAATTTATTCTTTTCGGAGGATATGTGCAGACCTGCATAGCATTGTTCAGGGGGATCAACGTCGGAGGGAACAATACCCTTTCCATGAAGGACTTGGTTGCACTTCTCGAATCGCTTGGGCTCGATCGAGTCAGAACCTGCCTCCAGAGCGGCAACGCCGTATTTCGGACCGCAGAGGACGACAGGAGGCATCTTGCCTCTGCCATTAGGTCGGCGATCGGAAAACAGTACAGTTTCGAGCCCGCGGTCCTGCTGCTGACCGTGGCGGAGATGGAGCAGGCGGTTGCGGCGATCCCCTTCCTCGACGCCGTGAACGAGCCGGCCACGCTGCACCTGGGGTTCCTGGACGCCGTACCGGAACACCCTGACAGGGAGGGGCTGGAGAAGCTGAGGAACGGGAGCGAACGGTATGAGCTGAAAGGGAATGTCTTCTATTTGCATGCCCCTGACGGCACCGGCAGATCCAAACTGGCAGCAGGCGCCGAGAGGTTGCTCGGCGTACCCATGACCGGTCGAAACTGGCGGACCGTGGGCAAGATCCTGGTCCTGGCGAAAAAGGAGCCGTGAGACGGGAAATCATGACGGTACCGGCGGCGGAAACCGGGACGCGGAAGCCTGGAACTGCATTATTCGGCTGGCAGAGATGGCACTGCTTGGCAGCACGGAGAATTATGCTGCGTAGTGACACCATGAAATGGGCATTCAATCGATGAACACCTTCAAATTCATTACTTCCCGGGGCAGCCGTACGGCGGCCATGCCGTTCATCATGCTGACGGTGCTGATCGACATGGTATCCATCGGCCTGATCATCCCGGTATTGCCGACGCTGGTGGGAGGGTTTGCCGGCTCGCAGGCGGATCAGGCGTTCTGGTACGGGGTGGTGGTGTTTTCGTTCGGGATCGCCAACTTCTTCGGTTCGCCGATCCTCGGGGCGCTGTCCGATGCCCATGGCCGCCGCCCGCTGCTTCTGCTCGGCTTCTGCGGACTCGGCCTCAACTTTATCGCCACCGGACTTGCCACGGCCCTGTGGATGCTGGTCGTGGTGCGATTGATCGGAGGCGCGCTGCAGGCCAACCTGGCCGTGGCCAATGCCTACGTGGCGGACATCACCCCTCCCGAAGAGCGGGCCAGGCGTTTCGGCATGCTGGGCGCCATGTTCGGCGTCGGTTTCATCATCGGCCCGGTCCTGGGGGGCGTGCTGGGGTCGATTGCCATACAGCTCCCCTTCTTCGTGGCCGGCGGCTGTGCCATGCTCAACTGGCTCTACGGTTATTTCGTGCTGCCCGAGTCGCTGCCCGCCGAACGCAGGCGCCCGTTCCACTGGAGCAGGGCCAATCCGCTCACGTCGCTGCGCGAGTTGGGCAGGCTGCACGGTGTCGGCCGCCTGGCGGCCGTGGTCGCCCTGAGCGGGCTTGCCCAGTACGTGCTGTTCACCAGTTGGGTGCTGTACACCACCTTCAAGTTCGGCTGGGGGCCACGGGAGAACGGCTGGTCACTGGCCGTGGTCGGCCTCATGTCGCTGATCGTGCAGGGTTTCCTGCTCGGCCGCATGCTGAAACACGTCACTCCCCGGCGCCTGGTGGTTGCCGGGCTGGTGTCGTCGGCCCTGGCCCACCTGGCGTGGGGTGCCGCCACCCAGGGGTGGATGATGTACGCGGTGATCGTGCTGAACGTGCTCGGCTACACGGTTACTGCGTCGCTGCAAAGCATCATTTCGAGCGCTGCCGATCCCCACAGCCAGGGACAGACCCTGGGGGCGGTGAACTCCCTGAACAGCCTGATGGCAGTGCTGGCCCCCCTGTGCGGCGCACCGCTCCTCTCGGCGGTATCGCATCTGCCGCGCGGCGATTGGCGCATCGGCGCGCCGTTCTATTTCTGCGCCATTCTGCAGACCGCATCCCTGATCCTGGCATGCGTTCACTTCCGCCGCCACCGTAGCGACCCTGCACCATCGGCATGAGGATGGACTCCCTGTCGCTCAGGGGTGTGATGACCGGGAAGCCCTGACCGCGATCTGTCGCTGTCGCTCGGGCAAGTCACCGAATGCTCTTCATGAAGAAAATCGCCGTGATGATCACGTTGAAGATGGTGATTCCCATCCGCAGGCGGGCGGGATTGATGCGGCGGGCACAGTGGGCGCCGCTGTACCCGCCGATGACTGCTCCCGCCATCATGGCGGCCGCCTGGGGCCACCAGACCAGACCGGTGGCGGCAAAGCAGAGCACGGCAGCGGCATTCGTCACCCCCACCAGCAGCGTCTTTGCTCCGTTCATGGCCCTGATGTCCGTGATGCCGAACAGGTTCCAGACAGCCATCATCATGATACCGACCGCGCCGCCGAAGTAGCCGCCGTAGACCCCCAGCACCGCCTGGGCGGCCAGAAGCGGAACCGGGCGCATGCCGGCCTTCCACCCCATGAGCGTCCCCAGCCGTGGACCGGCGGCGAATGCCGCAGTACCCACCAGCAGCAGCCAGGGGATAGCCCGGTCGAAGATGGCCGTGGGGGTGATGCGGAGCAGCAGCGCCCCGCACAGCCCTCCGACGAGGCTCACCGCCAGCATCGGTTTCAGCGGCGCTCCGCTGAAGCGCGCGCACTCGCTGCGGTATGCCCAGGCTCCGGCTATGCTACCGGGAAACAGGGCGACCGTGCTGGATGCATTCGCCGAAACCGAAGGGATACCGGTGAATATCAGCACCGGCAGTGTGATGAACGATCCTCCGCCAGCCACGGAATTCATGAATCCGGCTGCTAATCCCGATAGAAATATGAGCACGTGAGAGTTCATGGCGCTACTATCTCTCCTGTTGCCGATCCGGTCAATGTGGGATACGCTGAGCTCGGCTTCGTAAAAAACGAAGCCTACCGATGCGACACCAGGGGGCTCCCATGCGTTTCGACCTGACTGACCTGCGGCTATTCCTTCATGTGGTGGAGGCCGGCAGCATCACCGCCGGCGCCGACCGGGCTCACTTGGCCCTGGCTTCGGCCAGCGCCCGCATCCGCGGCATGGAAGATGAGCTGGGAGCGCCGCTGTTCGAGCGGGTGCGCCACGGCATCGAGCCCACCCCCCTTGGTGAAGCCCTGGTCCACCACGCCCGGACGATCCTGGGCCACGTGGCCGACATGCGGGGTGCCCTTGGCCAATGTGCGCGAGGTTTGCAGGTGAAGGTACGGCTTTTGTGCAATACGGCGGCCTTGACGGAATTCCTGCCGGATCTGCTCGGGCCGTTCCTGGCCCGGCATCCCCATGTCGACGTGGAGCTCCAGGAATCCTCCAGTGCCGAGATCGTCCGCCGGGTGGCGGCAGGTACGGCGGACATCGGGGTGGCAGCAGATTCCGTCGATAATGGCTGTCTCGAAACCAGGCCGTTCCGCATCGATCAACTGGTGACTGTCGTCCCCGACCGCCATCCTCTAGCCGGCGGGGAATCCGTCGGTTTCAGCGATCTGCTCCGCTATCCGTTTGTGGGGCTCACCAAGGGAAGTGCCCTGCAGGACCACCTGGACAGTCATGCGGAGCGTCTGGGCACCCGTATCGGCTACAGGGTCCGGGTGCATGACTTTACGGCGGTCTGCCGTCTGGTGGAGGAGGAGGCCGGTATTGCCATAGTCCCGGAGACCTCTGCACTGCGCTGCGGCCGCAGCATGGCGATACGCCATATTCCCCTTGCCGATGTCTGGGCACGGCGGCAGTTGACGCTCTGCGCACGGGATTTTGCGGCGCTTCCGCTCCATACCCGACACCTGCTCGACGCCTTGTCGGACTGAGGGGCAAAGGTTACGCAAGCCTGTTGCGGCACATACGGTACGTTGACAGGCGAGTGTGTGGTGGTCTATTGTTCGGGGCGTTGCGTCGTAATTCGGGCAACCGATCAGAAATCGACTGCCGGAGCAAAGACGGTCGGGGTAAGGATGCATCTGTGACAGTCATGGCAAACCACCCGGGAGGGGGCTATGAGTACAACATTCACCGGTTTTTCACCCCACTCACTGGCGTTCTTCGAGGAACTGGCCGCCAATAACGCCAAGCCGTGGTTCGAGGCCCATCGGGATGAGTACGAGGAATTCCTGCTGGAGCCGCTCAAGGCCCTGGTCAACGACCTGGCCGGGCCAATGCTGGCCATCGACCCCGGACTGATCACCATCCCGGCGGTGGACCGGACCATCTCCCGCATCTACCGCGACACCCGCTTTTCCCGCAACAAATCACCCTACAAAACCTGCCTCTGGATAACCTTCAAGCGTCCCAGTCCGGACTGGAAAACAGCACCCTGCTTTTTCTTCGAGATCAGGGCCGAGGGCTATCGCTACGGCATGGGGTTCTACAGTGCCACGCGGGAAACCATGGACACTCTGCGGCATTTCATCGAAACCGAGCCGGACCGATTCCGGGAGGAGGTGGGGTGGCTGGGCGGACAGGAATTATTCACGGTTGCGGGGGAGTGCTACAAGCGCCCCCTGAACGCCACTCTGCCCGACGATCTGCAGGAGTGGCACCGTCGCAAGAACCTGTTTCTGGTCTGCAACCGCCAGCCTGATGGCCGGCTCTTTACGCGGGGGATTGTGGAGGACCTGCAGACGGGATTCGAGCGGCTGGCGCCACTGTACCACCTGCTGTGGCGGCTGCGGGGATAAACTTGAGGACAGAGGGGACCGGCGACCACCGCTTCACTCCCCTCATCGCGATATCATGTTTGAGGTAAAACCGGGGAACCAAGCCCCAATCGGTCGAACTCCCGCAGGGCATCCCTGCCGATCCAGCGGGCAGAGGGGCTGTCCATTCCGGCCAATTCCCGCGCCGTTGCCAGTGCAGCCTGTATATCCTTGCGTTTGCCGATCTCCCGCAAGGCCCAGTTGATCCCCTTTTTGACGAAATTCCTTCCATCGGCGGCCTCGTGCCGGATCAGCGCGAGAAAGGGGTGGAACCGCTCCGCAGGGGCTTTCTTCTCTTGCACCGCCAGACGGGCCATTAGCACGAACCCGGCCCGCTTGACGAACTCCCCGCTCCTGCCACTCCATTGTTCGGCCTTGTCCCAGGCAAAGGGGGTGCGGCCGAACAGATTGCCGCAGCACTGGTCGCACACGTCCCATGAATCCAGATCCTCCACCCACTCCTCCATCTGCTCCACGGTTACCTGTCTCGGATCATCCACCAGCGAAGCCAGGATACGGGCTTCGTGAATGCCGCTGCGCCACAGCTCACGGGCGAGACGGTGGTCGCGGCGATGGGTCTTGGCAATCCCGCGCAGCACGGGGATGTTGATCCCCAGAGTGGCGTGGGTGGCGATGCCGTAGCGGGCCATGCCGGTCACGTTGGCCGGGTTTGCCAGGCTGTGGAGACGGGTGATGATTTCAGTGCTGGTCATGGCTGCGTTCAAATTCTGCAAGGCATACCGTCAAAGTGCGGCTGTGGGATGGTGGCGGGCAACACCGCCGGCCAAATGGAAAGGGGACGTTATGGCTGTGTCGAACCGGCCTGCGTCCGTGCGAACTGCTCCCGGTAGGCGGCAATGATGGCGCCTACCATGTCGCCGAAGCGCTCCTTGAGCTCCTGGCAGCGAGTCGTGTTGTGCATCTCGACCCCCTTGCGTTCGCTGCGGATCAGCCCGGCCTCACGCAGGATCCTGAAATGCTGAGAGAGGGTCGATTTCGGCAGGGTGCGGTTATCGAGCTGGAGAAAGTTCGAGCAGGTCTTCGGGCATTCGGAACGGGCTATTTCCACATAAATCTGGACCCGTACCGGATCGGAGAGGGCATGCAGCAGGCCCTCGACCGTAACGTCGTTAATTGATGGATGATACAGCGGTTTCATAGTTTTTTTGTAACACACATCTTGACAGACTGTCCAATAGATCATATATTCCGAACTAAAGAACTTATGGATTGCGGGAGATTTACAGGCAGCTGTTTCTCCCCACTGCTGCCGGGAAGGAGGTGCTTGCCATGTTGCGGAAACGCTATCAGCTGCGGGCCATCGCCCATTGCAAGGAAGGCTGCTTACTCTGGTCCCGGGCATGACCGTAAACTGCCCAGCCAGCACAACTGATTCTGCGGCTGCCGTAGTGCACCTGGCAATGCCGGTCCGCTGCGGCAGTTCTGTACTATCCCCCCGCCTGCCCCGATACTTGATTCTTCGTTGAGATGCATTATAGAGAATTACGAGCCGATAGTTATCCGGCAGATCATCATAGACTCACACTTTGAAGAGGTCGCACGAAAAGGAGAACGTCATGGAATATCGCTTTTTGGGAGGTTCGGGCCTGAAGGTGTCCGCCCTCAGCCTGGGTACGGGAACGTTCGGCGGCAGCAACGAGTTTTTCAAGGCATGGGGAGGCAGCGATGTAAAAGAAGCGACCCGCATGGTGGATATGGCCCATGAAGCGGGGATCAATCTTTTGGATACGGCCGACATCTATTCGGACGGCCTGTCCGAGGAGATTGTCGGCGAAACCGTGCGCGGCCGCCGGGGCAAATTCCTGATCTCCACCAAGGCCACCTTCCGGCTGGGAAGCGGGCCCAATGACGTGGGATCATCGCGCTATCACCTGCTGGCATCCTGCGAAGCCAGCCTCAGACGCCTGAAAACCGACTACATCGATATCTACCACCTGCATGGCTTCGATGCCCAGACACCGCTGGAAGAGACCCTGAGCACCCTCGATACCCTGGTCACATCCGGCAAGGTCCGCTATATCGCCTGCTCCAACTTCTCCGGCTGGCACCTGATGAAGTCGCTCGCCCTGGCGGAACGCTACGGCTGGACGCGCTACGTGGCCCACCAGGTCTACTACTCGCTGGTGGGCCGGGAATATGAGTGGGAGTTGATGCCCCTGGGGCTCGATCAGAAGGTCGGCGCCCTGGTCTGGAGCCCCCTGGGATGGGGCCGTTTGACCGGCAAGATCCGCAGAGGCCAGCCGCTGCCCGAGCAAAGCCGTTTGCCCGTGACCAGTGCCCTGGGTCCCCCCGTGGTCGACGAGTATCTGTACACGGTAGTCGATGCCCTGGACGAGGTGGCGGCGGAGACGGGCAGGACCATTCCCCAGGTTGCCCTGAACTGGCTCCTGCAGAGGCCGACCGTTTCCAGCATCATCATCGGCGCCCGAAACGAGGAACAACTGCGCCAGAATCTGGGTGCCACGGGGTGGAACCTGACGGCGGAGCAGGTGGCGCGCCTGGACGAGGCCAGCCGCACAACCCTGACATATCCCTACTGGCATCAGCGGCAGTTCGAGAGGAACCCATTTCCGGTCAGCCAAGCCTGACCGAAAGAACAGGCACGTAGTGCTGCAATGAACAAGGAGATCATGATGGCCCTGGTAACCATTGACCACGCCGCCTGCCGCCGCGACGGCATGTGCGCCGCCGTATGCCCTATGGGGTTGTTCGACACGGATGGCGCAGGTTTTCCCGTTTTCCGTACCGGTGCGGACCAGCACTGCATCGCTTGTGGCCATTGCATCGCAGTCTGCCCCGCGAGCGCGGCCCGGCACAAGGCCCTGCCACTGGAGGATGCACCGCTCATGGGCGAGTTCCCCGTGATTTCCGTGCCGGCCCTGCACCATCTGGTGAGGGGGCGCCGCTCGGTCCGTGAATTCCGGGACGAGCCGGTGCCCGAGGAATTGGTCCGCGAAGTTGTCGAGACGGCCCGCTGGGCGCCGTCAGCCGTGAACCGTCAGCCGGTGCACTGGCTGGTGATCCGGACCCCCTCCGAGGTCAGGCGTCTGGCCGGTCTGGCGGTTGACTACCTGCGTCAGATCAGCAGGCAGGAACCGCGCTATGCGCCGCTCGTCGACCGATGGGAACAGGGCAAGGACCCCATCCTGCGCAACGCCCCTCACCTGGTGGTGGTCCACGCCCCGGACGAGTGGAGCTGGAGTACGGTGGATGCCACCATCGCCTTGACCCAGTTCGAACTGGCGGCCGTTGCTGGCGGCATCGGCACCTGCTGGGCCGGTCTTCTGATGCGGGCCGCCAACGGTCATGTCCCGCTGCGGGAGGCCCTCGGTATCCCCGCGGATCACAGTGTGTACGGCGCTCTGATGTTCGGCCTGCCCCGCTACCGTTACCACCGCATTCCCCCGCGCCAGGCGGCACGGGTCACCTGGAGATAGGTGGACGCTTAGGCAGAGCGATTAACCCGGCCAGATGGCGGTTGCGTTTCTCTACGCACCCTCCCTGGCCGGTAGCTCTGGAAATAACGTGAAAAGCTCAAGAAAGGCCCGTGCCGCTTGGGACAGATACCGGTCCTTGCGATATACCAGGAACAGCTCCCGTTCCAATCCTTCGCCCGCCAGCGGGATTTCCCTCAACATGCCGCCGGAGAACTCCGCCCCCAGTACATGCCGTGACACTATCGAAATGCCCAGATCTGCCGCCACTCCCTGTTTTACCCCCTCGGTCGTGCCCAGCTCCATGATGTGCTTCAACACAATTCCCGCGTTTTCAAAATGTTTCGACACGAGTCGCCAGGTACCGGAGCCCTGTTTCGACAGCAGAAACGTCTGACCGGCGAGCTCCGTCAACCGTACCGGTGATTTGCGCTGTGCCCAGGGATGTCGCGGCGACACGACCAGCACCATGGGATCCTTCATAAAGGACCGGATCTCCAGTCTGGGGTCAGAAGTATAATGGCCGACGAAACCCATCTCGAGGGTGTTGTCCAGCACCCTTTCCGCTATATGGCGACTGAAGGCGGTTTCAACGGTTATCTCGACGGCAGGTGCTTTCTTTCTAAATGTAGTCAGCATACCCGGGATGATGTAGGCCGCAATGGTGACGCTGGCCCCGATGTCCAGTTTTCCGCCTGTGAGACCTTTCAAGTCATCGATGCGCGACCGGGATTGCTCCAATTGAGCGAAGATCGAGGTCGTTGCCGTGTGCAGGATATCTCCTGCCTGGGTAAGCATGACTCTCCTGCCCAACCGGTCGAACAGCCGCACCCCGTAATGCTCCTCCAGTGTGGCAATGTGCTTGCTGATGCCCGGCTGGGTCAGGTGCAGTTCCTCGGCGGCACGGGTAAAGTTCAGCCGCTCGGCCACGGTGTGAAATATCTTCAAGAGGTTCAGGTTCATGGAATTTACCATAACATATAGTTATTGATTTTATAATAACTATTCATTTGAGTCATTGATGGGAGTCAGATTATGATGCCGTCAGGTCGCGGTATCGTCCAGGGAGCCGCGCGAAAGGGGGGCACATGAAGCTTTATCCGGTCTATTTTGCTCTGGCGGCGTTCACGGTGTTCAGCCCCGGTCCCGGCGTCCTCATGACGCTCACGAACTCGTTGTGCTACGGTCTTAAGGGGGCATTCGGTGGGATTTTGGGGATATCCTGCGGGGCATTGGCGGTTGCCGGCATCTCCGCCACGGGCCTTGGTGTCGTGCTGGCCGGCTCCGACCTGGCCTTCACGATAACGAAATACATCGGGGCAGCCTATCTGGTCTATCTCGGCATCAGGCTCTGGCGGTCTCCTGCGTTCATATTCAGGGAGCAGGCAGTGCACGAGGCCGGTTTCAGACGGAATTTTATCAAAGGGATGCTGCTGCAGTTTACCAACCCAAAGGCGATCTTCTTTTTCCTCTCGGTACTTCCCCAGTTTATCGACCGCGACATGAACTTTACCCTCCAATTCACGCTCATGGCCGCGACATACGGTGTGCTGATCATCGTCATCCACAGCCTGTACGCCCTGGGTGCTCAGCAAACGCGGGTGTGGCTCACTTCGGAGGCTGGTGGGCGCGCCATCAACAGGCTGGGGGGCGCATTGTTCCTGTGTTTCGGCCTGCTCCTTGCCGTGGCCGGCAGATAGTGGCGCTGAACCAATGCTGAGACGGATGTACCGCTTGGCAGCTACAGCAGACCCCGCTCCACAAAGCTGACATATTCCCCGTCGCCGACGATGATGTGATCCAGGACGCGGATGCCCATGATCTCACCCGCCTCCTTCAGGCGCCTGGTTATGGCGATATCCTCCTGGCTGGGTGCCGGATCTCCGGTGGGGTGGTTGTGCACCAGGATCACGGCGGCGGCCGACTCCCTGACCGCCGGGTGGAAAACCTCGCGGGGATGGACGATGCTCTGGTTGAGGGAGCCTTCCGAGATCTGCACGCGCCGGATGATGCGGTTCTTTCCGTCCAGGAGCAGCGCCAGGAAGTATTCTTTGCGGCTGTCCCTGAACTCGTGATGGAAATACTCGAAGACCTGCCGGGGTGAGGTAAAGCGGTCGAGGTGTTCCAGTTTTCGGGCCTGGAAACGCGCCGCCAAAGCGAAGGCCGCCTTGACACCGGCTGCTTTGGCGACCCCCATGCCCTTGATGGCGCACAATTCCGAAAGATTGGCGCTGCCGAGCTGCCGCAGATTGTTGTCGAAGTGCAGGATCAGCTGCCGTCCCAGGTCGATGGCGCTCTGCCTGCTGGAGGGGTCGCCGCTCCGGACGATCAGGGCCAGCAATTCGGCATCGCTCAAGCTGGCTGCGCCGTTAATACGCATTTTCTCCCGTGGCCGTTCGTCCTGCGGCCATTTTTTGATCCCGCCGGTCATACACCCTCCGGTTGACACCCCACAACATTTCTTCGGGATTCATCCCTCGTTTATGTGAAGGCATGGGTGAATTCTAATGACAGCAGAATACTGCAAGCAGCCGGCAAAGGCAATAGATACAGGTTTGTTACAAGTCTGTGACATTTCAATGGGCAGCACCCAAAAAATATGTTAGTAATGACAGGTTTAATTGGTGCTCAAACAACGAAGGTTACGGAACGCATGGAGGCGGCAATGTTCGGATTGATTCCCAAAGAAGAGAAGTTTTTTCTGCTGTTCAAGGAGATGACTACCAATATCATCGAAGGTGCGAAGCTGCTCAAGGATATGCTGGACGATTTCGAAAACCCGGCCGAGAGCCAGCGCAAGATCAAGGATGTCGAGCACAAGGGGGATTCGATCACTCACGAAATCATCCAGAAGCTCAACAAGACCTTTATCACCCCGCTCGATCGCGAAGATATCTATGCCCTGGCAGCGAAGCTGGACGACATCATCGATCTGATCGACGCTTCGGCGGCGCGGATCATCATGTACAACATCGAAAGCATTCCCGCATATGCCAAATCGCTCGGTTTCATCATTCTGCAGTCCTGCCAGGCGGTCGACAAGGCTGTTGCCATGCTGGGAAAAAAGACCAACGACGAGATTTTCGCAACCTGCGTCGAGATCAATGCCCTGGAAAACGAGGCCGACCGGGTTTCCCGCGAAGCGATCAGCCGGCTGTTCGACGATGAGAAGGATCCGATCCAGCTGATCAAGTGGAAGGAGATTTACGAGACCCTGGAGCGCGCCACCGACAAGTGCGAGGATGCTGCCAATATTCTCGAAAGCGTGGTGGTGAAGAATGCTTGATCCGGCATTTGTGCTGCTGTGTCTGGTGATCGCGGCTGCGCTGCTCTTCGATTACATCAACGGCTTCCACGACACCGCCAACGCCATTGCAACCTGTGTCTCGACCCGCGCCCTTTCGGTCAAGGCTGCCATCATTATGGCGGCATCGCTCAATTTCATCGGTGCCATGGCCTTCACCAAGGTGGCCAAGACGATCGGCACCGGCATCGTCAACGCCAGCCAGCTGACCCAGATGGTAGTTCTAGCGGGCGTGATCGGTGCCATCATCTGGAACATCATCACCTGGTACTACGGTCTGCCCTCCTCGTCTTCCCACGCCATCATCGGCGGCCTGATGGGCGCGGTCATCGCCCATGTCGGCACCTCCGCACTGCTCTGGGGAGGAATAAAAAAGATAGTGCTGGCACTGATCCTTTCACCCATTTTGGGCACTGTGGCCGGATACTTTTTTGTCGTGATGTTCACGTGGCTTCTGCAGAAACGGTCGCCGACAGGCATCAACCGCGGTTTCCGCAAGATGCAGATTTTTTCGGCCGGCTTCATGGCGTTTTCCCATGGCACTGCCGATGCACAGAAGTCGATGGGCGTGATCACGATGGCCCTGTTGAGTTACGGCATGATCCCCGCTTTCGAGGTCCCGCTCTGGGTCAAACTCACCTGCGCGCTTGCCATGGCATTGGGCACCGCCGCAGGGGGATGGCGGATCATCAAGACCGTGGGGCGTGATTTTGTCAAGCTTCAGCCCATGACCGGCTTTTCCGTGGACTCAGCCTCAACGACCGTCATCCTCGGGGCGGCCATGCTCGGTCTGCCGACCAGCACCACCCATGTTGTCACCTCGTCGATCCTCGGGGTAGGGCTTTCCAAGAGTCTCACAGCGGTCAACTGGAAGGTGGCCCAGCGGATCGTGGTGGCCTGGGTCCTGACGATACCGGCGGCAGCACTGGTGGCTTACCTGACCTACCAGGTGCTGAGCCCGCTGCTGGGCAAGTAGAAAAACAGGTTGAGATTGAGGGTAAGGTTGAAGGCTCGAGGCTATTGATCACCTGCCGTCTGCCCCAACAAAGAAACGCCTTCACAGGATGACCTGGAAGGCGTTTCTTTTATCGTAGATCTCAACCTTAACCTCAGCCTGTCTCTTTACTCCAGCTCTTCGCCCACCTCTTCCATCTCGCGCGTCATCTCGGCCATGGCCGCATCCTTCCGTCTGAACGTAACCACCAGCCAATAGCAGATGAAATAGGCCGCCAATGCTGCGACGAAGCCGATGATCGAGCTGCCCAGCAGGATCGATTTGGCATACGGCTGAATATGGTGCCAGCTCAGTTCCCGCAAGACCAGGTCCCTGGCGGGTTTTCCGCGCAGAAAACGGCCCAGGTTGTAGCTCGCCACCAGGGCCGGGACCACCGTGAGAGGAGTATTTATCCAGGCACCGGTGATGCAGGTCAGTTTGTTGAGGCGGAAGATAAAGGCAACGGCAATGGCCAAAGGAGTATGCAGGCCGAAGAAGGGGGTGAAGCTGATGAAGACCCCGGCGGCAAAGCCGGCGGCGATGTGCCCCGGATGGCTGTCCAGCGACAGGATCGCCCTGAATCGCCGTCTGATGTCGCTTTTATTGATCATAAGGTCTTTTGAGTCTACGGTGTCGGCCGGCAATTTGTCAATGGATTAGGCTTCACCCCTGCCTCCCCTTCTGCTAGTATGAATGCCTATGGATTATATCGCCGATTTGCACATTCATTCCCCCTATTCCCGCGCCACCAGCCGGGAGAGCACCCTGACCGGGCTGGCCTCCTGGGCACGGATCAAAGGTATCAACGTTATCGGCACCGGGGATTTCACCCATCCCGGCTGGTTCAGAAACCTCTCGGAGGAGCTGACGCCGGCTGAACCGGGCCTGTTTCGCCTGAAAAACGAGGCTGCTGCGACCTCCCCCTTGGATGGCTGCATGGGGGACAGCACCCCGGTCCGCTTTCTGCTGTCGGCCGAGATCAGCAGTATCTACAAACGCCACGGCATAGTCAGAAAGGTTCACAACCTGCTGTACGTGCCCGATTTCGAATCAGCAGGCCGTATCAATTCCCGCCTTGCCCGGATCGGCAACATCGTCTCCGATGGCCGTCCAATCCTGGGACTGGACAGCCGTGACCTGCTGGAGATCCTGCTGGAGGAGGCGCCGGAGGGCTTTCTGGTGCCGGCCCATATCTGGACCCCCTGGTTCTCCCTGTTCGGCTCCCGTTCCGGATTCGATTCAATCGAGGAGTGCTTCGGCGACCTGAGCGACCGGATCTTTGCACTGGAAACGGGCCTTTCCTCCGATCCGGCCATGAACCGGCTGATTTCGGGTCTGGACCGTTTCGCATTGATCTCCAATTCCGATTGTCACTCGCCATCCAACCTGGGGCGCGAGGTCAATCTGTTTTCCACCGGCCTGGACTTTTTCTCCCTGCGGGATGCGATCCGCGGCAACCGTCGTGATACCTTCCGCGGCACGGTCGAATTTTTCCCCGAAGAGGGCAAGTACCACTTCGATGGACACCGTGCCTGCGGGGTCTGTCTGGACCCAGACGAAACGCGCCGGCTGGAGCTCTGTTGCCCGGTCTGCCGCAAGCCGGTTACCGTGGGGGTGCATCACCGGGTAATGGAGCTGGCCGACCGCGAGCAGCCGCTTTTCGGCGATGCTGCGCCGCAGGTCTTCAGTTTGATTCCCCTGCCGGAAGTCCTTGCGGATATCACCGGCATGGGGCCCGCATCCAAGCGGGTCATGCGCTGCTATGCCGAAGCGATCAGGCGTTTCGGTTCGGAATTTGCCGTTCTGATGCACGCCCCTCTGGAGGAGATTGCCAGCCACTCGGCAGTGCTGGCCGAGGCAGTGGGGCGCATGCGAAGCGGCCGGGTCATTCGGCGACCGGGCTTTGACGGCAAGTACGGCGAGATACGGGTATTTGCCGATGGGGAGCTGGATCGGTTGGGCCTGTCCGGCAGCGTGTTCGGCGAAAAGCATGCGAATCTGCGATTGAAAAGGACTTGAAGGCCCACATATGTTGTGGTATTTTTTCTATTTTAAAGTTGCCAGACAAAGGAGATGCCGTGAAAGCCACAACCACTGCAAAATGTTTTGCCGTCGCCCTGAGCGCAGTCGCCCTGTTCGGTTGTCAGGGGGGCTCGACAGGCTCCAGCTCGGAAGCAAAGAAGGAAGGCAAGGTGCTGGCCGAGGTCAATGGCGCCACCATAACGACCGGGGACTTCTCTCGTGAGCTGAAGAACCTGCCCGAGTACCTGAAGGCCATGGCCGACACCCCCCAGGGCAGAAAAGAGATGCTGGACACGATGGTGATCCGCGAACTCATCCTGCAGCAGGCCACCAAGGACGGCGTCGACAAGAGCCCCGAGATCGAAGAAAAGCTGCAGGACCTGAAAAAACGGCTGATCGTGGAGGCATTCCTCAAGAAGAAAGTGGAAAGCGAGTCCCAGATTTCGGATGCCGATCTGAAGAAGTTCTATGACCAGAATCTCGACAAATTCAAGACCGGCGAGCAGGTCAGGGCCAGCCACATCCTGGTGAAGACCGAGAAGGAAGCCAAGGACATTCTGGCTCAGATCAAGGCTGGCGGAAACTTCGAAGAGCTGGCCAAGAAAAACTCGGTCGACTCCTCTTCCGCCAAAGGGGGCGATCTGGGCTGGTTCGGCAAAGGCACCATGGTGCCGGCTTTCGAGAAGACTGTCCTGGGATTGAAAGAGGGGCAGGTATCCGACGTCGTCAAAACCGATTTTGGTTATCACATCATCAAGCTGACCGGCAAGCGCCCGGCCGGTACCCGTCCTTTCGAAGAGGTCAAGGACCAGATCAAGGCCGCCATTCTGCCTTCCAAACAGCAGGAGATCTTCCAGAAGATCAAGGAAGATCTTAAAAAGAACGCCAAGATCACGGTCAAGGAAGATGTCTTGAATGCTCCGGAAGGAAAGAAGGAAGAAGGCAAGGCTGGTGACAAGGGGCAGGCCCCGCCCGCCGCACCCGAGAAGAAGTAGCGCCTTCCGGTCGGCATGACGACTGTCTGAGCAACCGGAAAGGTGGGCCATACGTCTGCCTTTCCGGTTTTTTCGTTGTCTTACATGTGTATCCCAAACAGGAAAGAATCGCCTATGAAACGATCACTTTTCAGTCTGCTGGTTGTTTGCTGCTGCCTGCCGCTTGTCGGCGGCTGCGCGACCCAAGATGAAAGCCTGAGTACGGAGCAATACTTGGCCCGCATGGATAAGGCCATTGCGAGTATGTCGTCCGGAAAATCGGCGGCTGCTGCCAAAACGGAGAAAAAACCATCTGCAACGCCGGCGCAGGTTGAGCAGACTCCGGTGGCCGCGGCCTCGAGCACTGCCCCCGCCAGTGTCACGGCGGCGGTGGAGAAACCTGCAGCAGCGCCGGCCAAGGCCGATCAGACTCCTTTAGTTGCGGCCCCGACTGTTGCCCCCGCCAAGGTTGCGGTAGCGGCGGAAAAACCGGTCTCAGCGTCAACCGAGGCTGTACCCGTACAGGTTCCGGCGACTCCTGCCGCCGCTCCCGCCAAGGCCGAGCAGGCTCTGGCAACGGTTGTGCCCCCTTCCGCACCGAAGAAGGAGCAGGCCGCACCTGCGGCGCCTGCTCAGGGCACGCTGGTCAACGCCATTGTCGCCGTGGTAAATGACGAGATCATCACCCGCAACGAAGTAATGCGCGAAGCCCAGCCGGCCATTCGCGAGGCAGAGAAGAAGTCTGCCCTGGATGATGCCGGCCGCAGCACGATTCGCCACAATGCGCTGAATGCGCTGATTGAAAAAAAATTGGTCGAGCAGAAGATCAAAGAACTGAATATCAAGGTCACCGATGAAGACATCCGCTTGTCGATCGATGATGTAAAAAAGCAGAACGGTCTGACCCAGGAAGCGCTGGTGACGGCCCTGGCCGGCCAGGGGCTCTCCTTTGAGCAGTATCGCAGCCAACTGCAGGAGCAGATCGAGAAACTGAAGCTGGTCAGCATGGAAGTGCGTTCAAAGATCCATGTCAGCGAAACGGAGATGCGCGAGTACTACGAGGCCAATCATGCCAAGTACAGCGAGGAGGAGACCTTCCGGGCGCGCCATATCTTTTTCCGTACCAGTGAAAAACTGCCGGCCGAGGATATCAAGAGCACCATGGCCACAGCCCTGATGGTACTGGCGGAAGCAAAGAGCGGCAAAGACTTTGCCGAGCTTGCCAAAACCTATTCCCAGGACCCTGCCGCCAAAAAGGATGGCGGCGACCTGGGGCGGTTCAAGAAGGGGGATATGCAGCCTGAACTGGAGCAGGCCATCATGGCTCTGAAGCCGGGGGGGGTGAGCGAACTGGTTCATACCTCTGCCGGGCTGCACATCATCAAGCTGGAGGAGCGTGACAACGGCAAACTGAAGCCGTTCGAGAGCGTGCGGGCCGACATTGAAGAGACGCTCTACCGCAACAAGTCGGAGGAGCGCTTCAGCCAGTGGGCCAAGGACCTTCGTGCCAAGGCCAGCGTGGAGATCAAGAACCTGGCAGGGGTGATGTAGTCCTCATCGGAAGTTCTCACCTGCAGAAGCTGAAGAACGGCCCAAAAAAAGAAAGCGGTTCATCCATTGTGACACGGATGAACCGCTTTCGTGTTTGAGCGCGGAGCCGGCGTTATTCCCGTCGTCGCAGGTAGCCCAGAAATTCCTCGCAGGTAAGTTCCTTTTTCCTGACCAGGTGCGCGATCTCCCTGCTGATAGCAGCCTTCTCCCCCTCCTTCATGTCCTCTTTGAGCAGCATGAACATCGGTGTGTTTTTGCTGTAGGGGTAATGCCGGAACTTTTCGAGCAGCTCAAAGGCCGACATGTCCGGGAGCATCAGGCTGCAAAAGGAAAAATACTTGGGGCTAATGGAGGTAAGAGCAAGGGCCTCTTTGCCGGTATAGGCACTGACCACGTCGAAACCGGCCGCAGCCACTGCCTTGGCCACCTGTTCCTCGCCGTTGGAGGAAACCAGCAGCACCTGCAGGTCCCAGGTCTCGGCCTCTTCGGTCAAACCGTAGATCGACAGGCGCTCCAGCAGGTAGCGGTTATCTACGGGAAGGGTGAAAAAACCGCCTACGGGAAAGACCCCGCCGACCGTACCGGTTTCGCTCAGGAAGACCGGCAGTATCGGAATATTGCGGATGGCGGGATCGCTTTTGATCTGCAGCAGCAGCCCCCAGCCGTCTTCCGAGAAGGGAGATATGTCCAGCACGATACCGAGGGGGCGGCCGGTCGAGAGCCGATCGATCTGTTCCAGCCGGCAACGATATCCACCTGCTTCCAGATAGGAGCAGATCTGCGTCTCCCGTCCGGTGCCGGCTTTCAGACCCAGAACCCACAATTCCCGAGCGTTGGTCTCCAGTGCCATAGGTCTGCTCCTGTCCGTTGGTTTTAGTACTCAGCTCATACCAGATTTACCGTCTAAAAACCATCACAAATAGAACCGTGATTCATCGTGTAACGCAGAGGCAGCCTGAAATGCGGCACACTTCATCTTGATTATGCGTACCGCTCCAGTATCCGCTCGATGATGCCGGTGGTGGATTTGCCGTCCACGAAGGTGACCAGTTCGACGTGGCCTCCGCAGGCTTCGACCACCTCCCGTCCCACTACCCCTTCCGGCGTATAGTCGCCCCCTTTGACAAGGATCTGCGGCTGGAGGGCGGTGATCAGCTCCAGCGGAGTGTCCTCGTCGAACAATACGACATAGTCGATGCAGTCCAGCGCCGCCAGGATGTGGGCGCGTTCCTCTTCACCGATCAAGGGGCGCTTCTCCCCCTTCAGGCGTCGCACTGACGCGTCACTGTTGAGCCCCAGCACCAGCAGGTCTCCCAGGCTGCGCGCCTTCTGCAGGTATTTGACATGTCCGGCATGCAGCAGATCGAAGCAGCCGTTGGTGAAAACGACCTTTTTCCCGCGTGCCCTTTCGGCCGCTATCAGGGCGGCCAGTACGTCGCGATTCTTGATCTTCGAATCGCTGTCGCTGTGGGTCAGCGCCACCGCGTTGATGATCTCGGCCGGAGTGACTGTTGATGTTCCCAGTTTACCAACTGCTATGCCGCCGGCAATATTGGCCAGGACGGCAGCCTCAGAAAGTTGCAGGCCTGCCGCCATGCCGATGGCCAGCGAGGCGAGCACCGTATCCCCCGCACCGGAGACGTCAAAGACTTCGCGGGCCACCGTGGGGATATGCACCGGGTCGGCCGTGCGCGAGAACAGCGACATGCCCTCCTCGCTGCGGGTGATCAGGAGGTGTTCCAGGCCGGCGTTGGTCATGATGGTATCAGCAGCCCGGGCAAGCGAGTCCAGGTCGTTGATGGCGACTCCCGAGGCGGTTTCGGCCTCCTTGCGGTTGGGGGTCAGGATGGTGACGCCGCAATAACGGCGGTAGTCGTTGCCCTTGGGATCGACCAGCACCGGTATGCCGGCCGGGCGTGCAGCCGCAACAACCGCTTCGATCACCTGCGGGGTCAGCACCCCCTTGAGGTAGTCCGAGAGCAGGATCACCCCGAATCCGCCGGCATTGGCCGCAATCCAGTCGCACACCTGCCGCTCGATTGCACAGGAGAGCGGTTCGCGCGATTCCCGGTCGATCCTGACGATCTGCTGATGGGCGGCCACCACACGCGTCTTGCGGCTGGTGCGCCGGGCGGGGTCGCGGAAAATGGCGCCGGTGGCGAATCCCTGCCGCGTGAATGCTTCAAGCAGCGCACCGCCGTTGTCGTCCTCCCCCACTACCGAGCAGACCGTTACCCCGGCTCCCAGGCAGACCAGATTGTTGACGACATTCCCGGCCCCTCCGAGGCGCAGTTCCTCCCGCAGTATGTCCACCACCTGCACCGGAGCCTCGGGGGAGATGCGTTCCGCCCTGCCCCACAGGTACTCGTCCAGCATCAGGTCTCCGATAACCAGGCAGCGGATCTCCCCCACCCGGTTGAAAAGCGACTCGATTGTCTTTCTGTCCATTGAATTACCCCAGTCGGCCGAGGTTGCTATTGAGGCGAACACTTCCTGACCTCATCATCTACCTCAACCGATCCAAAATTGCCGCTGCCAGAAGCGGGATCATGATTTCGTGGTGGCCGGTAATCGTCAGACCGCGACTGTCTCCGGCGGTCGGGCGTTTGACGACGTTCTGCAAGGGACGGTAATGCTGGGTCATATCGAAGTTGGCGGTGGTAAAATGATCGACATGGTGTCCCATGTTCTGGGCGATCGAGAGGGCCTTGAGAAAGACCTCCGGCATGATGACGGCACTGCCGATGTTGAGGAACACGCCGCCATTGCCGAGGGTGGCCACCACGGCGGTGAACAGCCTGAAGTCGGTGAAAGTCGCTTCGCCCAGTACGGCGCCGTCACAGTCGGGGTGCTGATGGATGATATCCGTGCCCACAGCTGCATGCACCGTGGCCGGTATGCCCTTTTCGTGGCAGCAGGCCAACAGGCTGAATTCCCGGTGGGGATTGTCGTTGTCGACGATGAAGCGTCCCAGTGCCCGACCATACCCGAGACCCTCGGGCAAGCCGGCCTTAAGAGCCCGGTTGATGTCGCGCCCGGTCTCCTCGGCCATGCCGAACGTTCCGCAATGCAGTACCGCACCGACATCCTCGCTGGTTTCCCCGATCAGCGATATCTCGTAATCATGGATGGAGGCCGAACCGTTCATGGCAACGGCGGTGATGACATCCGCCTCGATCAGCCGTTTCAGAACCGGCTGCAGGCCGCATTTTACCACATGCCCGCCGATGGCGATCACCACCGGCCTGCCCTTTTCGCGGGCGGAAACCACCGTCTCGACGACTGCTTTGAAGCTTTCGCCTCCCAACTGATGCGGCAGGGCCGCTACCAGGGAGGCAACGCTCATCCCGGCCGTGATGTCCCCGGCAAAATCACGTGCAATGGATACCTTGTTCCTGCGTTCGGCAATGGGATAGGTTTTGACCCCGGAAAGATCGATGGGCTGGATTTTCATGTAATGAATACCTTTCGTAAAAACCCGGCAATCTGGTTCGAATTACTGCGCGAACAGCGCCTTCTCAACCAGATCGCAGACGATGTGGATGACGGTGATGTGTCCCTCTTGAATGCGGGGCGTATCCTGGGCGGGAATGATCAGTGCCAGGTCGCACAGTTCCCTGATGCTGCCGCCGTCCTTGCCCAACAACCCCACGGTGCGGCAGCCGCGGCTGCGGGCCAGCTCCAGCGCCCGGGAGACATTGGGAGAGTTGCCGCTGGTGGAGAGGCCGATCACCACGTCGCCGGCCGCGGCCAATGCCTCGATCTGGCGGCTGAATACGCTGTCAAACCCGTAGTCGTTGCCGAGGGCGGTCAGGATGGAGGTGTCGGTGGAAAGCGCCACAGCCGGAAGCGCCCTGCGCTCCATTTTGAAGCGCCCCACTATCTCGGCGGCAAAGTGCTGCGAGTCTGCCGCAGAGCCCCCATTGCCCATCACCAGCAGTTTATTCCCGTTCATAAAGGCCCGCGTCAGCAGTTCGGCCAGTTCTGAAATCTGCGGCGACAGATCGCGCTCAATCAGCGCAAATACCGCCTGGTGGGCCTGCAATTGTTCTCTTACCTGCTGTAGCATGCCTTCCTCCTTAGAAGCCGTTTCTGCCGTCGCCGGCATCAGCCTGGTCCGATATTTCCCCGCCGCATCGAGCCATTCCGGCCACGGCTGCAGCCATTTCGTCAAATGTTATCGCAGGGGCTGAATCCGGAAAAGAGTCCCGGTCCATTGCCCGCACCGCTATGATCCCCTGGTCCAGGTCCAGCAATTCGGCCATCCGCTTGTGCAGCGCGCGCTGCGGTGAGAACAGCGGCAGGGGCTGCAGCTCGACGGCGGTGTGCAGGTGACTCCAGCCCTTGCGCCGGAATTCCGCATATTGACGGCGATGCAGGAAAAGCGTGAAGCGATGACCCTGGCGGGCTCCCTCCAGAATGGTCTCGATCATTCCGGCCAGGCTGTCGGCACCTGGCGCCTGTCCGAAATAGATCGCATAGTGGCAGGCAGTGCCCCAGCGCTGTCGGTAGCAGTCACTGCTGCTGCGGGTCCGTTCCAGCAGGCGTTCTCTTGAACCGTAGACGGTTTCCACCGCGTAGTCAAGGGTGGTGCCGGAGTAGAGGGAGGTGCGGTATCCCTTGCTCCAGGCGCGGCGGACATAATCCCGCAGGCACCATTCGCCGCCGTCCAATTGCTCGTCGAATCCCCCCAGCAGCCGGTGCATGTCTCCCTTGAGCACCAGGGCAGAAAAGGAGATGCCGAAGGTCTCGATTACCGAAGAGCCGCGACGAACCGGTGGGCTCTGGGGGGCGCCCGTGCCCCTGAAACGGGGAGAGGCGATTCCCCCCTGGGCTGCTTCCAGGAGTCCGGTCAGCCAGCCGGCATGCACTCGTACCTGCGGACGCAGGATCACGGCATAGTCGCTGTCCGATCGGGATAACCCCAGATTGATGGCCGGTACGAGTCCGAGATTGCGTTGCGAAGTGATGAACAGGGCCCGCTCGCCGAGCGGCTCTGAAAACTCCTCCAGCATCAGCTCAGTCTCGCGGCTGCTGGCGTTGTCAACGACGATCAGGCGTGCTCCGGGGGAGTGGGTCAGAACGGAGGAAAGACAGGCCCTCGTCTCGAACGGGTGATTCCAGACCGTGACGATTATATCGATGGTGGGAGAAGGCATAGAATTAAAGAAAGATATGCAATGGGGATTGGATGCTTCTTGTCCTGCGGGGCAGAGCATGCGCCCGGCCCCGCAGGGTGAAATTGATGGTATGCAGCCCGACTTGAAAAGAGCGGCACTAGGAGGTGATGGAGACGCGGCGCAGCAGGTCGAGCTCGTCCAGCACCTTTCCGGAACCCAGGACGACGCAGTCCAGCGGATTCTCGGCAATCAATACCGGCACCTTGGTTACCTCGCGCAGCAGCATGTCCAGATTGCGCAGCAGGGCGCCACCGCCGGCCAGGAAAATGCCCTTGTCGACGATGTCGGCCGCCAGTTCGGGAGGGGTTTTCTCAAGGCAGATACGCACCGTGTCGACGATGGAATTGACCGCTTCTTTCAGGGCTTCGCGGATTTCGTCCGAATTTACCTCGATCGTCTTGGGAATGCCCGATACCAGGTCGCGCCCCTTGACCTGCTTGGTCAGGACCTCGGGACCGGGATAGGCCTCGCCGATATCGATCTTGATCGACTCGGCCATGCGCTCACCGATCTGCAGGTTGTATTTTTTGCGGATGTACTGGACGATCGCTTCGTCCATCTTGTCCCCCCCCATGCGGGTGGACTGGGCATAGACTATACCGGCCAGGGAGATGACCGCCACTTCGGTGGTGCCGCCCCCGATATCGACGATCATGTTGCCCGAAGCTTCGATGATCGGCAGGCCCGCTCCGATGGCTGCAGCCATCGGCTCCTCGATCAGATACACTTCACGGGCGCCGGCCGATTCCGCAGATTCCTTGACGGCGCGTTTCTCCACCTGGGTGATGCCGGACGGAACGCAGATTACGATGCGGGGGCGCACCAGGGTCTTGCGGTTGTGCACCTTGTGGATGAAATAGCGCAGCATCTCCTCGGTGATGTCGAAGTCGGCAATGACGCCGTCCTTCATGGGGCGGATGGCGGTAATCGATCCCGGTGTACGGCCCAGCATCAGTTTGGCCTCCATGCCGACCTTGAGCACCATCTGGCGGCCGTTGGGCATCTTCTGGACGGCCACGACCGACGGTTCGCGCACCACGATCCCCTTGCCCCTCAGGTAGACCAGGGTATTGGCGGTTCCCAGGTCGATGGCCAGATCGTTGGAAAAAAAGCCGAACAGGTAATCGAATATCTTGAGCATTTTTCTGCGGTCCTTTCGAGTAAAGCTGGTGAAAATGAAAAGGAAAGGTTACCAGAGTGAATCTGCAATTGCAAGGAGGAAAGGAGCCCATTTCATCTGCGAAAGTCGCAGAAAGAACAGCGCGTGGATGGGCGCCGCTCAGCACGGTTGTGCAGGGTGCTTCCAATCGAGCAGGAAGTCCGCTGTGCTACAGCTCGATAACGAATTCTGCCCCATCCCCGACGTTGCGGGCGGTAAGGGCTCCCCCCATATGTTTCTCGATGATCACTCTGGACATGTACAGACCGATACCGGTGCCCCTGCCCGGCGTCTTGGTCGTGAAATATTGGTCAAAGATCCTCGGCAGCACCTCTGACGGTATGCCGCCGGCATTATCCCGTATGATGACCACTGCCCTGCCCTGCAGGGAGCGGATCGAAACCGTGATCAGCGGCTGCCTGACGTTCCGCTCCAGGATGATGTCCCTGGCATTGTTCAGAATGTTCAGCATCACCTGGGCAAATTCGTTGGGGTAGCCCTCGGCGGTCACCTCCCCTTCCGCCTCCAGCTTCCACTCGATATTGCTGTTCTTCAGCACGGCCGCCACGAAATCCAGCGATTTCCGGACCAGGCTGTTGACCGGCATCCGGACACTGTTCTTGTCATGACGGAAGAAATTACTGAAATCGTCGATGGTGCGGGACATGAAGAGAATGGTATCCATTGCCTCGCGAACCATGGTGCGGATCGTATCGGCAGACAGTTCGCCGGCCTGTGCCATCAGATGCATGTTCTGTACCAGCAAGCCCAGGTTGTTGAGTGGCTGGCGCCACTGATGGGCGATGCTGTTTATCATTTCACCCATGATGGCCAGGCGCCCCTGCTGAATCAGCAGCTCGTCCTTCCGGCGCAGTTCCTCTTCCACCTGATACACGCGCTGTTCCAGGGAGAGGTTGATTTCTTCCAGGTGCTGCTTCGAGGGGGATTTGTCACGTTCGTCCTTTTCCGGTACGGATCTGCTCTCTGCCAGTCTGCAGGATAGCAGTCTCAGTAGAAGCATTCCCAGCACCCAGAGCGCACAATGGATCGCGCCTTCCTGCAGCACCTGTGCGTAGATGACCTGCTTCAGGACGGAAAAGGACATGAGTATCTGGTGCAGGTGATAGTGCCAGCAGAACGAAGCGGTGATCGAAACCGTCCAGATGGCGGCCAAGGTCCAGATGATGGCCGGCATGTGGCGATCGTGGCTGTTCTGCAATGTCAGGAGGTGTGGCATGCCATGCTCCGTTCGAGTCTGCTTCGGGCGGGAAAGTACCATATTTTTTTGTAACTTAAAATTACATCATTCTAATTTTTTCCTTGAGCAGGTCTGAGGTCGCCTGAAACAGGTGGCATCCTTGACATTTCGCGTCTGTCTCTGTAATTTAATTCAGTTTTGCAGCCATGCCGGCCGAGGAGAAGTTCGATGGAATACAAAGACACACTCAATCTGCCCCAGACTGATTTCCCGATGAAGGCCAACCTGCCCCAGCGGGAGCCGCAGATGCTCGCGCAGTGGGAGGAGGGCGGCCTTTATGCAAAAATGGAGGCGGCAGGACAGAGCAGGCCGCTGTATGTGCTGCACGACGGCCCCCCCTATGCCAACGGCCATATCCATATCGGCCATGCCCTGAACAAGACCCTCAAGGATTTCGTACTCAAGGTCAAACGTATGGAAGGCTTCCACGCCCCCTACGTGCCGGGCTGGGACTGCCACGGACTGCCGATCGAGCTGCAGGTGGAGAAGAATCTCGGCTCCAAGAAACACCAGGTCAGCAAGCTGGAGATGCGCAAGCTGTGCCGGGAGTATGCCGCCAAGTTTGTGGATATCCAGCGCGAGGAATTCAAGCGCCTGGGTGTGCTGGGGGACTGGGAGCAGCCTTACCTGACGATGAATTACGAGTACGAGGGGCTGACGGCCGCAGAACTGGCCAAATTCGCTCACAATGGCGGGCTGTACCGCGGCCGCAAACCGGTGCACTGGTGTTCCTCCTGCGTGACCGCCCTGGCCGAGGCCGAAGTGGAGTACGCCGACCATACCTCCCCCTCCATTTATGTACGTTTCCGGATCCAGGACGATCTCTCGGCAGCGATTCCCGCACTGGCCGGCAAAGAGGTGTATGTCGTCATCTGGACCACCACCCCCTGGACCATCCCGGCCAACCTGGCCGTGGCACTGCACCCGGAATATGAGTACGTGGCCCTGGAAACCGAAAAGGGTGTCCTGATCGTGGCCGAGGGGCTGAAAGACGCTTTCCTGGCGGCCACCGGGCTCACCGGCCGGGTGATCGCCGCCTTTTCCGCCACACTGCTGGAGCGCAAGCGCGCCAAACACCCCTTCTACGACCGCGATTCGATCATCCTGCTGGGCGAGCATGTCACCCTGGAGGCCGGCACCGGCTGCGTGCATACCGCCCCCGGTCATGGACAGGAGGACTACGAACTGGCCCTAAAAGAGGGGTTGGAGATCTACAATCCGGTCGACAACCACGGCAAGTACCTGCCGACGGTGGAGTTCTTCGGCGGCCAGTCCGTTTTTGCTGCCAACCAGAACGTGATCGACAAGCTGACCGAAGTGGGTGCCCTGTTGCATACCGCTGCCATCAGTCACTCCTATCCCCATTGCTGGCGCTGCAAAAAACCGATCATCTTCCGTGCCACGGAGCAGTGGTTCATCAGCATGCAGCAGAATGATCTGCGCCAAAAAGCCCTGCAGGAGATCGACCGGGTGCAGTGGATTCCCAAATGGGGGCGCGACAGGATCTACGGCATGATCGAAAACCGCCCCGACTGGTGTGTCTCACGCCAGCGCTCCTGGGGGGTACCGATCACCGCCTTCTCCTGCACCACCTGCGGGGAATACATCGCCGACGGCGCCCTGATGGACCATGTTGCGGCCATCTTCAAGGAGCACAGCTCCGACGTCTGGTTCGACTGGTCCGCGGAGCGGCTTCTGCCGGCCGGCACGGTCTGTCCGAAGTGCGGTGCCGCCACCTTTGAAAAGGAAAACGACATCCTGGATGTCTGGTTCGACTCGGGGGTTTCGCACGCTGCCGTACTGGAGCCGAACCCCAAGCTCGCCTCGCCGGCTGACCTGTACCTGGAGGGCAGCGACCAGCACCGCGGCTGGTTCCACTCGTCGCTGCTGGAGTCGGTTGGCTCGCGGGGTCGTGCCCCCTACCGGGGCGTATTGACCCACGGTTTCGCGCTGGATGGCCAGGGGCGCAAGATGAGCAAGTCCACCGGCAATGTGGTGGCTCCCGAGGATGTCATCAAGAAGTTCGGGGCCGATATCCTGCGCCTGTGGTGCGCGGCCCAGGACTACCGCGATGATATCCGCATCTCTGAGGTAATCCTGACCCGCGTTTCCGAGGCCTACCGCCGGATCCGCAACACCTGCCGCTACATCCTCGGCAACATCCATGATTTCGATCCCTCCACGCACATGGTCGCCTTTGAGGATATGCCGGAAATCGACCGCTGGGCCCTGCACCAGTTGGAACTGCTCAAGGAACGGGTACTGGGGGCCTACAAACGCTTCGAGTTCCATGTGATCTACCAGGATGTCAACGGCTTCTGCACCGTGGAAATGAGCGCCTTTTACCTGGATATCCTCAAGGACCGCATGTACACCGCACGGGCCGATTCGGCCGAGCGCCGCTCGGGGCAGACCGTGATGTACCTGATCCTCGACAGCCTGGTGCGGCTGATGGCACCGGTGCTCTCCTTCACAGCCGACGAGGTCTGGCGTTACATGCCGGGACGCGAGGTGGAGAGTGCCCACTTGGCCCTGTTCCCGGCCATGAACCCGGAATGGAAGAACGACGCCCTGGTGGCGCGCTGGGAGCGGATCATCAAGGTGCGGGCCGATGTCTCCAAGGCGCTGGAGCTGGCTCGGACGGCCAAGACCATCGGCCTCTCTCTGGATGCGGCCGTTACCATTGCCGCTCCAGCCGAACTGCTCGGCTTCCTGCAGGAGTATCAGGCCGATCTGCCGGGTATCTTCATTGTCTCCAAGGTGGATCTGGCAGAAGCGATCGATGGCGAGTGCTGGTCGTCGGAGAGCATCGAAGGTCTGAAGGTGCAGGTTGGTGCAGCGCCCGGCGGCAAGTGCGAGCGCTGCTGGTGCTATAGTGAACAGCTGGGCACGGATGCGGCCCATGCCGGCATCTGTCCGAAGTGCACTGCGGCGGTGGCGTAGCGATGCGGCGCTGGCAACTGTTCACGGTAATCGCCTCCGTCGGTTTGGTGCTCGACCAAGCCAGCAAACTGTACATCGACCGGGTCATGTCGTTGTACCAGTCGATCCCGGTGATCGACGGACTTTTCAACATCTTCTATATCCGCAACAAGGGGGCGGCTTTCAGTTTTCTTTCCCATGCCTCTTGGCGTGTGCCGTTTTTTATCGCGGTCTCGCTGGTGGCGTCATTGGTAATCGTGGTCGCCTTCGGAAGACTGCGCGACGATCAGCGTCTGGCCCAGGTTTCCCTGGCCATGATTTTTTCCGGTGCCGTCGGAAATTTGATCGACCGCATCCGGTTGGGTGAAGTCATCGATTTTCTGGATGTGTACTGGAAAACGCACCATTGGCCGGCATTCAACGTGGCCGATTCGTGTATTTGTGTCGGTGTGGCCCTGCTGGCGCTGGATATGATGCGGGAGGAGAGGCGGAAGAAGGCTTAGTAGGTTGTTGAAAAACAGCCGTCTCGCCGCCGTCCTCGAAAGCCCTCTTGTGCGGCGTAGCGCTGCTACGCCTCCGCAGGGCTTTCTGCGGGTGCGACGATCTGACTATTTTTGAACAACCTGAGTTTTTCAACAGTCTGCTGGACATGCGGGAAGATTGTTTCGAAGAGACGCCGGGAAAAGGCGTCTCTTTTTTTGTGCGACACTGTCAGATTGTCTCCAGCAGGCGTTCCATGCTCCGTGCCAGACCGGCTGCTGCCAGTCGGCTGTTGCGGGCCAGGCGCAGCAGCTGGGGAACGATGCCGGGGCGTCTGATGATGGTGGCAATGACCTTGATGATCCGGATGCGCTTGGTTTCATCGCAGAAGTCGTCGATGGAGAAGGCCAGTTCTTCATCCCACGGGTCGCTGATCGATCGGAGCCCGAGAAAGGGAATGCCCTGGGCGGCGGCCACCCGTGCCACGGCGGCGGTTTCCATCTCCACCACCGGATAGTTTGCGCCGGACGGCAGCAGGGGGAGCAGCGATGTTTTGTCGAGTATCGCGTCGCAGCTAATGAAGGTGCCGCACGGCAAGGAAAGCACCTCGGCCATGCTGTTGAGTCCGTAGAGCCCGACCGGCACCGCTTCGAATCCGTCTCCCACCCAGTGCAGCACCTGTCCGGCCATCACCACGTCCCCTACCGCCAGGCCGGGCAGGATGCCCCCTCCGAATCCGGTCGAGATCATCAGGTCAGGCCGCTGACCGGCTAGAGCCAATGCGCCCCAGCCTGCGTTGAGCATCCCCATGCCGGTTTCGATCAGCTCGATGTCATGTCCGGAGATTTGGCAGCGATACCGGTTTCGGCCGCTGACCCGTGATTTTTCACGGTGATGGGCCATTTTCAGCACAGCCGCGGTTTCTTCGGGCATGGCGGTGATAATTCCGATATTCATTGACAGGCTCCGGAGCGCTCAGCATCGAGGGGGACACTGACGGGATGTCGGTAACAGAGGCTGCAGATTACTATGATTTACCGGGTCCGTCCACGCACAATTACCTAATGTCTTCATGGTTGTGGCAAAAGTGTGACGTGGTGCAAACGGCCTGGCAGCGGCATTTCTTGTTCGTAGCGGGCAGGGGCGCCGCAGATGCGAGGGGGCAGCGTCCACTCCGGTTTCACACCAGCGCGGAAAATGAAACACTGGACAAACGCTCTCGCATATACTATATTTTCCATTCCCCTCGCGGAGAGATGTCCGAGCGGTTGAAGGAGCACGCCTGGAAAGCGTGTGTACGTTAATAGCGTACCGAGGGTTCGAATCCCTCTCTCTCCGCCATTTTCAAGATGCGATGCGCAGCTGCCGGCACCGGCAGGCTGTGATACCTGCGAAGCTGAAGCCTGCGCCGTCTTTGCAGACGGATATGATAGCCGGGTCCCGCGCAACTGCAGGCCGTGAACCCCGCCAGGTCCGGAAGGAAGCAACGGCAGCGGCCCCCGCTGTGTGCCGCGGGTAAACCCGGCTATCATATGCGCCTGCAAATGACGGCGCGTCTTTCTTATCCCGATGTCCGCACGACTCACCCTCTTCTTTCCCGTTCGGGACGTCGGGGCGACAGATGGCCTGTGAGGTTCCCTCTTGTCCAACGGCACGCATTATGAAGTCCTTGCCCGGAAGTACCGTCCCCAAACCTTTTCAGAACTGATCGGGCAGGAGCATGTCAGCCGCACCCTGCAGAACGCCATTGATTCGGGCCGCGTGGCGCATGCCTTCCTGTTTACCGGTGCCCGCGGAGTAGGCAAGACCAGTACCGCACGCATCCTGGCCAAAACCCTCAACTGCGAAAAGGGTCTCACCCACGAGCCCTGCAATGTCTGCCCGCTCTGCATCGAGATCACCAAAGGCACCTCCACCGACGTGTTCGAGATCGATGGCGCCTCCAATACCGGAGTCGACGACATCCGCGAACTGCGCGACAACATCAAGTACCTCCCCTCCCACAGCCGCTACAAGATCTTCATCATCGACGAAGTCCACATGCTTTCGAACAACGCCTTCAATGCCCTGCTGAAGACGCTGGAAGAGCCGCCGGAACACGTCAAGTTCATCTTTGCCACCACCGAACCGCACAAGCTGCCCATCACGATCCTGTCGCGCTGTCAGCGCTTCGATTTCAAACGGGTGAGCCTGACCAGGATTGTCGCCCGCTTGCGGCAGATCGCCGATGCGGAAGGCATCAGCGTCAGCGATACCGCCCTGACCCTGGTGGCGCGTAAGGGTGACGGCAGCATGCGCGATGCACAGACCGCCTTTGATCAGGTGCTGGCCTGCTGCGGCAGCAGCGTTGCCGACGAGGATGTGGTCACCCTGATCGGTGCGGTGGACCGGCGGCTTCTGGCCGATATGGCGCAGGCGCTCTTCCGGGGTGACACGCAAGGGGTGCTGGCCGGAGTGAAGACCGTCGACGGTGTCGGCTACAACATGCGCCAGTTCTGTCAGGAGCTGATCGAATATTTCCGGCACCTGCTGGTGATCTGCTCGGTCAAGCAACCCGAGGAGATCCTCGATCTGTCAGCTGCCGAACTGGATGAGTTCCGACGGCAGGCCGAAGGTTTTTCGGCCCTGGACATCCAGCGCCGCTTGACGCTGCTGATCAGGGCTGAAAGCGAAATGGCCCATGCCAGTTTCCCCCGGCTGATCCTGGAGATAGCGCTGCTGAAGGCTGCCACCCTGGAACCGGTGATTCCGATTCAGGAGCTCCTGGAGAAGGTCCGGTCGCTGGGTGCGACCGCTGTCCATGCTCCCCAGCTCCCCTGGGAAACCGAGCGTGGAGGAGGCGCATCCGTTGCCGAACAGCGCAGGCAGGAGCCCCGGCCGACCGAGCCCCCGCCCCGGCCATCGTCGGCACCGCCACCGCCGCCATCGTCGCCATCCTCGCCAGCATCCCCGGCATCCCCGGCATCCCCGGCACCAGCCCATACGGCGGCGTCTCCCGCGGGTGCTCTTTCGGGCTGGGAGGGATTCGTAGCGTTCGTGACCGAAAAGAATCCCCCTCTGGGATCGGTGCTGGAGCATGGCAGCCCGCTGAAGCGGGAGCCGGGACTGATGGAGATTGGGTTCCCGGCTGGCAGCTATTATCTGGCGAGCATTCAGGATGCCGCTTCGATCGCGGAATTGCGGGCATTGTCAAAGGCCTTTTCGGGCCAGGATGCAACGATCCGGATCAGTGCCATAAACATGGAAACGGGTGATGCGCCGCTGTCACTGATTGAAAAAAAAAAGTCTGAACACGAGCGGCGGCAGGAAGAGCTGAAGCAGGAAGTGGAACAGCATCCGGTGATCAACGAAGCGTTACGGATCTTCGGCGGGACCATTACGGATATCCGCGAAGCATGATACGGTACCGGGGGTAGTCGGCCGGTCCGTGTGGAAGCGATACAAGGTTTTTATTTCACTATCGGGAGGAAGCAATGTCAAAAGGTTTGGCAAGTATCATGAAGCAGGCCCAGATGATTCAGCAGAAGATGGCCAGATTGCAGGAGGAGGCATCCCTCAAAACAGCCGAGGCAACATCCGGCGGTGGCGCCGTGGCTGTGGTGGTTAACGGTAAGAATGAAATTCTTTCACTCTCAATAAAAAAGGAAGCGGTGGATCCGAACGACGTGGAGATGCTCCAGGACCTGATTATCGCTGCTGTCAACGAGGCTCTCAAGAAGGTTCATGCCGAGCTTTCCGAGGAGATGGGCAAAATCACCGGCGGTATGAACATTCCCGGCCTCTTCTGATCTGTTTTGCTGCAATGACAGGATATTAAGCCCTCTCGTCAATAATTTGTCCCCGCTCCCGTGTTATTTAGTTTGACTAAATGTTTTAGTTCGGCTAATAGGTGGTGCATTCGGGAGCGCGATAACAGCGGTATTGCGGCGGACAACAAAACGAGTTCCAAGGCACCTTCCACGGTTATCCGGTCATTGCAGCCCCTCCTGAAACGAGTCTCCATGCTTTTTAACCTCGCTATAATACATAAAAAATTGTTTTATTTGTCCCGGAAAGTATGTTAACTAAAGCCTCCTCGCTGTCACGTCTGGTAGGAGAACTGAAAAAATTGCCCGGAGTGGGTGAGCGTACGGCGCTGCGCCTGGCATTCCATCTGCTCAAAACTCCGCAGAACCTGACCTTGTTGGCGGAATCGCTGCTGGAGGTCCGCGCCAGGGTCCATGCCTGTTCCGTCTGTTTCGCCATTACCGAGGACGATCCCTGTGCAATCTGTTCCGGTAGCCGCGATACCGGCACCATCTGCGTGGTGGAGAATTCCCAGGATCTGATGGCCCTGGAACGGAGCAATGCCTACCAGGGGGTATACCATGTGCTGGAAGGCTGCATTTCGCCTCTGGCCGGCATCGGGCCGGCTGATCTGCGAATTGCCGAGCTCCTGGAACGTGTTGGGCGCGGCGGGGTCAGTGAAGTGGTGATCGCCACCAATTTCACGGTGGAGGGGGAAGCAACGGCCCTCTACCTGACCAAGGCGTTGAAGCCCCTCAACCTGAAAGTGTCCCGCCTGGCTCACGGAATTCCGCTGGGCAGCGATATAGAGTTTGTCGACGCAGCCACAGTGCAATGGGCCCTGCAGGGGCGCAACGAACTGTAACAACTTTCCTTGCGTAAAAGCGATCGGTTCAGGATTAACTCACACAGGAGGAGAGCATGAGCAGAAAAATGGTAACCATCGACGGCAATACCGCCGCCGCCCACGTGGCCCACGCCACCAACGAGGTCATTGCCATCTACCCCATTACTCCGTCGTCGGTCATGGGTGAGATCTCCGATGCCAAGAGTGCGGCCGGCGAGAAGAACATCTGGGGAACGATTCCGCTGGTATCGGAGCTGCAGTCCGAAGGGGGAGCTGCCGGCACCGTCCATGGCGCCCTGCAGGCCGGAGCCCTGACCACTACCTTCACCGCCAGTCAAGGTCTGCTGCTGATGATCCCCAATATGTACAAAATAGCCGGCGAGCTGACCTCAACGGTCTTTCATGTCTCTGCCCGTGCAATCTCCGCAGCCGCCCTGAATATCTTCGGCGATCATTCCGACGTCATGTCCTGCCGTTCTACCGGCTGGGCCATGTTCTGCTCCAACAACGTCCAGGAAGTCATGGACTTCGCCCTGATCGCCCAGGCAGCTACCCTGCGGTCGCGGGTGCCCTTCCTGCACTTCTTCGACGGCTTCCGCACCTCCCACGAGGTTCAGAAGGTCGAGGAACTGTCCTTTGACGACATGCGCGCCATGATCAGCGACGAGCTGGTCAACGCCCACCGCCTGCGCAGCCTCTCCCCCGATCGTCCCGTCATGCGCGGCACCGCCCAGAACCCGGACGTTTATTTCCAGGGCCGCGAAACCGTCAACCAGTTCTACGAACCCTGCATCAAGATCGTCCAGGAAGAAATGGACAAATTCGGTAAACTCACCGGCCGCAAATACAAACTGGTCGACTATGCCGGCGCCAAAGACGCCGAACGGGTTGTCGTGGTCATGGGTTCCGCCGCCGACACTGTCCAGGAAACGGTCAACAGCCTGGTTAAAAAGGGCGAAAAGGTCGGCGTCGTCAAGGTCCACCTGTACCGTCCGTTCCCGCTGGACGCCTTCATCAAGGCCCTGCCGAAAACCGTCAAGAGCATCGCCGTTCTCGACCGCACCAAGGAGCCCGGCTCACTGGGCGAGCCGCTCTATCTTGACGTCCGCACGGCCATCGGCGAAGCCATGGCTAACGGCAAGTGCAGTTTCAAAGGGTACCCGACCATCGTCGGTGGCCGCTACGGCCTGGGTTCCAAGGAATTCACCCCGGCTATGGCCAAATCGGTATTGGACAACCTGAAAAAAGCCAAACCGAAAAACCACTTCGTTATCGGCATCAAAGAAGATGTCACCAACTGCAGCCTGGACTATGCCCCGTCTTTCCGCAACGCCATGGACGGCACCTACGAAGCCATGTTCTACGGTCTCGGTTCCGATGGCACCGTCGGCGCCAACAAGAATACGATCAAGATTATCGGTGAAACCACCAAGAACTTTGCCCAGGCCTATTTCGTCTACGACTCCAAGAAAGCCGGCACCATCACGATATCGCACCTGCGTTTCGGGAAAAAGGCCATCAACGCCCCCTACCTGATCGATCACGCCGACTTCATCGCCTGTCACAACTTCTCCTTCCTGGAAAAGTACGACATGGTCAGCAAAGCCAAGCCGGGCGGCACCTTTCTGCTCTGTTCCCCCTTCGAGCACAATGAGGTCTGGGACAAGATGCCCAAGGAAGTCCAGCAGCAGATCATCGACAAGAAACTCAAATTTTATGTGATCAACGCGATCAAGCTGGGTGAAGAGCTTGGGCTGGGCGCCCGCATCAACGTCATCATGCAGACAGCCTTCTTCAAGATCTCCAACATCATCCCGCTGGCCACCGCACTGAAAGAGATCAAAGGTGCCATCAAGAAGAGCTACGGCAAATCGGGTGACAAGGTTGTCGCCATGAACAACGCCGCCGTCGACGAAGCCCTTAAGAACATTCACGAAGTTAAAGTCCCGGCCAAAGCCACCAGCAAGCTCAAGATGCCGCCGGCCGTCGCCAAGACCGCGCCCAAATTCGTGCAGAATGTTACTGGCCGCATCATCGCCGGCTTCGGCGACGAACTGCCCGTATCCCTGATGCCGGCCGATGGTACCTTCCCGACCGCCACCTCCCAGTACGAGAAGCGCAACATCGCCGTTGACATTCCGGTCTGGGACGAACAGCTCTGCATCCAGTGCGGCATCTGCTCCTTCGTCTGTCCGCACGCCACCATTCGCATGAAGGCCTATGACGGCAAATTGCTGAAAGGCGCACCCAAGACCTTCAAATCCACCGACTGCAAACTGCCCGAATTCAAGGGGATGAAATACACCCTCCAGGTTGCACCCGAGGATTGCACTGGCTGTGGCGCCTGTGTTCACAACTGCCCGGCCAAGAGCAAGGAAGACCCCAATCACAAAGCCATCAACATGCAGTTCCAGCCGCCGCTCAGGGCTGCGGAAGCAGCCAACTACGACTTCTTCCTGGCACTGCCCGACATGGACCCGGCTAAGCTCAAACTGGACACCCTGCGCGGCAGCCAGTTGGTCCGTCCGACCTTCGAATACTCCGGCGCCTGTGCCGGTTGTGGCGAGACACCGTACCTGAAGCTGCTCTCCCAGTTGTTCGGCGATCGGGCCATGATCGCCAACGCCACCGGCTGCACCTCGATCTATGGCGGCAACCTGCCCACAACCCCGTGGGCCAAGCGGGCCGACGGCCGTGGACCGGCCTGGTCCAACTCCCTGTTCGAAGACAACGCCGAATTCGGTTTCGGTATGCGTCTGGCCGTGGACAAGTTCACCGAATCGGCCCGTGAACTGGCAGCAGAACTTGCCGGCGGCAAAGGGGCCAAAGCCCTCCAGTCACTCTTGAAAGAAATCCTGGTCGCTGATCAGTCCGACCAAGCCGGTATCGAAAAACAGCGCGAACGGATTGCAGACCTCAAGAAAACCCTCAAGACAAGCAAAGACAAGACCGCCATACAGCTGCTGCCACTGGCCGACTACCTGGTCAAGAAATCGGTCTGGTGCGTGGGGGGCGACGGCTGGGCCTATGACATCGGCTATGGCGGTCTGGATCACGTGATCGCCTCCGGCAAAAACGTCAACCTGCTGGTTCTCGACACGGAGGTTTACTCCAACACCGGCGGCCAGGCCTCTAAAGCCACACCGACCGGTGCCGTGGCACAGTTCGCCGCGGGGGGCAAGGCCATGGCCAAGAAGGATCTGGGCATGATGGCCATGGCGTATGGCAATGTCTATGTGGCCAACGTGTCTCTGGCCAACCCGGGACAGGTTGTCAAGGCCTTCATCGAGGCCGAAGCCTATGACGGACCATCCATCATCATCGCATACTCGCATTGTATCGCCCACGGCATCAACATGACCAAGGGTGTGGACGAAAACAAGAAGGCGGTTGCTTCCGGTTACTGGCCGCTGTACCGCTATAATCCGGCCCTGGCTGCCGAAGGCAAAAACCCGCTGCAGATGGACAGCAAGGCCCCGAGCTGTTCGTTCGAGGAGTACGCTTACGGAGAGAACCGCTACAGGGTGCTGCAGAAGGCCAACCCCGAGGCAGCGGCCGTACTGATGAAAAAGGCAACCGCCTGGACTGCAAGCCGTTTCGAGTATTACGAAAAACTGGCGGCGCTCACGTTCGAGAAGAAGTAGATAGTAGATCCATAGGTATAATCAGGGCTTCGCGGCAATGCCGCGAAGCCCTTTTTTACATTTTCTCTGGACCACGGTAAAATGGGATTTCGCTGGATTGATTCATAGAAATCAGGAGGAGAGAATGAAGCGAGTGTTCATAGCCGGCTGCGGCTACATCGGCGTTCGTGTTGCCCGACTGGCTCGTCAGGCCGGTGCGGAGGTATCCTGCATGGTCAGGTCAGACGAGCGTGGTGCCCAGCTTGAAGCAGAGCGCTACAGCACTGTTGTCTGCACACTAGACGACCCGGAACGGATTCCGGAACCGCGTGTGGCAGAGAGTGTACTCTTCTACTTTATCCCTCCTCCGGGGGGCGGTGCCACCGACCCGCGTGCGCGCAACTTCTGTGCCGCGCTGAGCAGATCAGCGCCGCCGTCCCAGATCATTTACATGAGTGCAACCTCGGTCTATGCCGCCACGGATGGATCAGTGGTAACCGAGCAATCGCCGGCCATCCCGGCCACGGCCATGGGCAAGCGCCGCCTGGATGCGGAAAATGCCTTCCGTGAATACGGAGCATCGGCCGGTGTGCCGGTGGTTGTCCTGCGGGTCAGCGGCATCTATGGGCCGGGAAGGCTGCCGCTGATGCAGATCCGCCAGGGGCACCCCCTACTGAAAGAAGAGGAATCCGGTCCCAGTAACCGCATCCATGCCGATGACTTGGCCCGGGTCTGTCTGGCAGCGGCCGAGAAGGGGTGTGACGGCGAGACTTTTAATGTCAGCGATGGGCATCCCAGCAGCATGACGAGCTATTTCAACGCCGTGGCGACTGCGTTGGGGGAACCGCTCCAACCCCAGGTGACCATGGAGGAGGCCCGGAGGGTGATGTCTCCATTGATGCTGTCGTATGTGAGTGAAACGCGGGTGGTGGACAATACCCGCATGCTGGAGCGGCTGGGGGTTACTCTGCAGTACCCTACGCTGGCAGAGGGGCTGCGAACGATCCATGAATGACTTGGCCGATGATGCATTGCTCGATATTTTTGATCTGCTGGCCCGATACTACGGGCCGCTGGGTTGGTGGCCGGCTGAAACCCCTTTCGAAGTGTGCGTCGGTGCCATTCTGACGCAGAATACCGCCTGGACCAACGTGGAAAAGGCCATTGCCGCACTCAAGGGAGCGGATGCGTTGAGTGCGGCGGGGCTGCGCGAGATCGCTCCGGACGAGCTGGCGCTGCTGATCCGTCCGGCCGGGTTTTTCAACGTCAAGAGCCGGCGTGTGAAGAGTTTCGTCGATTGGCTCTTTGGCAGGTACGGAGGTTCGCTGGAGCGGATGTTCTGTAGCGACTGGCGCCTGCTGCGGGAGGAGCTGCTGGCCGTGGCCGGCATCGGCCCGGAGACCTGCGACGCAATCCTGCTGTATGCCGGCGGCAAGCCGACCTTTGTGGTGGATGCCTACACGCAGCGACTGTTCCATCGTCTGGGAATGCTTCAGCTGGGAAGCGACTATGATGCAACCCGCCGGTTGTTCATGGACAACCTCCCCGCCGAGCCTGTCCTGTTCAACGAGTATCACGCCCTGATCGTCGAACAGTGCAAACGGTTCTGCCGGAAAAAGCCGCGCTGCGCCGGTTGCCCGCTTGCGGGACGGTGCTGCTGTCGAATAAGTTGACTTGCTGGATAAAGATTTGTAATTTTTTCGACATATAATTAAATAGTTATAAAATAGTTGACTTGCCAGAATGACAACTGTTTGGTATAGTAAAGCCAGAAAAGGATTGCGGGGGTCATCACGATGACCCTCATCTGCCCTGGTAACTTTCCCTCCTAGTTGCCAGGGTGTTTTTTATTGTGCAGTGCGGTTGACGCCACCCTGCCGGTTGTGCTTTAATCTCACAGTGGAAACTGAAGCCTACATCGGCATCGGCTCGAACCTTGGGGACAGGGAGCTGAATCTGCTGCGGGGAGTGGCCGAGATCGGCAAGCTTCCTCTCAGCAGGGTAACCGGATTATCCCCCTTTTACGAGACCTCGCCAGTGGGCGTTACCGATCAACCCGCCTTCTACAATGCAGTCCTGTCCCTTGCCACCGCACTTACTCCACCTGAACTGCTGAGCGGACTACAACGGATCGAGAACGAGGTTTTCAACCGCACGCGGGAACACCGCTGGGGACCGCGGAATATCGATCTGGACCTGCTGCTGTACGGCAGCGAGGTGATTGACAGCGAGGAACTGACCATCCCCCATCCGCGCATGGCGGAGCGGCGTTTCGTGCTTCAGCCCCTGTGCGTGCTGGCGCCCGGCCTGATACATCCGGTGCTGGGGCGAAGTATGGTCGAACTGCTCGCCATGCTCAGCTCTGTGGAAACTGTGGTGGAAATCTGAAGACGAGGATGGTTCATGATCAGACTGCTCTTTTGGTGCCTGCTCATCTATATCGGTTACCGGATCATTGTCTCGCTGGCCAAGGGAAAGGAACTCCGGTCCGGCAGGTCTCGTGAGAGGGAGCAGGCCACCGTTACCCATCGCGATCCGGTCTGCGGAGTTTATATATCCGAGGAGGATGCGGTCATCGGCAGGCTCGGCGACGAGCGCCACTATTTCTGCTCCCGCACCTGTCTCGAAAAGTTCCAGGAACAGCTCGGCCACCCATCGGCATAAACACAACCAACGGAGGAATACATGAAGTTTTTCATCGACACAGCGGATGTTAACGAGATTCGCCAGGCACACGAACTGGGACTGGTGGACGGCGTTACCACCAATCCTTCCCTGATCGCAAAATCGGGCCGTAAATTCGAGGATGTCATCAAGGAGATCGTTTCGATCGTGGATGGGCCGATATCGGCAGAAGTGGTTGCCCTGGATGCCCCGGGCATGCTGCAGGAAGCCAAGGAGCTGGTCAAGATCCACGAGAATATCGTGGTCAAGGTGCCCATGACCCCCGAGGGGCTCAAGGCCACCCGCGCCCTGACCGACCTGGGCATCAAGACCAACGTGACCCTGATCTTCACGCCGATGCAGGCCCTGCTGGCCGCCAAGGCGGGTGCCACATACGTTTCTCCCTTTGTGGGCCGGCTGGATGACATTTCGCAGGACGGCATGGGCATCATCGAGGAGATCCGCACCATTTTCGACAACTACGGCTATACCAGCGAGATCATCGTGGCCAGTGTGCGCAACCCCGTACATGTGCTAAACTCCGCTCTGATCGGCGCCGACGTGGCCACCATCCCATACTCGGTCATGCTTCAGCTGTCAAAACACCCCTTGACCGATGCCGGCATCAAGAAATTTCTGGATGACTGGCAGAGCGTGCCGAAGTAATAGTAATCCTGGACTGAAACCACAAGCCGTCAACTTTTCGCGAGTTGGCGGCTTTTTTTGTAAGGTGCCTCTATAAACGGCCGGCGAAACGGACCGTACCCACGCCGGCATAGGCAAAAACAGCGACTATATTTTCCTACTATTGACCAGCAGCCCGATCATCGCATATTCTCGTGTGGCACCTTTACCATCCAATTCCATGCGGCGGTGCATTTTTCCGCATGCTCGTCGGCCTGCCGGCATGCCTCGACCCCCGATGTGCACTGGAGGTATCACATGTTAGAACATCAGGAATTTGCGGAAGTCAGTAGATTTGTTCTGGAACTCACCGCCATGGACGATTCCGACAATGATCTAGACAGCCTGCTGGCGCGCCTGCTGGAGGTGCTGCAAAAGCAGCCGGCACTATGCATCCAGCCAAAAGGGGTTGTCCGACTGTACAATCCCCGCGGCGCAATGATTTCCGTTGCACAGCACGGCCTTCACCCGATCTGGCTCGATCCCGCGGCTGATGCCCGGCTGGCCAGAGTCCCCCAGACCTTGAGCACCTCGGTTTTTACCGCACCGCTTGAAGCGCGGGACAGGGTAATCGTGCTGCCGCTCGTCAACGAGGAGCACCAGCTCGGTCAGGCAGTAATTTTTATCGAGCCGGAGTGGGAACCCTCAGAAACGGAAATCGCCTTTATGGCCAAGCTGGCCCGGGCGCTTTCGACACTGGTGGGCCGCTGCGTGGTTAACGAGACTCTGAAAGTACGCGAGTTCGAGCTTGAAGAGATGCGGGCTCAGACCATCCGGAGTCTGGGAGAGGCTGCCGAATGCCGCGATCACGAAGTCGGAATGCATGTCATGCGCATGTCGAATTTCTCCGTTGTGATTGCCAAGGCATACGGGCTGTCCGATGAACAACGCGAGCTGCTGTACATCACGGCACCGCTGCACGATGTCGGCAAGATCGGCATTGCCGACGGCATTCTCCTGAAACCGGACAGGCTGACCGAGCACGAATTCGATATCATGAAGACCCATACCGAAATCGGAGAACGGTTGCTGCGCGGCTCGGATACTCTCATCATAGCAGCACGGGAGATCGCTTCCTCCCACCACGAAAACTGGGACGGTAGCGGCTATCCGCGGGGGCTGCGGGGTGACGAAATTCCTGTTCTGGCCCGCATATGCGCCGTTGCCGATGTTTTTGACGCACTGATCTCGGCCAGGCCTTACAAGGAGGCGTGGTCGCTTGAGGACGCCACGGCCTGGATCATCGGTCAGGCGGGCAGGAAATTCGACCCGGCCGTGGTCAGGGCCTTTGAAGCCGCATTGCCGGAAATCGTGCGCATCCGTGAACTCTATCGGGAAGATATCATCAACCCGAACCAGATTGTGAACCTGACGGGACTGGTCCATCGGGACACCAGGTGGATCAGCTGGGATGAATCGCTGAGCGTCGGCATCGATGTGATCGACGAGCATCATCGCTACCTGTTCGACCTGGCCAATGATCTGATTGACATCGTAGCCAGAAAACGGGGGGCACGGGAAGTGGGTCGGGTGCTCAAGGCTCTCGGACAGTATGCCCAGGTGCATTTCCATGCCGAGGAGCGGATGATGGAACATTACGGTTGCCAGTGGCTGAACCGGCAAAGGGGTCAGCATCGGCAGTTTACCGAAAAGCTGCAGGAGTTTTCCGACGAGCTCCACGATAATCCGTTGGTTGCCCAGTTCGAGGTGATGGCCTACCTGCGGGGCTGGCTGGCCGGGCATATCAGGCACGAGGATGCCCATTTCAAGGAGCTGGTGACCCACTACGGCTGCAGGGAAAATGAAATGGCCGCCACGGCCGGTCCGGCTGCCGGCGATAATCGGTAAACGCCCCTGCAGGGCCATCAGCCATAAAAGAAAGAACCACTCTCCCAGGACTTCGACAGCATCCCCACCCGGGCCGATCTCCACGGCAGCGCCGGAGCAGGTCCCCAATCCGCACTCATCACACGGGACGCCGCACCCGAGCCGTGTTCTCCTGCCCATCCGTTGCAGCCGCCCGTTGTTCATTCATGGTCAGCGTGGCCGGTGTTTTAGCGTTGGATTTTCACATCAGCTTGTTATAATTTATCATTTGTCTCTCAGAACGGATGTCATCCCTGCCGGCCGGTGATCCTGCGGCCGTTGGAGCATATATGAAGAAGTCTCACGAATCTCTCTCCATCCTGTTTACCGCTGCCGAGGCCGCCCCCTTTGCCAAGGAGGGGGGGCTGGGGGACGTGGTAGGTGCCCTGCCCAAATACCTGGCTGCCATGGGGCATGATGTGCGGGTGGTGATACCGCGCTACTACGGCATTGACCGCGACAAGTTCCAGCTGCGTCTGCTGCCCGGCGTGCTGGTGGTGCCGATGGGCATCATCGGATACCAGTACTGCGGTGTCTATGAGGGGCGTCTGCCCGGCAGCGACGTTCCGATCTACTTCCTGGAGCACGAAGGCTACTATGGCCGGGCCGGCCTGTACCAGCAGGACGGCCGCGGCTATATGGACAATGACAACCGTTTCGTGTTTCTTTCCAAAGCGTCACTGGAGCTGTGCAAGATGCTCCGCTTCACGCCGGACGTGGTGCATGCGCACGACTGGCACACCGCTGCCGCTGCATTCCTGCTCAACACATCCTACCGGCACGACCGCTTCGTGGGCGAGGCGGGTTCGCTTCTGAGCCTGCACAACATGCAGCACCAGGGTAATTTCTATCCGGGGCTGATGGAGGTACTGGGTATCGGCTGGAAGCACTTCAACTATCTGGAGCTGGAAAAGGACGACCAGGTCAACCTGCTCAAGGGGGGCATATACCACGCCACCTTGCTGAATACGGTCAGCCAGGGCTATGCCGCCGAAATTCAGACGCCGGAGCATGGCTGGGGGCTGGAAGGGGTATTGGCGGAGCGCAGGGCCGACCTGTTCGGGATTCTGAACGGCGTCGACTATCAGGAGTGGAATCCGGAAAGCGATCCCTTCATTGCCGCCACCTACTCGGCGCGTACCGTAAAAGCGGGCAAAGCCGCCTGCAAGCGCGACCTGCAGGCAATCATGGGATTGCCCCAGCGGGCAGACGTGCCGCTTCTGGGAGTGGTGTCCCGCATGGTCAGGCAGAAGGGGACCGATATCCTGGCCGAGGCGATCCACCGTATCCTGGAGATGGACGTACAGTTCGTGGTGGTGGGTAATGGCGAGCCTTGGGCCCACTTCTATTTCGGCGATATCGCCGCCATGTACCCCGAAAAATTCGCCTGTTTCATCGGATACGACGAATCCCTGGCTCACAAGGTCGAAGCCGGGGCCGATTTTTTCGTGATGCCTTCCGCCTTCGAGCCGTGCGGCCTGAACCAGATGTACAGCCTGGCCTACGGCACCCCTCCCATCGTGCGTGCGACCGGCGGACTGGAGGACAGCGTGCAGAACTTCGACGAAACGCGCCTAGCCGGCACCGGCTTCAAGTTCCGGCACCACAGCGCCGCCGCACTCTTCGATACGGTCGGCTGGGCGGTCTACACCTACTACAACAATCCCAAAGGGTTGGCTGCCCTGATAAAGAACGGCATGGCGCAACGCTTCACCTGGGAGGATGCCGCCTCCCGGTACGAAGAGCTCTACCGGTTGGCCATACGCCGCCGGAGAGGTGAAGAGTATTACCGCAACCGCTTCGGCGGCTAGCTGGGCGAATCACCCCGGGACTGGGCCACGCAGTTTCCGGTTATCCTAACGCTGTCTGAAAACGAGATCAGATGAGAATCATTGATACGATCGTACCGAACCGCCCGTTTTTTTCGCTGGAATTTTTTCCCCCCAAGGAGAAGGCCGAGTGGCCGGCATTTTTTCAAGCCGTGGAGCGCCTGGCGGGCCTTGGGCCGCTGTTCGCCTCCGTGACCTACGGCGCCGGAGGAAGCACCCGGGACGATACCCTGGAGATCGTAACGCGGCTGCAGCGCGATCATGGTCTGGAGACCATGGCCCATCTCACCTGTATCGGTGCTTACCGGGGGGCACTGCTGAAGTTCCTGGATGCCCTGGCCGCGGCCGGCGTTACCAATATCCTGGCCCTGCGGGGCGATCCTCCCAAGGAAGTCCCCCCGCTGTTTTCGGCCTGCGGCACGCTGCGATATGCCTCGGACCTGGTGGCCTTTATCAGTAAAGCACATCCCGGCCTGGGGCTGGCGGTGGCCGGATACCCCGAACCACATCCCGAGGCGGAAAGCGCCGAATCCGATCTGTCCCATCTCAAACTGAAACTGGACAACGGCGGAGATTTCGCCATCACCCAGCTCTTTTTCGACAATCGGCTCTACTTCGATTTCGTCGCCCGGGCCCGGGCCCGGGGTATTACCAAGCCGATCGTCCCCGGCATCCTGCCGGTGGTCAGCCTCAAGGTAATCAAGCGGATCGTTTCCCTGTGCGGCGCCTATATCCCCCCCGCATTCCTGGCCGAACTGGAGGAGGCCGATGCACGGGGCGGTGCGGCTGCGGTGCAGCAGGCGGGTATCGCCCACGCACGGCGCCAGGTACGGGAGCTGCTGGCCGACGGCGTGCCGGGCGTCCATCTTTACACGCTGAATCGGGCCGAAGCGGTCCTGGAATTGACGGAGGGGCTGTTATGAACAACGACATTCTGAACGCGCTGTCCCGGCGCATTCTGGTCATCGACGGTGCCATGGGCACCCAGCTCCAGGCGCGGGAGCTGACGGCCGCAGACTTTGGTGGCCCCGACTACGAGGGATGCAATGAACACCTGGTGCTGACCCGCCCCGATGTGATCGAGGAGGTGCATCGGGACTATCTGGCCGCCGGGGCCGATATCATCGAAACCGACTCCTTTGGCGCCACCTCCATCGTGCTGGCCGAGTACGGCCTGGAGGCCAAGGTCCACGAGATCAACCGCCGGGCCGCGGAAATCGCCCGCACCGCCTGCGACTCTTTTGCCACGCCGGAGCGGCCCCGCTGGGTGGCTGGCTCCATGGGCCCCACTACGCGCACCATCTCGGTTACCGGCGGCGTCACGTTCGACCAGTTGGCGCAGGCTTTCCGGGAACAGGCCCTGGGGCTTCTGGCAGGCGGCGTGGACCTGCTGCTTCTGGAAACGGCCCAGGACACCCTGAATCTCAAGGCAGCAGCCGAGGGAATCCGCCTGGCCTTTGACGAGGCCGGACAACGGGTGCCGCTGATGATATCCGGCACCATCGAAGCCACCGGCACCATGCTGGCCGGACAGGGGGTGGAGGCGCTTTACGCCAGCGTCGCCCATCTGGAGGACAGCCTGGGGCTGATCAGCATCGGCCTGAACTGCGCCACCGGACCGGAGTTCATGACCGACCACCTGCGGACCCTGTCGGCCGCGGCCGCCTGTTGCGTCTCGGTCTATCCCAATGCCGGGTTGCCGGACGAGAATGGCTGCTATGCCGAATCGCCCGAATCCCTGGCCGCTAAACTGGCCCGCTTCGTGGAGCAGGGATGGATCAACATAGTTGGTGGCTGCTGCGGCACCACCCCGGCCCATATTGCCGCCATTGCCGCTCTGGTGGCGGGCAGGCCGCCCCGCCGCCGGCCCGGATCGCATCGCCGGGTAGTGAGCGGCATCGAGCCGCTGTTCGTGGAGGATGAGAACCGCCCGATCCTGGTGGGGGAACGGACCAACGTGATCGGCTCGCGCAAATTCAAAAACCTGATCATCGACGGGAAGTTCGAGGAGGCGGGCGAGATCGCCCGTGCCCAGGTGCGGAGCGGAGCCCAGGTGATCGACGTGTGCGTGGCCAACCCGGACCGGGACGAGGCGGCCGACATGGAGCAGCTGCTGGAGTTCCTGCCCCGCAAGGTGCGGGTGCCGTTCATGATCGACAGCACCGATGCAGCGGTGATGGAGCTGGCGCTTACGCGGCTCCAGGGCAAGTGTCTGCTTAACTCGGTCAACCTGGAGGACGGGGAGGAGCGCTTCGCCCGCGTGGCGCCGCTGGTGCGCCGCTTCGGCGGGGCTCTGGTGGTGGGGTGCATCGATGAGGACCGGCAGCAGGGCATGGCAGTGACCAGGAGCCGCAAACTGGAGATCGCCCGGCGCTCCTTTGACCTGCTGACCGGAAGATACGGCCTGCGGCCCGAAGATTTGGTCTTTGATCCGCTGGTCTTTCCGGTGGGGAGCGGTGATGAGAATTACATCGGCTCGGCCGTGGAAACCATCGAGGGGGTACGGCTCATCGCCGAAGCGTTCCCCCGCAGCGCCACCATTCTGGGGATTTCCAACGTCTCCTTCGGCCTGCCCGCTGCCGGGCGTGAGGTGTTAAATGCGGTCTTTCTCCATCATTGCGTCAAGGCTGGCCTGAGTTATGCCATCGTCAACGCCGAAAAGCTGGAACGCTACGCCTCGCTGGCCGAGGAGGAACGGCACCTGGCCGAGGACCTGATCTTCTGGCGGGGAAGCGACCCGGTGGCCGCCTTTGCCGCCGCCTTCCGGGACAAGAAGCCCGTTTCCCACGCTCCAGCGGCCGAGCTCCCCTTGGATGAGCGCCTGCCGCTGTACATCATCGAGGGGAGCAAGGAGGGATTGACCGCCGACCTGGATGCGGCCCTGGCCCGAGGTGATCGGCCCCTGGATATCATCAACGGCCAGCTCATGGCCGGCATGGCGGAAGTGGGAAGGCTGTTCAACGACAATCAGTTGATCGTGGCGGAAGTACTCCAGTCTGCCGAGGCCATGAAGGCGGCCGTGGCGCACCTGGAGCCGCATTTGGAAAAAAGTGAGACCGCCACCAAGGGCACGCTGCTGCTGGCCACGGTCAAGGGGGATGTGCACGATATCGGCAAGAACCTGGTGGAGATCATCCTGTCCAACAACGGTTTCAAGGTGGTCAACCTGGGCATCAAGGTGCCGCCGGAGGAGCTGATCGCAGCAGCCCGCCGCGAACATCCCGATTTTATCGGCCTCTCCGGCCTGCTGGTGAAGAGCGCCCAGCAGATGACAGTAACGGCCGCTGATCTGCGCGCCGCCGGCGTCGACGCGCCGCTCCTGGTCGGGGGAGCGGCCCTGTCTCGGGCCTTCAGCGATACGCGCATTGCCCCTGAATACGGCGGTCCGGTGCTGTATGCCAAGGATGCCATGGATGGCCTGGCCATTGCCAACCAACTGGCCGATCCGGCGCAACGGACCGGTTTGCTGCACGACCTGGCCGAGCGTCAGGAAAAGGCCCGCGGCGCAGCTTCGACCCGGGCGGCGAACCGGCAACCGGCCGATAGCAGCGGGGGGCGCTCCGCTGTCCGCCCTGATGCACCGATCCCGGCTGCGCCGGATTACGAACCGCACCTGCTGCGGGATATCCCCCTGGCAGAGGTGGTCCCGTACCTGAACCGGCAAATGCTGTATACCAAACATCTGGGACTGTCCGGAGTGGTGGAGCGGCTGCTGACCGAGGGGGACGACAAGGCGCTCAAGCTGCACCGGGCCGTGGAGGATCTGCTGGCCCGCGCCGAGGGTGAAGGGTGGATCAGACCCCAGGCCCTGTACCGTTATTTCCCGGCCAACGGAGCCGGCAGCGAACTGATCCTGTTCGCCCCCGATGGCTCGGATCAGGAGGCGTTGCGTTTCGATTTTCCCCGCCAGGCAGCGGGGGAAAGGCTCTGCCTGGCTGATTTCGCTCGCCCCTTCGAGGGGGGAGAGCGAGACAATGTGGCCCTGTTCGTGGTCACCTGCGGACTGGGGGTGCGGGAGAGGGCCGAAACCTTGAAGCACCAGGGTGAGTTCCTGCAATCCCACCTGCTGCAGGCCCTGGCCCTGGAACTGGCCGAGGCCACGGCCGAATACCTGCACCGGCGCATCCGTACCGGCTGGGGCATCGTGGACGACCCCTCGCTGACCATGAAACAGATCTTCAATGCCGAGTACCGGGGAATCCGGGTCTCCTTCGGCTACCCGGCCTGCCCCGAATTGGCCGACCAGGAAAAACTTTTTGGCCTGCTCAAGCCGGAACGGATCGGGGTCCAGCTCACCGAGGGGGACATGATGGACCCGGAGGCCAGCGTTTCGGCCCTGGTATTCCACCATCCCGAGGGCAGATACTTCAGCGTTGCCGGGTGATGGCCCGCGCCTCCGGACAAGGGATTTCCCAGCCACCCCTGGACGATCTGCGCAACTTCGTCGGCCTGCTGGAATCCCGCAACGAGCTTGTCCGCATCCGGGTCGAGACCGATCCGCTGCTGGAAATCGCCGCCATCACCGACCGGATGTGCAAGCAACCCGGCGGCCACGCACTGCTGTTCGAACGCCCTTCCGGCTCCCTCTTCCCGGTGGCCACCAACCTGTTCGGTTCACGGCAGCGGGTGGAACTCGCTCTGGGGGGGGGCAGCCTGGAGCGGCTGACGGATCGGATGTCCAACCTGCTTTCCCAGATCCCGCAGCTGCACCTCCCCCATCTTGACGGCCAGATCTCGGTGCTGCCCGATTTTGCCCGTTACGCTCCGGTTGCCGGCGCTGCGGCGGATCTTGTTGCAATGGGTGAGCCCGATCTGGCGCGGTTTCCTTTTCTGCAGGTATGGCCGAATGATGGAGCCGCCAGTGGACATCCCCGCTACCTTACCCTGCCGCTGGTATTCAGTACCGACCCTGAGCACGGTACCCCGAATTGCGGCATGTACCGCTGCCAGGTGCGGGGGCACTCGGAACTGGCGATTCGCTGGAGCTCCGGCAGCGGTGCTGCCCGGCACCTGGAGGCCTTCCGGCGGCGGGGAAAGCGGATGCCGGTGGCCATATGCGTGGGGGGGCCGCCAGCCGTCATCTTCAGTGCCCTGATGCCTCTGCCGGGCCACCTGGACGAGATGACCTTTGCCGGCTTCCTGGCGGCAGAAGCCGTCAGCCTGAGTCCCTGCCGCACCGTTCCGCTCCGGGTGCCCGCGTCAGCCGAGCTCGTGATCGAAGGATTCATCGATCCGGAAGAGACGGTGACGGAAGGTCCCTATGGCAACCACACCGGCTGCTACTCCCCGGCCGGCCCGGCCCCACTCCTGCGCATCACCGCCATCAGCCACCGGCCCGGAGCCGTCATTCCGGCTACCGTGGTGGGTCCCCCCCCTATGGAGGACTGCTGGATGGCCAAGGCCTGGGAACGGGTGCTTGCAGCGTTTCTGCGGCGCCTTATTCCGGCTGTGTCCGACATCCATTTCCCGCTGGAATGGATCTTCCACCAGAGCGCCATCATTTCCCTTGTAAACCCGTTGCCCGGCATGGTAAGGGAGACAGCGGAGCAGCTGTGGGCCCTGCCCTGGTTCAACGCGGCGCGGATGCTGATCTTTACGGATGCTGAGGCAGGCCGCGAGGATTTCAGCGGTGCGGCTTGGCATAGCATCAACTTGGCCGAGTACAGCCGGGACCTGCTCCACGACGCCGACGGACGACGCTGGGCCCTGGACGCCACCGGTTGCAGGGAGGGCCGGTCACGGGTCGTGCCGGATGCCGTTGTCGCGGATCAGGTGACGCGGCGTTGGCGGGAGTATGGGTTTTAGAATTGTATCTGCCACGGAGCAACCGGAGCACAGAGAAATTCAAAAACATAGAACGCGGAAAAGGCGGTACAAACGGATCAAGACGGATTTTTTAGTTACATCCTGACGTTTCCGCCGTTGCCGCTTTTTCCGTGTGCCATGCCTTTCTCGCTGTTCCTCCGTGTCTCTGTGTCTCTGTGTCCGTGGTAGATGTCTCAATAGGAAAGGTTTTTTCCGGAATGACCGACACAACAATGGAACCGACTATGCTTCGCAAAATCACCATATTCCTGGAGATGATCAAGTTCTCCCACACTGTTTTCGCGTTGCCGTTCGCCCTGGCCGGAGGTCTGCTGGCGGCCGGCGGGCTGCCCACCGCGGGGAAGCTGCTATGGATCGTGCTGGCCATGGTCGGCGCCCGTACCGCTGCCATGGGCCTCAACCGTCTGATCGATGCCGAGATCGATGCCCGCAATCCCCGCACCGCAGGCCGCGCCATCCCGGCCGGCCTGATCGGCAAAGGCACGACCCTGCTTTTCATTGTCCTGTCACTGGCGCTCTTGCTGGTGTCGTCCGCCCGGCTTAATCCCCTCTGTCTGAAGCTCTCGCCGCTGGCAGTCTTCTTCCTGGTGCTGTACTCATACTGCAAGCGCTTCACCTCCCTGGCCCATGTGGTGCTGGGCATCTGTCTGGCTGCCGCGCCGATCGGCGCCTGGGTGGCCATCCGCGGCCGGATCGATGCCCCGGCCCTGATTCTGGGCGGTGCGGTGCTGTTCTGGGTAGCCGGTTTCGACATCCTGTACGCTCTGCAGGACTTGGAATTCGACCGCAATGCAGGACTGCATTCAATTCCGGTGGCGCTCGGTGTGGAAGGCTCCCTGTGGATGGCGCGCATCTTTCACCTGGTGATGCTGGCTCTGCTGTTGGGACTTTTCACGACACTGCGGCTGGGCGGTTTTTTCATGGCCGGTATCGTGGTGACGGCGGGCATGCTGCTGTACGAACACTGGCTGCTGAGGGACGGCAACCTGGACAGGCTGGATGCCGCCTTTTTCAACATGAACGGCTACATTAGCCTCGTGATGCTGGCAAGTACCGCGGCTGATGTCCTGGCGAGATAACCATGAAGCCGGAACGGATCTTTCTGGCCTTGACAGGCGCCTCCGGCACGGTGTACGGACTGCGCCTGGCCGAGGAACTGTGCCGCTGCGGATGCCGTCTGACAGTGACCGTCAGCGCCAGCGGCCTCTTGGTCTGCCGGGAGGAGACCGGACTGGATCTGTCCGGCGATCCGGTCAGTGCGGCAGAACGGCTCCAGGCCCACTTCGGCGTCGCGCAGCACGGGCTCCGGCTGGTGGCTTCCGACGATTTCTTCGTCGATGCAGCCAGCGGCTCGGCGGCACCCGATGCAATGATCGTCGCCCCATGCAGCATGGGCACCCTGGCCCGCATCGCCGGCGGCATCTCCGGAAACCTGATCGAGCGGGCCGCGGACGTGATGCTCAAGGAACGCCGCCCGCTGCTGCTGGTACCCCGGGAAACCCCGCTCAGTGAAATCCATCTTGAAAACATGCTCAAACTAGCCCGTGCCGGGGCTCGCATTATCCCGGCCATGCCGGCCTTCTACCATCAGCCGGAAACAGTCGATGACATGGTGAACTTCGTGGTGGGGAAGGTGTTGGAGCAACTCGGCCTGCAGCATGCGCTGTACAGGAGCTGGGAACGTTGACAGCGCGAATTGTCTGTGTTGTGCCGGGGCTCGGATCCGTCCCCCCTTCCGCTTCTCCCATAGCTTCTTCCCCGCTTCGACGCTGATTTCCTGACTGCCCGCTCAGTCGGACCCGACCGGCATCGTGGCGGTTGACACCTGCCCCATGCCGCGGTATACAAGGCCTCGCCCCATCACTTTATTGCGCGGAGGAATTTCAGCCAATGATCACCCACATCGTGTTTTTCAAACTGTCGAACCCTACCCCTGAAGGAATCGCAACGGTCCGTGAAAAGCTGCTCAGCATGCAGGGTAAAATCGCGGAACTGCGCCATTTGGAAGCGGGTATCGACGTAATCCGTTCCGAGCGTTCCTACGATGTTGCCCTTTACACGCGTTTCGATTCTCTCGACGATCTGCAGGCTTACCAGGTCCATCCCTACCATGCCGGCGAAGTTGTGCCGCTGATGAAGTCGCTCTGCTCCTCCATTGTTGCAGTGGATTACGAAGGCTGAATTCCGGCAGCGGGCAGGTCTCCGTTCGTATTCCCGGTTGCACCAGGCCTGAAAGTGTATACAATTTCCTTGACTTAGCGCAGTGCCTTGCGTAAAATTCAGTTTTACTTCTATCAGTCCGTCTGTAATCTGCTTTAAATTATCGAAATCATTTATTCTTTTTGAATTTTTCGGTGAAGGCGCGGATAACTGACCGAAACGGCCTATGCCCGTGGACACTATAAACAAACAGGAGGTAGAAAATGTCTGATTACGGAACACTGCAAGATCGCGTTCGCCACAAGTCACTTTTGAGCAAGGTCATGTCTCCCGAGGACACCATCCAGTTTTTCAAGCCGGGTATGAACCTTGGCTGGTCAGGCTTTACTCCTGCCGGCTACCCGAAAGTGGTGCCCATCGCCCTGGCCGATCACGTTGAGAAGAACAACCTCCAGGGCAAGTGGAAGTTCAACCTGTTCATCGGTGCTTCCGTAGGTGCGGAAACCGAAGACCGCTGGGCTTCGCTGGATATGATCGACCGCCGCTGGCCCTACCAGACCGGCAAGAACATAGCCGCCGGGATCAACGCCGGCCGCATCCGCATGGGCGACAAGCACCTCTCCCTGTTCGCCCAGGACCTGGGCTACGGCTACTACACCAAGGACACCGAGAGCGGCAAGCTCGATCTGGCCATCATCGAAGTTTCGGCCATCACCGAAGACGGCGCCCTGGTTCCGACCACCTCCTGCGGCGTCATTCCCGAAATCCTGATGATCTGCGACAAGATCATCGTCGAGGTCAACACCGGTCAGCCCTCTTTCGAAGGCATCCACGACCTGATCAGCCCGAAACATCCCCCCTTCCGTGAAGTATTCAACATCACCAGGGCTGACTCCCGTATCGGTTCTACCTCGATCCCCTGCGATCCGAGCAAGATCGTGGCCGTGGTCGAGTCCAAACTGCGCGACAAAGGACGTGCCTTTGCCGAGCAGGACGATACCTCCGAAGCGATCGCCAATCACATCCTCGACTTTTTCAAGTACGAAGTGAAGTCGGGCCGTATTCCCGACAACCTGCTGCCGCTGCAGTCGGGGGTCGGCTCCATCGCCAATGCCGTCGTGGGCGGTCTGGCCAAGGGTCCCTTCTACAACCTGACCGTTTTCACCGAGGTGCTTCAGGACACCATGCTGGACCTGTTCGACTCCGGCCGTCTTGATGCCGCTTCTTCCTGTTCGCTGTCGCTGTCCGAAAACCCGGGCTTCCCGCGCTTCTTCGAGAATTGGGAAAAGTATTTCAGCAAGATCACCCTGCGGCCGCTCTCGATCTCCAATGCTCCCGAACCGATCCGTCGCCTGGGGTGCATCGCCATGAACACCCCGGTCGAGATCGACATCTACGCCCACGCCAACTCGACCCTGGTCGGCGGTACCCGCATGATCAACGGTCTGGGCGGTTCCGGCGACTTCCTGCGCAACGGTAAGATCAAGCTTATGCACACTCCGTCGTCCCGTCCGAGCAAGACCGACCCCAACGGCATTTCCTGCGTTGTGCCGCACTGCTCGCACATCGACCACACCGAGCACGATCTGGATGTCGTGGTTACCGAGCAGGGTCTGGCCGACCTGCGCGGTTTGGCGCCGAAGGACCGCGCCAAGTTGATCATCGAGAAGTGTGCTCACCCGGACTACAAGCCGATCCTCCAGGAATACCTGGATATCGCTTCCAAGGACTGCCTGGCACGTAAGGTCGGCCACGAGCCGCAGATGTGGGACCGCGCCTTCAAGATGCACCTCAACCTGGAGAAGAACGGCACCATGAAGATCAAAAACTGGGACGTCAAGATCGACCTCTGCGAATAAGCGTTCCTTTTGTGCAGCAAGCAACCCCCGCCGGTTTCCGGCGGGGGTTTTTTTATGGAATCAGGCTGATAGGACGATGCGGATGTGGCAGGGATGGTGTTTGGGCAGGTGAGGGACTCGCTTATCCTTCGCTTTTCGTATGGGCTTTGGGATGAGCCTTGTCGTAGACCTCCATCAGGCGGTCGATGCCGACATGGGTATACTTCTGGGTGGTGGAGAGGGAGGCATGCCCCAAGAGCTCCTGAATGGCGCGCAGGTCCGCTCCTCCCTCCAGCATGTGGGTGGCAAAGGTATGCCGCAGGACATGGGGGGAGATGCGTTTGAAGGCAGCGATACGCAGTACATGCGCATCAACGATGCGCGCGACGCTCCGGCGGTTGATCCTGTTGCCGCGGGTGTTCAGAAACAGTGCACCCTCGGATGGCATGCCCCTGTCCGCCAGGTACGCCCGCAGGGCCGTTATTGCCTTGCTCCCCACCGGAACGATACGTTCCTTGCCCCCCTTGCCCAGAACCCGCAGCATGCCCCCGGGCAGATCGACATCAGCGATATCCAGTCCGGTCAGTTCCGAAACCCTCAATCCACAGGAGTATAGCGTTTCCAGGATGGCTCTGTCACGCAGCATCCAGTCCTGATCGTCGGCCGCCTCCATTAACGTGGTTGCCTGATCGATATTCAGATGAAACGGCAGACGGCTCTCTTTTTTGGGGGTGGCGATCAGTTCAGCCGGGTTCCTGGCAATGACGCCGCGCCGCACGAGAAATTTGAAAAAGCTGCGTATGGCAGCAAGCTTGCGGCCGACGGAGCTTTTTTTGACGTTTTTGGCAATCAGCGCCAGAAAACGCCGCAGCAGCAGGTGATCCACGTCCGCGGCGCCGGCCCGAGCCCCCTTTTCCCCGGTAACAAAAGCCTCAAGCTGGGCCAGGTCGCGCCGGTAAGCGGCCAGGGTGTGTCCGGACGCATTCCGTTCGGTTTCCAGGTAGACGCAGAAACAGCGGATCTGATCGGAGAGTCCTTCCATGACTGTTATTCGAACAGGGGCAGAACGCTTTTGAGTTTCCAGCTCTTGGCTTCATTCGTTCGGTGGTAGACCCACTCCTGCTGGTAGGTCAGTGTCCGGATGCGGTTGGAGGGGAGGATGTAGTAGTCGAATTCGGCGACAACATCACCGGTGCCCTTGTCAGGCAGACATTCCATGGTGAGGATGCGGTAATCCGTGATGGTGACCCCCTGCTTCCGGAACCTCTCGGCCGATTTCAGGAAGGCCTCACGCCCCTCGTCCACCATGAAGGCTCTGCCGGCATCGGGTACCTCATGCCAGCGTAGCATCTTGTTGTAATTGCGGGCGCTCTTGTCGAATTCCTCGCGCAGATTGGCGGAACTGCCTGCACAGGCCGCCACCAGCAGGCAGCAGAGCAGGAGGAGCATCTGCAGGGTTCTTGTCATATGCTTTTCCTTTCGCGTGTATGGATATATTCGACCAGCTCCAGCGCCAGTTCGACCTTGCCGAAGGGGGGTATCAGATAATAGCCCCCCACCGCCTCGAAGGTGGCGTCGATGAATTCCCGGGCAATAGCCAGTCCTTCCCGGACGCCGGCCTCTTTTTCCAGTCCTTTCATCCGGGCAAGAACCGGGTCGGGAATCGAGATGCCGGGAACTTCGTTATGCAGAAAAGCGGCGTTGCGTTCACTGACCAGGGGCATGATGCCGGGAAGAACCGGAATGTTGCAGGCGTGGGTCAGATGCAGGGCATCCAGAAATACCGCCGGGTCGTAGACCGGCTGGGTCTGGGCGAAAACCGCGCCGTTGGCGACCTTTTTTTGCAGCCGCTCGACCTGTACGAGTGTGTTCGAGGTGTTGGGATTGAAAGCGGCCCCGATCGTGAAGCCGGTGCCGCGGCCGATCGGGTTGCCGATGGCATTGACCCCACGGTTCAGGTCGGAGAGAAGCTTGATAAGCGTGAAGGAGTGCAGGTCAAAGACCGATTTGGCCCCGGCGTGATCGCCCATGGTGGCGGGGTCGCCGGTCACTGCCAGGATCGAGCGGATTCCCATCAGGCTGGCACCCATCAGGTCCGATTGCATGCCGATCAGATTGCGGTCGCGGCCGGTGATATGGACGATGACCTCGATGCCGACCTGCTGCTGGATCAGACTTCCCAGGGCGATGTTGCCCATGCGCGGCCGCGCCAGGGGATTCTCGGCAAGATTGATGGCATCCACACCCGCTTGCTTGAGCCTCCGGCTCCCCTCGATGATGCGGCTGCAATCCATTCCTTTGGGGGGATCGAGTTCAACGGTGATGATCTTGCGACGGCCCCATTCATCCAGAAAGGAGGCAGCCCCGGTCTGGATCGTTCTGCCGGTCTCCATGACGTCGGTGAGCTGCGGCTGCGGTCGCGGGACTGGCCTGTGGGTCTTCAGGGCTCTGCTGACCGCGGCGATATGCTCGGGGGTCGTGCCGCAGCATCCGCCGATCAGCGTGGCCCCTGCCTCGGCCATTTCAACCGCCATGGCGGCAAAATAGTCAGGGGTGGCCCGGTAGATGTACCGTCCTTCGCGATATTCCGGGAATCCGCTGTTGGCGTAGGCGGCGATCGGCCGGGTGCTCAGGGCGGCCAACCGGCGCACCACGTTGGCCAGCTCAAGCGGACCGGCACCGCAGTTGGCGCCGATTATGTCGGTCCCGGCGGTCTCCATGGATTGGCTGAACTGCTCCACGGTAGTGCCGTCACCGCTGCGTCCCCCCTCCAGAAAGGCCATCGAGGCGCAGACCGGCAGCCCGGTCTCTCCGGCAGCCTGAATAGCTGCCATGAGCTGCTTCAGCGAGGAAAAGGTCTCCAGCATGAACAGATCGATCCCCTCCGTTGCCAGCGCCTGACACTGGCAACGGAAGATCTCCCGCATTTCGTCGCTCTCCAGTTCCCGCTCATCCCCCTTACCGCGCGAGAGTGGTCCCACGGACCCTGCCACCAGGACATCGCGTCCCTGCCGGGCTGCCTGACGGGCGATGCGTACGCCGGCTGCGTTGATATCCGCCACCTTATGTCCCAATCCGATAGCCGAGAGTTTGGTCCAGTTGGCGCCAAAGGTATTGGTTTCAATCACCTGGGCGCCGACGGCCACGTACTCGTCTGCCAACTCTTGCACCAAAGCGGGGCGGACAAGGTTCAGGTGCTCGAAATTGCTGTCGAGGCTGACCCCTTTGGCGTAGAGCATGGTCCCCACGGCTCCGTCGCCGGTAAGGATTTCGGTTTTAAGCCTGTCGATGACATTCATGGATTATCCACTTCGGATGGCAGGAGTGACACGTTCGGGGACGGGCAATGGTGCATCTGCGGAAACTTCCTTGCAAAATCTGGTTCATCCCTCATGCTTGCCGCAGTGTGAACGGTACATCCGGCTTTCTGTTGCCGGAATTCCCGAGATGGGGTATAAGAATCAATCGTCCTGTTGGGCAGCAAGGGAGTCTTTTTCAATGCATGAAATCGTTCAATGGTTGCTGAATACAATCGGTGCTTTGGGCTACCCCGGCGTTTTCATGCTGATGGCCATGGAGAGCTCGGTCATCCCCATACCAAGCGAGTTGGTCATGCCGCCTGCCGGTTATCTGGCATTTCAGGGCAAAATGAACATGACTGCTGCCATCCTGTGCGGCACCTTCGGCAGCCTGGCGGGCGCTTATGCCAACTACTTCGCCTCGCACTATCTGGGGCGTCCGCTGATTATCAAATATGGCAGGTACGTCCTGATTCCGCCCGAAAAATTCGAGCGGGTGGAAAAATTTTTCCTGCAACACGGCGAGATTTCCACCTTTATTGGCCGTTTGTTGCCGGTGGTGCGTCATCTCATCTCGATTCCGGCCGGCCTGGCAGGCATGAACCATCTACGGTTCTCGCTCTACACCCTGCTGGGAGCCGGGATCTGGTGCAGCATCCTGACCGGTATCGGCTACGTTATCGGCGAAAATCAGCAGTTGATCATGCAGTACGCCCACAAGGCGCTGGTGTGGGTAGTTCTTTTCTGTGCCCTGCTGCTGGCGGCCTACATCTGGCGGCAGCGGCGGCGTATGGGTATTAAAGCGTAAAGCATCAGAGAAGGCAAAGGGTTTTTGGGAGGAAAAAAACATGCAGATGAAGCGCAACGGGCGCATCCACTATATCGCTCCGGAATTCGGAACTTCCCCCTGTTCCATACAGGGTTTCACCACGCGTCACGAGGGGGTCTCGCGGCCTCCGTACAATTCACTGAACCTGGGTACCAACACGCTCGATCCACCCCACAACGTGGAGGGCAACCGCAGCCTGTTGGCGCGCGCCTTTGACGTGGCCCAGGATCAACTGGTCACGGTACGCCAGTCTCACGGCAGCGATATACTGGTGATAGACGAGCCCAACCAGGATTATGCCCATTTTCTCAGTGTGGAGAGCGATGCGATCATGACCAACCAGCCGGGCGTCATGATCGGCGTGTGCGTGGCTGATTGCGCACCGGTGCTGCTGGTGGACCCCGAAAAACGGGTTGTTGCGGCCGTGCATGCCGGCTGGAAGGGTACTGCCGCCGGGCTGGTGTCCAAAACCGTGGCCGGGATGAAGGCCCTGTTCGATTGTAATGCCACGGACATCCGGGCAGCCATCGGTCCCTGCATTGGTACATGCTGCTACGAAGTTGACACTCCGGTCAAACAGGCGTTCCTTCAGGGGGGCATCCATTGGGAGGGCTGCGCGGAACCTTCCGGCGACGGCAAATGGCGATTGAGCCTGTCGGCTGCCAACCGGGAACTGCTGCGTGCGGCCGGGGTACCGGATGCCGCCGTTCAGGTTTCGGAGATGTGCGTCTGCTGCCAGCGCGAACTGTTCTTCTCGTATCGCCGTGATGGGGGTGAAACCGGGCGGCAGATGGGGTTCATCATGTTGCAGCCGTAGCGTCGGGGGACTCTTGAGTCCATCGAGCCAGACTCCCGGGACTCTCTAGACTACCTGACCATAGACTCTCAGACTGGGGGTTGACTATGCTCGCCAAGGTCCTCAGCAGCGCCCTGATCGGTATCGATGCCATTCTGGTTGATGTGGAGGTCGATCTGGCCCCCGGCCTGCCGGCATTTGCAACGGTGGGGCTGCCGGATGGCGCGGTCAAGGAGAGCAAGGACCGGGTCCGGGCAGCCCTCAAGAACTCCGGCTACGATTTTCCGACCCGCCGCATCACCGCCAATCTGGCGCCGGCCGATATCAGGAAAGATGTCGGCAACATTGCTATTTGCAAAACACTACAGTATTTGCAAAATAGATAGCGATAAATGCAAGCGCCGCCTTCAGATAAAAAGAGGTACTACTTCAAACACCTTGATTTTCCTGGAGTCTGGAAGATCATCTGGTTTGGCAGACTTTCAAGATTAGATGAAGGTTCCGATGCTGTTTCCATATACGTTTATGTCGGTAAACTCACTTCCCTCGCCCAAAACACCTACGCCCTGCCACTCGAATACAAACGCGTAAATCTCCCGATAGGCGATTTTCCAGTCCTTTATATCGGTGCCGTGCTTGAAAACGGTTTCCTTTTTTTCACCGAAGAACTCCCAAGCAAATTCTACAAAACTCATGATATTAAAATAGATCTTACGAAAGAGCATATCGGGGCCATCCCTCGTATGGCAAGAGACGATGCCGGCTATCTCGTCTCTACAACGCAGCAATGGGGTTTCTATCAAGAGCCACAGGCTGACTCATATCTCCTCGGCTTCAATTATAACAACAACCCTTACGGCATTATCATCCCTTGTGCGGAGATATTGAGGTTTTTCTATTGTTATGCCTCCAATATGGCGAAGGTTATGACCAGTGATCGTATATTGAACCCTGGCCGATGGCTTTATGATCTTAAAAAAACACGTTTTGATGCAAAGACTGGTACAGTATTCCTAAAACCTCGCTTGACAGTAAGTCGCAATTCCGCCCTTTACCTCGCCAACTTTATCTCCGGCTACTTCAAGATGGATCGTGCACAGCAAATCCCTACACAGGTGGCGGTCATCTCCCGAAGTGAGCCGGAAAGGCCTTTTGTGGTATTCCCCCCCTTGGATGGGCCATGCGTTATTAATGCATCATACCATACCCATGAAAATCACTTGGGAAAGCAAATAATTATCACCAGAGTTATCTGTGCGGACCTGCGGCCGAATTTCGATGCAATAGTAATGGGACGCAGCATAGGGATCCATGGTGAAGAAAAGGAGCGACGGGCCCCGGCAAAAATTACAAAAATCAGAATTAAAAATCGATCAGATCAGCCCGTGAGACTTAACCCAGGAGCTGTCAATCCTTCTCTCGGGAAGGAAGAAAACTTTGACGATGAGCTTGGGCAGCGTTTCCCTAATATGGCAGAAGTCGCTCAACGTCCCTTTTTTGAAGAAAAGAACCAAATGGACCCTGCTGCGCACCAAGTTAATGCGAAGCATCCCGAGGGATCGACGAATGATAAGGGCTCATCAGATTCAGATCTCCATCAAACTATAATTTTGCCAAACGAGAGCCCTCAGGACGATGATGAGATGGCTGCATTTGACCGTATCGTGAAAGCTCTAGTGGTGATTAAATCAACTTCCTTAGCCGAAGTGGAGTTTCTGGGGCTCACTGAGCTTATTGAAAAAGCCGATGATATCGATGCTGGTGTTATTTACAATTTTCCCAACCTGGAACATACAGAATCTTGGGTATATGTTGACCACATCAATGTTCGGCGTAGGAGAATCTTAATCGCATCGCTGATAAAGGGCTCGGCCAAACGATTTTTAATTGAATTCGAACAAAGGAGTTGGGGAGAATGTCCGACTATGGTCATTTGGGACTCCGATGGCGAAGTCTCTGACAAGGATGTATTATTCGCCGTCACTGAATGCATAAAAAACCAAGCTATTTACATAGAAAACCGTTCTTTCAAGCACTCTTGGTCAAAGCTCAGGCATTCGTGGAAGAAGAATGAGCACACAAAGCCGGATCATTTCCTGGATAGAATTTTTTCAGCCCAATTGTTACTGGAAGAGATCTAGCTACAAGTTGTGGTGGGGGATAAGCTGTCTACACCAGATGCCCCAAGCAAGAGAATACCGCATTCAAGATATCTTATTGTTGACATGTAATGAAATTTGGGTTATAGGGGGAATATATTGTGGTTAAATGCAGAATAACCTCAATATATAGTGATATTATTTTTTACGCTGATATAGCGTAAATGTTCTTGACATAGTTCGCCTTCGCAAGGTATATTCATTTTACGCTGGAATAGCGTAACTTTGCAATGCACCAATTTTCCACAATGAGGGGGGAAGGAAAGGAGGCGAGCGCAATGGCGACGAGTTTCGGACAGCTGCTGAAAGAAGCTCGCAAGAAGAAGGAAAAGACACTCAAGGAGGTCAGCCAGGTTGCAGGACTCTCACTGAGCTACATCAGCGACATGGAGCAGGAGCGAAAGAAGGCACCAGCGATTGATGTAGTAAGGAAAATCGAGGCATATCTAGAAATCACTGATGGATCCCTCGTAAGGGCGGCGAACGCCGAAGTGAACACTCGCAACGAGGTAAGAACTATTTTTCGGAAACGACCGGAACTGAATACTGCTCTGCTACGCGTGGCGGAAGATTGTACCGAAGAAGAAGTGAATGAGCTGATAAATGAAATGTTAAAACGGAAGGGCAAACTGAATGAGTAACTCACACTTTTCTTTCAGTCCCATGAGTGGCAGGCAGATAGATCAACTTGCCAATTCCTACCTCTCCTATTATCAGCCAGAGGCCCTGAGAAACCCTGCACCGTTTGATGTCCATCGGTTCGTTGACACGAAGCTGGAAGATCTGACCGGGGTGGTGCCTGTCTATTCACGAGACCTTCCGCCAGAAATATATGGTCTCACAGACAGCTCAGAAAATCGGCTAGAAATACAGGAGACGCTTGCCGAGGACCCATTCCAGGAAAAATTTTTTCGTTCAACTTTGGCACATGAGGCAGGGCACTGCATCATTCATGTTCCTCAGTTGCGGAAAATAAATAGAGGGCATGTGTTCAGGCAAGCGAAGGAAGATGGGGCTGAAGGAGGGGTTAAGCTCTATCGGAAGGATGATATCCCGCTGTACTGCAACCCGGAGTGGCAGGCTTTTCGTTTTGCAGGGGCGTTGTTAATACCGGAGGGACCACTACGAATGATGCTCGCTAGCAACGCGAGTACCAGCGAGATTGCTGATACGTTTAATATCCACCCAGCATTCTTGCGGTCAAGGATGAAGGCTTTAAAGCTTACATAATTAGAAAAGCTCCAACGTTTCCAGACGTTAGAGCTTTTCCCCGAAAGACAGGCTTCGGGGGGCTTGCGACCAGTAATTCCCTTAACGGAGTAAGTTACCAAATACTCTCCTGGTTTGCAAGGTCTAAATCGCCTGTCGGAAAGGATAGGTGCCCACTATGGAAACAGTGGAACGACCTGGTAAGCGGCTAATTTTCGTTGCGTACATCACCATCAACGGTGTCCGGCGTTACGCAAGTCAATACGGCCGTAAGGCGTGGCCCATCTGGGTAGACGCCTAAACCACAACCAGAGAGGGGGCTTGCCCCCTCCCGCAACCCGCAAACCACGGAGGTAACAAAATGGCAACAAATCCACCGACCGGCGACGGTCACAGAAACGGCATGGTGAGAGAAAGAAGTCAGGTCTACAACCCGAAGACTGATACTTGGACGAAGCGGGACACAAATACCGGTAAGTTCATGGATCAGAAGGCGGATGGTTCGCCCTTCAAAGGCGTCCGGAAGGAGAAATAGCTCATGTCCGATAACAAAAACCTGACAGGTTCACCAGATAACAAGCGAATCGATATCCACGACCCCAACGAAGTCCGTAACTGGACAAAGTCTTTTGGATGTACCGCGGAGGAACTGAAAAAAGCGGTAAACACGGTGGGGACCTCTGCAACAGCCGTAAAAAAACAACTGAGCAAGTAATATAGAAAGCATCCTGGCTTGCCCTCCTGTTTCGATGGGAGGGCTTTTTTATTGTCAGCATGAAACGAAATTTACACAGGTCAGGCCCGCCTCCACCTTCACAGAGGCAGTTCTTGCTTCGCATCAAGGGCGACCAACATGGGTTCTATTATTTATAAAGGAAAGTGACGGCGAGATCTCTATCATCGGCAAAGGTGGTGAGGATTTTTCCGCGGCGTGGAGTGATGAGATGGCATTGAAATAAGAATCACGAAAGAGAGGTTGTTGATGATTAAATTGATTGTTCCTTTGTTTGCCATTCTCTTTGCCTTCCCGGCCTTTGCCAAAGATCCAATCCGGACAATCGAGGGGATAGTTACCAAGGTATCTGATGGCGATACGTTGCAGGTGACGGATCCATTGGGTACAAAGGTAAAGGTTCGACTTTATGGAGTCGATGCGCCGGAAACTCAGAAAAGCAACAAGAAGACTGGGCGGATCAGTAAGCCAGGCCAACCATATGGCGAAGAGGCATTCCAGGCCCTACTGGGTAAAACATTCAGAATGAATGTAAGGCTCGATGTCATGGACATAGACCGATACAAGCGTACGGTCGGCATTGTCTGGGTCAACGGTCGGAACATCAACCGCGAAATGGTGTTAGAAGGTTTTGCTTGGGCCTACAGACAGTATCTCGATCGCCCCCATGCGAGCGAATACCTTGCGGCAGAAGAGCATGCGAGAAAAGCAAAGTTGGGCCTCTGGCAGCAAGACAATCCTCAACCACCATGGGAGTTCAGGAAGTCACTCAGGAAAGGGCATCATGGCAGAGAAACTTGGTAATGAAGAAATTATCACTACTGTCCGGTTAATTTCGAATGTACTGGCTTAACCACCTGATTATTAATGTTCTTTGACACGATTGTTCTTTTTTCGATTTGAATTCATCCCGGGGCTCCGGGGTGGTACCTTCCTGACAGCTCAGGAGGGTACCAATGAACTCTGGCCATACCGTCTTTCGGCAACTGCTTCAGTATCTTCCACGACATGAGTTCAATGTCTGCGTTCACCGATATCGCGGTGAGTACTGGGCCAAGAGTTTTTCCACATTCGACCAGTTTCTTTGTCTGGCGTATGCCCAGATGACCGGGCGTGAGAGTTTGCGGGACATTGAAACCTGTCTGAACTCTCATCAGGAGAAACTCTACCACATTGGATTTCGTGGTGATGTCTCCCGCACGACGCTTGCCGATGCGAACGAGCGCAGGGATTGGCGGATCTTTCAGGATTTTGGCCAGATCCTGATCGGTCTTGCCCAAGAGCTTTACAAGGGTGATCCGCTTGCCATCGAATTGAAGCAACCACTATTTGCTTTTGACTCTACGACTATTGATCTCTGCCTGACGTTGTTTCCGTGGGCCGAATTCCGGAAAACCAAGGCAGCGGTCAAGATGCACACGCTGATTGACCTGCGTGGAATAATCCCGACATTCGTAGCAATTACCACCGGCAAAGTGAATGATGTAAAGTTGCTGGACAGAATGCCGGTTCAAGAAGATGCCATCTATACCATGGATCGCGGCTATGTTGATTATGCACGCTTGTTCGCAATTCATAAGCAGGGCGCATTCTTCGTCATAAGGGCCAAAGACAACCTGAAATTCAAGCGCCTCTACTCTGCACCAAAAGATAAGGAAACAGGTATACGGGCCGACCAGGTTATCACCTTGGTAACGATAAAATCGAAGAAGGGATATCCAGAACGGCTACGCCGGGTCAGCTATGTTGACAAAGAGCGAAACAAACGTCTGGTATTTCTAACCAACAACTTTGACATCCCGGCAAAGACAGTTGCTGACGTCTACAAGCAGAGGTGGCAGGTGGAGCTGTTCTTCAAGTGGATCAAGCAGCACCTGCGATTCAAGAAGTTTTACGGAACATCCGAAAATGCTGTTAAAAGCCAGATATGGGTCGGGCTCTGCATGTACCTGCTCGTGGCTATCGCCAAAAAACGACTCGGTATTCCGTGCTCGCTATACACTTTTCTACAGATTCTTGAGGTCAACTTATTCGAGAAAAAGCCCATTTCATCACTGGTTACAGAGGGTCTCAAGCAGAAAGCTGGCACTCTCGACTATAACCAGTTGAACTTATTCAATTATTAACCGGACAGTAGTGAGAAATTATATCGATTTGAAGATATCTGTTGTCAGCCATGCTTATGAAATGCTTGGTCTGATAACGGAATTGGAGAAAAAAAGAGGTTCCAGAGATGCTGGTGGTCCATCGGAGGTTTCTCGTAGAGCATACCGATTAGGACGAACGTGGCCTGCATTCTCCCCGATAACCGCCCCGACAAAAGGACCAAACAGGATACCGGATTCCCAGGATGCCCTACGATACCAACTATAGCGGCACCTGCCATGGCACGTTTTGAACCACCATATCTCTTCACCCCCAGCACGGAGGCAGCGTACTCAACCACATAGGTAAGCACAGCCATGGCTGCTCGAACCAGGAGCGTCCAGAGTTCTTCCGCCCATGCCCCGAGCAGCAATCCCGGTGCTCCCGGCACTGCCGGCAGCAGGAGTCCGGACAATCCAGTGACTGTAAGAATAGCCCGATTAGCCAGAGTATCATTGACTGATCAGGCATGACTTGCACCATTCTAGTTGCCATCTGAACCTTCACCTGCAGCTACAGCCTTGAAGCTCGCAGCCGCACTTCCTGCAGGCGTTGTCCCAATCCGGGTGGCCGGCCAGTATTGCTCGCTGCTTGGCGTCAAGCCGTTTCACTTCAGCTCCCATTTCCTAGTTGTATTGCATTTCAAACATGGCAATACTCGTACTTAAGAAATTTCCGTCATTTTCTGTACGATCTTCTCGATGAGCAGATCCTCGACAGCAGCGGCGTATGTCTGGAAATGGGCTGATGCAAGATGTTGATCCAGGCAGAAGAGGTTTTTCCAGTTCTCATAGAACAGGAACATCTCAGGGGTTTCGTTGTACTGACTCACTCGCTTTCCAGCTCTTTGAATGCGTCTAGCACTTCGGTCTCAACCTGTTTGAGCTTCATATCGAGCTCCCTGATCAGCCGGGCTCCCTCCTTGACATCTTCTGCCAGCTTGTCGATGGGGGTTTCCGAATTATCGAGCCGGGTCAGGATCTCATCCAGTCTAGCTACTTTCTGCTCATACGTAAGCTCGTTCGCCTCACTCACGGTTAGCCTCCTTTGCGGTTACCTCGCTGAGGAGCGTGCCGTCAGCCAGGCGAGTGGTAATTGTCTGTCTCTCTGTAATATCACCAATTGATCTGATGAGTGTCCCATTCGCTCCATACACCAAGGCGAACCCACGCTGCAGAGCGTTTTGCGGGTCTATAGCCTTCAGGGTGCCCATCTTGTCGCTCAGGCTGGCGCGAGCTGTCGTGACCCGAAGAAGAATCCGCTCTTCTTTCAACCGACCCTTCAGACTGGCCAGTTCCATAGACTTGAATCTGAGAGCGGAAATGAACATGTGCCTCAGTTGGTGCCGTTTCCTTTCGTTACTGTCACTCTCGACTAGCAGACACCGCACGAACCGCTCTTTCTCAAAGCGTTGTTTCAAGCCGGACTGAGTGTCTCTGGACCGAGAAAGCCGATAATTCGCTTGAGATCTGAGTTTTTGTCGCTTGGCTACCAAGCGCTCCGAGAGGGTTTTGGTACGAGCCGGCGGTTGTGAGTGTAATTTCTCGGTTCTTCTTCCGAGAGAAATCTGCTCGGTTGCCAGCCGCTCCTGCACCTTCAGTCGCAATTCCTTGGCTTGCCCTCGTAGGGATGAAGCTGTTACATCCAAAAGTTTCCTCGGCCCTTGCTGGATACCGGTAAAAGCCCTTGCAATGTACTCGCGGTCGATTTTCAACCGGTAGGCCCAGACGGTTTTCAAGGTACTAGTTGCCTCGTCCAGTTGGCGGCGCATCTGGACAAAGCGGGCAACCAGTTCCTCTGCTGCAGCGGTCGGTGTTTTGAATGACCGGTTGGCAACATAGTCGAGCACGCTTGTGTCGATCTCATGCCCGATCCCAGTCCAGACAGGCTTGTCGTAGGATGCAATCCTTCGAGCGATTGCCTCGTTGTCCAGAAAGTAGAGGTCAGTTTTGCTCCCACCTCCCCGGACGATGAAAACAAGATCTACATCAAGCCTTGCAATCGTGTCCAATGCCCGCAGGACCGATTTTTCTGTCTGGTCACCCTGGACCATGGCATCAGCCAAGCAAATCTTGAAACCGTAGCCGGATGTCGTGAGGGTCTGGATAAAGTCGTTGTACGCCGCGCTGCCGGCGCTGGTGATCAGGCCAAGACGTAGCGGCAGAAACGGAACAAGGAGTTGCTTGTTCGTCTCGAACAAACCTTCTTTTTGGAGGCATTCGAGGATTTCGCGCTTCTTCAGTTCCATCTCACCCAGAGCGATCGAAGGATCAGCATCGATGACTCTGAGTGACAGGCCATACTGGGAGCTGAACTGGAGAGAACAGAGGAAGCCGACCACCGTACCATTGGTGAGCACCAGATCCATACTCCTGGCTTTGAAAGCCCTCCTGATCGTGGAGAGCTCGTTCTGCCAGATAGTGCAGGCGACTTTGGCGACAATCCTTCCACCTGCATCCGTCTCGACCAGATCACAGTAGAAGGCACCACCGCGCTCACGCCCCGTCGAGATTTCAGCTTTTACCCAGAACTGCTTGCTGATTGCAGGTTCAAGCAGTTCCGTGATCCGCTTGGTAATTGCAGAAAGGTGGAAGAATTTTCTTTCCATACAGCGGCTACCTACTCAGGATGATGTTGCTGATTTTTGAGATCATATCGAACCCGATTCTCGCCTGCCTGTGTAGTGATGGTATTTGTTTCAGCACGTGGACGACCTTGGTATCTAGGGGGTATTCTCGGTATCAGCCCACCCCCCGTGATGAATTTGGCAATCAGGTTACGGAGTGTTTCCGGATTGACCCTTCTGCTGTGGTAAGTTGAGCGATTCTATTCCACAAACGCGGACTCGCGGACGCCACAAGAGGATACCTGTTTGGCAGGAAAATTAACCCTTCCTCTCCTCATTCAAGATAATTCCCATTATTAGCGACCTCGCCATTGCATGACCGGGTGCATCAAATCCATTCTTAAGCTTTTGAATTATGCTGTCAACCGAAGGAGCAGCCACCTCGTTTCGGTCATCATTTAAAATATTCATACAATGAATAATAATTGAACCTGGTGGATCAACGGCACCCCCCTCGTATTTGGATACCTCACTCTGTGCTTTTCCCAGTAGATGTGCAAACTTAATCTGTGTTAGCCCGGACTTTTTGCGCGCTCTTTTGACAATGTCACTGGCGGGGATTACACTATTATTGATGTTGTTGTCCATAAAATGCATAAATTGATTATTATTCATGTGTTGAATATTTTGTCAAGAAATGATATTCCTTATAAGAATACAGAACACCGGGGAATATTCATGGCACAGGTCGCGTTGGGAATCGTCAATGGCGAAGTAAAGGAGTGTGCATTACCTGATCCGTGGGAGAAGGTAATGGATGGGGTCGTTTGGGGAGAATTCGACACATTCTTTACTCCTGCATTTTGGGTGGTGCAAGCTTGGCTGGATAAGGATCAAAAGAGATACGGTGCCTACAAGCTCGGTGCTTCTTTACAAGAGGAGGTGACAGCGTGCCTGTTGGGTGGACATGGGATACCATCCGAGGTGGGGCTGGCTGCCTATAGGGCCGTGAGAGACAGGGGATTACTAACAAAAGAAACACTGACTCAGGAGGAATTGACCGCAGTATTGAGAGAGCCTATGGACGTTGGCGGTAGACAAGTCCGCTATCGATTTTGGAAGCAAAAATCCAAGTATCTCTGGGAATCATTGCAGGCCATTTCTAAAGGTAATCCCCCAGAGGATCATAGAGCATTTCGCAACTGGCTTATTGAAAAATTGCCTGGAGTCGGACCCAAGACAGCGTCATGGATCACTCGCAATTGGCTTTCAAGCGACGAGGTTGCTATTATCGATATTCATATTCAACGTGCAGGCCTGCACGCTGGCTTCTTTGACAAAAACCTCACCATTGACAAAAACTACTCACAGATGGAGGCGCGCTTTCTTCAATTTGCCCATGCTATCGGTATCAGACCTGCCGTTCTGGATACACTTATATGGCGACAAATGAAAGATTTGACCTCCACCTCAATCAAGCCAAAAACGCCGCCTAAGAATATTCACCATCAACAATATTTTTTCCCCGAAATATTAGCTGGAGCCTGCTGAGCGGCCTTAATTCTGTTGTCGAATGCCTATCAATATTTAATATTTACTCTTCAATTAGTATGACATAATATATCCCCATCTTTATTCGGTTTAGAGGGGGAACGATGTCAGGAGGAGATTCGACAGGTGGTGGAGGTGGTTCGACAGGTGAAGTACTTGACTGCTCCAAGCTGTTTGAGAGGACGGTTTTAAACTCTCCCAAGGCGGAGATCTTAGCCAAACTTGAGGCAGGGCAAGTGCTAAAGCTGATATTGATGCAGAGCGACTCAAAAAAAAGTTTGGTTGCTGTCACCTCTGAAGGAGAGGTTGCCGGCTCAATCACGACAGCCTCTCTCAGTCAGATTAAAAAATGTATAGACCAAGGTTATGGGTACATTGCCCTGGTCGAAAGTGTCGCAGGCGGTAGATGCTCGGTGCTCTTGAGACCGGAGACATTTTTATGATCTCAATAGTCGGTGGAACCTATTACGAGTACTGTATCTCACCAGAGTGGAAATACCTCTATGGTTCGGGTTTGCGTGCTGCTGCTGCACTTTCGGATCTATGCAGTGACATCAAACTGCATACCTATGTTGGCGAATCTGCGTTTGAACAACTGGAGGCTGTCGCGGAGGTGTTTGGCGTAACTGCCAAGCCTCAAATCTCTCCAACTACCATACGATTTAATTACTTTCACGGCTTGTCTGTCCCGGTAATTTCTCCCCCTCGTTATGCAATCAAACAGCAAAGTCCTCTTCAAGTGGGAGACGATGTTGTACTGCAATTCGGCATGCTCGAAGGACACGCCGTCGTGCATGGGAAAAAAGTCGTTTATGATCCACAGTCCGCAGAAACGATAGTGCCTTTTCATAGTAATGGATCAACCGCTGAGCAATTGGCTTTCGTTGCAAACATGAGGGAATGCCGGATACTGACTGGTAAAGACGACATTGCAGAAATTATCGAGGCTTTGTTCAGTATTTATCATTGTGACGTGGCAGTCATAAAGCGCGGAAGTCAGGGAACTTGCGTCGTAACGAAAGACGACGCTGCCAAGATAGAAACAATCCAAGCTTATAAAACCGAGATGGTATGGCCAATCGGATCAGGCGACGTATTTTCTGCGGTTTTTGCGTATTATTGGGGAGTTAAAGGTGCCGACCCTTTTGCCGCAGCACAGAACGCCTCTCTGGCAACAGCAACTTTTTGCTCCACTCAGGTGCTTCCCATCCCCGCTGATTTTCAGAAAAACTCGGCAAATATTTCACCAATCACACTGAAGCCAAAAACTGAAAAAGATAAGAAGTCGATCTATCTGGCTGGCCCTTTTTTTAACTTGGGGCAGCGATGGGTTATCGAAGAGGCGCGTGTGGCGTTGATGCATCAAAATATGGAGGTGTTCTCGCCTCTTCACGACGTTGGAAGGGGAGCGGCTCTGGACGTGGCTTCGGCTGATTTAAAGGGGTTGGATGAATCTGCCGTTGTCCTGGCAATTGTTGACGGCTTGGATCCTGGAACAATTTTCGAGATTGGATATGCTAGGGCGAAAAATATCCCCGTAATCTGCCTTGTCCAAGCAGAAAGGGAGGAGGATCTGAAAATGATGGCCGGAAGTGATTGTCTGATGGTCAACGACTTCACCACCGCAATTTACCAGACAGCATGGACATACCTCGAACTATGAAAAGAGCGATATTAATATCAGGCGGGATAGACTCGCTAGCATTGTGTTACTGGCAGCGTCCCGATCTCGCATTGACCATAAACTATGGACAGTTCCCTGCTGTGGCAGAAATAGGAGCATCCGCAAAAGTTTGCCAGGAACTTCAAATACCGCATGATGTGGTGACCGTAGACTGTCGACACCTTGGTAGTGGTGATCTCGCAGGAACGGAATCATTAGGGCTTTCACCATCACAGGAATGGTGGCCTTATAGAAATCAACTGCTTGTGACCTTGGGCGCCATGAAAGGGATTCAATTGGGCGTTGTGGAGCTTTTGTTAGGATCAGTGAAGTCTGATAGTTTCCACGCCGATGGAACTGCAAATTTTTACGCCCACATGAACGCATTATTGAATTTGCAGGAAGGGGCCATGAAGGTTTCGGTCCCTGCCATTTCCATGACGTCTGTCGAGCTTGTAAAAGCTTCTAAAATACCAGCAGAACTCTTGAGCTGGGCTCATTCCTGTCATGTCAGCAATGTTGCATGCGGCGGTTGCCGGGGCTGCTTCAAGCATCAGACGGTTATGGCCGAGCTTGGGTATGGATTTTATTGAACTCGAAAGCCCCGATCGCCGGGGCAAATTATTACCCTTCCAGGAATACCGCTACAAAGTTTCTGAAGTAATCTACCTAGCGCCTCCATCCAGAATTGAACCAAAAGACATTTTCAGCGTAATAGAATCGCGGAAAACACGAAGAGAATTTGGCAGGATTAACCTTGACCAATTATCTGCACTTTTCTGGTATAGCGCGAAAACATACGCATCAAAGATTCTGGAACAGGACCACAAGTGGCACCACCGTCCAGCCCCTTCGGCCGGAGGCCGTCATCCCCTCGATCACATCATCTTTCGCCATGATGCAGGGACCTGGACTGTGTTCTTGTATGATCCCATCTCTCATGCTTTTGGGCGCTTAGTTATTGAGGATTCGGAAGCCCTGCGACAGTGGTTGGAGGGGCTATTCAAGACACTACAAATCGAGGCGGCAACCGTTGTATGGAATGTCGCCCAATTCCAGCGGACTAGCAGTGTATATACTAACTCAGCTTCGCTTATATACCGTGATGAAGGGGCCATACAGGCGACATTTGGTTTAGTGGCAGAGGCCTTGGGACTCAGCTTCTGCACGCTTGGTGTCTCAGGTGAACCTATCCTTTCTGGCCTATTTAAGGCAACGGACCGCTTGAGAGGAATTGGGGGATTCTGTGTAGGAGAGAGGGTGTGAAGGAGCACTACACCCTTACGCCCAATCGTAACGCTAGGAAGAAAGTAACAGAAAGGAGGCATCTATGGCCGCGCGGCCACGGTGCGGCTATTGAGGTAATGCAATTTTGCAGTTTAGGTCCCAAATCTCATTGGGAAGCTGTTGGTTTAATATATCTCCGTTTATCCACATAATACCTGCCGAGCCATCGCTGGATGTTGTTTTTGCTGACCAACAGGCCGCTGGCTTTTAAGAATGAACGGCAGGCCCTAATCTCATCTTCTGAAGGGTGATAATGGGACGCATCCAGGTACAATTCCATGGCTGATTGATACCAATAAGCCGGCTGCTTTTTATAGGAAATGAAATATGAGCTCGTCACTCCGTACTCGTTTGCGAGAGTTACTAGCCGCTCCGGCCACGATTCCAATAGCCATGCGGCCAGTTTCAATATCACCCGCCGTTCTTTCAGCCTGAAACCGTCGAAGGCCCCTGCCAACTCCGGCGCCTCATCCGCCAAATCCATCCCAAGTGCACGTGCGCATCCCTCGCGCAGCCGGCCTGTTCTGCTCTTTGAGCAGAGCGCCTTGACGAGGTCATGTAATCCGCTGAAATAGGCAATGCTCATAATATGGCTTGTTACAGGGGCACCAGGTTCAAGTGCCCAGCTAGTACGGAGCACGTCAGCAATGCTCCGTTGAAAGGCTGCTAATCGTGTTTCGCTATCCCCATAGTAGGTCATAGCAGGAGCCGCTCCACGATCCAACCCGCACTTTTTGCACTTTCTGATTACGTTCTCGAAAGGCAAAAGCTTCATCCCGTAATCGCCTTGGTGAAAAGTGACCGATGCCCCGCATTCCGGACAGCAATCGTGCAGATAGCAACCATGAACCGGACAGATGACCATACATGACAAACGCCACAACCGCCTGTAATAGGGTTTCTCGTCAGTGGCAAGGCATTGAGGACAAAACTGCATCCCGTAACCGAGACGATTACGCCCCCTTTTTACGATCGGCATTACCCACGGCAGTTCACCACTTCGCTTGAAACACTCGAAGAGGATACCTTCATACGCAGCCAGGGTAGTCATGTAGACTCTGCTATTGGGGGTGCTTGTGCATTCTGCCAGTGTGGTCAGGAGCCGTATGTCCGCGGAACGATCGACGTCTCTTTCCCAAAAGTGATGTCTCGCTCCCCATACCTGGCTACAGAATGCGTGTAGTTTTCTAAGGTTTGCATAAGCGCACCGCACGAGCCACGAGGACAACAATTCGTCGTCAAGGGGTTTTGGTCGGAAAAGCCAAAGTTGCCGTTGGCTTTCATCGAGCATATTTAGTTCGCTGAGATGGGGGCACCCAGCCGAGTCCCTTCAGGTATGCGTTGCTCAGCGTCTTTTCCGTGATAACTTCGCTTCCGGTCCTGATCGCATCTGCTGTTTGACAGACCAACAGATCGACCATATCGCCGAGGATCCCTCCCCCAAGCAAAAGAATACGTTGGGAGATCCCCTCTTCGGTGAGATCGTAATCCCCCCTCAGCCTCAACTTCACCTGGATCGTCGCGAGAAGGGACAAGAACTCGTCGCTCATTTTCCATCGTTCCAGATGGCGCGGTTGGAACCTGTTCGATATTTGCGGGTCGGACCGCAAGGAGTTGAGGACTTCGGGAGTCCCCCCGATAACTATGGGTATTTTGAGATCCGAGCCCAGGTTCTTCGTCGCATGCAGCAGTTCGCGGATTTTGTGTGGAGTTCCGCAGGTGGAGTGCTGGAACTCATCGACAACGAGCATTTTTGTTTCAAGGTGGAAAAAAAGCCGGTGGATACGATCCAGCTTGGAGTCCGTCGACTCCCGATCTGGACCGCTGGCGAAAAGGGACGACAGGATGGCGTTATACAGCCGAGCCTCGTCGGCCTTGGCCCGTAAACGTATGTACACGATCGGAAGCGTGGTCTTGTCCGCGTTGGGATCAAAGGGAGGGGAGTTCCTGTCGACGAATTTGCTCAAAAGGAACGACTTGCCGTTGTTCGTTTCCCCGATGACGGCGATATTGGGCATCCTGATTTTTTTCGGATACTTTAAGAGATCCTCCAGGTCCGCCATGATCTTCTTTGCCGTTGTGTAACCCACCCAGAAGTCTTTTCGGACTGCGGCAATTCTTGCCTCCTGTTCGATCCCTGCCAGATTCTCCATGGTTACTCCTCAAGTTCGAACAACTCTATTTTGCCTCTTTTGAAATCCGGCACAGGCGTAGGCGCCGTGTCTCTTTCGGGAGCGGGCGGCGGCGGTGCGGTGGCGCTCCGCTCTTTTTTTATTTTTGCCTGCTTCTTCAGAACCTTCGAATGCTCGACAACCTTCTTCATGTCCTCGAAAGCCCTGAATATTTCCTCCTCGTTGACTTTGTCCTTGCCGAGTTCTCTCAAATGCCGACGAACCGCCTTATACTCCCATAACGTCATTGCCGGATAGCGCGTGTCGCTGTACGGCACCTTGAAATGTGCCTCGGCATCCGGATCATAGAACAAGAGATAACTGATGTCCCGGGGATCGCGCCTAAATATGAACTTCCGCCCGCGGCTGCCGGACCCTTTTGCCCCAACCCATCGGTTCAGCACGTCCGCGCTGTAATTTATGCAATCGATCATCACTCCGCCAGGTTGGATGGTCCGGAGTTCCATAGGAAGAAAATCGATCCTGAGACGAAGCTCGTCCGCCGCCACCGGACGCTGCCCAACCCCTGGAGAGTCGTCAGTTCCCATGATTCCTTGGTCGTACCTTTCCAGCGGAGACGTGCCCAGTTCCGAATGGATTCTTTTATGGTATGCGCCGCAGATCAGGTTCAGCAACCACTTCTCAAGGTCGGCGAGGCTCATGGTCGCCTTGCCTACCGAATCGTACTCTCCGCGCTGCTCGGGATTAGAGAACGTCGTGCCGGGCAGTGCGTGTATTTCCTTCAGGAGGGTTCCAAGGAGCCGCTCGATATATCCGCCATAATTGGGCTTTTTGACTTTTCTGAATTTGATGTCGATTCCGTACTGGCCGCAGGTCTTTTTCAACACGTCCCCGCGAAATTCTTTCGCATTATCCAGATGAATTGCTGCGGGGATTCCGTAGCAGGGCCAAGTGTATTGCAGGTTGTAGTGACTGAGGAGCTCGTCCTTTTGCAGCAGCGTATTGGATATGCAGATTCCTGTTCCCAGAGTGCCCGGCGGATCGAAGGAGATAAAGAAGCCGACGACCATTCTGCTGAAGGTGTCGATGGCCAGCGTGATGTAGGGGCGGCCGATGGGGATGCGGTCATGTTCGTCAACCAGAATGATGTCGAGCTTGGTGTGATCTATCTGGATGACCGAGTATGGGTAGTTGGCCCCGGGGAAGTGCCCCTTGACGGGTTGGTATTTCAGCGCTTCGTTTTGGCCACGTCTTCTTTTGACAACAAGCTCGGTAGCCAACAATTTTATCCTCTTGATGAATGTATTGAAATGGGGGTATTCAAGCTTGGCGGCCCGGCAGGCAAGTTGAAGTTCCCGGTAGGCATGTGTGTAGCTCAATTGCTGATTGTTGAGATAGTGGCGGTTTATGATTCCCGTTATCATCTGCTCTACTTCCGGGGAAAGTTTCTGCGCGCCGCGGTCCGATCGCCTTTTCCGGAGCAGGCTGGTTATGGTTCGGGTTTCCTCGAAACGTTTTATCCAGCGGTAAACGGTCGTTAGATCGACTAAGAGCTTGTCGGCGACTTCTTGTACCTTTATGGTTGGCCGGGGGTGCATCTCCAGCAGCGGTTTGAACGCTCTATATTTATGGAGGGCCTCCTGCCACTCGTGCTCCGTTATTGCGGCGAGATCCGGAACTGCATGGCCGGCCGTCTTGCCATTGCTATGTATTATGACGGATATGGCCAGAGAGATTTTCTCGCCGCTGTCGATATCTTCGGCGACCACTTCATTCGCCGAGCTGTATCTCCTGACGCAGTACGTCCTGCCCGCGTGTTCCACGACCGATCCCGGGCCGACCATTATAACTTTGCCCATTACACCCCTCTCTCCCGCTGGGCGAGCCAGATCGTCGAAGTCATTGTGAGTGGCTTGTCCAAATCAGTGCCGATTTTCTCTTCCAGGATCAACCGCCAGATCCACGGAATAAGCTCGGCTTGGCGTGTCTTGACTTGAGACATATACAATAGTAATGTTTTAACGCTCGTTTCCCCTGTCTTTTTAAGGGAGTTCAGTACGTACCGCTCGTCACTCCCTTCGGTAGATGAGTAGGGAAACGTCGAGGAATGATACCTTAGAAGGAATTGGGCATTGTCGAGAAAGGGCGTGCGGATGCGTTTCTCCGTGATAATTTTGAAACGCACGCCATTTTCTCTCGCCCAAGACATCGCATGGCGAAATTTGGGTTCGAACTTGCGCCAATCCCGTTTGAGAACATCATGGGGTTTCACTTCATACAGGGTTGGTTTTAAGGAGGGATTTATGTCTCGTGCGTCGTCGGTGTATTTAACAAGGACGTCCGGTGTATAAATGAATTCGTTGCCGTTATCTACCCATCGTAGAGTAACGGGCTGCACCTCGTACCGCTCGACACGGTTGTCGAAATCGAGAAGAACCAGGAAGTCGTGTTCCAGGCTTGACTCGGTTTCGAGGCCCTTGCCGTTTTTGAGGGAAGAGCGGACACCGGTGTTGGCGCACTTGCTCGGACGAATCCTGCGGGCTGGAGGTTTGCCGAAAAGAGAGTCCACCTGGTACCCCTTATTCTCTTTGCGATTTTTATCTCTCATTTGCAATTATCGGTATTCTAACTGGCAAATTAAGATATTATTCACAAAAGAGGGTGCTGCCTATGACCTGCCGATCTCGATCGGCATCCTGGCAGCTACCAATATTGTCAAAACCTCGTTGTTGCAGCAGTATAGCCTGTTGGGAGAGCTCTCGCTGGATGGGAGCCTCAAGGCGATTCGAGGTGCTCTTTCCATGGCGGTGGCGGCCAAGCGGGCCGGTCTGACCGGCATCATCCTGCCGGCTGAGAACGCTCCCGAGGCGGCAGTGGTGGCGGGCCTGGAGGTCATCGGAGCAACAACACTGCCGCAGGTGGTAGAGTTTCTTTCCGGCCGGGAGCTGATCGAACCGTACTGCGTCGATCTGGAGGAGCTCTTTACGAACGGCTGCGAGTACGGCGAGGACTTCAGCGAGGTCAAGGGCCAGGAGCACGCCAAGCGCGCCATGGAAGTGGCTGCCAGCGGCGGACACAATATCATCATGATCGGCCCTCCCGGTTCCGGCAAGACCATGCTGGCCCGCCGCATCCCGACCATCCTGCCGCGCATGTCCTTTGAGGAGGCCATCGAAACGACCAAGATCTTCAGCGTCAGCGGAATGCTTGACAGGGAGCGCGCCCTGCTGGCCGCCCGACCTTTCAGAGCTCCACATAATACCATCTCGGATGTAGGATTGATCGGCGGTGGTACCACCCCCAAGCCGGGTGAGGTGTCGTTGGCCCACAATGGCGTGCTGTTCCTGGACGAACTGCCGGAATTTAAAAAAAATGTCCTGGAGGTGCTGCGACAACCGCTCGAGGATGGCCGCGTCTCCATTTCCCGCTCACTGGTCTCTCTGACCTATCCGTCCAGAGTTATGCTGGTGGCGGCCATGAATCCCTGGAGATGTGTGAACCTTTCTCTACTGGCGCGAACGAAGGGATATAATAGAAGACAAAATGAAGGGAATCCTCGCCGACATCAATCCTCTCGACAAGTTCTTTCACGACTTGCTGCCTAGCCTCATAACTCAACGATGGCCACAGTGACGCCAGCGTAGTTGCTCTCTCGATTACATACGACTTGCCAATCTCATTTGTTTTGATGAAATCAATCTCTGCCTGCAGGCGGGGGATCTCCAGGGTAATGTTGTCAAGCCTGGTCTTGATCGGATCATATCTTTCTTTGAACCCGTTTTGATCAAGAACCTGCTTACCATACAAGTCGATTAAAACATCAACTTTACCGTTCACTTCCTTCTGCTCTTTCTTCAGCAGTTCAAGCCTCTCCTGCTTTTCCACCAATTCTTTTTTCAGATCTTCGTTGGCACCAAGCTGTTCAGGTGCAACAACCACCTCCTTCAAGGCATTCTGGAAGTTCTCCTCAATGATGTCCTCGTTGATTCTCATTCCACATTTCTTGCAGGCATAGCGGGGAATCTTCATCGAAGGATACGGTGCGACGTAGAGCTTCTCGCCACATTGACACTTCAGTATCCCGGAAAACAAGAACCTTCCTACCTTCGGGACCGCCTTGAATGACGTGTATCTCCTAGCTGTCTCCTCGAAGATTTTATTCGCTGCGTCCCAGTCCTCTTCCGACACCAGCGGTTGCACGTTGGTATAAACCCAATCTGACTCCGGTTTCAGCACCCAATTCTTCTTGTTACCAAGACTCTTTGCGTAGTTGGCTCTGCGTATGCCCTTGTAGATTGTATCCGAGAGAAGCCGCTTGAGAGATGTCGGCCTGTAAACCTTCTTGCTCCTTGAATAGAGCCCTTCATCTTTGAGTTGATTACAGGTAGTGAGCAGCTTGCCGGTTTCAAGGAATATTTGGTATGCCCTTTTGACGACTGGAGCCTCATCCGGATTGGGAACGATCTTTCCATCAACCCAGTGATAACCGAAGGCCCCCTTTCCACCAGTATTCTTTCCCAACTTTGCCCTGATAGGAATTGATGCTGCGACACGGGCAGAGATCTCCTCACGCTCCCACTGAGCCAATGCGCCGATAACGGTATAGAGGAGTCTGCCGGCAGGGGAGGACGTGTCAATACTCTCTTCAAGGCTTACGAGTGCGGCATCGTGCTTTTGGAAGTAGTCGGAGATTTCGAGGAGTTGTTTGGTGTTGCGGGCAAGGCGAGCAAGTTTTGAGAAGATAAGAGCCTGTATTCGACCAGCGGCTACGTCATCAAGCATTCTCTTGGCTTCAGGATTGTCAAGGACATCCTTGCCTGAAACGCCTGACAGGTCATACAGGTCTACTATGTTCCATCTCTTGAGTTCTGCATACATCCGAGCACGGGCTTCATGATTCTTTGGCGATTCTCCCCGCGCCTGATCTTCTGTTGATACCCTTATCCATATTCCAACGTTCATCCCGTCATTCCTGTCTAAATCACCCCGCCGGCCCAAACCACCCTGCCAACGATCTTAAGATTAATCGCCTCTTCCCCATGCAGAATTTCAGGCTCGTATAGGGTGTTATCGCTTCGGATCACAACAGAGCCGTCATACTTTTTCTGCAGACGCTTCACAAGCAAAGCGTCCTCGTATTGCACAACGTAGATAGCCCCGTCTTCGACGCGTGAAGTTCTGGTATCAATCAGAATCAGATCGCCATTGCTTAAGGTCGGTTCCATGCTGTCACCTTGTACCGATATAAGCGCCAAAAAGTCCCTTGGAATCCCCAGTACGTTCTTTACCCACTCTGTCCTGAAATACAGATGATCAACAATTTGCTCACTATGAATAATTGCACCCCCTCCAGCACTGGCCTTGACCTCAAACCTTGGCACCTTGACGTAGCCATCCGCCTCGGAAACAAGTCCGTTGTCTCGACATACTGTCGGAAGACAACCGCCATCTGAGAACATCCACTGCAAATTGATGTTCTTGCTGATACACAATTTGATGATTTTTTCGTAAGGGATAGTTCCCCGTTTTTTCCAGGTGCCAAGCAGCCTTGGATCGCTTTCGAGTGCTTTTGCGACATCAGTATCACTCTTCAGCTCAAGAGCTGTTTTCAGCTTTTCGATGATATTTTCAATCAGAATGTCGTCATTTTGCTGAATTTTGCTTGACATGGTTTTCATCCTTATGCAACAATAATCATCATGATGAGGAAATCGCTTAAAATAAAGGTCCTGATGATGCAGAAAGGAATATCAGGATCACATATCGCTGAAAAAGCAGGGGTACATCGTACTGCGGTCTATCACGTAATCAGCGGCAGAGCCAAATCACAACGCCTGCAAAGGATGATTGCCCAAGAACTTGGTTGGCCATTTGATGCCCTATGGGCCGACTGATGATATTTGCAAGCGGTTTATCGTCTATATGGAACAGTCAGTCGTCATTTACTCATCATTTATAGCATACGTATTTAATATTTTCATCAAAATGTTTACTTAATCTTCTTTACGTTGCGAGATTCCTGTGAAGGTCACTATCGAGTACAAAAAGTCTCCTGATCCTGAAGCCAGGCTTGATCGTCTGATGGATATTATCCGGCGGGACCTCGAACGCCAGGCCTTTGTACGTGAAACTGACAGGATCAGAGTTTCACCAGCACCACCTCCTCCGCGATCACGGGAGGTGGCCATTGCAACATAATAGACTTCAGCGCAACACAAACTGTATCGACGATAGAGGCGGGGTTGATTCGTTCGAACGTATTCTTGAAAGCCTCGCAGCGAGACCGAAGTATCTTCCAGAGTGGCCTGATACTCAAAGAGCAATGCCGAATGAAATCCTTCGTTCGGCACTTTTCAATTGCCGGAACCGTAATCAAGCTCGTCTCTTCATGAAGGACGCAGAAATAGCTGTGATCGGAGACGGCCAGGTAATTTATCGTGGTGAGGAACTGCGCCAGGATGATGAACTTGTCTGGTTGCACCTGATGCACCTGGCAAAAAAGACCCATCTTGGCGATTGCATCGACTTCACCCCCTATTCTTTCATCAAAATGCTTGGCTGGCCCATCAAGGGCCAAAGCTACGACCGACTCCGTGTCTGCTTGAGCAGGATGCAGGCTACAGCAATCCGCTTCCAATCAAAACGCCTTGATACCTTCATCAGTGTTTCTCTGATCCTTAAGTTCAGATCCAGAAACGATAACAATGAAAATCTGTCTCGATGGGAAGTCTGGGTTGGCGAGGAAATGCGCCTCCTATTTGACGAAGAGTTCCTGACGAGAGTGAACTGGGAAACGAGGCGAGCGCTTCCAGACGGCATCGCATCCAAGTTGTTTGGTTACTGGTCAAGTCATCGGAAACCTTTCCCGGTAAAGGCTGAGACTCTCATCAAGCTGTGCGGTTCCGAAATGGAGCTGAGGCATTTCCGTATCGAATTGAGAAAAGCGCTCGATGTTCTCGTGAAAGTGAGTTTCCTCGAATCCTGGGAGGTCAAGGATGACCTGGTTACCGTCGCACGGAGGCATTGACCTATGACTTACCAAGTATTGACTTATGACCGGCGAACTACTGACTTTTGACCGACAAAGTATAGACCTAAGCCCTACAGGTACTGACTTTTGACCGGCAAACCTATTGACTTTAGACCGGCAGAACTATTGACCTTTGGCCGACAAGCACATCGGAAATTCGTTTTGCAGCACGCGATGTTACAGAGTTTTCCACAACCCCCTAACCTTCTTTTAACCTTTTATAACCATTAGGGGCTGAAAAACATCAAGGAGGACCCCCATGAACTGCCCAGTTCCTGATGACGCTGTGACAATTGTCATCGCTTATTTACGTCAGCAAGGACTCACCATTACCCATACCGGAAATGCATACCGCCTGGATGAAGGCCTGCCGAACATCAATGTCGTCATCAAGGCATTCCGTGATCAAACCATCAGCATTGCTGAAGACGGTACCATTCATCTTTTTGGCATCTACCTCCCTTCAGGATGGGACACCGTGAGAATCAGGAGAAAGGTTGAAGATCATCTTCGGAAGATCTCCTCTACAGAGGAAATTATCCGTATCGCTTCATGCTTGGGAGTAAGACTTTCTGAAACCGTAAAGTGATCCGGGAACACCCGGTCTCCAGTAGTAGTACGACAACCTAATAGCACAGATTCAATCTGGCACGGCCGGGCACTTCAATGTGCTGGCAAAGCCGGTCTACGGAGAAAACTTCCGTGACCGGCTTTTTTTGTTTGAGCGGAGGTCACATGGATTTCTTCAAGGCAATGCAATGGGTGCAGGACAACGAACCCACGATCAAGAGCAAGATCAGGCAGTATCGGAAATTCACCCCCTATGAAATGTGCGACTTTCAGCAAGAGGCATACGAGGCTGCATTCGTCGCGGTTCTTCGCAGTCAGGAGAAGAATATCCCGTTCGAGGCTGCCTTCTGGACCACATTCCGGAACAAGATCAGCGTTCTGACTCCCGACCCTAACTTCACCCATGGGTCCAATTCGATTCCTTCGCATATCTGTTATGGCGACATTGAGGCAGTCGAACAGACGATTCACGGGAGTGATGATGGTGCTGACATCGAGGCGATATTCGAGGCTATTTCCCACCACTTGACGGAAAAGGAAAGGGAAACTCTATCTCTCTCCCTGGGGGTTGCGGATCAAGGGAAACTATCCACATACGAGATCGCTGATCTCTACGGCTGTTCTGACTTTAATGTCCGAGACACTCTGAAAAGGGCGTTCAGACGAATAAAGCAGCTCGCAGACAACGGAACCATAGTCGTTGACCGCATGAGGCTCGTGACCCAACAGCACCAGGAAATAATGTCTGGCTGTGTAGCCATTCAGAACTTCACGCCTTTGGGTTTTTCAGCAAGAAGCCCGCCTTCCTGATTTAGGATCTTCACGGCAACAGCAGTCGACTATTACAACCTGCAAAGGAGCCATAATGAAACGCAATGAAGCAATCAAGAAGTTCAAGCCTTTATCCCAGAAGGTGCTCAAGCGCCTTGCTGATGACAGCATCATCGAATTCCCGCTCACGGACAGCCATCAGTTGCTTATTTCTGCTCTCTGTCGAATCTGGACAGACGAATGGTACGTTGCCCAGATGAATAAAACTTTCAAACCAGATAAGAGGGCGGTCATGCTGGCTTTCCCCAATTTCGGTAAAATTGAAAGATACATCCTTAGCAGTTACCTCAATCTCAAACCTGGAGCAAAACTCCCGGCTAGAGAAATGGCTAGTCGCATCCAGCAACACTTCGAGGTCGAGTACCCGCAATTCAAAATCCACCGGGTTCGACAGGCGGCATACAATCTTCGCCGTCATTCTCGTTCCGGAAGCCGCAAACATACCTTGATCCAGTTGGCCATGTTGGAGGGTAACCACGATAATTTTTGGTCATAAACATCTGTCAGAGTCGACAACTAAACATATCTATAAGAACTTGTTCTTTTAGATATGTTGTACCTCATCAACGCTAGGAGAATCGGAATGAGAATAGAAAATCTGGAAGAAAAACTCAACTCGCGAATAGAGGAGGCATTTAACTCCGGTTTGAGCGTTATCGAAATAACCAGGACACTGAACAAGAGTAGCGCCGAACATATTCATGATCTGCTCAGGGGTGCCGGCCACATTGATACCCTCCCAAAAGAAGGTCTGCGTAGGTCATACGGAATCGATGCCAAATGGGAATCCGTTCTGCGGAAGAAAGGCTATTCCTTCCCGCGTTGGTGCATAGGATGGGGGTTTGATCCTGTAAAAGCAGCACGAGAACTGGCACTAGGTGTACAGGGCGACATTCATGAAGCATTGAAGAGAGACTTTCCTGCCGTTTATGCGCGGATGTTTGGCGAAGATCCGCCGCAGAGGGTCCCAACCACCAGAATACACGATCCACATCCATCAGTAACAATCGTCTGGCATCCCGACCGCAATGCCTATGTTGCCGAGATGATCGGCAATCCTGCGATAAATGCCGGCGGCATCGATCTGGAGCATGCACTGCAGCGTTTCCAGGTGGCGCTCCGTTATGATGAGCAAATCAAACGACTAGAACTCTTGATCGCTCAGAGACAAAACCAATAACGCAACATGGAGACAATAGCTCTCCATGTATTACAAACAGAGACAAGGAACCTTTTGGGGGAATAAATAGGTACCTAAACAGGGTCCATAATCGGAAGGAACCTAAATATTCCCCGAAATATTCCCCCAAAACGTCTCCTTCACCTTCCCCCCCGCAAGATTATAGGTGTAGGGGACGTTTTGTTCCCCAAAATATTCTCCAAGGAGGCAGTCATGAGTGTGCTGGTTTGTGATCTGGGTTTTTCGTCAGCAAAGTGGATGTATGAGGATCGTAAGGGGAGAATTATTTCCGCATTCAGATATGACGGAGATAATTTGATGGTGGGAGAAGAAGCACTTCTGTCATCGGGTTCGTCCTACCTGAAAACGATGGAAGAGCTTGTGAGGTTCTATCCAGAGTTTGTTGGCCACTGCTTCAAGGCAGCCAAGGCTGAAGGGACGGTCACACTCGCGGTTGGTCTGCCATTTTCCTATTGGCAGGATCAAAACAAACCTGGCGGAGCGGTTCCGGCCTTAGCAAAGGCATTGTCTGGAGCACTCGTCACTGATGTCGCCATATTCCCGCAAGGTCTCGGTGGACTCAGGGATTACTTGGACAATGTCGAGGAACGGCCAGATGGAAACGTCTTGGGAATAGACATCGGATTCAACACGATTATCTTTACGCTCTTTTCTCCTCAGAAAAGACAGATCATCTACGGCAAGACCCTCAACAAACGGGGTGTTCACCAAATGGCAACCAGCTATCTGCTGCCACGCATCAAGGACCTGGCACCTTCCGGCACTTTCACCCCGGTAGAAATAGCTTTCCTGATCGAGAAAGGCTATCTGCAATACGGTTTCGAGCGACACGACGTCAGGAAAGAAATCAATGATGCCGGCGTTGCCTACATCGAGCACATCCTCCGGGATGTCCAGGGAGAACTGCAGGCACACGTTGGAATGCATGCCGACTTCGACAGGGTATTGCTGTTTGGTGGTGGTGCCGCACTGCTCAAAGATGGCTTCCCAGCAAAGAATATCGAGGTAATCGTCATGCCGGTTCCGGAATTTGCGAATGCCCGCGGATTCCGATCGCTTGCAGGCGGAATGTGAGCGTGAGTCATGGCCCAGTTCACGCTCAAGATCAAAACCTATGATCCCGACATCGTCAATGCTTTCGCACGCCTCCGTAAAAGTCGGAAGCAGTCAGCATACACTCACGAAGCACTCAAATACTTTCTTGCATCAGAGCAAGGGATGCAGGTCATGGATCTCATGTCCCGCGAAACTCCGCCAACACGTACCAAACCCCAGATAGCCACGGAGCAGCCAAGAGAAATGCTGCCAAAACCGGCAGCGATAGTAGAAAGGCATATCATCCCATCAGGGGAAGTTACGGATGACTATTGTTCCTCGGTCCTTGGTAAAATACTGGAATGACTTCTGGCTTCATTTGGATAGATATTGAGTCATGGTGAGTCAACAGCTAAACAGAAATTCTATTGACGTCTTTTTATGTTTTGGCTATTATCGTAATCACGAAGTTATTACATGACTACGATAATACTCAATTGGTGATCTATGGCGTCTCCAGTAAACCGCACATATCTCCGCCAGACCCGGGATGCAGCAGAGCTGTTGGGCAAACTCATCCGGCTCGGCAGGAAAGAACGTAAGATGACCGAGGAAGACCTGTCTGGCCGGGCCGGGATTTCCAGAAGGACTTTGCAGAAGATCGAGCGTGGCGACCCGAAGTGTGAGATCGGCCTGGTGTTTGAGGTAGCCAACCTGGTTGGGGTAAACCTATTTGGGGATGAAGGGAACGCGAATATCTCCAGAAATATAAGCCGGGTTGACGATAAGCTGGCTCTTCTGCCCCAGCTGGTTCGCAGCTCTATGAAGGTAAACGATGAATTCTGATTACAAAGAAATATATGTCTGGATCTGGCTCCCTGGAGAGATAGATCCGGTGGTGGCCGGAATGCTTACGACCGTAGGGACGACATATGTCTTCAACTACGGTAAAAGCTATCTGCAGCGCGACAATGCTATTTCTATTTACGACGCTGAACTTCCCCTGCGTCAGGGGCTACTCCCTCTCCTATCTGGGCTTTCCATCCCGGGGTGTTTACGGGACGCTGCTCCTGATGCCTGGGGACGCAGGGTAATACTCAACAAGAAGTTCGGAAATAAAGCGTCTGGAATCGACCCGGCAGCACTCGATGAACTCAGTTACCTTATTGAGTCCGGGTCCGAGCGGATAGGCGCCCTTGATTTCCAGTTATCGCCTACGCAGTACGAGCCGCGATATGCCTCCGGAGCCCCCATTGAAGAACTGATTGAGGCGACCGAGCGTGTCGAGAAGGGAATTCCGCTAACTCCAGAGCTTGCACAGGCCCTTCAGCATGGAACCTCTATCGGTGGAGCACGACCCAAGGCCCTCATTGAAAGTGATTCCCGGAAATTCATAGCGAAATTTTCCACTTCCACCGACCTCTACTCCGTCGTCAAAGCAGAGTATGTCGCAATGAGACTAGCTGCCATGGCTGGCATTGATGTGGCGCCGGTCTCTCTGGAACGTGCCGCCGGCAAGGATGTGCTGCTTGTCGATCGTTTTGATCGGAAGGCAACGGCCAATGGGTGGCAGCGCAAGAGCCTTGTTTCGGCTCTGACGATGTTGACTCTGGATGAGATGATGGCCCGTTACGCAAGCTATGAAACGTTGGCTGAAATTATCCGGAGTAAATTCACAAATGCTCCCGGAACATTGCGCGAACTGTTTTCCCGTATCGTGTTCAATATTCTGGTTGGCAATACTGACGACCATGCCCGCAACCATGCAGCTTTCTGGGACGGACAGATGCTGACGTTAACCCCGGCATACGATATCTGCCCACAGGCTCGCCATGGGCAGATCGCCACTCAAGCAATGCTGGTTATGGGAGACGACCGTTCAAGTCGGATAACCACATGCATTGCTGCCGCTCCGCAATTTCTTCTCACCGAAGATGAGGCCGTCGACATTATCGCTAAACAGATAACGTGCATCGAGCAGAATTGGTCGACTGTCTGTGACGATGCATCGTTAAGCGAAGTTGATCGAAATTTGATGTGGGGAAATCAGATATTGAATCCATATGTTTTCGAGGGGTTGGAACCAGGGCCCCTAAAAGATCTCGCTAGACGGCACCAGCGAGGATGAGACTGAAAGCCGCGGACTTCTTCTGGAGTTTGCGGCTTTTTTTATAAATACCCCCTTCCTTCTGTAACCCAATCCTTTTCCAGAACTCCTCATATTTGAACAATTCACGCTACTCGTTTTCTCGCCACAGCAGGAAACTGCAAGTGTATGGTCGATGCCGCCAGTGCGTGGCCTATCTTAAGAATTTTCCTACCTCGTCAAAGAGGAATTCGCAAAGACCACCCTCGCACCTTCCCCCCCAGAAGATAATCAATATGAAGATCAAATTTCCGGAGGACACATGCTGGCAAAGTTCATGACCACTGCGTCGCTCGTTTTTCTCGTTCCACTGTCAAGCTTCGCTTCCGATATACGCCAACGACCGTTCGCGTATTCCTTTGATGCAGCATCAGCCCAGAGTGGAGACACTTTTGTTGTCTGTTCAAATTGCCCGGACAGCAAGCTGACCATCCTCCCTGCCATTACCAAGCTTGCAGTGAGAATAAGCGACTCCATGCCAATACAGCTGCCTACTACTCAATCTGAGGTTGTAGCCGTTGTACCCAGAAATGAGCAGCCTGAAATCAAGGGGTTACTCGGGACAGTTCACTTTCAGTTCGACAGTTCCAGGCTTTCCCAATTTGAACAGGGCAATCTGGAAAAGCTATCAAGGGATATTCCCGCAGGTAATGCCGTCAATGTAACCGGATACACCTGCACAATCGGTACGGATGATTACAACAAGAAACTGTCCTTCAGAAGAGCAGAGGCCGTCGCCACGGCACTGAAGGCCAAGGGGGTGAATATCAGCACTATCGAAGGCAGAGGCAAATGCTGCCCTGCCTCGCAGGACAAGCAACAGAACAGAAGAGTAGAAATCATCGGATTACAAAAGGAGGGAATGTGAAGATCGCAAATAACAAGAAACTTATGGTCGGCGGGCTGATGATGTTCATCGTGACTGCGGCGGGTTTCTCTATGGCTAACGACAATCTGAGAATGGAGAAAGAGACCCTGATGAAGACCTTTCCAAACATGAAATTGGATGGCTTCAGGGAATCGCCGCTCAAAGGCCTATATGAGATCACCGCAGGCGAACAGGTATTTTACTTCAGCCCCGAAGGATACCTCTTTTTTGGTGAAATCTGGACCAAAGACGGCAAGAACCTGACAGCCGAGATGCGGGAGAAGGTAGTTGCAGAACGAATCAACAGCCTCCCCCTGGATAAAGCCCTGAAAATCGGCAATGGCCCGAAAAAGGTTATCGAGTTCACCGACCCTGACTGCCCCTATTGCCGCAAAGTTGACAACTTCCTCTCGAAGCGAACTGACGTGACCCGTTACGTCTATTTCGTCCCACTACGTAGGATACATCCCGACGCAGAGAAAAAGGCTCGCTACATCCTGTCGCAATCTGACAGGGACAAGGCATTCCATGATGTATTCGAGGGAGTGCTGGACGGAAAGCCAATCTCCATAGCCGAGGGTGCACAGCAACAGCAACTGGAGGAGATGGAGAAAATTGCCGCTGGGCTTGGCGTACGTGGAACACCGGCACTCTGGATCGAAGGTGCTCACGTGAATGGTGCAGACATCCAACGGATTACCGGGTTGCTGGACAAGGGAAAGGAGGTGAGCAAGCCGCAATCACACTGAATCTATTTCGCAACATCGTCTGACCATCACACCAACAGCTCAAAGGAGAAATGAATGCACAAGCGGAAAATGCTTCTGATGACCCTCGTTGCGATGATCGTAACGCTGGCGGCATCCCAGGCCATGGCCCTCGTTGCCCCCGTAGCCGGTTCATTCGGTTTCGAGGCGTACGACTTCTTCATCAACAACATCCTCAAGGGACCTTTCGGCGCCATCGCCGGTGTCCTTTCCATCATCGCCGGCGTCGTTGTCATGATCCAGCAGAAGATGGTCCCAGCAGTCCTCTGCATCCTGGGAGGAGTACTCGTCATCAACTCGGACAAGATCGTCACCTCACTCGGGATGATCATCTAGCCACAACCGGGGGGGGCGAAAGCCCCCCCACCATCTTGTAGCCATGAACGGAGGCGTACTTGATCCGCAAGTTTCCCCAATATCTGACGCAGCCGTTCCAGGTCCTCTGGTTCGAACCCGATGACCTGGCCATCATGACGGCAAGTTTTATCTTCGCCCAACAGTTCGGGGGATATCTCTGGCTGACGATGATCATCGTTCCGTGGGCATACAGCCGCTTCAAGCGACAGTACCCACGTGGTTTCCTGCGCCACGTTCTCTATTTCATCGGTCTGGCACCGATGAAGGGGTACCCGCAGTTCTTCGAAAGAGATTTTCTGGAATGACCACAAACAGAGGGAGAAAGAAGTGAACCTCGACATATTTCTACAGAAAAGTTCCAACATTTTCGCCGAAAACCGGCTGCTCAAGTTCGTGGTCGTAGCACTTGGCATTGCCGTTGTCATCAACACAGCCGGACTATTCACTGCATTGAACAGTCAGCGGGTGATTCTCGTGCCGCCGACCATCAATTCAAAGATCTCTGTTTCCGGCGACAAAGCCTCGGATGAATACCTCAAGGAATTCACCCGCTACATCCTGAGTCTGGCGCTTACCTACAACCCGGTCAACGTCCGGTCGCAGTTCAGCGAACTGCTAGCCGTCTACGACCCCGCCGAATTCCAGGCATCACGGAAAGAGTTGTACGAACTGGCGGACAAAATCGAAAACACCAAGGCCTCCAGTGCCTTTTACATTCATTCAATCATCAATGACGCCGAGAAGCGGCGTCTCGTAGTGACCGGTACCAAGAAGACCTACATGGTGGATCAGAAGGCAGAGGACGTTCTGAAGGTCTACCTCATCGAATACCGCTTCGAGAACGGAAAATTCATCCTAGTGCGGCTCTATGAAAAGCCGGCGCTAGGCGAAAACAAGGGGGCGTGATGCGCAAAACGATAGCTTTACTAATCGCATTGCTGGTGCCGACATTGGCGCATGCATTGGAACAAGGTGCTATCCAGAAACAGAAGACTGCAATTGACCAGGCTATTGAAAAGCCGGTCGAGGGTGAGTTTCCGACCGTTGTCTTACCCGAATCGTCAACCGGTATTCGGCTGTCGAGTTCCGACATAAATCGGATCTCCTGCCCAGGTGACATTCGAGAAGTCCTGACCTCAACCGAGAAAGGGATAACGATCAAGATCACCGGCAAGGATGCCTTCGTGAAGTTCAAGGTGACCAAGAAGGGGGACAAGTTCTTCTACTCATCTACACCGACCGAGCTTTATGTCGTATGTGGCGAAAAAGTCTTCAGCTTGGTCGCATTTCCCCAAAGAGTGCCATCCCAAACAATTCGCCTCACTTCCGGCCAGGAGAAGAAGATCAAAGAGAACCTGTCTCTCTATGCCGGCTTACCATTCGAGAAGAAAGTACTCAAGGCGATCAGGGAAGTCTACACCGAGAACATTCCTGACTCATACACCATCAGCAAAAAGGAAAAACGATTCTTCACATTCCGGGAAATCCTTCTGACCCTCAAACGAACCGTGGACATCGAGGGTGAAGGTCTCCGGATCAAGGAGTACGAGGTATCGCTGAGGGGCGAAACTCCCGAGTTCAAGATGAACGAGAAGATGTTTCTGCGTACGGCGCTGGTGGACAACCCAATAGCTGTATCACTTGAACGTCATGTTCTGCGAACAGGTGACTCTTCCAGAGTGTTTGTGGTGGAGCAGCGTGCCGAGAAACAGGGGGGTCGTAGACTGACCGGTGACCTGCCGGTAATGGATCAGCCAAGGCAGAGTCTACCTGCAAACAAGTCGGGAAACCAAAAAGAGCCCACAGAAAACCGTACCGAGCCAGATGTCCAGGAGGCAGACGATGAAAAATAAGCTCCTGTCCTTCTGGAACGGACTCAGTGGCAGTCAGCGCCGGAATCTTGCCTGGTGTGCGGCAGGCTGCATTCTTGTGACCGTATTCGCGATTGGATATTACGCCATGAACAGAGGGAAAGATTCCGTTTCCATAAAAAGTGCGAAACAAGCGCCCTTGAGCATCGAGCCAAAACTCCTGGAAAAGTCACAGTTCCTCGAAAGTCAGAAGGAGATTGCCAAGCGTGACGACAAAGTTGCCGAACTCCAGAAAAAACTCGATGAGATTACCCGAGAGAAAAAGGGTGACCCGACTCCAGCACCGGTGCTTCAGGCCGGCACTACTCCCGCTGTACCTGGTGACAATCATCTTGCCATCACTGCTCAACAGCAGGGCCAGACGCAAAAGGCCGGTTCCGGCAGGACAGTGATATCAAAACAGCCGTTGCCGCCACTTCCACCGATGCCGCAAAGCAGCAGCTTCTCGCTTCCTCCCCCACCTGCCGCACCTCAAGGAATGGCTGCAGGCCAGTTGCAATCTCCACCAGAAACCGAAATCGGCGATATCGCCATTGTTTCGTCTCCTGGATCAGGCAAGCCCACCAAGGCTGATGCGGAAGATAAAAAAAAAGACGTCGGGACCGTCTCGGTCTATCTGCCACCTTCCTTTATGGAGGCGACTCTGTTGAGTGGCTTGGACGCTCCAACCACTTCGGAAGCCAAAGGAAATCCGGTACCGGTGCTGCTCAGGGTAAAGACTCCAGCGGTACTGCCCAATAGCGTCAAGGCAAACCTCAAAGGGTGCTTTGTTATCGCCGACGGCAAGGGGAACCTGGCCACCGAGCGTGCGGAACTGCTGCTCGTTTCCTTGTCATGCCTCGACCGTAAGGGGCAGGCAGTAGTCGACCAGAAGATCAAAGGGTTCGTCGTTGATGAAGACGGCAAAATTGGCCTGCGAGGCCGGGTCGTTGCCAAGATGGGCTCCATGATCGCCAGGAGCATGTTGGCCGGCTTCTTCGGCGGTGCCGGTGACGCGATTAAGTCTGCGGCCACGACCATGTCCGTAAGTCCTCTCGGTACAACACAAACCGTTGACCCCAAAGACATTGCCATGTCTGGGCTTGGGTCCGGCCTGTCGAGTGGCTTCAAAGAGATCCAGAAGTTCTACATGGAACTGGCCAGGCAAACCATGCCGGTCATAGAAGTCGGAGCCACAAAGCCAGTGACACTGGTCATCAGCGAAGGAATCAATCTGGACATCAAGAAAATTGCCAAGGGAGGCGGAAAGTGAAGAAAGCCCTTATTACTATAGGAATGCTGACAATGAGCGGCTGTGCCCTGCTCAACCCCTACGAAAGCAGCTTTAGCTGCCCTGAAACCAGCAACGGCAAGTGCGTTTCGGTGCAAACCGCCTACAAGGAATCGACAGCAAGCCCTGGCAAATCAAGCGAAGCACCTGCAGAACACAAGGAAGACGATTGTAATGCTGACAGTGCTGCAGCCGGTCTCTGCACCGAAGGCAAGAAGGATATCTCCCTGCATCCGTCGGCCAAAGAGAACGGTACCTACAACCGCTACCAATCGGCACTGTTCGACAAATTCAGCGGACTCCTGAAAGAACCGGTCACACCGGTTGTTGCTCCCCCGAAAACCATGCGGGTGCTCCTTCTGCCATACACCGGCCAGGACAATGAATTCTACATGCTGCGTTATGTCTACTTCTTCGTTGATGAACCGCGCTGGTTGATGGGTGACTCCGTTACATCTGGCGAGGAGGACTAGACATGGGCGTAGCGTCAGCGTTGTTTGGAAGTGGAGGGGGCTTCACCAAGAGCGAGTTACGCCGTCTCTCCGAACGGGACAATTTTTCCGAATATTTCCCGTGGATTGCCCATGACCCCAAGAATCAGATCTACCTGAACACCGATAACACCTTCGGGATGATGTGGGAGTGTGCGCCACTGGCTTTTGCCTGTGAGACAACCATCAGGACCCTGGAGGGGATATTCCGTGTAAACCTGCCTGACGGTTCGATCATGCAGTTCATTCTATTCGCCGACCCTTTTGTTAAGCATATTGTGGATACCTATACTTCCATGAAATTGCGCGACAGCAAACTGGTACGCGATGTTTCTGACAACGTGTCCCGCTTCTTTCAGGAAGGTGTGGAAGGTCTCGGCTGTCTGAGCGGTATTCCGATCCGGAACTTCAGGATGTTTTTTACGGTCAAGTTTCCGGTGAAGGACAGTGCCCATGTAAATCTTGAAGAAGTGTTCGGCACAATCCAGGAAGTGCTTCGTGGCGCCGGCCTTTCACCGGTTGTTGTCAATCCGGGTAACTTGCTGGATTGGCTACGGCGCATGCTGAATGAGGACCCGTCTGCGAATTCAACCCACTATGACGAACGCAATATCATCCGTAAGCAGGTACTGCTCGGGACCAAGGTAGAGAAAAGGTTCTCTTCTCTCAAGTTCGGTTCCCGGCACTTCCGCTGCGTCACCCCGAAGTCATTCCCTCTGAACGGCGATCCGATCCAGACCAACCAGCTCTTCGGCGGGATCATGGGGATGGCTACCGACTCTGATCAGATCCGGACGCCATTCTTCTTTACGCTGAATATCGTCCTACGGAACCAGAAGAACAAGCTTCACACCAAGTGCAACCTGGTCCTGCAGCAGCAGGGTGTCGGCAGTTTCGCCCCATCGCTGGCCAGAAAGAAAGACGAGTACCTCTGGGCGGTCGATGAACTGGAACGGGGCACGAAGTTCTACCGTGTCATTCCTATCATGTGGGTCTACGGCAGTGACGAATGGCTGGTAAACGAGTCCGTCACCAGGGCCAAGCGGGTCTGGGAGGGGCAAGGGTACGTCATGCAGGAGGATAAGGGGATTCTTCCCATCCTGTTCATCTCTTCCCTGCCATTCGGTCTCTACGACCACGGCAGCAACATCGACACTCTCGACCGCGACCATATTCTTCCGGTGGATAGTATTGCTGTCACCCTGCCGGTGCAGGGGGACTTCTCCGGACTAGGCAAGCCGGTGATGCTCTTCGCAGGCAGGAAAGGGAATCTGTTCGGCCTCGACATCTTCAACAAAGGGGTCAACAACCATAACGCCATGGTCTGTGCCTCCAGCGGCGCCGGCAAAAGCTTCTTCATCAACTATCTGGTCTACAACTACTTCGCAATGAAATCGAAGATCCGGATTATCGACATCGGCGGGTCCTACAAGAAGATGACCAAACTGTTCGGCGCACGCTACCTGGACTTCAGCGAGGACTCCCAGGTCTGTCTGAACCCCTTCACCAACATCATCGATCCCGAGTACGACATCCCGGTTATCGCTCCCATCGTTGCCCAGATGGTCTTTTCCACCGGCAAGACCATTCCCAGCGAGACAGAGATGACCCTGATCAAGGGAGCAGTTCGCTGGGCCTGGCAGCAGGAGGGCAATGATGCAGATATCGATACCGTCTACGAGTACCTGTTCAATTTCGACCAGTACTCCTCCGAGGGTGGCGAGATCAAGGAGGCTGCTTCCCGGCTTGCTTTTAACCTGGCCGACTTCAAGAGCGACGGAACCTTTGGCCGTTTCTTCAACGGCAAAAGCAGTCTCGACATCTCCAATGACGAGTTCGTGGTGTTGGAACTGGAGCACCTCAAGTCTCGCAAGGAACTGTTCCGGGTCGTCACCCTTCAGGTGATCAACGCCGTCACCCAGGATCTCTATCTCTCTGACAAGTCGGATCAGCGGCTGATCGTTTTTGACGAGGCATGGCAATTCCTTGGGGAGAGTTCAACCCTCAAGGAGGTCATCGAGGAAGGGTACCGTCGTGCCCGCAAATATCATGGCAGTTTCACCATAATTACTCAGTCTGTGCTCGACATGAAGCTCTTCGGCGGGGTTGGCGATGTCATTCGGAATAACTCGGCCTTCAAGTTCTATCTGGAATCGTCGGACTTCGAAAAGGCTCTGGACGAAAAGCTGATGGACTATGACGACTTTACCATGAGGATTCTCAAGTCAACGAAGAGCAACAAGCCGAAGTATTCGGAGATATTCATGGATACACCTTTTGGCGTCGGAATCGGCAGATTAGCCGTAGATCCTTTCTCCTACTACGTATTCACGTCTGATGCGAGCGAGATAACTGAAATAGAGGCAATGGTTGATGGCGGAGTGAGTTATGAGGATGCAATCCGTGAGATGGTCAAGAAATACCGCAGTTAGCCTGATGATGTCTGTGGCATTGAGCAGCACGTCTGCCTTCGCAGTTGATGGGAAGACCGCTGGCCAGAATGCCGGTCAGACAGCGCTCTCCAGGTTCGGCAGTAAGAATGGTGTTAACAGCAACATCTCGTTGCCGATGACTAACTCATCGAACCTCATGCAGACAGTGAATGGCGCTACAAGTTTTCCGGCAACTTTGAGTGCTCCTTCTTCGGCAAAATTCCTGGAGGTGATGATCCAGCCGTCAGGAACCGGTGACCTGCAGCAGGTCATTATCAGCCAGGATCTCAACACTGATGGCACCATCGACAATGTTCATGCTGTGCCGTCGCTTGTGTCAGGGGTCTGCGCCAACGGCTTCATCTCATGTAATGCCGGTAGCTGGACAAACTGCAAATACTACACATGGGCCGCCGATGCCGATGGCCGGGTCACTGAAGCACCGGCTTCCATTACCGATCTCGGTGGCTGCTATTGCATCAACAGCAGTTGCGGCAGCAACCTGGTCTGGGTCAACAGCGCCATAGTGCTGAAAGACATCGGCGGAGGCATCGTCAATGCTGTTCATACCAGCAACACCTCCTTCACCATCACAAACGTCAATACCGACATTACCACCATCACCTATTACGGTCAGGTTACCACCCAGACCAATAACGCTGCCTCCAGTGTTTCGGCCTTTTCCTCATCACCAACCGTATCCACCCTGTCGAACTACTACACCAACTGGCCGCAACTGACCGCAGCAAGGGATTCCGCTGCCATTTCCCAGTCATCCGATCCGAGCAGTTTCTACTACATGATCTCCAACTCAGGTGCGGCCCGAGAGGCCCAAGGCAAATCAAGCATCTGCACTGTCGACCGGGCTGGTCGTGTTGATACCACCACCAAGTCCTTCAACGATTCAGGGAACAGCGCACTCTGTACCGATCACCTGGTCTACATACGGGTTCACAAGGTTGATGAACTGACCTATCAACTGGAATACCTGGACACCGGCCCCGGGGGACCGGGAGCAGCACACAACAACTGCGGCGGAAGCCCTGGAGGCGATGGCTGGCATAACGTCAAAACCGTTACCGTGTCCACACCTGACCCGGCCAAGCTCGGTCAGCTCATGTCAGCGACCTTCAACATGAACAACATGAGCGGCGGCGGCTGCAATTCCGCTTCGGCATCCGTGGACGGAGTCATCAATGGCTTTGATACCTCCGTGCAGACCGGCATTGTATGCCCGGCCAAGGGTGCTCAAGGGGTATCGTTCGACTGGAGCTATTTCTTCGACTTCAAGGAGGATACCTACACGGAAGGGGTTGAGGATAAGTGCGCCACCCTGGCCAACGACCCGGACTGCCGCCTGAAGGAAGAGGATATCGATGGTGTCGTGACCTACCAGAATTTCAATCCGACCGGCTTTAACCCACTTCCTTCCTGTAAGAATTTTACCGGACAGGTGGGTACCAACAAGATCTGCCGCGACTGGTGGCACAAGAAGCGTACTTACGTCTGCGGCAGTCAGCAATACGACTTCTCTGATGTGGCAACCCGTTTCGGAAAGGTGGTCTCCTCTGCAAGCGACAACACAGCGAATCTGACCTTTCAGGACCCACGTCTCGGCCCCACGGGATGGAATATTGCCAATGGCAGCATCAACCTGCCGCAACGAGACCCGGCGTCCGAATGCGAAGTGGCCTGCAAAACCCGCATCGCCAAGACTGACACCCAAGTGACGACGACCGGAAATGTCACCGATATGCGTGTTCCCGCCCAGTCATACGACATTTTCTACAAGACCTGCATCAACAACAGCTGTCCTGCCGACCCGGGCGAAGAAATCGTCATTGATTGCCAGTGCATCAACGAGTTCGCCGAGGCTGCCACGGTCATCCAGACGCTCAGGCTGGCAGGCAAGGACAATATCTGTTCCAGCGGCCAGAAGCAGCCAATGCAGTCGAGGTAAAAACAGATGCTATCCCGTATCGCCTACTCAATTCTCTATGCCGTTCTTCTGCTCTCCCTCTCCGGGGTAACTACCACGGCTCAGGCTGTTGTCAGCTGCCAGGACACCATCTCGACCGGTACCACCTATCGCTACATTGATGCCCTGGCGTTCTTCACCGAATTCAACGGCAAGACCTACGCAATCGCCAAATCAGCCGTCAGTGGCAGTCAGTCGCTTCCCGACATCTATTTCGACTTTTCGGCGAATATCAGTCGGGAATATCTGATGACCGGCACCGACACGGCATCGCTCAAGAGGATGCTCTCTCTCGGACAGTTCGGGGCGGCCAAACCGGTCAGCGTGGACAGCCAGCAGACACTGGATTTCCTGATCAAGCGCTATGGTACCTATCTGGGGACAGCAACCTCGGATAAGAGCACCTACATCGACGCCTGGAAAGAGTTCGGGCCTGTCGGGTTCACCGCTGTTGACGGATCAGGTCTTCCATTCACAAAATGGCCGGCTGCTGGCGCCTATACCGGGCAGGACCCACAGGCAGTCGTCATGGGAAGTGACGGGATCTGGGCCAGCGGTCTCGATGGGACAAGAAGCTCACAGATCGTAGAGTTTCCAGGCAAGCTCGACTGTGCCCTGTCGTACATTGATCCGGGCACGATCACCCCTCCACCGCCGCCACCTCCTCCGCCACCACCTGATCCCAATGCCATCAATAACATCATGTGCGGTCAGGATCTGAATAACAACGGCTATGCCGGTGATCCGGGGGAAACAGCCAACTGCATTCAGACGACTCAAGGACAATTCTGCCCGGTCGGTTCCACGGAATGCGTCGAAACCTATACCGCACCGGTCTGTCCGGCTGGCTCTACTCTGGAGACAACCCGTGATATGTGCCAGGCCACCGCCCAGAACGTGTGTGGCAGCGGCTATACCTGGGACTCTGGTATCGACAAATGCATCGCGACTGTGGTCTGTCCGGAAAACGGTACCTTCAATCCGGTTGCCGACCGCTGTGAGAAACTGGTTCAAAACGATTGTCCCGTTGGCTATACCTATGACGCCAACCCGGCCAGCCAGACCTACGACCGTTGCGTGAAGTCGGCAACGTGCACTGACGGAGGAGCGTTCATCGCGGCCAAGGATCGGTGCGAAAAAGCCTGGATGCCGGTCTGCGACACTGCCAATGGCTATGCTTACAACGGCACGACCGGCAAGTGCGAACGGTCGCCGATCTGTACCTATGGCAGCTATAACGCCACCTACAATCTCTGCGTCCAGCCTTTCGTGCCATCATGTCCAAGCGGCTACAGCTATAACAGTTCCCGGGGGCGCTGCGAAAAAGCTCCCGAATGCCCGACAGGTACCACGTACAATGTGGTCACAAACAAGTGTGACGCCATCACCGGTGCCAGCTCACAACAGGTTTTATCCTGTAGTCCTCAATCATTTCTTTGCGCACCGTATGCAGACTCCTGCTGCAATGTAAGTATCTCCTGCCCAAATGGCCCCCAGGGACAGGTGAGTGTTGCTGCAAACTACTGTTGCCTCGGTTCTGACGCTATTACGATTCAGTCACCCCTCGACCTTCTGACCAGAACCGAGCTGACCAGTACGGGTTATGCCCTGTCAGCGTTGCAATGCGACAGCGTCGGCAACTGCAGTTACTACTTCATGGACCGTTATTGTGCCGATGGGTCACCGGCAAGTGCCTGGATGTTGTCCGGGTCATTCACGATGGCTTCGACACAGATGGTCTGTCCTGCCGGTCAGGCTCTCATCAACGGCAATCAGTGCCTTTCCGCCACCAACCCGACCTGTTCAGGCGGCAACTTCGATCCGAACATGGATGTCTGTTGGGCCACCTATACACCAACATGCACCCAAGGGACGTATGACAGCGCCAGCGGGCTGTGCATTCTTGCGCCTTCCTGCCCGAACGGCACCCTGAACACCACAACTGACCTCTGTGAGGCAACCATCACCAGGGACTGCGGCACCTACTCCTTTGATGCTGCCGCAAATCTCTGTTTCTCTTCACCGGTATGCGCCAATGGTGCTTACGATGCAGCATTCAACGTCTGCCAGGCAACGCTGACCCGTAATTGTGGCACCTACAGTTGGAGCCAGGCTGACTTTAAGTGCCTTCAACCCGTTGCATGTCCCAAAGACCCTGCCTTCTCCCAGGCCGTTACCACTTCGTTCTCAACCACGCTCGACAAGTGCGTATCAGAAGTCCAGCACGACTGTCCGGCGGGAACGACCTATACGCCACTTCCTATCGGCAAGTGCGAGGCGGTGCCGATCTGCAGTGGCGCCGGCATTTACAATCCGCAGAAGGACAGCTGCTTTGAGGGGTTCAATACCTGTCCGCTCGGGACTCAGTACGCTTGCATGGAATACCAGGGCAAGATGCAGTGCTCCCCGAACCCCTGTTTCAATCCCGGAGCGCCCGGATCTGAGGTAACGACCACTCTTGACGAGTCCATGCTTCAGAATGACGGGCCGAAAGATGCGAACGGCAACTGCCTCGGCCAAATCTACATTTTCAACGGCAAGGCGTCGCGTTGCCGCCCCCCCGGCTTGACGGTCGGGTACCTCAACAACTGCTGCGAGAGCGACAAGGTGGCTTCGGAGGATACCGGCACCAGCATCTCGACAGCGGTTCAGGGTATCCAGATGGCCTATGAAATCGGTCAGGTAGCCTATTACGGCAACGCACTGGTGACCGGTGCTGCACAGATTTCGGCGATATCTACCACCGCTACCGGTGCAGTCACCTCCATGACAGTTGTTTCCGCTGCCGGAACTACGACAACACTTTCGGGAGCGGCGGCAACTGGAGCTTATGCAACCATGGCCAGTGGTGCTACAGGAGCATCGGCCATCGGCGCCGGATTACAGGCATATGCCGCTGCATTATTAAACCCGGCTACCATCATCATCGCGGTAGTCGTCCTGGTAGTGATGAAGGTGCTGATGGGGAGCGGATGCGATCAGGGTGACATTCAGACCGGGATGCAGAATGCCGCCAAGGATTGTCATTACGTGGGGGACTATTGTTACAAAAAATGGCCGCTGGTGGGATGTGTGCAGAAGGCTAAAAGCTTCTGCTGCTTCAACTCGAAAATGGCGAGGATCATACATGAACAGGGGAGACCGCAACTTCAATCGTTTCAGCCGAACGGCGGCTGGGGTGTACCCGAAGCACCCAACTGCCGCGGCTTTACTCCAGACGAATTTCAGGCACTGGACTTTTCGAGGATCGATCTTTCGGAATACTTTGAAGACGTACAGAAGGATCTTGCTACCAAGATTGATGGTTCACAGCAGACCATCATGCAAAACATCCAGAACAAGTACCAGGCGACGCCGAAATGATCAGGCGCACAGGATTGGCAGTGATAGCCCTGGTGCTTGGTGTTACGTCGGTGCAAGCCAAGGTGATTGGCACTTTCGGCACCACATACCGAATCACGGAACGGGATGCCCTGGCCGAGATCGAGGAGCGTGCCCGGCAGGTGGACTGGAACAAGGTGCTGGACAAACGCAAGGTCGAGAACTACCAGGGACCGCCGGACAAGGCGAGCCTGCCGCGAGCGAAGCGGAACCGGAACTTCCCGGTTGACATGACCTATACCACCGAGATCGATGTGCCTGACGGCAAGGGGGGGATTCTTTACCCCAAGGGTTACACCTTTAACCCGCTCGACTACGTGACCTACCCGAAAACGCTGGTGGTCATCGACGGCACCGACCCGGAGCAGGTGAAGTGGTTTGCCGCCTCCGAGTATGACAAGCGGCTCGATGTGACGCTTCTGCTTACGGAGGGGAATTTCGGAACCGTGTCGAAGCGGATCAGCCGTCCGTTGTTCTATGCCGACAGTAAGATGATCGAACGCCTCAAGCTGAAGGCCGTACCATCGGTCATCAAGCAGAAGGGTCGGTTGATGGAGGTAACTGAAGTGGCGCTGCCGGTTGGCAAGGCAAAAGCTGCGTCCAGATCTTTACAAGACAAGAAAGGAGCCCAATGAATTCACTTATTACTCAATCACTCTGCATGGCTGGCCTCCTGGCGCTTTGCGCCGGCTGCTCACACGAATCCTGGACAAACGTCGAAGAAACTACTCGGCTACCATCCATGGCAGCACCCATTCTGGCACCGGTTAACTGGGTGACCAAAGCAGGGAGGGCTGTCACCAGCAAGTCCTCGGAATCGTCAGATTCAGATAGAGGCAAGCAGTTTGTCCTGTCGCGCAGAGTTATGGATGACTTCAGCAGCGACGGTAAATTCATGGAAGAGGTGCTGGCAGTACAGAGCCGATTCCGTGCCCACGACTGGGGTTCTGTTACGCCAGAGCAACTACAGGCCAACAGCAGTTCCAATCGTGGCAAAGGATCTGTCGGTCGATATCCAACCGGAAGCAAGGGAGCGGCCATCATCATCACGGACGAAGGGTCCGAATTCAAGGTGCGGTATGAGGATGAACCTGAGCAATAACATAACTATCATCGCATTGGTCACGCTCTTTCTAACAGTACCGGTTGCCTACGGAGCCGGCGGTGCCTGCAAGGGTAAGGTGCTCAACCCAGTGACCGATATCTGCTGGCAGTGCATGTTCCCGGTGAAGATGGGGAGCGTCTCTTACGGCAATGGCGCCGAGCCGGCTCCAGGCAACATTACCTCGCCGGTCTGTGCCTGTCCGGACAGCAAAGGGATACTGATCCTTGGCGTGTCAACCGCGTTTTGGGAGCATGCCCGTCTGATCGAGACGGTCAAGGACCCGTTCTGTTTCCCGGTCATGGGCACTGGCATGACCAACCCGAAACCCGGCTTCTCTTCAGGCGAGATTCGTAGCAAGGAGTATGGCGATTCGGACTTTGCCTTCCAGCAGGCTCATTACTTCTACTTCCCGGCCTGGTCAATCCTGAAACTGTTCATGGATTTCCCCTGCGCCGAGAACCGGGCGTTCGACCTGGCCTACATGACGGAAGTGGACCCGATGTGGAACGATGACAGTCTGTCGTTCATCATCAACCCGGAGGCACTCCTGTTCGGCAATCCGGTGTCGCAGTTGGCGTGCGTTGCCGACAGCGTGGGAGCAACCATGTCGTACCCAATCGATCCCCTGTTCTGGTGCATGGGTAGCTGGGGATCGTTCTACCCCCTTTCGGGGAGCATGATCGAGAACAACCCCTTCAATGTGAATGCGGGCTTGGCGGCCCGGATGCTGTTCAAGCTCGGGCGAGAGACGCTCCTCTATGATACCGGCATCAACCAGTGCGCCAGTGCCGGGGTCGTGACACCGATTCTCGTTAAAAGCAATTACCGGCTCCAGATTGCAAGGCCGGTGCGTGGTAACGACTGCATCCCCATCGGCAGGCCGTCTCTCATCTGGGGGACGGCAAAGAACCCACCCTTTGGTACAACCAACACGTCTCCTGACAATTTTCTCTGGTCACTGACACGAAGGAGGGTCTGTTGCGTCGGCTATGCACTCAATTAATGTCCTGTTTATTTATCGCTGCGCCCTGGGTGGTATCTGCTTCCGGTAATCCTGGATACATCACTACCCCTGATACCTGCTGCATCGTCGACAAGATTGTCGAGGATACGGTGTATCTCAGTAAAGTGGGCACTTGTAGCGGCAAACCCGGCAGAGCCTTCATCCAGACAAAGCTTAAAAAGGTGAAGGTCGTTGTGAATGGAACCGTGTGGAAGGAGACTGATGTGGAAGGACTGAGTGTACCGGATCTTGCCAATACCCTGACCAAGGCCGACCATCTCGCAGAGCGATTGACAGTTCCCAAAAACCGCAATGACCGCGAAATGTCTGATTTGGCCGGAACGCTTGATTCCTACTACCACTCTGATGAATTTCAGTTGCGCGTATTGAGTGAGACAGAACGAATCAAGAAAGAAGTCTTTGGGGATAAGGTCACCGGCTACTACGCAGATAAGGCCAAAAAAGAAAGCAAAGGGAAACTCACCAACTCCGAGCGCATCTATGTTTTCGTTTCCTCAGCCATGCCGCTCCTGACGATCAGGAACTATGCCGCTTCTGTGTCCCGCCTGGGAGACCCGAACGTCACCCTGGTCATGCGCGGGTTCGTAGATGGGATGACGAAAATCCAGCCGACCATCAGCTTCATCGCCTCAGTACTGCAGCGTGACCAGTCGTGCCGCCCACAGGAAGGAGAATGCGAGATGATACCGGCAAGCCTTGCAGTAGATCCCCTGTTGTTCCGGCGGTACCAGATCGACCGGGTTCCCGCCGTGGTCTATGCCAGGGGGCTCAAAGCTGAGGATGCCGGCTTGAGTGAGGGAGATGCCAAGAACGCCACTATTGCGGATTACCATACGGCATACGGTGATGCCCGCCTGGAGTACCTGCTTGATCAGATCCAGAGGGAAACTGGATCGCAGTCCCTGGCCGCTTTGCTTTCCACTCCGGCAAACAAAAACTGAAAAAGGAAAGAGGAAACATTCGCATGAATGATGAAACCAGCATGGAGTCTAACATCTCTCAGGAATCGGAAAACAACAAGGATGCCGTTTCGGTACCCAAAGAGTATCCCAAAAAGCATCCCAAACAGCATCCAAGCCTTGTTTCCATGATAGCGATCTGTGTGGCGGTGTCTATTGGAGCATCTTTGGCAACCATAGTTGGCTATGACCGCTGGTTCGCCCAGAAGGTAGTTGCAGTCGATATCAAGGGGTACATCTCCCAGCAGCGGGACAACTATCTGGCCGGCAAACTGAATGATGACGAGTTGAAAAAGAGTTTCGACCGACTGGAAACCGTCATCACGGCAATTCCAAAGAACCGGGTGATCATCATGGGTGACGCGGTGGTGCGCAATGCCGAAACCGTTAAACCTTGATTTCCATAACTGGCGGCTCTGGATGGCTATCACCTGCCTGCTCGTTGCGGGAACTCTGATCCCTTACAAGTTCAGTGTTACTCTCACGCCTTCGCTCAAGCACAGGATCTACTGGCTCACGCGTAATCCGGACAAGGTGGTGAGAGGTGATTACGTCCTGTTTCACCATAAGGAACTTGCGGCCAAGGTTGGTATGAAAAAGTCGGAGGAGATGCTGAAGGTCATCGGCTGCAACGAAGGGGATCAGCTCACCGTCGATGCGGAGAAGAAGTTCTACTGCAACGGCGAGTATATGGTCCGGGCCAAAGACATCTCGCTGAAGGGGGAACCGCTGCAGCACTTCGTCTTCAATGGTCAAATCCCCAAGGGAGTCATGTTCGTCATGGGACAGCACAAAGACAGCTACGACTCCCGCTATTTCGGTTTCGTGGACAAGAACCGCATCCTGGCGAAAGCCTACCCGATCTATTGAGAGGAATTCCGTGCCCATTGAGAAACTCAATCCCCTGCATTACATGGGGCAGGCTGCATATACCGGCTTCTGGCAGAAACTCTTCGCGACACTGCTCTACGGTTTCTGGGGGCGTTTCTTCTTCGTTGCCCTCGTGGTCTCGGCCTTCTGGGTTGGAGTCCGACAGCGGAATCCGACCTTGGCTGCCATCTGCCTGCTGCTGGCGGCAATCGTCGCCTATGGCGGCGGGATCATGAACCTGATCAGATCGTTCACGGGATAGGAGAGAACGTGTCGAAGGATAGTAACAGCACACCGGATATCATGCCGGTACCGCCAAGCAATGAGATCCACCCGCGAGGACTCCTGGAGGCAATCTCGTACATCGATCAGAACTTCGCCAACGAACTGGGAGGCTGCATGATCAAGTCCCGCTTCCTGACCACCAAGCAGCGACTTGAATTCATGGAGGTGGGGTTCAGGAGCTCATTTGCTTCGGGGATAGTTTCGGCATTCCTGACTCCTGTTGCCATAGGGGTGATCGAACAGTACATCCCCATGTTCGGTGACCCGTCGCCGACCTTCTTCGACAAGTTCAGCGCCTTCCTGTTGGCGCTGGGGTTCTCCTTGGGCTACGCCATCTTCATGGCCAAGGCCTCCACGTGTTTCATCGGCGAGTACACACGTGCCATGGTGCTAAACCTCCTGGGCGGAATGATCTTCGGTGCCATTGTCAAGGCAGTTGTGGCCTTCATTGCCTTCCATTTTCTCTATTTCAAAATCTTCACAGACCATAACGTGGTGTGGGCAGTGACCAAGCTCTACTACACCAAGACATCTCAAGGCACCGTTAACTCGATATATAACTGGGTCCAGGGATTCAAAGGGATCTTCCTCATTTCCGCCTACTTTGTCCTGATTTCCACGGCGGTGTTCATCATCATTCCCATTATCGCCATGCTGGTCGCATGGAGGCGCAACCGTAAATTGATCGATGCAGGAGTAGTACATGTCGATACGGACAGTATCTAGGCTCATTCTTACGGCACTCTTGGTGCTCATCCCAACCATGGCTTTGGCTCTGGACATGGAGTTCTATGTCTGGGGTGGCCATGACGCCGTGGTGAATGCCTTCGGCAAGCTGGCGCTGATCTTCGGCGACAATGCTTACAAATCGCTCTATTTCGTGGTCATCACCGCCGGGCTCTTCTTTGGCGGGGTGACGGTCTTTGCCAAGTCGCTTGGAACTGCCAACGGCTCAGTCATGACCTGGATCGTGCCGACCCTGATCGGCGTCATGGTCTATCTTGCTCTGGTCGTCCCCAAGGGGACAATTCACGTGTACGATCCGGTCTTCAACAAGAACCAAGCGGTGGGCGGGATACCGGACGGTGTTGTGGCAGTGGCCGGTATCCTGAACAAGATCGAGCGGGGACTGGTGGATATCGTCACTACTGCCGGAGATCCCCTGAATTACCAGACGCAGGCCGGTGGAAAAGGATTCCTGGGTCTTGCCCAACTCACCAGCATTCCCCTGTCAGCAGTGGACAGCAATCTGGACGCTTCTATGCGGAGATACGTCAAGGATTGCGTTTCCTACGCACTGATGAATCCCAATGCCAACCTTACGGTGGATGAACTGAGGAAGACCACCACCAACTTTGTTGGCTCCCTGGATAAGGCGGTCAACCCGGCCATCTGGACGGTCTACTTCAATGCTGCCAACCCGCAGGGCCAAGCGCTTACCTGTACTGATTCCTGGACCAACATAAAGGCTGCTCTCACCCCGGCCAACCTGGGGAAGAATATCGAATCGGTTTGCGCCAATCTTGGTTACGACGTTACTGATGCCGCCGCTTTGACCCAGTGCAAGACGGTTTTGAATAACGTCAATGCTGGAACCGGCCTCGGAGCTGCGAGCATAGATGACTTTCTGAAGCAGGCCTACGTCTCCCAGCGGCTGGAGGAGATTTTCCGCAGCGGCAATGCTGCCGGTGCCACCAATTACCAATTCCTGCTTAGCGCTTCCGGTGCCATGAAGTCAGCCAACGAGTGGTTGCCGATTATGAAGGCGGCGCTTACAGCCATTGCAGTTGGTCTGCTGCCGTTCCTGGCGCTCTTCATACCCACGCCGCTGATCGGCAAGGCTGTGGGAATCATTGCCGGCTTTTTCATCTGGCTCACTGCCTGGGGTGTCACCGATGCTATCGTGCATCAGTTTGCCGTCGACTACGCCAATCAGGCATACGAGATGGTACGGCAGAACAAGCTCGGTATGGATGCGCTCTACTTCTTCCCCGATCAGACCGTAAAGATCCTCGGGATGTTCGGCACACTCCGGATGAGCGGGATGATGCTGGCTACAGTTATTACCGGGATGTTGATCCGGTTCGGCGGGCACGCCATGGCGATGATGGCCGGGGGAATGGTCAACCAGGTGCAATCGGCTGGCAGCCGGGCGGCACATGAGGTGGAAGATCCAGCCGGCAGGGCTTCAGCCATGCAACGCAATGTCACCGCTATGCCAACTCAAGCATGGAGCAACGAGCACAGCTTCCAGGCCAGACAGGCGCAATCGCTGGTCGGGATGTCGGCCAAGACCACGGCGTCGAGCGATATGATCCGGGACTTTGGGATGGAGTTTTCGAGCAGGATCTCTGCCGACAGCGAGATTGGCAGATCAATCGGTTTCGGTGGTAGCGGCAGGGCCATGCGTGAGGGGGGTCTGTCATCAGCCTACGAGTTGAAATCATTCGATGGCCGGCTGGGACTCGACAAGTCTGCTGCAACCAGGGATGTTGTTTCAGGCAGCTACGGAGGCGACACTCTGGCATTTGCCAAGATGGGAGTTGCCAATGACCGGGCCTTGGCAAATGTCTTTGGCTCCGGTGAAAACTACTCTGACTTCCTGACTGCCAACATGGACAAGAGTGTCGGGCAACTGCAGGGGGAGATGGGTGCTTATGCCGCAGCCAGGTCATTGGGTTTCTCCGGGAATTGGCGAGATTTCCATGCCATGCGTTCTGAGGTTTCGGCCCTTGGGGATTTTGCCAATGCCGATGCGGTGAACAGGATTGCCGATAACTACGGGATCTCTTCCGGGCAGCTCATGCAGATGAATGCACAGTTCCAGCAGAGCAAGCATGCTTCAGAGGTAACCGGGCTCTCGAATCAGCTTGGCGGCCCAATTGCAGCCGGTACGGAAGCTGGTCATGTCGTGGCAACGGAAACTGGTGGCAAGATCCAGGGAATTTATGCAGGTGGAGGTTACGATAATTACCAGCAGCTCACCAGCAATGATGTTTCAGGGAGGATTGCTCGCAACCAGCTTGTTCATGCTGCAGCAGACCAGATGGTTGGCCGGATTGCTCCTCAACTCAAGAACAATTCGGAGATGTACCAGAACGGTCACCTGACCGAACGGGGCTTTGCCGAGATGCAGAAGGCAATGGAGGGGCAGAACATCAACTTCACGACATCTGACGGCAAGAGCGCTGTCAATGTCGGCATGGATGGCGGGATTGTCAACTCGTCTGATTCCGGCACCGTTGCCAAAGGGGACAGGAATCAGGCGCTCGAACTGCAGAAGCAACTTCGTGCTTCAGGCTTCCAGAGTGCTGCCGTCCATGTCGCCAAGTTGTCTGGCCAGGCCTTCGACTACAAGGCAGATTACGACCGGAACGGCAATCTTGCGTCGTTTGCTATTGATCAGGGTGGCCGGGTACAGAAGTTCGATCTCGGTCAGAGCAAGACCGGAACTGATATCGAACGTCTGGACCGGAACGTGTCGACCACAGACAAGGGACTTCGTAAGACAGTTGGTGATTTTATCAAAACCGGATACGAGAACCAGTCACTGAATGTCTCCCGGAAGTCCGGCAGCTACATGATCCAGGCAGGAGGCAAGCAGATGATGGTCAATGGCGACTGGTATTACGCCAAGAATGAGAAAACCGGCAATATGGAGGTAGTCGGCGGTTCATTCTCCAATGGCCTTGACGGAAATGTTCTTATGTACGCCAAGGACAAGGATGGCAACCTTCATTACTCCCAGGTTCAGGGGAAGATGGACAAAAGCGGGAATCTCATAGCCGGACAGCGCTCCGAGATCACTGAGGATCAGTTTGTTCAGTCGTCACAGCAGGGGGCGGCTGTTGTCAGTACCAGATCAGGTGGTGGAATTACCGGGAGTGTGCGTGCTGATGGCGGGGTCAAGGCGGATTATTCGAGTTCGCAGGTGGTTGGAACGAGGGTTGAATCCAAGCAGAATCTGGCAGGCAGTGCGGCTTCGCAGGAGTTCAGGGATGGCCGTTCAATTGATGCAGGTACAGCCGCTACTACGATTGCCGTTGGTCAGGGTGCTCTACACGAGACAGCTGGACTAGTTGGGGATGTCGCGAAGACTGTTGGCCCTTATAAAGCTGCAGTTACAAAGCGAGAGGAAGCAGCTAACGCTGCTGCAAGAACTGCTGAGCGTGAGATAATACATACCGCTGAGCAGCAAGCTCGAAATGTTCAACAGCAGGTACAAAGAACCAGCAAAATACTACAGCACCAGAGCAAAACCTCATCACTCCCTAGAGGTGGTGGCCCACAGCCACGAGGCACAAGGAGGTAATGTGTGATTGAAAAGATACTATTCGTTTCTGATGGGATCATTGCAATTATGGGAAATGGGTACGTGCCGGCGGAACCAATGAATAACGTGGTTTTTGATCTAACAGAGTACGGTGTTGAACTTCGTGTTTCAGGTGTTCAAATACCGATACCAGCTGAGGCACTTGAACACCTTGAGCAAACTGAAGGAACAAATGTTCACTTTTTTGAATCAGACTCGTATGCTCTTGTTGCACCTTATCGTGGATATATTGAAATTAGCCGAGACGAAATCCTCAAATTGAAAGGAGCTTGGGAATATATTCGGTCTCACCAGTGATGAAAGGAGGAAGAATCGTTTCTTCTCCGACGATCTCGGAACAGTCGAAACGGCGTGCTATAGATTATCCAATTCATATACCACTCATATTCCGCAGCCGACATTGTTGGTCTCAATTCAGGGGCCGCATACCCATATTTGAGAAGCTGCCAAGTTGAAAGACCTTTCAACGATCCGATATATAGACGTAGGTGAACACGATCAAGGATTATATAACATAAAGCCAATACAGCAATACCAAGTGTCCAATACCAAAATGATGACATAAAGAACAAACCAACTATCGCCCCCACAAGAATACTGGGAAGAACTGTTCCAACAGCCGAAATAACAATTGCTTCGAATTTTCTTGCCATCACATCCTCCCTCCTTTCTCGACGGTCTGATCACGATAAGATTTCAATGGTAGTTTGACCAGCTTCATTTTGAATGTCAACGCTATTTTGCAAACATAAGGCAATTATATCAGTGCTTTGCAACACTCAGTCCGAGTTGAACAGAGTGCATGATCTTATATCATTTTCATAAGGTGAAAAGAAGACTGCAACCGCTAAATACGATACGTGAGCTTCTCGACATAATAGCAAGTTTGTTGTATTGTCCGGTTCATGCAACCTTCCGACGTCATTCAATCATTTATACAACGCTGGGAAGCCTCCGGCGCCGCCGAACGTGCCAATTACCAGCTGTTCCTCTCAGAGCTGTGCGAACTCCTTAATGTCATGCGACCAGAGCCGACACGCCCAGACGACCGGGATAACTCCTATGTCTTCGAGCGCAGCGTCACCTTTCGTCACGGAGATGGTACCACCAGCGCCGGCCGAATCGACCTGTACAAACAAGGGCACTTCGTCTGCGAGGCTAAGCAGGGAAGTGATCAACCTAGTGAGAAGTCGACTCTGGCTGTCAACGAGGAGGGTGTGCGATGGCAAACAACCAAGCGAGGCACCGCCGTACGCGGCACCAAGGGGTGGGATCTGGCAATGGTCAAGGCCAAGGGACAGGCCGAACAATACGCCCGCGCCCTACCGTTGGAAGAAGGCTGGCCACCCTTTCTGGTTGTAGTGGACGTTGGCCACGCCATCGAAATCTACAGTGAATTTTCCTGCACCGGTAAATCCTACCTTCCTTTTCCTGATCCCCGTTCACACCGCATTTTGCTCGCAGACCTGGAGAGCCCCGAAATACGCGAGCGATTGCGCCTGGTCTGGAACGATCCGCACTCACTTGACCCAGCCAAGCACAGTGCCAAGGTCACAAGGCAGGTGGCCGACCGTCTTGCTCTTCTGGCGAAGTCACTTGAACAGTCTGGACATTCCGCCGAGAAGGTCGGTAACTTCCTCAAACGCTGTCTGTTTACCATGTTTGCTGAAGACGTTGGACTGATCCCACACAAGAGCTTTACCGAACTGTTGGAGAGCCTGCGCGGCAAGTCCGAGACCTTCGCCCCCATGGCAGAGTCGCTCTGGAGCACCATGAAAACAGGCGGTTTCTCCCCGGTTCTGCGTGAAAAACTATTGCGCTTTAACGGCGGCCTGTTCGAGGATGCCGAAGCGCTACCTGTCGGAGAGGAGCAACTTGTATTACTGATTGCAGCCAGCAAGGCCGATTGGCGTGATGTTGAACCAGCCATCTTCGGTACTCTGCTGGAACGAGCCCTTGATCCGCACGAGCGCCACAACCTGGGAGCGCACTACACCCCCCGAGAGTACGTCGAACGCCTGGTACTCCCCACCGTGATCGAACCGTTACGAGCCGAGTGGGATTCTATCCTGGCCGCCTCCGTTACTCTGGACACACAAGGCGACAATCCCGGAGCCATCGCCCTAGTTAAGGGATTCCATCGCAAGCTGTGTCAGCTTAGAATTCTGGACCCGGCCTGCGGCAGCGGCAACTTCCTATACGTTACCTTTGAACACCTCAAACGCTTGGAGGGTGAGGTGTTGAACGCTCTGGAAGGTTTTGGTGACAAACAAGCTGATCTGGAGCTGGCCGGATTAACTGTTGACCCTCACCAGCTTCTGGGGATCGAAGTCAACCCTCGTGCCGCGGCTATCACGGATATGGTGTTATGGATAGGCTACCTTCAATGGCACTTTCGTACACGGGGCGAGGTTATGCCGCCGGAGCCGGTCATCAAGAAGTTCAGCAACGTTGAGTGCCGGGACGCCGTGCTTTCTTATGATGGTACAGAACCGGTTCGTGATGCCGACGGCAAACCGGTCACCAACTGGGACGGTCGCACGTTCAAGCCCCACCCGGTTACAGGAGAGCAGGTGCCCGACGAGGCTGCTCAGGAACCGGTATTGCGTTATCTCAACCCACGTCAGGCTGAGTGGCCGGAAGCCGATTATGTGGTGGGTAATCCGCCGTTCATTGGAGCATCCACAATGCGCCGTGCCTTGGGTGACGGCTACGTGGACGCCCTGCGCAAAGCCTGGAAGGATGTGCCTGACTCGACCGACTTCGTTATGTTCTGGTGGCAACATGCCGCTGAGTTAACTCGCAAAGGCAAACTGCTTCGCTTTGGTTTCATAACCACGAACAGTTTGCGTCAGGCGTTCAACCGACGAATTCTGCAACAGCAGCTGACAGCCAAACCAGCCCTGTCGCTATCCTTTGCCATTCCCGATCACCCTTGGGTGGACTCGGCGGATGGTGCTGCTGTCAGGATTGCTATGACCGTGGGTAAGCCCGCTATAGAAGGCGATGAAGGGACGCAAGCCACTGTTGTCGAAGAGCGAGAAGGGGCCGGCGAAGGACTTTCTGTGGAGCTGTTGACGCGGAAAGGTTTGCTACACGCTGACCTGTCGGTCGGGGCAAATGTAGCCGGGACCGCGCCACTGCTGGCTAACAGTGAACTTGCAAACCGGGGAGTCAGTCTGTTTGGTGCCGGTTTCATCGTTACAATAGATGAAGCTAGTAAATTGGGACTGGGGCGTGTAACTGGCTTGGAGAATCATTTTCGCCACTATCGCAATGGTCGCGATTTGACTGCCACTCCGCGTGGAGTAATGGTTATCGACCTGTTTGGTCTTACTGTCGACGAGGTTCGCAGCCGATTTCCCGAGGTCTACCAGTGGGTGCGCGAGCGGGTCAAGCCTGAACGGGACCAGAATAACCGTGAATCAAGAAGAAAGAACTGGTGGCTCTTTGGCGAACCAAATCCGAAACTGCGTAACCAACTTTTTGGATTACCCCGCTTTGTTGCGACTGTGGAGACCGCCAAGCATCGTATTTTCGTATTCCTCGACCAGACAATCTTGCCGGACAACAAGCTGGTGGCCATTGCAAGTGACGATGCCTTTGTGCTGGGGATACTCTCCAGCAGGCTGCATATGGCTTGGGCACTGGCAGCTGGCGGATGGCTGGGAGTTGGCAATGATCCGGTCTATGCTAAGACTCGCTGTTTCGAAACGTTCCCCTTTCCCACCGTAGTCGATGACAAAAAACAAAGGATTCGTAGCATCGCCGAAGAACTGGACTGCCACCGCAAGCGGCAACAGGAACTGCATCCCGGTCTGGGGCTGACCGACATGTACAACGTTCTGGCCAAGCTGCGCACCGGTGAGCCGCTGACTGCCAAGGAGAAGGCCATTCACGAGCAGGGACTGGTGTCTGTTCTGCGTCAACTGCATGACGATCTGGATGCCGCTGTGGCTGATGCTTACGGCTGGCCTGACAATCTGACTGACGAGGAAATCCTGGAGCGGATGGTTTCCTTGAATGCCGAACGAGCAAGGGAAGAGGCCCAAGGTTTGGTGCGGTGGCTGCGTCCCGAATACCAGAAACCCCAAGGGGAACAGCCTGCTGTTCAGACCGGTATGGAACTTGGAGAAGAGGAATCGGCGACGCTAGTCACCTCTTCCAAGGCCAAGACACCATGGCCGAAGACCCTGCCGGAACAAGTGCAGGGCGTCCGTGCAGCTCTGGCAGCAGCAGCAGGACCGGTGACCGCCGAAGCTCTAGCTCGAACCTTTCTGCGTGCCCGCACCGACAAGGTGGGGGAACTGCTGGCCACCCTTGCTGCAATAGGGCAGGCCCGAGAGGTCGATCCGGGCACTTACACAGCCTAAGCAAAAACAAGCACTGTTTGACAAGGAGTACCAATGAATCCAAAAGTCTTCATCAGCCATGCAAGCGAAGATAAAGAGAGGTTTGTTCTTGGATTTTCTCAGAAGCTTCGAGAAAAGGGAGTGGATGCTTGGCTAGATAGATGGGAGATGCTGCCTGGTGACAGCCTTGTAGACAAAATCTTTGAGGAAGGCATCAAGAACGCAAAGGCCGTCATTGTGGTACTCTCCAGCAACAGTGTCAGCAAAAAATGGGTACGAGAAGAACTCGATGCTGCAATGGTAAAGCGAGTCAACAAGGGTAGTTTGCTTATTCCTATTGTACTGGATGACTGCGAGATACCGGAATGCCTCCACTCGACTATTTGGCAGAAGGTCACGGATCTGGATAACTACGACGAACCCTTCAGCAGAGTTATAAACGCCATATTTGAACATCGAGAAAAACCTGCATTGGGGGAAGTGCCCGAGTTTGCAAAGACTACAATTAGTCTGGTCCCGGGACACACCAAAACAGACAGCATTGTTCTCAAGCTTGCCTGCGAGAAGGGGTTCGCACAGGATTCTATGTTTGCTGTAGACACACCATATATAATCGAAGAAACACAGAAGATAGACATCTCCGAAGAAACAACCTGGGAATCTATCGAAGTGCTGAATCAAGACGGTTTGGTGGAGCTCCAAAGGGTTTTGGGAGGACCTCCGCCATACATGAAAATAACGCCACTTGGGCTGGAGAGCTTTGCTAATGCGTATATTGCAGACTATGAGGAAATGAAATCCCAAATCGTTTCGTGCATTGTCAATAATGATATGGATGAGGCTTCATCTATTTCCGCAAAACTTGGAAAGCCGGTTTCTTTGGTGGAGCATGTATTCTTTTTGCTAGAATCAAATGGCTATGTAAAAATTATCCAAGAAATGGGTAGTCGTCAGCAGATATATAATGTTTCACCAAAGCTGAAGCGCCTACTTTAATCATAGAGAGGTTTTGCCATGGCACGTAAGAAATCCAGCCCAGTCGAAGACCTAGTCATTGTCATAAGCAAGCTCCCGTGGTGGATAGGAGTCGCCCTGGCCCTTGTGTCCTACGTGGTGCTGCACTCGATGGCCTCTCGCCCCATGCTACCGACCGCAGCAACCCCCGGACAGATGGGAGACGCTGCGGTGAGAAGCATCACGACTACGCTGGCGATGTTTGGCCAATACGTACTGCCGTTCGCCTTTGGCCTGGGTGCAGTTCTTTCGGCAGTCGCCGCTGCACGCCAGAAGAAGCTGTATGACACAACAGCGTCACGCCCTGGTGTCGGTGCCCTGAACGACATGAGCTGGCAGGAGTTCGAGATGCTAGTGAGCGAACACTACCGCCGCAAGGGTTTCCAGGTCATAAGGGAAGGTGGCAACGGTCCAGACGGAGGCATAGACTTGGTGCTGAGGCAGAAGGACGAGATCTACCTCGTGCAGTGCAAGCAGTGGAAGGCTTACAAGGTAGGAGTCCAGCCGGTGCGTGAGTTCTACGGAGTGATGGCCTCCCGTGGTGCAGCCGGTGGCTATTTCGTTACATCGGGAGAGTACACGGCAGATGCCAAGTCATTCGCACAAGGATGCAACGTCGAACTGATCGATGGACAAAAGCTCAGGTTGATGATCAACGCTGCCAGAACGAAAAGCGCAATTGCACCCCAGTCGATAACACCACCCCAAGCAGCGAGCACGCCAGCTTGTCCTAAGTGTGGCAAGGAAATGGTACGCCGAGTGGCACGACAAGGGAGCAATGCAGGCAAAGAGTTCTGGGGATGTAGTTCGTTCCCGAAATGTAAGGCCGTATTCCCGCTAGAAGGAACTCATTAGCCAACTAAGCCAACGTCAACGTCTGCCACGACTCCAAGGCAAATTTGGTCATATAAAGTAAAACTTCGTAACAGCCATAATTTATTTAGACACTTCTGCTGAAGAATATCTCACAATCAACTCGCAATATGCTCACAAATTTGTACGACATTTACTGAAATTGTCGGTTAGAAGTTTATCAACGTCGATTTTGTCAATCCGCCAGATGTTGCTCAACTCGTTATATACTTGGTTTATCATTGACCAAGGTTGCTTGGTCAGGAAGGGTCCATCAGACTCAACAAGAATACGATCGCGGGGTACAGCATCAATTAAGTTTCTGTGCTTGTTCTTTAACATAAGATGGTTTATTGAGAAATAATGTCCTTTAACCACCAACTTTTCGGCTTCTTGTGGACCACCGATGAAGTAGTGAAAACAAACAGGACCGATCTTAAAATAATCGAGGATATTTGATAATTCCGTATGAGCATTTCTGCTGTGAACAGTTACGAATTTGCCTTTTCCAATTGCGGGCAAAATACTCCGTAAAATCTCTACTTGCAGCTCCTTTGTACTATGCCCCTCGGCAGAAAGGTCTAAGCCTATCTCGCCGATATACTCCGCTGAAAGAGCGAGTGTTTTAAACATACTAATCTCTTTCTTGCCCTCGTTAGCTCGAAGCGGATGCATGCCCAGAGCTGGTCGAATTTCTTTGAATGGTTTCAAATGAGATAAAGCAACTTGATAGTGACTCGGCAACATTGTTGCCATGACGCATCCCATATGTGCATTTTCGTAAGCATGAGCTGTTGCGATCGGATCGTTAAACATGTCGATGTGGCAGTGTGAATCTATACGCATATAATTTAGATAATTCCCATATTTTGTGCCCAGGCACTCACTTCGCTACGAAGCCGTACTATCAATGAAGTGTATTGACCTTTTAACGAGGCATCTAAGCACCCGTTTGATCTAAGTACCCGCCAAACGGTATCGTCGTCATCGCCCCGTTTAATAAAATCGACAATTGATGAGAGATCGTGATTAGGGTGAGAAAGAATATTTTGTAACGAAGCTTGAGTTGCGAGACCATAGCCGTATTGTTCCATTGGAAAGCCAACAGAATGAACAGCCGCACGTCGGTAAATGCAAGGCACACAGGCCCCGCACTGACGAGTAAATTTATCTTCCCAATGCTCTTTGTGGCCGCGTTTTCCACACGATGCCGAGTTTGCATAGGACGATTGGAGCAGGGCAGAATTTCTACATTCTTGCATCATCTCGCCCTTTGTCTTCAGCATATACGGATTTACTAACGGGTAGTTAAATCCGAGTGAACCCAAAATGCTACCCAACTTTTCGATATAATTAGGGTGGACAGTCCGTGTACTTAGCGAACCCTTTCGTGCAGGAGTTAGCGGGTAGTTAAGGGCTATTGCACCGTTTTCAGGGATATAAATCGGAGTGCCGTCACCAAGGAAGCTAGCAGCCAAGATAGCGTTGCCAATAAAAGCCAACGACCGACTTCTGAAATTCGTATCTTCGCCACCGCTACACAGTCCTGTGCGTGCCACATAACGCTGTATTCGACCAGCATATGTGGCTCTTAGAGGTAACAGCAGGCGGTCTTGGTCTGATTTTGAGCTTTCAGCTTGTGCATCATAGGTTGATGCAAGAACAATCCTCTGTTCAGGGTTGTCCTCTAGCCAATTAATGACACCTATCAGGGAATCGAGTCCTCCAGAAAAAAGAGAAACGGCGGTCCCACGAATACGTGTGCATTTGCGAAAGTGTCTTCGTGCGGTTTTAAACTCTCGCCCGAATAATGGAACCGGTGTTGGAAGAAAATTCAAATGCCAGATGTCACCCGTAAGAAACTCAATTGCGGATTCAATTTGGCTTGATATTGTGTTCCATTTATCTGAATCTGCAACAGGAATTTGCACGGCAAACTCCCTAGTCCAGCGGTCACCATCAATACTCTCCCGGTTTATCGCCCTATCACAGGCGTATATCACTGAGGCAAAGTAAGCAAACTCAGCCGCTTTTTCGTTAATAGTGCCTTGAACCCGCACGTAATCCTCAATATTAAAACTCACTTGTAGCAGTCTGCCATCGTCAATAGCTAGAAAGACAGCTGCACCTGATTTGTAGGGGTTTCCTGCTCGAAGTTGTACCGTTATCTGATTCATGGGATCAATATATCCAATACGTCACGGTTGATTGCATCAGCAATAAGCTGACCATCTGCACTGTTCCAATCTATAGTTGCTAAATCTCTTTCCGCTGACAGTTCATCTCGCACTATCGACCGGATTATTTCACGTGCATGAGCAAAGAAGTCGTTAGTATTCTCACGCGAAACTTTTTCCCGAACCACGCTGTACTCTTTTTGCTCGAAGTTGGCCGCAAGGATATTGGCGAAGTAAACTTGAAGCACCTCTTCTATATTGATATTCCCGCTTGAAAGTAATATGTCGAGTGCCTCAACTGAATCCACAGTTTTGGCAAGTTCATTTATTGTTTCAGCCATAGCAAGGTTGAGTGCGTTATCGTCAAGCAGACCGCCATCAACGGAAAGACGCTCAGCAACCAGTTCAAGAAATTCATCGAGCGGCTTATCGCGTAAATCAGCTAAGTTAAATTCTCGAAGCGCTGTATCAAGACCCGACTTTCCGGCGATGCTGATAAAATGAGCGAGACTTGCGCCACTGGCAGCTGAGCGTGCTCTTGCTGCACCACCGCTGCCTCCACCCCGGGTTCCGCCGCCTGATGATCTCTGACCTGTTCCTGTGACGCTTCCACTACTCCCCGAAGTTCTTGTGCCCGATTTAAGATAGGTTTTGTAAGCACCGGCAAACGCGCCAACGGCAGCTGACACCTCCTGAATAGTTGGGTTTTCAGAAGATGCTGCATCACCAACCGCACGATTCACGCCTGGCCATTTTGGACTTTCATATACCTTTGAAGTACCCATTATTGTTTTCTCTTATTTAGTAATGCTCGCCCCACGTTAGTTTCTGACTTGGCGAGTTTGTCGCGAACTTGCCCCACCAACTCAGATGCACGATTTCCTGTCTCTGCTTTGAAAGCTCGCAGGGTGATGCCAAAACCGGGACTGAGCTTGGCTGCACCGATGCGATCAATGCATCTTGAAAATGCTTCTGCCCCGTTTAAATGATTATTCGCTGCAAGATCCAATAAAGATCGAAGGGCCGTATCATCCATTACATCCTGCATTGCATGCCGCATGACAACGCCCAAAACTCCGACTTGTTCATCTTCGGTGAGTGAATTGAACAGTGAAACACCACTACGTCTTTCGGGCTCTACCTTTGAAAGCAACTCCCCTGCACATGCTTTCATGGCCTGCGTCATAAGTCTCACGCCTGAAAGTGTGTCTGATAATGCACTTCTGGCAACCCAGAAATAGTCGCGTAGATCTTCGGATGCCAGTCTAGGCTCAGCCTTAATCCATCTCCATAAACGCGGCGTTCCCCAGTTTGCATATTTCTCTGGAATGTCCTCGGAACTTTCAGCATTCTCAAGTTCTAACAGCGGTTGTGCTGTACCATCATCAGATGTACGGTGCCATTGATACAGATCATCGAAGCGTTCGTTACTTATGTACTCCACAACCATCATTTTGATAAGAATATGATCTTTCAGATGAGGGATATGAGCAACACGTGCCAATTCCCTACGCAGCCAAAACGCATTCAGGAATCGCTTGATCTGTCGTGGATTACCTTTTAACCCATCTGTAATAGCTTCAGAACAGGCCTCTACTAAACGCATGCTTTCGGAAACTACGATACGTGTTGCTTCGTCCTCAATAGACGCGAGTTCGTTTCCCAGTTGGAAAGCTGCATAACGTTCAGTTGTCAGGAATGTCACGTATTTTTTTAAAACTTCTTGAAACACTTCCTCTTGCAAGTACTTTTTCAGGAACAGCATGCACAGATATGAACGGACTTCGTGAGGAGCAAGTTTTGGCAGGGTGTACGGAACTTGAATCAATTTCTCCAAGTAATCTGTAACGAGCGAATCACCGGTAGTTGCACCCTTCTCACCTGTAAAAAGTTCGGAATATCTGAGACGAATGGCGTTCTCGACTATTCTACGATCTGTAGCAACAATAAACGCGGTATGCTCAACGTTAAGAAAGAGTTTAATCGCCTCCAGATTTTGAATCAGGCGTTCCGGTGAACATCGGTCCAAATCGTCAATCAGTATAACAACTGACTTGAGTTTCGTCTTATTGATCAGTTTCTGAAAATCCGAACGAAAAGAACGTACGTTTTCGATTGAGTCTTGAGAAGCCTTCAGCAAATCAGATAGTTTATTTGGCGTGCTTTCTTCTGAGTCTGTAGCACCTTCATCATTTTTCTCAGTCTTGTCCGCGGATAGAGCCACGCTGGACATGAGGAGGGGGAGTGGATTACCAGTAAAATAGGCCATACCAGCCGAGGCGCCAAGTTTTAGAAGATCCATCACTTTAACACGCTTTAGCAGGGCTTTAGTCTCGTCGCCGATTATATTCTTGAGGTTTCGGTGATCCCGAAGCTCGTTAAGTAAAGTGGTCAGAATTGCGCTTTTTGCATCCTCATACCCTTCAAACACCCAACTATTGAAGTAAATAACGGCAACGTTCTCATCTTGCTCAAGTTCACGTTGAAGTATCTTGAGAATGCTTGATTTTCCGCCACCCCAGTCTCCGAAGAGGCCAACTGTAACAGGTAGCATCTTGGGGTCTGTAATGATTGAACGCAATAGTTCAGCATGTATAGAGAATCCGAGAAGGTCTTGATCGGTTTCGTTATCAGTCCACATGTTCTAATTCCCTCTTTTGTTTTATATCTAAACCCAGATCTATGTTCCCACTTATATACCACAAGATCATATATAAAATATTATTTTGGAGCCGGAAACGGAGCTCTAAGCCGCGACCTTCAGCTTTGGAAAGTTGTCACGGTTCGTCTGCAATTCAATCAGTCCCAGTTATTTCAAGAAAAAACCTGCCTCACCTTCCCCCCTGATAGATATACATAATAGAAGCATAAATTTCCCACTGCCATTGAGAATATAATGTCGGCCACTTCTAGGTTCACCAGTTACTGCCGGTGTCAGCTCGTCCTGATCAACCCGGCACTGAACCGACGACGGATTTACTTCCTAGAGATTTGCCAGGGACTCTTTCATGTCGTGCTGTTCAGAGCATGGGGAAGGATCGGGTATCGGGTGCGCTGTAAAGAGGAATGGTACCCCAAGATTGAGGATGCCGTTAAGGAAGCCAATCGCCTTTATCGCGAGAAGACACGCAAAGGATACCGAGAGACGAGCCACTACTGAGGAGCCTATATTTTGTGCATTTTGTTGAAGCCAGTGGAACCTCGGCAAGATGTTCCAGTCTCTCCACAGAATCATAGGAGGTTCTCAACGGGACCTGTGGAAAACCTTTGCTCGTTTATTGTCCTCCTTCGACAAACATCGGAGATCAGGAGAGCAACAGAAGATAACTATACATTTCCCCAATTATGTATAGGTATTCCGCCCAGAAAAACGACCAACTGACTGGCCGGAATTACGTCACACTTCGACAGGAAATTACAAGGGGGGGTCAGGTTGTCAAAGATCACGGAACGCGCTCTCAGCAAAGCGTGTATTTCAGCAAACAACAATCAGCTCAAATCCTGGGACTCGGGTCTGAAGGTTGAACGAACCGGGACCGGGTTCACCGTTAACCGTCTTTATCGACGCCCACGGCCAGACCGGGTGCCGAGTGTATCGCTCTACCATGGCCCCCCTCGGGAAGTCATGGCATTCATCAACGGTTTTGTCAGCGCCGTAGTGCACACATCACTGACCAGCATCGAATCGGAGCATCCGCATGAATAATAATATCATCCCGACCGGTGGCCCTCATTCGGCACTGATCTCCAGCCAGATTCCGGACAACCTGCCAGCGGATCTTGAAGCCGCAGTGCGCAACTGGCTGGAACGTGAAGTTGCCCTGGGTGATCCACGTGAAGACACGATCAAAACCTACACGTCCCACCTCAACCATTGGCTCCGCTGGTGTGACGCCCGCAGCATCACTCCGGCTGCAGTGACCCAGGCCGATGTGGAGAGCTTTCGCCACGAACTCATCCAGGCCGGCATGAAAGCATCGTCAATCGCGGTAAAGCTGACTGTGATCAGACGATTTTACCAGGTCGCCATGAACCGGGGGTTGATCGCCATTAATCCGGCGGCCAATGTTCGCCCCCCTGTCGCACGGGAAGCTAAATCTGAGCAAAAGCATCTTACTGCCGGACAGGCGGAACTGCTGATCATGCACCTTCCCGTACTTGGCAGCATCAAGGGGTTGCGCGACCGGGCCATCATAGCCCTTATGCTGCTCGAAGGGCTCCGTCGTGTCGAAATCAAACGGGCCAACGTCGAAGACATCGAAGACGTCGAGGGCGGTGTGCGCATTCTGGTCCACGGCAAGCGCAAAGATGGTTATATCTACCCTCGGGAAGATACAGTGGCCGCCATCCGGGCCTACCTTGCGGCCAGGGGTGAGGTTGCCGTCGAGGAAACCACGATCCATCACCGGCAAGCGTTCGTTACGCCAATGTTTCTCAGCGTGCGCAAGAATGGCCGAGGCAGGGGCCGGATATCGCGCATCGGCCTCAATAGTGTCATTGATGGTTACCTGAGCAAAGCCGGTCTGAAACGGAAACGGGTTTCCTGCCATGCTCTGCGGCACACCTGCGGGACAATGCTATACGATGTCACCAAGGATATCCGGGCCGTCCAGGATACGTTACGCCATGAGGACATCAGCACCAGCGCCATCTATGCCGCCAGTGGCCGGGAACATAAACGCTTCACCAGAAAAATTCCTTTGGCAATCACTACGGCGCCGACACCGCCGGTTGGTGATTCAAACATACCATCCGCTCCTGACCAGGAGACAGAGGAGTCGCCATGATTCTCTGGGACCACGAAGGCAAACCCGTAGTCTGTGATCATAAGGATCTCACCCCTGGGGTGCTGACCATGATTTCCGGAATAAGCGACCGCTTCGATCGCGGAGTCTGCCCTTTTTGTAACAGAAGCTATTCACAGGAATTGTCATGCCATCACCTGCGCAACATCCTGATTGTCGAAGGAGACGCCTATTGGCACCGCACCTTCATCAACATATCAGGCACTCGGTTCCTGTCAGCCAGCAATGATGACGGACTCGATGGGCCGGCGGTTCAACATTGTGAAACCTGCGCGTCGCTCCGACAGAAGGTCGACATGATTCATGTGAGGTTCACCGAAGAAGACGATCCGCGCATTCGGGTTGTATCATATTGCTCCGATACCTGTGCTGCCATTCAATGGCAGAGCAACCTGAAAGTTTATCGGCAGAGGCAAAACTTACAGAAATGGCTACGGGATTCAGATTCTTATACAGGCTGATTATTTTAATACCTACAGATGTGCCTTCGTATCAAAAATGATGGATTTAGAGCGTATTGAGAAAGCTGCACGATGTGTGTATGGGAAAATTGCAGGCAATATTGTGATGGATTCTATAAGATTTACGTTTCTATGACCCAGTTGCGTTTTACTGTTTTAATAACCATTCAAATACGGGAGAAGCCAGTCGCCCATAAGTTAATGATGTCACTGAGTACTGTTTAAGCAATTCAATAATGAAATTATAAAACACCTCATTATATTTTATCGCCCGTATAAAGATATTGCCTTGTTCAATATCTGTTGCATCAAATATTAATTCAAAGACAGGTTCATTTTCGAGTAAGCACTGAGATCTCCATACGAACCTTGGCAAATTTTCAGTGACAATTTCCATTCTATGCGATGGTTCGATGTTAACATTTTCATGCATGCTACATTTAAAGCTGTTAACATCAGATAGGAAAATATCCCACAATATTTCCTTACCAAGAAAATGAAGGGTGATCGGACCAATCAAGCTGTTAAAATCAACAATAACATCATGTATCAGCTCAAATGGAATCCTTATCTTATTATACAGAGGAACGATTACTGCTCTTGGTACTGCCCGTACATTTCCAATGGTATTTTTTTTATCAAGCCATGAAGTCGAGATGGATGGCTCTGTTTTGGTTTCGCCTCCCACAATATAATTTATGGGAACACCATCAAATTCCATTCTTGCAAACGGGCCAACCTGATCATCATGAGCATAAATTTTATTTATCGTGGATGCTCGCAATAGGAAATTTGTTTCCAAAAATGGCGATGGCATTATTTCTTCAACACAATAGCCTGTTACTGTAACTCCATGCCATCCGAGAAATTCATATTGCCCCTCAGATAGTTCTGCAAGTTCAACCACCAATATAACTGGCACCTTACCTCGTAGATATGAGTAAATTGTGCTTTTTAAAAAATATTGGCTTTCGATGTTGATTGAGAACGGCTCAAGTCCTACCGCTCGAATAGCTTGGGCCATTTGTTCGATCGTCAATCCCTTGTTGGGGAGATTTCTCTTTTCTGCGAGAAAATTGTTTGTGGCAGCCTTGGTTATCTCAATAGGGGTAGGGATTGTGTGGTGGAATAATACTCCAGTGCCGTGGAATGCCGACCAGAGAGCACTTGTTGCACAGGCGGCTACGACCTGATCCTGTTCTTGAAATGCTAGAGATTTAACAGAAAGTTTGATGCCATAGAGATTTACATCATATTTACGGGTTACCGGGAAATCTCTTTTCCCATCGGTGGGGTAAGTTTTTAGGCATGTTCTGCCAAGGATGGTTTTTGGGAGTGGTTTTACAACAATGAAGCCAAGATACGAATCACGCAACCGATCGACAAATTCTCTGTTGTTACCAGACAATGCACCAAAAAAATCATCTTCAGTGAAGACAATGTCGAAAAAATGTATCCTAGTGCATTTACGGTTGTAGTCGTGAAAGCATTTGACGTAATAGCTGGCATAGTCATCGAGATAGTCTCTGTCGATGTAGCTATACTCAACTATTATGGTGTAGGCTTGTATTTCTTTTAGGTAGGTCTCAAAATATATTGCGTGTAATTTGGCCTCAACAGTGCCAAATTTGGGGGTATATGTTTCTGATATTATATCTCTTAGCACTTCAATGTCATACTGAACAACCTTGAACGACGTCTGATCCATGTTATTCCAATTAAAGATTTAAGGGTTTACGAAGAATGTGTGGGTCAAGTATCCGCTCTCTTGCTAATTGCGACGTTGCTTCTTCAGCATGCTGTTTTGCCGTCTCAACGACCTTACGGCCCTCTCCTGATGCTACCCACTCTCCAGCCTTTCGTGCTAACTCTCGAACCTCATCAACGGAACAAGCACGCCAGTCAACCATCATAAACCTCCCCATTGGATTTTGTATACAGTATACAAAAAAAGACACAATACCTTAATCTAAAAGAACACCCCTGTCAATAGGGCAGAAAAAAGAAAACCACCGTCACATAAAGGAAACGGTGGAACAATCGAATTACGTTGTTTAGGAAATTATTGACAAATTGATACCGCTCTCTAAATCAAGTTTTCTTGAGGAGCTCTATCATTTCAAAAATGCGACTCTGGTCTTTTGCTGTCAATGAAGAAAAGCTACTAATGAGTTCCTTAGCTTTCCCGTAGCGAATTACATCTAGAAAGTCAGCTTCTGGCGTTTTCCCAAGCAAGTAATCAACAGAAACGCCAAGCGCATTCGCCAGTTTAACAAGAACTACGCTACTGGCCGTTCGCTCTTTACTAAGAATTTGGCTCAGTGCTGCGGGGCTAATACCTGCCATTTTAGACAGCTGGGTTTGGTTAATATCCAGTGACGTCATCTTTTCACGGATTTTATCTGAAAGAATGTCTTGATCAATTACATCGTGCATACAGACTTCTTACCAGAGTTTTTACAAAACCGCAAGAAAATATTCACAGGCGTGAAATTGTCCTTGACACCCATAGCAGGGGTGTTTATATTCACAACTGTGAAGTTAAATTTAACAGATGTAACGGAGCACGCCATGAAAAAAATCGAGTTGTTTATCCAGGGTGAAGGAATCAAGGGCATCGTACTTATCGAGGTGCTTCCAAGGAACACAATCAGTGAACTCCTGAAAAGAGTAAAGGATGATGGAATTATCAACAACGATTTTGAAAAGTTGATGGTTTACCTGGAAGACGAAGAGCAGCATATCGATTCAGGTATGTGTCTTGAAGAAGCTGGGGTTCACCACAGGAAACATGTTCATATTCACCGTTGCCAGCATATCGAGGTTACCGTGAATTTTAACGGTCAGGAAAAAACTATCTCGTTCGCACCATCCGCAACGATTAAACGTATATGGAAATGGTCAACAGGCCCACATTGCTTTGATCTTGCGGAAGTAGATGCCTCTGAGCACACACTTCAAATCTGTGGCACTAACAACCGACCCGATGAAGATACTCACGTTGGATCTCTTGTTACATGTCCGGATTGCGCTATCTGCTTTGACCTGGTTCCCAAAAAACGCGTGGAGGGGTGAATCATGCCAAATGAAGCGAACTTAGCGGAAAGCGTATTTCGTACGCATCTCTCCAATGGTCCTTTCCAGAATGGCGTCGCACGGAATCGCTGGCGGCTTTACGACGATTCCACCTGGCCAATCGTAATTATAGCAGTTACTGCATCTCGGCGAGAGAAGAGTCCCGACGAATTTCTCATCCGGTTCGATCTTACAAACTATCCCCAAGATGCCCCCACTGCAGACCTGTGGGATATTGAAAAAAACATGAAGCTTGATGCCTCAAAGAGACCACAAGGAGAGCGTAGAGTTGCCCTCGCCTTTAGAGCGGACAGGAACAGCTTATACCTTCCATGTGATCGACAGGAAATTCTTGGGCATCCGGATTGGCGAAACCTACACCCATCAATGCTATGGTCTCCTGATGGAGATATTACTCAGTATTTAAGGATTGTCTATGACCTTCTCAATTGCAGCGATTATACGGGAGTTGCTAGCTCCTAAGCACATACTATGCTGCTCAAGCAAACTGTGGACTACAGGATTACAGGAGTTAAAGAGACGCGGTAAAGGTTCACGTGAAAGTGGTGCATTTGTTCTTGGAACTGAACAAAATGGCCGCAGGAGAATTAGCCGATTCGTTTATTACGATGATCTTGAGCCTGACTGCCTTAATACCGGCGTGGTCGTAATGACTGGTGAAGGTTACGGATCATTGTGGCGACTCTGCAAGGAAACTGGCTTAAAAGTTGTTGCAGATATTCACACGCATCCTGGAGTGGCGCGTCAAAGTTATCTCGACAAAACAAACCCGATGGTTGCCACGCAGGGGCATATCGCTATTATCGTCCCAAACTTTGCAAACACGCCAGAGAATACTGGTTTGCTTGGGATGTACGAATATCTTGGTTCTCATAATTGGCATGATTTCAGCGGTAAAATGGTAAAGCAAAAATTCTACATCGGGATCTGGGGGTAGCTCTATGAGAGAGGAAAATGATTCTGAAAAGCTTCATCGTACAGCTAAGCTTTTTATGGATTCTGGAGATGCCACATCAGAAGAAGAGGCTGTCCGCAAACTTGAGGGCTTCATATTGTCAATAGAAGTTGGCCCAGACATCGCAACATCCCCAACTCGTCAGGCTATTTTGTTAACAACGGTGAACACGGCCAGACGCTGTTTTCTCGGTGGAGTTTACGTGTACGGAACTACTGATGTTGAATTGCTTGTGCCCTGGAAAAATTTTAAATCTCTTCAGGATGCCGTGATTGATCTCAGAGGCAAAATTGACGCTGCGGCAAAAATAACTTCACCCCAAATAATTATTGGTAATGTTCCCGAATCGAGAATTGAATCTGGGTTTTCTATTCGAGCAACTTTTGATGGCTGGTGTGGTGGAGTTACTCCTTCTGCAACAAAGCAACGTCTTTCGGAATATAAAGAGTTCACTCCATCAGGAGTACTTGCTGGGGGGTTGGCAGTGTCAGAAGCATTCCAACATGTTTGCGGTTATGTAATGGCCGGTCGACGCGATGTTGGGATGTCACTGTGGAATCCAAACTCCAACACTTCATGGATGAGCCAAAATACCGGCCCTGAGCTCAATTCTTTACCCGCCAACCTCTGGATAATTGGCCTTGGACATCTTGGCCAGGCATTCTTGTGGACTCTCGGACTGTTACCATACAAGACGCCTGATGAGTTACATCTTGTTATGCATGATCATGACATTATTGACTCTGCTAACGACAGCACCTCACCATTGACATTCCCTGAACTAATCGGAAAGAAAAAAACACGTGCAATGGCTGACTGGTGCGAGGAAAGAGGATTTAAGACAACACTGATAGAAAGACGATTTGATCAACACTATCGTCTTGGGGACGACGATCCGCGAGTTGCACTGTGCGGCGTCGATAATGCACAGGCTAGGTCAGTGTTAGAAAAAATCGGATTCCGGTATATTGTCGAAGCCGGACTAGGTAAAGGAATACGTGAATTCATGTCATTCCAGGTACACTCTTTTCCGAGTCAGCAAAAAGCGGATGCTGTATGGAAAGAATATGCGCCAAAGAATAATGATGATGAATTGGTTGCACAACCCGCATACTCTAACCTTGCAAAAAAAGGTGTGGATTCTTGTGGCATTGCTATGCTGGCGGGTCGAACTGTAGGCGCATCTTTTGTAGGCTCAACAGTAGCCAGTCTGGTTGTTTGTGACATATTGAGGATGATTCACGGTGGCGACCGATATGCATTGATTGACGGGACATTGTCCTCTCTTGCCAATCGAACAGCCATATACAATACTTCGGCAAATGTGCCATTCAATCCGGGTATTACGAAACCAAAATAAAAAAAGGCGACCGCTGGGGCCGCCTCTCAATCCTGCACAGACTCATACTTCATTGTGACAACATCGAATTGGCAATGAATTCCGCAAAATGCTTTATCTCACCCCGCGAACTCGCTGCTTCCAGAGCAGCCATGTAATCACTTCGTTGCTCAATGCGGATTACTGTCCACGGATACCCACCAGACGCCAGCATGGTATTCATCAGGAACCGGCCCAATCTACCATTGCCATCAAAATACGGATGGATGTACACGAAAAGAAAATGTCCAAGAACGGCACGTACGGCTGCGTTGGGCTCCGCCTCCAGCAAGTCGCACAGTTCCGGCATCATGTCACGGACCGCTTCCTGGGAAGGCGGGACATGGGATGCGTTCCGGATAAATACCTTGTCTGCCCGATAACCGGCTAGATCCGCCGGCTTGAGAAAGCCGGCATCGACGTTTGGCGTGAAAAGCTTGCGATACCATGAGCCGTGATCCAGGCGGAATGCAGCGCCCGGGTTTGCACCTGCAAGAATGCCTCTGATCGTTGCCTTAACCTCATTATGCGCAAGCCAGTACCCATGAGCAGCCATGGCATTTTTTGCTTCTGCGTCAGAAGCATTATCTTCGGGATTCCAGTTTCCGGTAGCAACCTTCTGAATAAGCTCGGCAGTTACACGGTACCCCTCAATCGACAGAGAGTGATAGGCATCGGTCTGGTAGGTTTCCTCAACAACCTCCATATATTTATCAATATCTGCTGGAGTGCCAGGTTCGAGTGGGAAACAGGCAATTACTGTTTCCCTCATAGCTTGCCACATCAAGCGCATACGAAGAACGTACGGTGATTGTGCTCTTGTGAATTGCAGGCTTGGTGGTGCAACGTTAAATGGATTTGTTTCGTTCACCACAAACCCTGCAGCCCGCATGGTTGCTAACACATCATCCGCCAATTCTTTACGGCCAGATGCCCGCAATGCACCGGCAAGACGCCCGGCAATTGTACTATGGCCCCCTTCAAGCAGTTCGCGATTGAGTTCTGATGCATCACGAAGTTGATGCAGGGCAATTTGTGCATCCTGTGCAAATGTGACGAAAAATGCTTCGGGCACACGGATGAGTGCTAAAGGCAGGATTAGAGCTCTGACTCCATCAACGGCTTGTATTTTTGCTGATGACGGGAAATCCTTGGCCTTATAATCAAGGATTGAACAATCGTCCGGTAGCTGCAACAGGCCGTTTTTCCCAAGCGGCGAGTGAATCACAACCTGCCGTGGCGAGATTGTTGTGCCGGCGTGTAAAAGCAATGAGTATTCTGCCGATACATGCCATTTATCGCCAAATCTCTCATCGCAGTAGCCATGAATAAAGTCACGCATTGCCGCATACCAGGGAGTGCTGTCACCGGTGTCCTCTCCCGGGCGTGATGGCATATACCATCCTTTGACAATCAGTCGCAGGAATCCGTTGCTGACAAGACTTTCCCGCTGTAATCGAGTCAGGTCACTCGATTTTACTGCAGTCTTCCCACCATCCTGCAGTTTTTTCAGGACATCGAGTGCATCTGCAAGTCTGCGTTGTGCTGGCGTTGTTGCCATATCCATACCTCTGTCTCGGCTAGGTTATTTTGTCTCATACTAGCTAGATTATTGTGAGTTGTCAACGCTAGACTATTGAGCATTGTTACGGGAAGACTATTATGTTCATCAACGAATAAAAGGCGACCACTAGGGCCGCCTCTATCCAGACCGGACGGGTATCCGGACTGAAGATGCTAGTAGGGTTTCACCCCCGAAAGAATGGCAAGAACCTCGAATTCGCCTCCTGCAAGATTGTTTCTCTGCAGAGCCTTCTCAAACTCCTCCCAACTCAGTGTGAACTCCCTACCGTTAATGCGTGCTCGAACTGACATGACTCTATCCCCCTTATCGTTGTGATGGTGGCCCAAAAGGGCTCCCTACAACCACCGCTGGAACGGTGGCTCTAAGGAACCCTTTTGGGCTGGGGGAAGAGCCGAGGGAGGGCGTTTGAGCGCCGCTCCCTCATTATTTACAAGAGTCCCCTTTCAACAAAACTCAGGAACTCGTCATCACCGACTATGATGTGATCAAGCACCTTGATGCCGAGGATTTCGCCACTTTCCTTGAGACGTCTGGTGATGGCGATATCTTCCTGGCTGGGTGTCGGGTCACCTGTAGGATGATTATGCACGAGGAGCACGGCCGCCGCATTCGAGAGGCATGCCGTTTTGAAGACCTCGCGGCTATGGACAATGGCCTGGTTGAGCGATCCAATCGATACTCGATCAAAGCAGACGATCCGGTTTTTGCCGTCCAGATGCAGAACTATGAAGTGCTCCTTCGTCTCCAGACGGAGATCCCGGAACATCTCGAATACCTGCTGGGGTTGCGTAAACCGCATTGATACCCACTGTGGGGCGTCGTCTCTGACAACCTCGTTGCGATAACGGGCTTCGATTGCTTTTATGAAGATTCTTTTTGTTGTCGGTGCTGCTGGTTCTCCGAAGAGATCGAGATTCATGTCCGCCTCCTAAAATGTTGAGGGCGGACTCCCCCAAGGGGCAGTGTCCGCCCCCATAGGGTTGATTGTTATTGATTCAGGTTACTGGAGCGCCAGTACAGCCTCCCGGAAGTTCACACCATCAAGTTCCATCGTGGCGCTGATCGAATCCCATGACCGGTTGCAGACAAAGCAATGGACATGGTTATCGTAAAGCGCCATGGACGGATTGCGGTCCTTGTGAAACGGACAGCATCGATACCGCCCTTTGGAAAATTCGATGATGCTGGTGATGGGATACTGACGGGCTTGGTCGATCATCTCCGGGGTTATTCCGCCGGGTGCCTGCACCGTCTCCTTGCCATTGACATGGTTGAGAAGCGCTGTTGCCTCCCGTTTCAGGGGGCGCAGCTCCTTTTCCTGGTCTCTGATGAAGGATTCAGTCAGGGCTTTGACCAGCGGATCAGAACTTCGCTCGATCCGCCGTTGGGCTCCCCAGATTTCACGTTCCAGATGTTTGATTTGCGGTTGCAGGAATGAAAGTCGGCGCATGATCGCATAGCGTTCCGGTACGCCGAATTCCTTCGCTGCAGAGATGACGGTTTTCACAGTCATTCTTCTCGTACATCCTGTAGTGTAATGCCCTATGTTCATGCTGTGCCTCCAACGATCCTGACCGAACGGAACGGAGTCCCCCAGACGGCTTCGCCTCCGGAACTGCTCCGGGATTTGATCTCCAGGTGACATGGAATCCACCCGGTTGACCGACCGACGATAAAACGTCGGCGATCCCCATAGCAGTCGATGACCTCCACGCGCTTTCCTTCCAGGCCGATCAGATCGGCTGTCAGGTCAACACGCGAGCGCCATCCAGTTGAGATATTCTTCTGGCGGGCTTTATCAACCAGGGCAGCGTACTTGCGATAGGCTGCCATGGTGCCGCGTTCGTTTGGAACAGGGGAATTTTCAGGAGAGTTCAGTTCAGTTGCCAAGGCTCCCGCCTTCTTCAAGACGACATCGAAGCCCAGGCAGGTATAGAACTCGCCGTGATCGAGAACATAAACACCGCCGGCATAGCCGGGGTTGAGAGTGATTTTTGTGGGCATGGTCTATCTCCTTTGCAATATGCCGGGGAGACAGACTTCCTCCTCGGGGAGTTGTCTCCCCGCAGGTTGAAATATAGTTGTTGGGTCAGTCGCGCAGTCGTTCGTCCCAGCAGCACGCGCCGATAAAATGGGCGTAGTCGTCGTGCTGATAGAAGATGCGTGCTGACGATTGCAGAATCATGTTGCCGCAGCCGATGCACTTCACGGCCCGTTCAATGGGGCTGTCTGCTACCGTCAGTTCCCGGATGAAGGTTTCATCGCAGTTCTGACATTCAAATATCTCCCGGTCGATACCCAACAGGGTGTCGGTTCGTGAGACTTCCAGAAAACAGCCGCATACCAGGCAACCGAAATGATCCGGTATACCGGTTTCCGCATTTCTCTCATATTCGTAATTGTTGCGGGCGACGCGTAAATTCTCCTCAAAGTTAATCTCCATCCGCTTACAGAAGTGCATCAGGTCCGTGAGCATGTCTTTGACGTCATCTTCGTCGCCATCGAAATCCCGTCCTTCGAGTGTCAGGCAGTAGGCCTGCATAACCGTGTCGATTCGGTCGGCACGCTCCTCGTTGGTCGGTTCGTCTGTCGTTCGCTCAAGAGGGCTCATGTCACCACCCCCTTACTTTCATTTGATTGAGAACCATTCCCAGATTGATTCCAGACTCGGTAATCTTCTCGATGTGTCCAACAGCACGAGCGATTTCGCCGCTGCTCTGGGGTACATTGAGGAGACATTCTTCCTCGAACCCCTCGACATCGTAGTCGAGAATAATCACGTCCATTTCCGGGAGCTGCTCCGGTGCGTTGCTGACAATGCTCTGCACCAGACCGCCTTCGAGGACGAAGCCGACAATCGGTTTGGACGGAGGTGGATCTTCCGTCCGGGGGCCGATATCGCCGGTTTCTGTTTCGCTGATCCGCTGTTCCAGCCATTGGCCGGTAAAGCTGTACTGAATGTCATCAGCGGTGATGAAGACTGCTCCGCCGCCGAAGCCATCCGGTCTCATCCGCGAACAGGTATAGGCGCTTTCCTTGGAGATCCAGGGAAGTTCACCGTTGGAGCGGCGAATAATCTCTTGGAACCTGCTGAAAAGATCGTCCTCACTGAGTTCGATCTCTTCTCCGCCGGGCTCCTCCGGATCGAGGTAGCCATTACAGCACCACTCCTCCGCGTAGAGGTAGAACTTGTCCTCGCCGTCGGATTCAAAGGTGATGCTGAACGCCTCGATAATGCGTCGGTCCTCGGCGTTGATCAGGTGTTTGGGAATGGAAGGTTGGAATACTGATTGATTCATGTAGTCTGCCATGGTCTGTCTCCTTTGATTGATGGTGCGGGGAGACAGAAACCCCGAAGGGAGACGTATCTCCCCGATGGGGTTGGCGGTTAATTGTCAGGAAACTCTTCTGATAGAGCCGCCCTTGTCGGTGTACCACCCGGGAGGAACCGTGAAACCGTCGCTGAGAACGAACAGCATCTCCGGTTTGTGCTTGTTCCGTACCAAGTAGTAACCACGGCCTTTTGCATCAAAGGCTTCATAGGCGGTCATGCCATTGGGGTCATTGACGGGTTGCCACTCAAGAGAACTCAGATCTTTCCCTCTCATGGTGATTCACCTTGACCGGTCACATCTGTGCAAGTTTCCCGTTCATCATGGATGCCTGGCTCGTCGAGTACTACAAGGAGCACCGTGTCGGTTTCCCACCGAACATCAGTATGTTTGTAGTAGCCAGACCAGAAGAAATCACTGTCGGTGACGTTCAGAGTATTACACTCCATCCGTCCCTCGAATTCCTTCAGGGCTACCTTGCCGTTGTCCGGTTCGGCATCCCAGTCAGCCGCCATGAAATCACAGGCATGGTTGAATTCGCTGATTTTGTAGGCTTTCATCTGCCTTACAACCACCGCAAGTTTCTTGATCCGCTCGATGTGCGTGGCATCAAGATCGATGACGGCGTAGTCAGCGTTGTCAGAGAAGAACTCGCTGTTGTCGTGAACGGGAATGATGATGCGTTTTCCTGTGATTGTGTCTGTCATTACAGTCTCCTTGTTGTATGCGGAGACCGATCACCCCGGCGGGGAATCGATCCCCGCGAGGGTAGTGATGTATGTTCTAAGCGCGTTTCCGCAGTGGTGGGGGTGAACGCAGATAGACACCGAACAGGGTGAACTCCAGGGCTCCAGAATCCAGCAAGGTCTGGTACATGCCGAATGGCAAGTCCCGAGAGACCTCTCTGCCGCCTTCACAATGGATGACGGAAATGGATGGTGGAGTTGGAGCAGGTTCCGGTCTGGTGACCGGCAGTTGGATGATGTTATTCTTGATCGGTGTCATTGCTTTGTTGTCCCCCCTGACTCGGGCATTCTCGTGCTGGGTCATCTTCTTTAACAGGGACGACGGGTCCGTGTAGTTAAAGTTCCCCTCCTTGAGCGCTTTTGTCATCAGGGATGAAAACGACTGGCTGCTGCTGCATTCAGCCGGGTCGATGTCCGGTGTTTCCCCTTCCGCGAGCTTGGCGACCATCCTCTTCTCCAGGGTGTAGGCAAGCTGCAGTGCCTGGACTTCCGAAGAGGTGAGATACCAGTAACGAACGGGACGAACTTCCCCGAACTGGGCCCGGTGGATGTCAGCGGTATTGACACGACGGATTCTACCGTCTCCCTGTTCTGCCAGTCTGGTGTTGGACGTGTAGTCGTACCAGACGAGGTTATTGAACTGGGATAGGTTGAGACCCGTGGCGACGCGGTGGAACGAGACAACAACGACCTGAGCCGTTACCTGCTCGAACCAGCCGACCAGCTTTTCTGGAGCAACCGAGTCGGGCAGGATCTCAATGCTGGCGCCCTGCACGTTATCCCGAAGGATGCGTTTCAAGACGGGGCGCATGTCGATCTTCTGCGTATTGCCTGTATAAACCAACAGACGCTCTCCCCTGTCGATCACCCCCTGGGCGATACCGATCAGTTTTTCTTCTTTTTCCAGCAGCAGCTCCCCGTCGGGAAGCGACAGCCGGTGCAGCGTGCCAAGCGGAATATCCCGCAGTTTCAGTTCGTCGTTGTAATGCCGGAACGTATCGCTTACGCGCAGTAACGCGGCATTGCGGACGGCTGCAGCTGCCAGGAGGTCTTCCGGCGGCAGGTCTGCCTTGTCGATGATGTTTTCGATGCTCCGGTGGCAGGTTTCCACCAGGGCGTGTGATTGACACTTGATGACTTCCCGTTCCACAGGAGGCAGGTCGTCGAAGTCGTCACTGTCCACATTGACGAAATTGGGAATCGTAAAGATAAGGGCTGCCGGTGATATACCAGCCGTGTCGTAGGTAGTGACACGCTCCGATTCACGGTGACGGTTTTTCTCATCGGTTTTCCTGACGGTCTTGAACGCTCCGTATTTCGTCTGGAAATCAGTGGCCGACTTCATCTCCCAGCCGGCACTCCGCATTTGCATTGGATTCAAGCCCCACAGGATGTTGTAGATGGATTTTGCCATGCCGTTGGTCACGGTGGCGGTGAGGGCGAGAACCTTTTTGGAGGTTGCCGCAAGCCGGATGAACGCGGTCCCCTGGTTACTCATCAGGTTGGCAGCGTTATGGGCTTCGTCGAAGATGGCGAGGTCGAACGGTATTCTCTTCAAGAGCCGGATGTACGGAAGCTGCTTGTTGTGCGTCCGGGCTTCCGTGGCGGTGCCGTTGTTCTCGATCTCGCTGATCCAGCGACGATAGGTCATGACAGGTCGGTCATTTTCCGGGATATAGGTAAAGAGTGGTTCGCCGCAGTACGAGCACTTGGGTTTGTCACCCTTGCGGATCTTCTCTGACAGAGGCGAACGGCATGATGGGCAGACTTCCGTGTATTCCACGGAACTGTGGCCATCCTTCTTGACGATGGTTTTGCGACTCTTGATGCAAAGCCGGTATTTCGGGTGCATGCGGAGCCGCGTGTAGGCGATCAGGTAGAGACCATGCGGCCTGGTTGCAGAAAGTTCCTTCAGGGCTTCCCAGGAGTCGATGACATGCACATTGAACCCTTCGTTGGCGTACTCCTTTGCCAACTGGGGGATGAGCTGTGGCTCCGATACCATCACCGTGCGTTTGGCCTCAGTGAGGTACTTCACCGCTTTTGCCATCCATGTTTTCCCGGTGCCGGTGTTGGCACGAATGCCAATGCCCCGGCGGCCTGAGCGATACGCCTTGATGACCGCCTTGACCGCTTCCCGTTGTGGGGGGAGCAGACCGATCCCCTTCAGTTCATCAACCAGGTATGTTTCATCCTGGCCGATTTCATGGAGGGGTTGGTAGAGCCGTGAGAGTTTCTGCAGAAGCACCGATGAGAGACGGCTGTTGAGTTCGTAGTAGTCGAACCCGTGTTCCCGGGCCGGTTTCACGTACCCGTGACGGTCCATCAGAAAGGCTTCGACGGTGGGCTTGCAGACCATCGTCTCGCAGTTGTTCTCCGGGTCTTTGAAGGTCTCGGTTTTGGTGATGACCATGAATTTTGCCAGGAAGAAGTCGCCGTTGATGGTGACGGATTCTATCTGACTGTTCATGGCAGCAAGTTGTACGGCATGCGCCGTTCGCAGAGTTGAGATGGGCTGGATGCTGGTGTCGTAGGACGACGGATACTGCCGATCAAGCACCATGACTGCCGCCTTGTCGAGCCGGTCCTCGCAGTCCCGGTAGAACTCCGTGAGGTCGCGGGCCGTCATGAGCGGGCGGTTGCTGCCATTACTGCCGCCAAGAGAAAGAGTCTGGCTTTTGCTCTGCACGGTATACTTCCCCCGGACAGCTCCTTCTCCCAGATTGGTAGCGGGCCAACTCTGAAAACGTGAATATTGATGATAAAGATCGCTGCTGTTGTCCTGGTTCTTTGCCAGAAACACGACCACCTGCTTGAAGCGGGCGTATTCCTCGCTCTGGAAAGCGTAGGCAAACGGAAACGTCCCCTGGATGATGTCCAGCAGTCTCCCTTTCAGCTCATACTCGGGAATGATGAGAACCATCACTCCTTCGTACGCCAGCAGAGGTGCTGTCTTTTCCAACCAGGTGACGAGTTCGTTGCCGGCGGCCTTGTTGTAGGGAGGATTCAGTAGGATCAGGTTGAACTTGCCGGAAAGCTCTACGTCGAAGAACGACGAGTTGAGCTTCTGGGTTGTTCCGTGAATCCTGGCGAACCTGCCGGCGTCAAGTTCAACGGCATAGGAGAGGATTTCGTGAGGTGAACCGTTGGAGGCGGCATAGCGTCGCTTGAGCCAGCGGGTCACTGTGGTCAGGAATTCGCCTTCACCCGCGCAGGGGTCAAGGACGGAGATGGTTTTCAGGGCATTGTAGCGCCGGCTTTTCCAACCGAATGACGGTTCCAGAATGCGGAGAACCGTCTGAACGTCGGATGGAAAGGTCGGGTAGTATCCCTTGTTCAGTTCATTCCCCCGGGTGCGGGAAAACGAACTGTTGATGGTAGTGGTAAGTTCCATGCCTGTCTCCTTGATAAAAGGGGGCAGGCGGAGATAACACCCTCGCCGTTCAGGGAGGAGGTTAAAACCGCCTACCCGCAGAGGGATAGAAATTATTGTTTCTTCGTCTCAGTGATCCCAATAGCGCCGGTCATACCAGCGGCCATTGATCTTGATCCGGTTGTCGGCATCGATGGGAACAGTACGGTCATAGCTGCCGCCTTCCTTAAGGACGGTGCAGCGTCCCGTACCGCCTTCCACCGTGGGTCCGAAGCCGGAAATGTAAAACTGCCACTCGCCATGAGTACCGTTATGTTAGACTTCACGGTGTTGAACGTAGCCGTTTTTGATGATCCGGCGTTCCCAGTTATCCGATACCCGTTCAATTGGATTACGCATGGTGTTCCTCCTTCTCGATGGTGAAGTGCGCTGTTGCTGGAGGCATCTTGAGCCCGCCGTACTTGAGCCGGTTGACTATCTCCGACTTGAGTTCATGGACCCGGAATTTCCAGCACCGCTTGTTTCCCACAAGAGGTTCTATTTCCGTGGACACCTCGTTGAACAGTGCCTCGTACCAATCGCGATGAACAAACTCCCGCTGATCGAGAATCCTGGTAAAGACCTGGCAGCAATCCGCCTTAGAGGTGCCGATCAGAAACGACGAGTCAGACGAAGGCGTAATGTATGCCCCCGAATACCCTTCGCCCATCTTCGGGATGACCCGCAGGGGATGGTTGCTCCAGATGTTGATTGAGCTGTCTTCTTTACCGTGACATTCAAGTGACCCCTTCATGGCAAGAATCTGGGCGAAAGCCCGAATCTCCTGAGTGGGTCCGTAGGCGGTGAGATAGAAAAGATTGCGGGCGCCGGGCACAGAATCGTCCAGGAACATATCCCGGCAGATGATTGTTGCCGACGCCTTGTCGTTTGAGATGGTTATTTTCATGGGTTCTCCTCGTGTAATACCGACGGAGAACGCACATCTCCCTGTGGGGAATGGCATTCCCCGTCGGGGTGTGATCATGAAATGATTACTTTGTGAGTTTATCCTGAAGCATACCGAAAAGCGCAGGTGGTAGTTCCTCGACGCTATATACAACGCCGTAAGTCGGAAATATCGTACGTACCGACTCCTCGCAGATACCAAGCCCCATGGGCTCGATACCTTGCTCCAACAACCACCGGATTGCTCTTTTGGTGGTTCGCAGGTCATCAGGCTCGCCATCAGTTACACTGAGCAGAATTTTCCTGGGTTCCTCCCTTTTGAGCAATTCCACCCCAGCCCAGTACAGTGCCTGAGCCAGAGGTGTGCCACCGCCTGCCGACATCCCGAATTTGGACGAGCAGGGACGCTCTCCAAACCGCACCAAAGGTGCTACCCCATCGCTGTTGCCGACTGGAAACGCGGCAACGGCAGCAAAACATCCAGGGATTGAATCAAGGGCCTCTGCCACAACATATGCAGTTTTAGAGGCAACCTCGATTTTCTGGTGTTGCATGCTCCCACTCCTGTCCACGAGGATCATGATGGCGGTATTGACCTCAGTTTTCTCCTCTTGGTGCAGAAACAGCCTGGTGTCGTTTAATGCAAGACGATGCATCACCCGGTTATCTATCTTGCTACCGGTGCGGCGTGCATGACGTCTCCTCAGTCGGCTTGCCTGGATTAATCCGCTAAGCCGGGCTCTGAGCAGCGCCGTATGTCTTCTGGTTTCATGGATATCGATGGGAAAGGTGCGCAGAGAGGCCTCCGGTGGAAGCAGAACGCCACCCCGATTGCCGACTGTTTCACCCTCAGTTATCAGTTCATGTTTGAGAATTTCACCGACATCGCCAAACCCGCCAGGATCACAATCTAGCATTTCCTGAAGAGCCTCGGGATTACCACCCAATTCCCCACCGGAACCACTCTCTGGAACAGAAGGCGATGGATTGGCTGCAGCTTGGGACTGAGAGTCTTTGCATGCTGCAGTACCGGTGCTATCACCATCGAGTGATGAATCATCGGTATCCTGTTTCGGTTTTCCTGACTGTTGGTCAGTGCCGGATGTCTGATTGTCTTCTTCCTGATCATTGGAACTGCCATCAGGTTTTGACCCATCAGAGCTGCAGGTGGTTTTCGTCTTCTGGTCTTGCTGACGTTTCCGTTCCTGCTCCTGTTGCTGTTTTTTATCACGGATCAACCGCAGTATCTCTTCCGCCATGGATTGTGAGTCCCTGGTGGAGACGAGATTCGGAATTCTCTCGGTCAGGTCCAGCAACTTTTTGTATCCGGTGCCGAGAAACCCGTTGACCGTACTGCTGGTCATGGCAAGGATGTCACTGAAGTCCTGATTCAAGGTTAGCCGCCCCCTGGCGCATAGCCATGCCAGTAGGGTCTGTGGTGGGTCTTGAAGTGACGGTGTGAAACTCCCCTGTTGCTTCAGGTGCTCGGCCAGATCTTTCAAATTCGACCGGCACCCGGGATACTTCGCTCCCATCATCTTCTCGATACGGATGTCTTCAAGAATGTTTGTCAGGCACTTGAGCATGGAGGTACTACTTTTAACGCTGAAATCCGTGAACCGGATGTGGGCGCTCTCGTGGTCGATATAGCCACGGGCAAGCAGTGCCGCCTCTTTGCTGTCCGGCAGGGACGGAAGATTGATAATCCGACCGTTGGTGTACGCCTGGTCGCCGGAGATCTGTACCTGAATGTCGTATTTCTCCCCGAGTGCCTTGGCAACCAGGGGCAGTGTGGTGTGTTTCATGGCGGCCTCCTAGAAAAACCATTCGCTGGGCAAACTTACCGGCTCAGCGGGTCTGGTTTCGATAAGGATGGTTTCGGCGACCTCGTCTTCTTCCTCTGCCGGGACTTCATCCAGCGGTAAATCGCCGAGGACATGCAATATCCCGATAAGTGAGGTGAGATTCCGTCCTTCAATGGGGCCACTCTTTGGCAATGTGGCCAGGACTTCTTCAACCTGGACAGCCAGAGTGAGCAGATAGGGAGAGAGGAACTCAAGACCGCGCAGTTTTTCGAGCATGGACTTGATCGGGCGTAGCGCTTTCCGGGTTACGGAAGGGCGTCCCTTGTACGACTCCTCCCAGGCTTGCCTGGCTTGTTGATTGATTTCATAGATCAGCCGTTCTGACAGGGTACTGGCATGTTCGTTCAGCCCCTTGTCCAGTCCGTCGATGTTCTTGACCTTGAACGCCTGGACTGCGAAGCCCAGACGGCGTGCCGCTGTTGACGCTGGTTCTACTCCCTTTTCGATGATGGCTGCCCATTCGGGGTTCGCATCAATCCATTCCCTCAGACTGCGGTCGTACTCCGACAGAAATTCCTGTTTCTCCTTCTCAAACTCATCCCGGACACCGTCGAGGATCTTCATCACCTCGTCGGCCTTATCCTCTGGTATGGCATAGCCACCGAGGAATCTGACACCTACCGCTTCACACTGCCGTTCGGCACGACGCTTCAGGGCGCTGAATACAGCAAGTTTCTCCGGGTCGCAGATCTTCTTGCTGCCGAGAGTGGCCAGTTTTTCGGGAGGGAGTTTGGAAAAGTCGAGCCCAAGGTCTTCCGGTGAGAGCTTCTTCCGGCCAGTCCAGAGTGAAATGGACAGGGACACAACTACCAGCTTTGAAAGTATTTCGTTCATGTTCATTCTCCTTTGATCAGTATGATGGTGTGATCAAGGGAGGCCCCTAACAGGGAGAAGGCCTCCCCTGAAGGGCGTTAGAAGAACCAGTCCTTGGTGTTTGCACCGGACATAAGATCCTTCATGATTGTTTTGTCTGTCTGTTTCCGGGGTGTTGGCAGGACAGGTTCACGAGGCGGCGATGAAGCAACTTCGTAGTACCCTTTGGCCAGCTTTTCCTTCTTCTTCTTGGAAACGAACGTGAAAGCCTCGGACATTGAGTTGACGTCATAAGACTTCGTCTGCCCCTGGCTTCGCGTTGGCCCCCAATTGACCGCAATCCGCGGCGGATCGTCATGAATCTGGGCGATCCAGAACTTGCCGCCAGACGCAGTGCTGCACTGGAGATGGAGATGCTGTCGTAATGCCATGAAGCACCCCCTATCCGCCGAAGACGCGTTGCGCCAATTCGTGCAACGCCTCGCGGCTTTCCGGCTCTGCTCGGTACCCGAGAGCACGATCGAGAGCATGGATGATCGGGTTTTTCCCTTCGGCAGACGCTGGGCGGAAGAGATACACAAGCTTGGCCCATCTGACGAGGGTTCTGGTGGAGAAGGTAACTTCTATTTCCCCTTTGATGAAGAGTTTGCGGATTTCGTTGGCATACGATACCAGCGCTTCCCTGACCGTATCAGCCAGGCTAGGCATGGCTTTGGCCAGAATCTGTCTTTCCTGGACTTCGTCAGGGTAGTCGACTTCAACCATCCAGAAGCGATCCAGAAATGCGCCGTTCTGCCGTAAGGTCCCTTGATAGAGACCTGAGCGATCACCGCTGCCGGCGGTGTTGGCTGTCGCAATGAAGCGAAAGCCCGGTGCCGGCTTGATGACTTCACCACCCTTTTCCGGAATGGTGAGGGGTCTTCCTTCTACGATGCCGTTCAAACCTGCTGCAGTGGCGGGATCGAGCAAGTCGATCTCGTCCAGCAGGAACCAGTGACCTTCCTTCATGGCCATGGCGAGCGGTCCGTAGACGTACTCCATCGAGTTGTTGACGATTACGTGATGCCCCACAAGTTCCGGGGTTTCGAGTCTGCTGTGCCCTGTGACGACCATGACCGGAATATTGAGCCGAGCCGCGGTCTGCAAAACAATCGAAGACTTGCCGCTGCCAGTAGGACCGGTCAGGTACAGGCCGTCGTTGGCGCCCATCATGTACCAGGAAAGTACATCCGACAGGATTTCCTTCCTGAACACATAGTCGCTGTCAACTTCAGGGATAAAGGGGTTGTCGGACTGAGGCCGACCTTCCACGCAGAGACTCTCTTTGACGGGAATATTGAAGATGTCCTTGATGCTATATTTCATGGTGATCAGCTCCTTGTCCGATTTGGTTAAGTGCCGCGAAGTCAGCTTCCTCGATGAGGTCGTTGAGATCGCGCCCTGTTTTCAGATGCTCCAAAACGATGCCTATGGATTCGGCAACGCAATTGAGGCAGGTATTGGCCCCGAGATGACAACCTATGCCGGTGAGAGCCTTGAACGCATCGGTTGGCTCCAGTCCCGAACGGAGACCGTAGGAGACCAGTCGAGCGATACCATCGGCCATGGCAGAACCACAACCTCCGGCCTTGCCGAAGCGGATGAAGACTTCCATTGGTGCAGCTGTTGTCGGGGACAGGGTGACGGTAGTGTAAATTTTCCCGCAGGCAGACCGGCGTTCGATGGTGAAGCCGGGAACAGCCTTGGGTCGTGGGATTTTAGGACTCATTGATGCCTCCTTGTAATGACGGCGGGGCACCTCTCCTTTGCGGAGATGACATGCATCCCGCCAAGGGTGATGGTTAATTTCGCTGTCCTATTAAGACATCTACGAGGGGGGAAGTAGGCGCCAGGCGGTGATGATTCTTGGCGAACCATTTACCAGGCGGGCCACGACGAAAACCCCCTTGTACCTGAATTTGAGTGGTTTCGTGTTGAGGAGAGGCAGAAGATGACGAACACCTTCGAGAGCTTCCAGAGGGATGTCACGTTCCAGAACCCGGTTGGCTCCGTGCAACGAGAAGTTGACATCATTCACAGCAGCATCAGACGGGCCAGTCTCCTCTTCCGTATAAATGGCAATGGTTGGCTCCGTCATCCTCGCACCTCCTCCCACCCCACAGGACGAACCTGAGGTTCAGGCGCTGCTGCGGCAATCATGAACATGAAAAGCATGGCCGCGATCAGCAACAGTGAGGCGATGGCATGCAGGGCCTCTTTCAGGTCTTCATGCCTTTTCTCACTTGAGAAGGATTTAAGGTCGGGGGGCAACGTGCCGGTACGATAGATTTTCATCAGGAATCTCCTTTCAATGGGGGCGCACGCCTCCAAGAATGGAGATTTCCCATGGGGAGCGTAACGCCCCCTTGTGGGGTTGGATCAGGCCGCCTGTGCTGCGAGCGGCATGAATGGTTTGATTTCAAGCTTCAGAAAGCCAGATTTCGGTTTCGTGACTTGATCATAGATATCCGGATACGAGTTCTTCAGCTTCTTGCCGTCGACGATTACCGAGTCTGACACTGATGTGACATTAACAAGGATACCGTCCGAAGCCCCTTTATACGCACCATTCACAAAAGTGAGGATGTCGTTTTTCAGAACTTCCAGACGAGTGTCGAGAGCTTTTTTCTGCTCGTTCAATTCCAGGTATGCTTTGCTGGCTTGATGGATTTCCGGAGGAAGTTCCATATCAGCCACATGCGAAGGGCAATCCTGGCGAAACGAGCAATAACCGCAGAGAATGCCTGGTTCCGTTTTAGGTGCACACTCGCCTCGCGTTGCCGAAAGGATGTGCTGAGCTTTTTCCATAAGCTGATTAAACACCAGCTTGTTGGGTGCATAGTTATTGAATTCCCGGTATGTTCCAGCATTGAGGTCAACCACTAGAATTGATCCGCCGATTTGCACTTCCGGATCGAGGGTGAGTTGCAGCAGGCCCATCTGGACATGCAGCTGATCCACCCAGGATGCGTAAGGTTCATCGGGGATGCCATCGGTCGACTTCATCTCCACGATGTGCAGCCTTTTAGTCTGCCGGTTCGCATAGAACAGAAAGTCAATGTGACACCTGATTTCAGGGATGTCCGGGTGACGTACTTCGACTTCTTCCTCGAAGAGGGCGCCGCCAGTCTTGAAAAACTCGGCATACATGGCTTGCGCAGCATGGCCACGGGAAAAGCGCAGGAGTGTCGAGATGTCGTGACTGGACGGGCATTGTTTGCCGAGAGCCGCTTTACGTGGGCAGCCGGCAATGTCGGAGGCTCCGACGTATCCGGTACGGTCACCAAGATGTGATGATTGTTTCTGCTGATGGGTCGGAATAGCACGTCCCAGAAATGCAGCGAGTTTGCTCATGGCTGTCTCCTTTCAAATCAGAAACGGCAGGGTCCCGACTGCGGTGAGCAGGGAACCGAAAATAACACCGGCAATGATTCTGGTGACATCGATGCTGATCTGTCGCTCCTTAATGGGCGCATAGACCGGTATCTGACAGCCTTTGATTGTTACGTGTTTGATGATGTGGGTAGTCATGATCTTGTCTCCTTGTCTGTGGGTTGTACCCGGCAGAGGAGACAAGACACCCCCGGTAGGGAGAAAGTCGTTGTCTCCCTGCTGAGGTAGGTTGTGAGTGAGGTTCAGTCTGTAACGTCAGGTGCTACCGGTACTGCCAGCATTTGCCCTTGCCGTCCCATTTGAAACCGTGGTCTTTCAGCCATTGGCGGGCTGAGGTGTCGTTGAAGTCCGGGAAGGCGGAGATCTCCGATTCATCTGAGGAGAGTTCCATTCTGATTCCCTTAGCCGTCAGATACCCGATGATCTCGGAAGTCGAAACTGGTTCGGCTCCGTGGGATGATGGGGTGCTGTCCGGTTTGTGACCCTGCGAAGTCCCGGAGGTAGTGCTGGTAGTGCCGGCACTGTTTCCCCCGTTGTGTTCCGTCTGTCCATAAAGGTCAGGATCTTCCTCGATGTCCTGGGTGAATATGTCCGAGGCTGCGGTTGAGGTAAGTACTGCATCCACCAAGCCGCGTTTCTTGGCCATCTTGAGACACGTGTTATAAAAATCTGCGGGATTATCGTGCTCCACCTTTTCTCCCTGGCGAGCGATCTTCCAGTTGCCGCTGTCATCCTTTTTTGCGCTGAAGCCGCGTCCACCAATGATCTCCTGAGCCAATGCCGGGTTCTCCTTGCGAAGATCCCAGTACTCCCTCGGTACCGGCTTATTTGTCAGTTCAACTGGCCCGACACGGAAACGATACTTGCTTTCCATGGTCGAACATGAACCGACACCTGTACCGAGACGCTGGCCTGCCGGTGAGTAGAGCGTCACCTTGATGCGATACTCACGATGGCCGAGATGCAGGTCGATGGTTTCCACTTCCACGTCGTTTGCCAGCCTGAAGGTAAGCATGAGCTTTTCGGCACCCGGTTTGAGAAGAACTGCTTTGTCTCCGCAGCCGGGAATGGTGCCGTAGTGCTCGCCTGATTTCATGACGTCACGCATGACGTATTGAATCAGGTTTACCTGGGCCTTCAGTTCACTGATGTTGACGGCGTGGTGAGTGAGGGATGAAGCGGTGGGACTGATGGGAATGATTTGAGCTGGTGCATGCATCTGTCTGTCTCCTTGTCTGTGGGTTGTGTCCGACAGAGAAGACAGACCAATCCCTTGGGGGATTTGGTAATGTCTCCCCGTAGGACTGTTGCGTTGTGGTTGCTGGTTGTTACCTAGAACGGATCGGTGTCATCGTGCGGAATGTCCTCATGTGCCTGGCTGCTTGATGGCTGGTCGTCACTCCCGTCAGGAATGCTGCCAGTCTTGCTACCCAGCATAAGAAGCTTGTCGCCGATGATCTCAGTTGTGTAGCGATCCTTACCGTCCCGATCTTGCCATTTGCGGGTCTTGAGTTTGCCGTCGAGGTAGACACTCTTTCCTTTCGACAGGTACTCGCCAGCTACTTCTGCGAGACGTGCATAGAGAACGATGTTGTGCCACTCGGTCCGGATCTCCCAATCGCCGTTTTTGTTCTTTACCTTCTCACTGGTCGCGAGTGAAAAACTTGCGACAGCGGTGCCTCCTGGTGTGTACCTGATTTCAGGATCACGACCCAGGTTGCCGATGAGTTCCACGCGGTTCAGACTTGCCATACTGCCTCCTTGTTGGTTTTCCCGAAACAAAGAGACAGATGTCTGTCCCGGAGGGAGAGAACAAAAAGTCTCCCGGTCGGGATGTGGTGAGAATATCCGCCGCTTACAAGGCTTGTCGCGGATTTTGAACAACAAAAAACCCACTCCGGCCATTGCCAGAACAGGTCACTGTTCTTCGTGATTATTGGTTGTCAGAGGCACGCGCTACATTGATGGGCGCACCTACAGGTTGGATTCAAGTCGTATTTCCCATACGACTGATCGAGGAAGACATAAGTCATTCCTGATGTCATCCGGAAAGGGGCAACTGCGGCCTTGTCTTTCCAGGTAGTTCATCCCTGCCGGGGGCATTTCTTCTTCGGGCTATCCGAAAAAGTCTATCCGGGGCTCAAAGGCCACACGGAGTCTCTTGAAAGAGTCTATAATACTGAAACGCTATCGATATTCCTCTTACAAGTCAAGAGGATTCACCCGGGACGACCCATTTGGCATCGTCCCGGTTCGACTGAAACAGAGTAATCATTTCTTGCCGGTTTCTACCCCAGGGACTGCCTGCTTCTCCTGCTTTTTGAAGGGGTGATCGAAGCCCCGGGGCGGCTTGTACGTGTAGTCGAGCAACTGGCACATTTCGGCATTCATGAGGTTGAGTTCTTCCTTGATCCGCCGGCTCCGGTCGATGTAGCTCTTCACTACCTCAAATGTCAGGGAATCCCTCCTCCCCATGTTCATCCGCATCTGGTAGACGAGATTATCGTTTGAGTTGAGAATGTTGATAAAGTCGCCGGTATCACGAGCGCGACAGAAAACAACACTTGTATCGTCCCGTTTCGCATTCTCCAGCTTTCTCGCCTGCCAGTCGACTTTCTTGGAAGCAGGAGGGGTGCTGTTACCCTTATCCGCCTTGGTATTCTTGTCTGCCATAATTCCTCCCTTTCATTGTTGTTAGATTCTGCCGGTCGCCCTCATGGCGATTCCTTTGCCGAACCGGTCTGATAATTCCGAAAACACTGTGTCGTCGAATTTCTTCATATTCTGGACGATCATTTCCACCGCATTGATCTCAGAAGCTGCATTGGCGTAACTCTGCTGGGCAACGCTCAGAAGTTGCAGCGTCTTTTCCTCAAGCGTCTGGATATGCTGCATACCTTCGCCGAGGAGTGCCAACTGGCAGGTCTCCGGCGAAGCCCCGGCTTTATTACCCTTCTGGGTAGACATGATGTTGCGGGCCATCTCCTGCAACTGGACTGCACGCCCAAACAGGTCGAGCAGCATGTAGTAGCCGTAGGCCCGGGCGGTCAGTTCTGCCAGTTTGCCGATGACCTCACCCTCGGTATTGGTGGCAGTGGCATTCTTGAGGATCAGCCCGACCGACAGCGGCGTACTCTTGAGGAACGCCTCCTCGTCGGCGGTAAGGGCGGTTTTCGATTTGATCTTGGTGGCGATGGACTGCATCTTGCCGGCCACGTAGACCATCAGGTTCTTGTTGGCATCGGTGATGTCAGCACAGGCCCCGGCAGTATCCCGTCCCTGGGCGGAGCCACTGATGAAGGAATCGAAGCTGTTGTTCTTGTCGCACGGAGGAATGTACTGGGCCTGGTAGGTGGTACCGGTCGTTGCCGGGTTCTGGATGACCACATCGCCGATGAAGCCACGCACCAGTTTGACGTACTCGCTGCTCATCCCTTTCTTGCCGGCCAGATTCTCCAGAACCGATCCATCTCCGAAGACCTGCAGAACTTCGGTCGGGCAGCCGGCAGTGGCACTGGTGGCCGAGGTCTGGGTCGTACCGGGAACGCCAGGCTTGTTGCCAGCATTGGTCTTCTGTTCACTCTCGAAAAGCTTGCTTACATCCTGATAGAGATCCTTGGCGCCACTCGACACCATGAAGTCGGTCTGGGCTGTTTTCATCTCTGCCTTCAGACTGTCGGACATGACCGACGAAAACGGACTGGCAGCAGTTGCCACCAATGCCTTGGCCGCCTTGCAATCGTTCAACTGCAGCGAGTTAAGCCGGTCGGTGATCGCTTCGAGGGTTTTGATGGTATCGGCAACCTGGGGCGCCAGGGTCTTCAGGGCGATGTCGAAGGCAGCCGCCGGAGCTGCCGACAGGATATTCTGGAGCTTCTGGACCAAGTAATCCACGTTCAGAAACGAGAAGCCGCCGAGAAACATGTCGATTCCGCCGCAACCGGACTTCAACTTGGGCAGTGAGGCCGTGAACAGATGGTCATCGGTGTTTGCCCACCGTGCAGAGAAACTGCCGCCAGTGTAGTAGCCACGCTTTGATCCTTCATAATAGCTGGGCGAAGTTGAGCTTTTCTGCTGCACCCAGTCATCGACCCAGCCAGACCAGGAAAGTGCCGGGTTCAAGGCAATGGTTGCCGCCAGGCAGGCAGCGATGGTTCGGGTCATAACGGTTCGTTTCACACTGACACCTCTTTTCTCTGTTGCTGTAGGACCAGTAGACTCATGGCCGCTCCGTTTCCTGAAGACGACGTTTCTTCACATCGAAACTGCCTCCCTTCTGAAATTCGTAGAGCGAATATTCCTCCGGAGAGATATCCCCCTTCAGGAGCCGTACGGCCCGGTATGCCTTGTCTTCGATCTCGTCGGCGGAAATGACGCCTGCCGAGACCGGCAGATAATCCTGATTTCCCTTCTGGATCAGGATCAGGGTCGGCGTGATCTCCACGCTGAATTTGGCGGCGAGTCCCGGGTTCTCAGCGATATTGACCTTCTTCACGGTCCAGCCAGTCTCGTTGGTGAACCAATCAAGGATGCGGGATTGCTCATCGCAGTAGCTGCAGTCAGAGCGCTGGAAGTAGATCAGGGCAAAGTCATCCCGGCTGTCCCGCAAGATACGCTGCCGCTCCTCATTGATCTGGGAGATCCGGGCCAGGTTGCCGGGGGTGGTGATCGGGTAATCCTTTTTCGTGGTCAACTCCGGGTACTTCTGCCAGACGAACTGTGCCACGTTGGAAAAAGCCAGCGCCTTCTTGCGGGCGATTTCCTGGACCTCGAAGTACTCCTTCACATTTTCTTCGCTCGGCTTCTGGACAGCCTTCTTCTTCAACGCCTCGGCGAACTCCTGGAACTGGTCTGGATGCATCTCCCAAACCTGCTCATAAGAATAATCCTTGAGCGATGGCGTACTCTTGGGCGGCTTTTTCTTCTTTTCCTGCTTTTCCACCTGCTTCTCAGGTTCTTTTTGGTACCACCACCAGCCCTTGGCCGAGTCGGCATAGTAGCCGGCAGAAGCGGTGGTCACGGAGAGTTGGAGAATAGAGGCCAGTATCAGTCTCCTCATTCTTTGCCCTCCGCCTGCTTTGGTCTGATGTCCTTGACTATTTTTCTCAAGACCGGGGGTTTGGTGCTTTCCAGTTCAGAGGTGAGCACACCAAAAGCATCGACCCGGAACGGGATCAGGAGTTTGTTGAATGACTTATCGTTATTCGACACGATGGAAGCATTCGTTGTGTAGTAAGCATTGGTCATGAGCTCCGTGGCAATGGCATCTCTGGAGGCACTCAGTTCCCAGACGACAGTATGGAGAAGATTACGTTTGGTTTCTTCATCAGCATCAGCCACCAGAACCATGGGATCGTTATCGCTTACCTGATGGATCACCTGCCAAAGCGCTTCTGGCTTCACATAGACCAACCCGTTCGGCAGAGAAACCGCCTGCCATTTGACCCCGGACGACGTTTTCTCCACCTGATTGATCAATCCGTGGATGCCACCAAGGATCGCATCGGCATTGAACCATGCAGGAAGCTTTATCTTCTGGGGAACGTACTTTCCCGATTCTGGAGACCCGAGCGGGTGATCCCATTCCTGCGAAATTTTTTCTGTAGCGACAGACACATCAGGTTGTGGCAGTGACTCAGCTATTGGCAGCGAACTTTCTTCGGAAGCCTTCACCTGCGCCATCTGCCCAAGAAAAGCCCCCATCTCATCATTACGAGACTCCTGGTCACACCGTTTCAAACAGGCCGTGAGAGGGTTGTTCGGCGTTATCTGGTGATGGTTGCGGATGATGCTGTCGAGTTCATCCCTGTTTGACAGCGCAACGTATTCCGGAATGCTCGCAAGTATGATGAGCGCTATTTGCGGATGATCTGCAGTCGAATAATACTGGCTGTGGAAAGAGGGAATTTTCCCGATGTCATGCGCCAGTGACACGATGAGGATCGTAGGTAGCATGATTCTTTCAGAGTTCTTTTCTACAAACTTGCGGGCAACCCCCAGGGAATGCCGATAGAGCGGTACGGTAGCCAATTGGGCAAGAGCTGCTGCCCCGTACGCCGAATCCGGATCAGATATCTGCTTGCCGACAGCTGCATATTTCTTGATTCCGACAACCGATGGGCATGTACCTTCCGAGTCGAGGATCTTAAGCAGATAGACGATCACAGTCTTGCGTTTCCCATTGATAAGCGTTTCCGGTTCCACAATGTCCCTGTAGAACTCTTCAATCTCCGAATGCCGAAATGTCGGTCGTGGAAATGCGGCTTCTTCCTCCTGTTTTGGAGTAGGTTCTCGCCAGAGTCGAGACAGATCAGTGAAGTGAACAACACGGCCTGTCCATACTGAAGATACCGTGGCGAGGTCGGTGCATGGCAGGTCATCATCCGGTTCCAGTTCCGAAATTGACAGTGGAACCCACGGTTCTTGCTCTACTTCAGCCGGACGCCTGGTTAAAATTCGCCACAGGTTGTAAGTGACCATCAGGAAACCGATAACGCCACAGCAGTAGAGCAGGATTATCATGCGGCCCCTCTGCTCATGGTTATGGAAGATGGTGCCGACGGGAAGACTATCTTCAACTGCGGGTCTCTGGCATCACGAGTCACACCCTTGTACCTACCGGAGTAGGTCAGCATGTAGAATTCCCTTGGTTGCAGCCCCAGAATATCCTGCACTTTCAAAATGTCCTGTTCCACTTCACGGGTAGTGACCTGGTTGGACCCGAAAATGCCGGTCAGCACGTTGCGCACGCCGAAATGCCGTACGACGTACTCGGATGTTTCAGCATCAGAACAGCGCATGAAGATCTTGGTGTTGGTGTTGTCAAGGATCGATTTACCGTATTCCTCGCCAATAGCGGCATATATTTGGTTCACGGACTGGGCGAAGGCATGCACCATCACGTCTGCTGACCCAGCCTTTGCGAAAAGGTCCTCAATGCCTTGGTAAAACAGGCTCTGGGCCTCATCTATGTAGATGGACAGCGGAGGGAATACTTTCTGCTTGTCAGAGAGATAGACCCTGCCGATGAAAGACTGGATCATCGACAGGAGGACTTTGCCAAGTGTTGTGGCTGCCTCCCTGGTAATCATGGTGCCGGTGTGCACGACCATGATTACCCCTTTCTTTCGTTCAAGTCGGCTGATGAAGCGGTTGCTGTCGGCCTGGCCGATAATCTTGCCGATGTTCCCGGAGGAAAGCTCCATCAAGCAGGTGCGTAATGTTGAAGACACCTTCGAGTAATACTCCTGGGGAGATTCAAGGATGTCCTGGATCATGCCGGCGTTTAGCAGCGCCTCGGGTGTCTTGATTTCCTGCAGTAGCCCCATTGTGCTGCTCAATGATGAACGGCGAATGCTTTGTCTGATAGCATCCATATTTTGCCTGGGAAGACGTTTTTCCCAATCGGCGATGATGATGTTGGCTGAGATGATGGCAGTTGTGATTTCCTTTGCAATGTTGCGGTAGAATGGCTCACGTCCGCCCTGGATGCCTGAAACGATATGGCCGACGAGTTCGTCCGGCATGAAGTAATAGGCCATAGGATCGATGACCGCTGAGTATTCCGGAAAAATCGGCGTTACCAGCATCAAATCCTTGAGCCTCTCCGCCTTGCGGGCAACCTCGAAGATCTTGGTGAAGATCTGCTGGTCACCTTTGGGGTCGAAGTAGACCACGCTGTTGCCTTTCATGATGTCCTGCTCAATTAGGTTCTCGCAGAGTCGCGTTTTGCCGACCCCAGTAGTGCCAAATACGAACATATGACGTTTTCGGTATTCATCAGGGATCGAAATCGGAACGATCCGTGTCGGTCGTTCCATCTGAACTCCGTTGCCGATGGAGGTCATGAATTCCGGGTTGGTGGTTTTATGGGGCGATGAGGATCTGAACATGTTCCCTCAACTCCTTTCCGACTTTATTGATAGAGGTCTTCGGTATCCGAACCGGCGTAACAACTTCACTGAATCCTCCTGCAATACGCCGTCGGCATTTGATCCCGGTAATGCCGGTCAGATCCTGAAGCAGCAGAGCCGGCAAAACACGAGATGTCCGGTTCAGGATGAGTCGAACTTTTGCAATGTCTCCTCCCACCATGACGGGGCGCACACTTGTCACCAGGAAGCTGCGCTGCTCACCTATGCGATAACGGGAACGTTCATGTGGCGGCTGATAGCGTAATGGGCATTCTCCGAACAGGATCAGCGGCTTAAGTAAGTCATCAATTTCCAGAGTTACGTGTAATGTCCCCCGGGAACCGATACGTCCCACGGCCCCACAAAAAACCCTCCCCTGAAGTTCCTGCAGTTTTTTTGCTTCCAGCAGGATCTGGCGTTTTTGCAGTTCCGCTTCGACACTGTGAATGATATGCCGGCGGAGCTTCTTGGGAATGTCCTTCAACTGCATTTCGACCGGGTGTCCCAGCTTGGGATAGGCAATTATTTCCAGTTCACCCTCTGCCCGGACAGTAACCGTCCTCTGAAAAGCTGCCATCAGTGTCCTTGCCACAGCGCATTCAACAGCATCGACTATCTCGTCCTCCGGCAATCCGTATTTGTGGAGAAGATCAGCGGACAGCATTGCCGAATACCTCATCCCATGGTGATTCGATCCTGGGCGTGCTGATAGCTGCGATGAGCGTCGTCGCCTGTGGTTTCGTATGCTCAGCGAGGATGCGATACACTTTTCCGGCGTAACGGTCCCCCTTCGACGGGGTGCGCGAGTTGTAACAACCGACAGCCCGCCAGGTGTAGCCATAATCATGGACACATTGGGCCAGTACCCAGGCTCCCACCTTTACATTCGTGCATGGCTCCCCCAGTTCATTCCATGTTTTGCCAAGCCTTTTTGCCCAACTGGAATTTATCTGCATCAGACCGTAATCGTAGGTCCCGTTACTGTTGCGATTGATCGCACGGGGGTTGAAGTTGCTCTCCGTCTTGGCAATGCTCCAAAGCAGTTGTGGCGATATGCCGTATTGACTCCCGGCCTCCTCGAAGCAGAAAGCTTTGGCCTGAATCGGCACGCAGGCAAGACTGATCATGAGCAGGCAGATGCCTGGTAATCGACACATTCGTTCCTCCTGACTGATAATCTTGTAGGGGGGAAGGTGGCACCGTCTTGACAAGAAGATAAGATCGAGAGTATATAGTGAACAGGTGTGCACTATTACAAGGAGAACACAGTGATCGCCCTTACTGAACGGCAACAAAAGGTTTTGGACTTCATTACCCGTTTTACGCAGACGCATGGATACTCACCGACAGTGCGTGACATCGCGGCTCACCTTGGTGTCAGCAGTCCTTCCGGGGTGAATCGACATCTCGAAGCTCTCGAAAAAAAAGGATGGCTCAAGAAAACAGGGGCATCCCGCGGGATAGTACTTACTTCACACGGAGGACAGTCTGTTCCCCTACCGATCGTTGGCACGGTTCGCGCCGGCCACTTACAACCGGCTATCGAAGATATCCAGGGATTCTTTACTGTGGATCAGCGGCAGGTTAAAGGGGATGGATGCTTTTTCTTGCGGGTGAAGGGTGACTCAATGATAGGTGCAGGGATTTTTGATGGTGATCTGGCACTGGTTCGTCCTCAACCGGTGGCTGAGAACCGCGACACCGTAGTTGTCATGGTGGATGGGGAGGCGACCCTCAAATGGTTTCACCGCGAACCGAATCGCATCCGCTTGCAACCAGCCAACCCCAATATGGAACCGATTTATGTGGGACCGGATAAAAATGTTTCTATTGTTGGCAAAGTAGTCGGAATTTATCGTCAGTTGGAGTAGTCCGTGGAGAGAATCAAGGAACAAATACGCATAGCCACGATCTTTACACCTGGCAGATTGATCAAACCGGTCTGGTTCGACTGGCACAACCGGAAGCATACTATCCTGGAGACAACCTACCACTGGAAGGAGCAGACTGGCGCCGCAACACTCCTGCATTTTTCTGTTACCGACGGTGAGGCCCTCTACGATCTGGTCTATAACACGCTCGACCAAAGCTGGCTATTGAACGGAATCGAGGTTAAGTAATGGACAACCGAGTTGTCATGCATCTCGATATGAATAGCTTTTTTGCATCCGTTGAACAGTCATACAACCCCGACCTCAAAGGAAAGCCAATTGTGGTCACAGGTTCGCAGCAGCGAACAGTAATCCTCACGGCCAGCTATGAGGCCAGGAAATTCGGGGTCAAGACCGGCATGATGCTGCACGAGGCCAAACGACTCTGCCCGGAAGTTATCATGGTACCGGCTGACAACCGGAAATATACCCACACCTCTGCTCAAATCATGAAGATGATGCTGGACTACACTCCCTTGGTAGAAGTATTCAGCATCGACGAAGCATTCTTGGACGTGACCCATTCTCTGTCGATATTCAACAGTGCTGAAAACATCTCCTATCTGCTCAAGGCACGGATCAAGCACCAGTTCGATATTACCTGTTCAATTGGCATTGCTCCGAACAAGCTGCTGGCAAAGCTTGCCTCGGAAATGATGAAACCTGACGGGCTTACCATCATCACGCCTGATAAAGTCAGTTCTACTCTGGAACATATGCCGATTAAGGAGCTGTGCGGCATCGGTAAAAAAATGGAGCGACATCTCAATATGATGGGCATCTATACCTGCGGGGATCTGGGGCGTTGTGATGAGGGTCGGTTGAAGAGAAAATTCGGCATCATCGGTAGCCGTTTGAAGCAGATGGGACAGGGAATTGACGATTCCCCGGTAATCCCGGCAGAAGATGCCGAGGAGGTCAAGTCCATCGGGCATTCTATGACTCTCAAAAGGGATATCAGCAGCCGAAACGAGATCCTGTGCTACCTGCTACAGCTCTCGGAAATGGTCGGTCGTCGGGCTCGGCGCTACGGGGTGGCCGGCAAGACGGTTCATCTGACCATTCGTTATGCCGACTTCAGCACCTTCGGAAAACAGGAAACCCTTTCCTGCCATGTCAACCAGAGTGATGATATTTACCAGGGCGCCATTAAGATCCTGGATAGCATTGAACTGGAACAGCCCGTTCGCCTGCTGGGGGTTAGAATCACCAATCTCTGTTACCAGCGCGAACAGTTGCCCCTGTTTGAGGAGGAACGCCGTAAAGCCTTCATGATCAACGCCATGGATACGGTGAATGATCGTTTCGGCGATTTTACCGTGACGTATGGCAGCCTTTTGGGCAAAAATGAGGAGAAGGGTTCACACGTGATCTCGCCGGCCTGGAAGCCGGAGGGGATCAGAAATGTGCAGGTGAGGTAAGCCATGTGCGGACGTCTGGTAATCGATCTGTCGCCGGAAATGATCACCGAGATCTACGGGATCATCAGGAAAATCGATCGGGAGCTTAATCCCAGATACAATGTGACTCCATCCCAGACAATACCAATTGTCAGGGAGGATGTGGAAGGTGGCCGGGAGCTTGCCTTTGTCCGATGGGGGCTCATCCCCTCCTGGGCAAAAGACATCTCCATCGGCAATAGCCTTATCAACGCCCGTTCGGAGACCGCTGCGGAGAAACCGTCATTCCGGTCAGCATTCAAGCGCCGTCGCTGTGTCATTCCAGCAGGAGGGTTTTACGAATGGCAGCGGCAGGATGGGAAAAGAAAACAGCCATGGTATTTTCGGATGGCTGATGGAAGTCCAGTGTCGATTGCAGGGTTGTGGGAACATTGGCAAGGAAGCGATTGCCAGGTAATAGAGTCCTGTTCCATCCTGAAAACCAGCGCGAATGAGCTGATGGCACCTATCCATGACAGGATGCCGGTTATTCTGAGCCATGAAGACCATGCGACGTGGCTCAATCCCAAACTGACAGATGGCGTCCTGCTGCAGGAGCTTTGTCGACCTTGACCATCAGATATCCTGAATGCGTATCCCGTCTCCCCTATGTTCAACAGCCCGAAAAATGATTTTGCTGATTGTATTGAGGAAGATTGCGAGATCAATTCGTGCAGTGTTTGCTTTTATGGTCCTAATTTCGTGAAAAACTAAAAAAGTAAGTTGGCAAAAACATTGACAGCATATGTATTACACTATAAAATGTAATAGTTGTGAACTCGAAAGGCTTAACTCTGCCAAATGGTGTGAGATTATGATCGATGAATTAAATTCCGCAACAAGGCAATGTTGCCCTGTCCCCGCCATTAAGGATCGAACCTTATTATCTCATGATGAGGCGGCGACCATGGAAGGGGTGTTTAAGGTGCTGGCTAATGGTACGCGTTTACGCATTTTGCATGCTCTTATCCGTAAGCCTGATATTGCCGTTGGAGAGTTGGCTCATTCAATAGGGATGGAGGCACAGGCTGTTTCCAACCAGCTGCGTCGACTCTTGGATAAAGGGATCGTAGTAGCGCAACGGGATGGGAACTTCATTCGATATCAAATCGTGGATGCTTGCACCATCAATCTCCTCAACCAAGGATTCTGTCTGGCATTCTATGGGGCAGACATCAATCCGGCCCCTTGACAGGCACGCGGCGAAATCGACTAACAAGGCAACCAAAGGAGGAAGTAAAAAATGGAAAAGCAAAGTGAAACCAAGCTGGAAAAGAAGGGGTTGTGGTCAATCATTAAGGAGTCTATGAACAAGGCGAGCAGTGGTTGCGGCCCCGAATGTGGGTGTCACTCGGAAAAACCTGGCGGCAAGAGCCAAAATGATAATCCTGTCGAACGTTCATCAGAACAAAAGGAAGGGTAGAATGAGCACCCCAGAAGAAGTTCGGCCGGGGCGCAAGCAAGAAATTTTGGTGTTTGCGCTTGCACCATTGATCGTGGGTATCTTGACACTGGCCGCCTGGCTCTTGGGACGCTGGCAAGTCGGCCCTGTGTATTTTTCCGCTGGCCTGGCTCTGCTGGCCACGGTCTTTGGTGGCTGGCAGCGCTTCCTCTCAGCTTTCCGGGATGTTTTAAATCGCAAGATAACGGTCAATGTGTTCGTAACAGTGGCCATTATTATTACAATAGGCGCTGGAGAGTTCCTCCCTGCAGCGGCCATCATCCTTATCATGGCGGTAGTTGGGTCGTTGGAGTCGTACACCCTCGACAATACCCGTCGGAGCATCCGCGGACTGCTTGACCTCGCCCCGCCAATGGCAACAGTGCGACGCGGCGATTCGGAAGCAACCGTTCCCGTGACAGAATTACAGATTGGGGATATCGTCATTGTGCGTCCGGGTGAACGCATCCCAGTGGATGGTGTGGTTACGGCGGGGATGACGACGGTAAACCAGGCGCCCATCACCGGCGAATCCATGCCGGTAGAGAAATTTATCGGCAGCGAAGTGTTCGGCGGCACCCTCAATGAAAGTGGTCGCCTTGAGGTAAGTACCAAAAAAATTGGCACGGATACAACTCTTGCGAAGATTGTTCATCTCGTAGAAATGGCGCAGAACGTTAAAGCGCCCATTCAGGGGGTTGCTGACCGCTTCACCGTCTGGTTCCTGCCCACAGTTCTGGTACTTTCAATTATCGGTTATCTTGCCTCAGGCAACCTGAAGGTTGCTATTGCCATTCTGCTTGTTGCTTGCCCGTGCGCCTTTGCCATTGCAACACCATCAGCGGTGGCGGCCGGCATTGCCAATATGGCCCGCAGAGCCGTGCTCATCAAGGGAGGTATTTATTTCGAGGTTGCAGGAAAAATTGATGCCTTAGTCGTTGACAAAACGGGCACGCTCACTTTTGGGCGCCCGAAAGTTATGGAGGTAGTGAGCGGTGATGGAGCAACTGCGGACGAGGTGCTGCGTCTGGCGGCTATCGCCGAGAAATACTCGGAGCATCCTCTGGCAAAAGCTGTGATGGCAATGGCTGCCGAGCGGCGGCTTGACGTTCCGGACCCCGACGACTTCAAGATTGAGGTGAGCATGGGGGTTGCCGCTACCAATCAAGGTATGAGTATTGTCGTTGGCAGGCGCGATTTTCTGAAGGACCGGGGGATCGCTCTGTCCAAGCGTATTGAACAGGATATAACAGCACAGACAGCGCTTGGCAGGACTGTGATCTTGGTGGCACGAGACATGGAAGCCATAGGTATAGTTGCCATTGCGGACGAGGTGAAAACAGAGACGATACAGGCTATCAAGGCACTCAAGGGTCTAGGTTTGAGTAAAATTGTCATGCTCACTGGGGACAACTCCAAGGTAGCACAGGCAGTCGCCGATCAGATAGGTGTGAACGAGTACTATGCCGAACAGCTTCCAGAAGACAAGCAGCGCGTCATCAAAGATTTGCAGAATCAAGGAAGAAAAGTCTGTATGGTGGGTGACGGGATCAATGACGCGCCAGCTTTAGCCCTGGCTGATGTGGGTATCGCAATGGGGGCAGCAGGTACGCATGTATCAATCGAGGCTGCAGACGTTACGCTGATGAATGACGACCTCTTCCGTCTCGTCGAATTTGTTCAGATGTCCCGTAAGGTACTAATGCGTATCAAGCTCAACATATTCTTTTCGATTATTTACAACGCTATCGGCTTGACCTTGGCCATGCTTGGGCACATAACACCGGTTATGGCGGTCATTTTCCAGGAAGCTGGCTGCATCACAGTGGTTCTAAGCTCCACTCTTTTGCTGTGGGCAAAAACTCCACAAGTAAGATAAATGTTTGTGACTGATGAAGTTAGAGGACGAGAAGAGATCATCGAATCAGTGGTGTGTTGTTTTTGGGAAGTGGTCACACAAACAGCATCTTAAAGCCGGCGATGGTCAGGACAACGGACAAAGCCCTGATCACTCCGGCAACCGGCAGTATGCGACTGCCGAAAAAGGAGCCGATAACACCGCCGGCGAGAGCTGTAACCGCGAGCAGCGGCGCAAAACCCGGGATTTCCTGAAGACTGCTGACATGACCGAGAAGTCCGGACGTAGAGTTGACCAGGATGAACAGTGCTGCGACAGCTGATGTTTCCCGTGCTTTTCCCCACTTGAGCAGTATGAAGAGGGGGCTGAGAAATATGCCGCCTCCCACGCCGGTCAGTCCCGACAATAGTCCAAGCACAGCGCCGACAGACAAGGCCAACGGCATCGAAGGATATCGCACCGCTGAACCATCTTCTATCGAATGGAAAAAGAGTCGGCAGGCTGAAGCCAGTAGAATGAATCCCACCAGTGGCTTATAGATGTGAGGTGGCAGGTTCAGACAGCCGCCTATGAAACTGCACGGGATCGACGTTATAGCGAAAGGCCAGAACAGCCGCCAGGAGAAGTGGCCGGCGCGAGCGAAGGAGTAGGTAGCTACAGTCGCAACCAGGATGTTCAAAATCAAGGCGGTGGGTTTGAAAGCCGACGGTGTAACACTGAATAAGGCCAATGCAGCGATGTATCCCGACGCACCGCCATGACCGACACTGGAGTAGAGCATTGCCACTACCAGAATACAAATCAACAGGGGTATCAGAAGGGAAAGGGTCACTCCAGAACCTCTATAACATCGTCCGGCTTAACTATGCCTCCATGCAGCACCTTGGCAAAGATCCCTTCCTTGGGCATGACGCAATCACCAGCCTGATGATAGATGGCGCAGCGGGTGTGGCACTCCTTGCCAATCTGGGTCACCTCCAGAAGCGTCTCACCAACGGCCAGCCGCGTCCCGACCGGAAGTACAGGCAGGTCGATCCCCTGGGTGGTGATATTCTCGGCAAAATCACCTGAGTCGACGCTTAACCCTAGAGCTTGCATTTTCCGGATGCTCTCAATGGCGAGGAGACTTACTTGCCGGTGCCACTCACCCGCATGGGCATCGCCGACGATGCCGTGATTTTCACGCACCTCGACAAGTTCGACAGCTGTCTTCCGTTCTCCCTTGTTCCGGCTTATGCATACTGCCACAACCTTTCCCTGTCGCATCATTATCCTCCAATTCCGGCCATGGCAATCTGTCGTTGTCTGTCGCTGCCTTCGGCAAGTCTGTGTCGGTCGGGCTTCTCGGCCACGGTTCGGAAGAGGGCCTCGCGGAGCGTGGTGTCGTCACCACCGGCAAGTATGGGCCGGAGGTCGATGGTTCCGCGGTCGAAGAGGCAGCTTTTTGCTATGCCAAGAGAGGTTACCCGGATTCGGTTGCAGTCGCCGCAGAAATGGCAGGAAACGGGGGTGATCACCCCAATCAGCCCGGCTGCCCCGGCAATCCTTTGGTAGCGCGCAGGGCCGGCAAGGTTTTCTGAAGCCTCGTCCGTCATCGCGAACCGGCGTGACAGCCTCGCCAGAATCTCTGCACCGGGAACTACGGTTGCCTCCCATCCCGCCTCAGCCAGAGTCGGCATGTACTCGATAAAGCGCACCCTCCATGGACGCTCCAGGGTGAGAGCTGCGAACTCCTCAATTTCATCGTCGTTGACTCCGCGCATTACAACCACGTTGATTTTGATAAACCGGAACCCTGCAGACTCGGCGGCTTCAATCCCGGCCAAAACCTGACGAAGATCACCACCACGGGTGATTGCCGCGAAGGTTTGCGGCCTCAGGGAATCCAGACTGATATTGAGGCTTTCCACTCCTGCATTACGTAGCGAGGCCGCCATCTCGGGGAGCATCACTCCGTTGGTGGTAAGCACCAGACGTCGCAGGCCGGGAATCGCCGCCAGTTGTCGCAGAAAGTCGATGATCCCTCGCCGAACCAGCGGTTCGCCCCCGGTTACCCGAATCTTTTCCACGCCGATTGCTACTGCGGCGCGGGCGATTCGGAGCAACTCCTCGTAGCTCAGAATGTCGTCATGGCCCACCTTGACCGTTCCTTCGGCAGGCATGCAGTACCGACAGCGCAGGTTGCAACGGTCGGTCACGGAGAGCCGGAGGTAGTTTATACGCCTTCCATGAGGGTCAAGCAATGACATCGCCGACACATCCCAACTCAAACCAGCGATCCAGCAGAAGGACTTCCACTTCATCTCCCGGTGTGTGCAGGGCTTCAGGAGCAAGTTTGATCAGGCCGTTTCCCTGAATCAGAGATGAAAGTCGTCCGGAACTCTGATTTCCGGTGGTGGAAACCAGATAACGACCTTCATGCACGGTGACAATTCCCCGCACCAGGTGGGGGCGCTTCCCCTTGTTTGTCACCGGCTCCTGCAGAAGCGCCTTGACCTTCGACCGGAAGATACGGAGGTGCCCCATTGCTTTGAGAAGCGAAGGCCGCACGAACAGTTCAAAGGAGACCATGGCGGCAACTGGGTTCCCGGGCAGGGCGAATACCGGCTTCCCATCCAGAATAGCGAATGCCAGGGGTTTCCCCGGCTTCATGTTCACTTTCCAGAAGGTGACATTGCCGCCCAGTTGTTCGATTGCCATCTTGACGAAATCTCTGTCCCCAACCGATACGCCACCGGTGATGACCAGGATATCGGCATTCAGGCCGGACTTGATCTTTTCACAGGTGGCGTCCAAAGTATCCGGGGCGATTCCGAGCAGGACAGGGTCCCCTCCTGCGTCCAGTACTTGGGCGGCCAGACTGTAGCTGTTGCTGTTGATGATCTTGCCCGGTGCCGGTGTCGCTCCGGGCTCCAGGAGCTCGTCGCCAGTGGCGAGGATGGCGACCCTGGCTCGACGATACACGGCCAGGGACGTTGTTCCCATGGCCGAGAGCATACCGATTTCCTGTGGTCTGAGGAGCGTGCCGGCAGGTATGACAACATTTCCGTGCCGGATGTCCTCCCCCTGTTTGCGAATGTGCGAGCCGGCCTTGACTGACGAGGTGAGGCAAATCCATTCGCCATACTCTTTCACATCCTCGATGGGTACGACGGTGTCGCAATCGGGTGGAACCGGGGCACCGGTCATGATCCTCACAGCTTCACCCGGAGGCACTGGGATGGTCCGCACTTCTCCCGCCGGTAGAAATCCGGTCATCCGTAGTCTATTGCTGGTGAGAGTTGCATGGGAGAAAGCGAACCCATCCATGGCAGAATTGTCTGCAGCCGGAATGTCCCAGGGTGCGATGTGATCCTCTGGAGTTACTCTATTCAGCCCTTGAAGCACTGAAACCTTTTCCGTCTCCAGCGGGGTGATATATTCCAGTATGGTCTGTTGCGCTTGCTCGATGCTGACCATCTATAAATACCTCCTTAATAGTCTCAGAAGTCGAGTTCCATAAATTTCCGATTAACGGTCTCGTTGAACCCTTGTCGTAGGATGTCGAACTTTTCCAGAAACGTTTCCGCCTGTGGAGTTAGAGTGGATTCACCGCCGCCTGGTCCACCCTTCAGGCGGTTCACCAGAGGGAACCCCAGTCGCTTTTCCATAGCGTCGATGTAAGTCCACGCCTTGCGGTAGGTGATCCCCATCGCCTTTGCTGCGGCGTTTATGGAGCCGTTCTTCTGCACCAGCCGCAACAGTTCTTCCCGTCCCTGACCGAACACCGGCTCGCCGTTAATTTCCAGCCAGATCTTGGAACGTACCTGAATTACCGATCCGGGGGCGCTCATTTCAGGAAGCTTTGTTCGATGAAGTCGGCAACCTGGGGTGGATCGTTGAGATCGAGCACCGGCACGTCCAGGTCCAGTTGTTCGTCACTGGCTACCGCTACTAACGTCGCGTCGAACTCATCACCCCGACAGAGAAGTCTCGAACTCCGCTCTTTGCGGTGGAGCTCGATCTTCGGCATGGAGCTCTTCTTGAACCCCTCAGTAAGTACGATATCCACATCGGTGAAATAGGTAGAGAGAATCTCCTCGATGCTTGGCGCTTCGGCGTGTTTCTTCACCATGGCCAGCTTCTCAGGAGATGAGATTAGCATGGTGTCGGCACCGGCGGCCGTCAGCCGGTAGCTGTCCTTGCCCGGATGATCGATGTCGAAGCGGTGAGCGTCGTGCTTGACCACTCCTACCCTGTAACCGCGATCTTTGAGACTGGCGATGACCTTTTCCAGGAGAGTAGTTTTGCCTGTACCCGATTTTGCTACGAAAGAAACCGCTTTTACGGTCATAGATCTTCTCCTATTCTTGCAAATTCATCCGGGGTGTTGACGTTCAGAAAAGCCCTTCCGTCCTTATTGATATGGGCCAGTTCTTCTTCGGAGACATATCTGACCTTGACCTGGGGATACCAGGCGTAGGCGCAGAACTCACCGGCTTCCAGAAGCGCTTTGATCGGCCCAAGACAGCTTTTCGCGTAGAGGGCGAAGAGGGGTTCGTAACCGTGCTCTGTACTTGGCACCACAGCGTCGAAGCCATCCTGCAGGGAGCAGAGGTGCCGGAGAATATTGGCGTTAAGAAATGGGAGGTCACAAGAGGAAACGAAGATGTACTCCGTTGCCGCGTGAAAAAGGCCGGTGTAGAGGCCTCCCAGAGAACTGCCTGGGTAGATGTCCGGCACGACCGGCAGGTCGTAGGCGGCAAAGCGTTCTTCCCGGTCCCCAACAAGGACGATCCGGTCGAAGCTCGCTCGAAAAACATCCAGAATTCTTTCGAGGAGCGGTTTACCTGCAACATCCAAGAACGCCTTGTCCCGACCCATACGGCGGCTTTTCCCGCCGACAAGAATGACGCCGGTTATGTCTTGGTTCATAGGTTCGGGCATGGCAACGTTTGGACGGCTCCTATTGATCTTTTTTCTCTTCTTGTTGAGGATTTATCTGCTTAGGGTCTTCTTCAGCGGCCTTCTTGAAACTTCTAATCGCGCCGCCGAGTGAAGCACCCAGTTGAGGGAGTTTCCCCGGACCAAAGATCACTAGCATGATGACAAGAATGATGACGAGTTCCGGCATGCCGAATCCGAACATGTAATGCCTCCTGAAATATATTCTTTAGTGCTGAGAAAATTCTGACGCTGGTTATACCAAAAATGCATAACGGCAGACAATAAATTTCGCTTCTGACGGATCTTTGTACGACTGGTTGTGAAGTCATACCTCACCTGAATCTGTCCTGCTGCTCATAGAGTTGTGTCTGTTCAAATAGCCCCTGGCCAGAATTTCCATCGGGTGAAAGACAGGGTACGGAAGCTCTTGCTGGAACTGCAACCTGCAACTCAGGCAGTCGATGACAATCGCCGCGGGGTCCTTTGCTCGAATCGTCTCCATCAGGGGGCGCCCTATATGGCCTGACTTTCGGGTTCTGAGCTTGTGGTACTCCAGATAATGTCGGGAATGTTTCAGCATCACTTCATGGATAGTTGCTTCCTCATCATCAGGGAGCTTTAAGTCAAGAATGTGAAAAAAGGCGGTCTTCGTCAGGTCATAGGCAGCCTTTAGAATCAGGCAGGCAACCACTATCGCAACCAATGGGTCCAGAATAGCTATGCCTGTTAATTTGATGGCAGCCAAACCAGCAAGCACACCAACTGAAGTATATACGTCCGTTCGTAAATGCATGGCATCCGCTTCAAGGGCCACAGAATCTGTTTTTATGGCAACATTCAGCAAGTGCCTGGAAACGAGATAGTTAACAAGAGCCGAAATCCCCATGACCAGAGCACCTATGCCCAGATTTTCAATCTCGTTACTTCCTTTGATGAGCTTATGCACTGCCTCCCAAATTAAGTAGATTGCGGCCCCGAAGATAAGTACCGCTTCTATCGTACCTGCGACGTTTTCAATTTTGCCATGACCAAAATGGTGCTTATCGTCAGCAGGCTTGCCCGATTCTCTGACCGCGAACCAAGCAATAATTGCTGCAACCAAGTCTATCCCAGAAGGCAAGAGTAGATAAATGAGATTGGCGCAATTATCCTTATAGCGTCATTCACATATGCTTTCAGAGCGCAAGTCCACACACTGCCTGCTTGAACATCCTTCTTCCAGACTGTGATCGAAAATTTTGTCGTTATACCCAGCCTTGGAGGACGCGCCCATTCTGCTTTCGGAGGGTAGCCAGCACTCCATGTAATGTTCTTATCCCCTATTTATACTTGCACGTTAGCGCATATGTGCATATACTGACCCTCAACGTATGCAGGATTAATCATCGAAGCATTAAAAGGAGGATAGGGTGCAAGAAGGTAGTCTCTCGATTGCGCCGGCAGAATTTTTGCCGAGGGAACTCCCGGTGTCCCTGTATTTGCACCGACTCCCTGTTTTCTCTATTGCATAATGGAGGGACAATCCCAAAAACTAGCTATGGGAGGAGGGGATACGGCCATTCTTGAGGTGTTACAGAAAACGTTGTTCATGCAAACGGAAGCTGCTCCCGGAACTGCAGCATACGGTGGTGGCTGCCTTGTTGCTTGTCCGGTCGACAGAAAATCCCGAAAATTAGTCTAAAGCTTGGCCTCTTATTAATTACATCCAGGCTGGGTGCATGAAGCCATTCGAGGCTTCTGTTTTCCCTTAGGCTCTTTTTATTTCACTGATGCTGATAAAAAGACCCCAGCTGTTGTCAAACAACCTTGTGCTTTTGATCAATCCAATTCAATTTAGAGGCTGGTTCGCTATTCTCAGGGCCAGATGCGTGAAGCTTATGGATGAACAATATGTAGAAGCATTAAAAGCTTTGGCCGAACCGAGCCGTTTGCGCGTTTACTGTTTGCTTGTACAGATTCATGAGCGTGTATGTGTGGCAGAGGCCATGGATGTTTTGGGTGAATCACATTACAACGTCTCCCGCCACCTCAAATGCTTGCTGAAAGCTGGGTTGGTAACAGCACGAAAAGAAGGGAAATGGGTATTTTATACTCTGAAAAACGACCAAACTCCGTTTTTTACCAATCTGCTCGCTGCCGTGCGTGGCATTCCCGCATCTGAATTCAAGCAGGAAATCAAGCGTTGCAAACAGCGTCTGTCGATGCGACAAGATGGTCGCTGCGTCATAGGGCCGGACAGCGACGAGTGGAAAGCTGTTTGTCCAAACATGAATAAGTCAAAGGACTGAAGTAAATGGTAACCATAGCTGATTTTTAATATACCAAATCACTACTGTCCGGTTAATAATTGAATAAGTTCAACTGGTTATAGTCGAGAGTGCCAGCTTTCTGCTTGAGACCCTCTGTAACCAGTGATGAAATGGGCTTTTTCTCGAATAAGTTGACCTCAAGAATCTGTAGAAAAGTGTATAGCGAGCACGGAATACCGAGTCGTTTTTTGGCGATAGCCACGAGCAGGTACATGCAGAGCCCGACCCATATCTGGCTTTTAACAGCATTTTCGGATGTTCCGTAAAACTTCTTGAATCGCAGGTGCTGCTTGATCCACTTGAAGAACAGCTCCACCTGCCACCTCTGCTTGTAGACGTCAGCAACTGTCTTTGCCGGGATGTCAAAGTTGTTGGTTAGAAATACCAGACGTTTGTTTCGCTCTTTGTCAACATAGCTGACCCGGCGTAGCCGTTCTGGATATCCCTTCTTCGATTTTATCGTTACCAAGGTGATAACCTGGTCGGCCCGTATACCTGTTTCCTTATCTTTTGGTGCAGAGTAGAGGCGCTTGAATTTCAGGTTGTCTTTGGCCCTTATGACGAAGAATGCGCCCTGCTTATGAATTGCGAACAAGCGTGCATAATCAACATAGCCGCGATCCATGGTATAGATGGCATCTTCTTGAACCGGCATTCTGTCCAGCAACTTTACATCATTCACTTTGCCGGTGGTAATTGCTACGAATGTCGGGATTATTCCACGCAGGTCAATCAGCGTGTGCATCTTGACCGCTGCCTTGGTTTTCCGGAATTCGGCCCACGGAAACAACGTCAGGCAGAGATCAATAGTCGTAGAGTCAAAAGCAAATAGTGGTTGCTTCAATTCGATGGCAAGCGGATCACCCTTGTAAAGCTCTTGGGCAAGACCGATCAGGATCTGGCCAAAATCCTGAAAGATCCGCCAATCCCTGCGCTCGTTCGCATCGGCAAGCGTCGTGCGGGAGACATCACCACGAAATCCAATGTGGTAGAGTTTCTCCTGATGAGAGTTCAGACAGGTTTCAATGTCCCGCAAACTCTCACGCCCGGTCATCTGGGCATACGCCAGACAAAGAAACTGGTCGAATGTGGAAAAACTCTTGGCCCAGTACTCACCGCGATATCGGTGAACGCAGACATTGAACTCATGTCGTGGAAGATACTGAAGCAGTTGCCGAAAGACGGTATGGCCAGAGTTCATTGGTACCCTCCTGAGCTGTCAGGAAGGTACCACCCCGGAGCCCCGGGATGAATTCAAATCGAAAAAAGAACAATCGTGTCAAAGAACATTAATAATCAGGTGGTTAAGCCAGTACATTCGAAATTAACCGGACAGTAGTGATACCAAATCACTAAATAGGAGGGAGCATAAACATGGAAACAATAGAAAGTTGCAATTGCAATTGTGGCAAATCGTCACAGGAAATAGACCCGACAATCATTTGCAAAAATACAAATGCAATAAAAAAGCCAGTTGTAAACTTCAAAAGATGCTTTACTGACAAACACGTCTGCACCGCAATTAAGGTTTGTCCGGTGGAAGCGATCAGTTACATGGAAGTTGATGAACCAATTCTTAACAAACAACTGACTGGCCGTCTTGATAGGTGTCCTATGGCTGCGAGAGGCATCAAGGCAACAATCAATATAACAGAAAAGAACACGGGTTGTTTGAGTACAGCCAATTTAGCCAACAATAAAGTCGGAGATACCATTGAGTGTGTCGGAAATCCTTGGGGCAGAATTATCATTGACTATGATAAATGTATTTATTGCTACAAGTGTGTTGATGCGTGTTGTGGGTATGCGATTGATTTGTTGTGCGACGACTCCAATTGTGAATGCAATAATTCGAATGGGTTGCATTCAGCCTCTTCCGCAGAATCTGTGGGTAGCTGTTTGAAAAAATAAGGGCATTGATACCAGTTCCAGCGACTTTTTGTCCAGTGGCATGATTTCTCCTTTCTCTCTTTGTAAATGGCACTGTCTCATAGGTTCACCCTACGTCGAGTGAAGTACCTCATGCATCGCGCACGTCTTCCGCTCCCTAGGCAAAGAAATATTCGGCAGCTTCCTTGAGGGGCACAAGGCCGGCGACCTTTTCACTCAAAAGCGGCATGGCGGCAATGGGGCACGGGAAACGCCGTGCAATTTCCATCAGGTAACGCGTCTGTATCTGCCTTCGGCTTTGGTAAAGAAGCCTCCGCAAGGGGGCCCTCTGCAACTGGTTCGGCCCCGATTAGATTAACAGGTGTCTTCATAGTCTCACCGTCATCACATAACGGCAGACAATAAATTTCTCACTTAACGGTCTTTATACGGCTGGTTGTGAGGTCATTCCTCCGTAGAATCTGTCCAGCTCAGAGAGTTGCGTCTGTTCAAATAGCCCCTTGCCAGGATTTCCATCGGATGAAAGACAGGGTACGGAAGCTCGTGCTGGAACTGCAACCTGCAACTCAGGCAGTCGGTGACAATCGACTCGGGGTCCTTTGCTCGAATCGTCTCCATCAGGGGGCGCCCTATGGTAAGGGATTTTTCGTGGAACTCGGCCTTGAAACCGAAATTCCCTCCCATGCCGCAACAGTACATCCCTTCCACTCGTTCAATGGTTATTCCTGGAATCAGCGTTAGAAGATCCGGGTAAGGACTACCGATCTTCTGTTCTCTCTGATGGCAAGGGGCAAAGTAGACCATGCGTTCAGAGATGGGAACGAACTGGGTGTCAAAGTTTCCGTCGGCATGGAGGCGAGCAAGATACTCACCGGCGTCGGAGAGATGCTCAGCCAGATTGATGCGGTTCATAGGGTCGAGGGATGAAAAATAGCCATCATCCTTTAAGATGCGTTCGTATGTCGATTTTCTGAGAACCTTGTGCTTCTTGCCGCCATGATCCGATCTCGGCACCTTGATCTCATCCTCACCGGCATTCACCGACCTCTGATATACCTCTGAATAGCAGGCCCTTTCCTTAAGAAGAACCTTCATAAGATAACCACAGGTAGGACAGGAACATACCAGGTCATCTCCTGCATGAACCGATTCCAGGAGATTCCACATGTTGGCTCGAACCCTCTGCAGCGTGGCGTTGCGGTCGCCTTCCACAAGGTGCGGCATACCGCAGCAGTCCTGCGGCGGAACATATACCGTCATGCCGTTGTGCTCCAGAACCTCCACCACGGCCTGGCCGACCTGGGGAAAGAGGTAGCCGGCAGTACACCCTGCAAAATAGGCAACATTGCGTGTCCCATCCCTTCTGGAGTTCAAGCCTTTCTGCGCAGCCCATTTGAAAAAACTCTGCTCCGGGAATTTGATAAGTTGCCTTTCGGGATGGACATGAGTCACTTTTTTTAGCAGAGAACTGACTGGCTCATGCGACTGAAGAGTGTTAACCAGCTTCGGAAAGGTCCCGCACAAACGGGCGAACCGTGGGACATTTGTGAGCAGCCGGATCGCAAGGGGCAGCCCTTCCCGGTCGATATATCGACTCTTTGCCTCCATGAGATCGGCGGGTATTTTTGGGCATGGGCAGAGACCACAGAGAGTACAGAGTTCGACTAGGCTTCGCAGCTCCGCCTCGGTAATTGGGACGCCATTCTCCGTTTCCCGGTCCCAGAGTCGATAGAACTCAGGGAAAAAGAGACATGTTTCTTCCATAAGGTAACGGCAGGTGTCGCAGTCGGCGCACAACTCCACGATGCTTCGGATTATCTCATGTGAGCTCTTGTGTTCACAAGAATTCGGTACATCCATGACATCACCTCTCCAATTGCAGTTTTCAAAATATACCCCAAGTGTTCGTGGTTGCGAATAAAGGGCGATTATGGTTGTTTCTCCAGCCAATTAGAGTCATGGAAGGCCCCATGAGTGTCAAGACCTCGTATCCGATAGTATTTTAGTAATTCCTCGTCAAACTTTGCTCGGTCGATGGGAGGGACTTTAATTCCTTCACCGCTCGAACCGGCCTCATCGAAGAATCGCTCAGGCAAATAGTCGTCGGCTTTTGTAAAACCATTTGTGCAGTTGTAGAAACGTTCTGTCATGCATATCCGATTGCCGATCTCAACAAGCAACTGCGGAGAGTATTCTAACCCGGTGGTTGCGCTCAGCAGTCCGGCATACTCTTCGAGGGTCGCCCCTAAAAAAGAGAACTTGCAGGCAACCAGTGAATCTACTACTGCATTTGTATCCTCTGCAATCTTGATTATTCTCGCTTTCCCTGAGAAAGAAAAGCGGTCAGTGGGCACCGGCTTGCGCAGGATCTCGTGAGAAATAGTGTAGGCACGCAGGTGGCACCCACCCCGATTACTGGTGCAGTAGGCAAGCGCCATGCCATACGCGCCGCGAGGGTCGTAGGCGGGAAGTTCAAGGGACTTCACGCTGATGGAGAGTTCCGGGCGCCCAAGCTCTACGGTCAAGCGTCTCGAACCAAGCGCCAGCAACTCTCCTGAACCGCGTCTGAGTGCGGTGTCATTCAGCAGGCCCGGCAGTTCTTCGGCATCCTGAAAGCGCCCCAATGCCTCACCCCATGCAGAGATGGTGGCAGCGGCGGAGATGGTGTCCATCCCCAGTTCGTTGCAGAGAGTGTTAGCCCTGACAATCGCGGCAAGATTCGAGATTTTATTTAATCCGCCAAAATGAGAGACTGTCTCGTATTCCGGCAGATGTTCTCCATTTGGGGTGCTCTTCTTACACTGGATCGGACAGCCATAGCAGCCATCCTTCTTTGCTTCAAAATTCAGATTTATCGCCGGACCGGAGTAGTTGTCAGATTCTTCAAAAACTGTCTTGGTAAAGTTCTCTGTGGGGGCCATCCTCCTTTGCCTCATGATATCGACTAAAGCCGGAGTGCCAAACCTGGCGATACCCATTTCGCCGAATATGACCGGAGAAGCATTAAAAAGTCTCATGACGTCGCTTCGTGCACGATAGAAACGCACAGGATCAACAACAGTAACCTTTGCATCGCCGTTAACAGCAATTGCCTTCAGCCCCTTGGCTCCCATCAGGGCACCAAGGCCGCCACGCCCAAGCGAGTTGCCTTCTCCCATCATTATGTTGGCGTAAAGAACACCATTCTCACCTGCAGGGCCTATAGCTGCGACGCTTCCAAGATCAGCCAGCAACGCGACAGTTTCCTTGATCCCCTTTCCCCAGAGGCGCTTGGCAGGGAGGAAATCAGATTTCTCCCCTTGAATAGAAAGGACTACAGGCCTAGAGCTGCAACCGGTTATCCGAATCGCATCAAGTCCGGCGGCTTTCAACCGCCATGCAAAGCGTCCGCCTGCCGAGCAATCAAAGATGGTACCGGTAAGTGGCGATCTGGATATTACAGAGAGCCTTGCAGAAGTGGGCGCTTGTGTGCCACATAGCGGACCAACAGCAAAGACCAATGGCATATTGGAATCGAACGGGGCAAGGGAATAGTAATCCCGCATCAATCGTACTCCAAGCCCACGCCCACCCAGGTACAGGTGCAGGAAGTCGACGGGGATATCCTCACGCCATATTCGACCAGACGTCAGGTCTACATTGAGCATTTTTCCTGTCCAACCTGTCATATTACCTTATGCAACTCCTTGTATTGGTACGAAGTCCGCATTTGCTGGATTCAATGAAGTCTTTGCTTATTCACGCACTATGCTCGTCGTGAACACCAAATGACTTCAACGCCTCACAAACTTTATGTACTGTGCATTCTGTTTTTGTTTCAAGGACATCTGCGGAAAACTTCCGCATGGCACTCATGGCCCCTTTTTCGACCATATGACCAGTTTCAATAGCTTCACGTATAGTCTCATCGTCAATGCCAATTTCACGAGCTTTTCCAACGTGCCAGGTGAGGCAGGGTTGGCAGTGAGCGCTGACAGATGCTCCGATGGCTATCAGTTCCTTGGTTCGTTCATCCATAATGTTACCTCCCTTTCTCGGTAGAATTCATACTTACACAAGTCAAAAATTTATAAATAATGACTTTGAAATATTTGTCAGGTTAATCATTGCCACTAATGGCACTATGTACAATAAATCAACATGATAACTTCTTCTTCATTTCCAGAACATTCCCACCATTTGCTTTTTTGTAAACAACCGAATCCATCAACGACTTGATGATAAATATTCCACGTCCTGATTCATCAAGACTGCCTGAAATAAGGTCAGGAGTGGAAATTGTATTCAGTTCAAACCCTTGTCCACTATCGTAAACATTAATTGAAAGTTCTTTGTCGGAAACGTTGATAATAATCTTTACAAACGTATCAGGATCAGCGGTATTTGCATGTTTAATTGCATTCACTACAGCCTCTGTTGCAACTACGTTTATTATATTGGCACATAATTCATTTTTGTCCGGTAATTGACATATCTCCTTAACCAAATTTTCGCTTATTTGACCTATAAGGCTCAAATAGCGGGTTTGGTTTGGTACCTTAATCTGTATTTCTATACCGTTATCTATTTTATCCACGACCCCACCTCAACTTCACGAAACACACGGAGTGGCCAACAGAATTATTGGCATTTTAAAGCCATTCTTGACTAATTACTTCTGTCCTGACGGTTACGACTGGTGCATCACGAAACTGAACTCAGCTGTTGCGCTGCTCGAACGCTGAGGATCATGACTTCGTTCTACGAATCTCAATCCGTTCTCTCTGTCGATAAAGAGAAGTGTTGTGAAACAAGTTCCATACGTCCTGCTGGTCATGAATATCGAAGAGAGAAACCGCTCCCGCTTGATCCCTACGCCGGTTTCAGGCAGCGTGTCATCGGGAAAAGGAGCCCCATCAGCCAAAACGGCAAAAAACTCTTCCGGTTCTTCCGTATCCTTGTTGAGAAGAGCTTCGAACCTCTTCTTGGCAGATGTCACCTTTGGCCACGGTGTGTCGAGAAGATGGTTACTGAGTCCATGGATTCCTGGTGATACAACATTTTCAGCCTCACCGCGGTTGGAATAGTAGAATATGCCGGAACTATCCCCAAAGAGGAGGTTGAACCCATCGTAGCGGTGTCCTCTTGTTTTGAGGTTTTCCAGATACTCCGGCGGAGACATATTTCCAGACAGGTACTCAGCAACAAGCAAACCTCGTGAAGGCGGATTCTCGACATGCCATTTCGTGTCACGATAGTTGGTTACCGCCGCCAGTCGCCCTGTTGTCGTCACCCCCAGCCACGTTCCCCCTGATTGTAAATCCCGTCCAGCTAGAATTGAAGGATTATCAGGCCAATATCCAGCGGGAATTGTCGGGCGATCGAAATACTCGTCACGGTTTGCAGCAAGGACAAGACGGTATTTCGGATGATATTCCAACGCAAAGACGATAAGACACATAGAGTTATCCTACCCACCCAGAGATAGTTGCGCAGTCTGGCCGAGCGATGCTCAGCCCTTTTTCATTCAGGGTACGACTGATTATCTCCTCCGAATCTTTCAAGCCGGGTTACCTAAGAAGCGTATAAATCTTGTACAGTGTGACAATGATGATCAGAATACCGAACATTTGCTTTATCCGAGCACCTGGCACATAGAGGCTCGTCACCCTTGCGCCTATAAACGAACCGGCTGCTCCGACGAGTAGTAGTGTAGTAGTCAGGAATGGGTTGAACTGTGCGGTGGCAAGGTGTGGCACGAGGGCCGAGAAAGATGGCGGGGTCACCGCAAGGGCATTGATGCCGGCTGCCTTCTTTGCGTTGAACCCCGCAATCATAAGGGTAGGCATGAGCAGAAATCCCGGCCCGACTCCGAGAAAACCGCTCAATACAGCAATCGGGAACGCCAGCAAGAGAGCGAGGCGGAAATTTTCAGTGCAGCAAGGTTTTTCCTGAATCGGTCGGAAGAGCCGATAGGATAGATACACAACAGCAGCGAAGTAGATGATCCAGATTGTGGTCTGATTGATGAACTGGGCCAGCCATGAGCCGAGAGGAGCGGCAACCGTAGTGATAACGGCCAAGATAGCTGCCTTTTTCCAGACTATGTTGCCGCTCTTGGCGAAACCGAAAACCGAAAACAGGGCCGTTACCCCGTTTAATAAGAGGCTGAGTGGTTGAACCTGATGGACCAGATCGGGCAGAAAAAGCCCGAGAAAAGGAATTGCCGCAAAGGCAACTCCAAGACCGAGCATACCGGAGACGACAGAAAGGACTATGAGTCCTGCTATAATGATCCAGTTTTCGTTCATTTTTGGAACTTCTCATTCCAACGGAAGAAGGTATTAAATAACGTGTTCCGCAACGATGCTTTGCCAATAATGTGATGGCTGATTATTAAGATAGTTCTAGCTTTAATTTGACATTCCGACGCAAAAACTATCAGGCACATAGATTCTTACCTTTGTTGACAATTACAGAAATTTTCAACTAGGTTTCTTCCTCTTTCTTTGGCTGAATACATGGCCTCATCAGCTCGTTTGATAATACTTTCGCTTGTATCGCCAAGCTCAAACTGGCTAACGCCGAAGCTACAGGTAACAATGCCCACTATTGTAAAGCGATGTTGATCAACAGCACTCCGGATCTTTTCGGCGAGTTCGCATCCCGCATTGACGTCATTGTTATGTGCTAGAATGACAAACTCTTCTCCACCAAAGCGTGCGAAGATATCTGCCTCGCGAATCGTACTGGCAACAAGTTGGGTTAGTTCACGTAATACGCTGTCTCCGGCATCGTGCCCATATTTGTCGTTGATGTCCTTGAAGCGATCGATGTCAAAGAAAATGAGCACCAACGGAACGCCATATCGCTTTGATTCCTGAATTTCCAATTGAAGCAGATCCAAAAATCTACGTCGGTTGAAGATGCCGGTCAGAGAGTCGGTGGTAGCCTGTAATTCAAGCAGATCATTCACCCGCCGCAGTTCGTTTTCAGCTAAATTGCACTCTTGGCTTCGGCGCTTAATCATTTTGGCCCCAATGTACAGACAAATAAGACCGACAATCCAGATGACCGCATGGGTAGCAAAGAGCAAACCCGTTTGCTTCATCATAATGTTCACTATAAGTGATACGGAAATAACAAATGTCCAAAAGCAAACAAGAACCAGTGAATTCGCAATGGTCTTGGTAATGGGTAATTTTTGGAATATTTTTATCAGCATGGTGTTGTTCCAAACTGGCAATAGCTGAGGGTTGCATATGTCTGCAACCTTCAGGGCAGAACACTTATAGGCATAACTGCATCTCCAGGTTTTACACTGCCTTGATCGCTATCTTTTGCTGTTTATCCGCCTCTGCCTTGATTAGATGCAGGGCAAGCATCCCGTTGGCAAAATCGTCTTTTACTTATAAGATCTGTACAATCATTTGGTGAGTGAGCTGGGTCCGCCTTCTTCCTTTTCTGAGATTGTTTTTGTCATCTCGCCTAAAGCAACAATAATGGCATTCATGCTTGCCATGCGGCCCTCCCCCGAATCACCGCTCGCCTGAATGCCAATTTCTGGTTGCACGATCCTGTAACCAACACTCTCCAGTATCCCAAGATTTCGTTTTAAAATCGGTTTGCTCCACATAGTATCGTGCATTGCGGGAGCCAGCAGAACTGGGGCAGGCGTAGCAGCCAGGAGCAGGGATACCGGATCATCGGCTCGACCAGCGGCAACTTTCCCAATGAAGTCGAACGTTGCCGGGGCAACCAGAACCAGATCGGCCAGGTGCGCCAGGTGAATATGAGCCAGAGGATCTCGTTGGGCAGCAACAAAGATTTCTGTATCGACTGGAGTCCCTGTAGCAGCTGCCACCATCAGGGGGGATATAAATTGGGCTGCGGCCGGAGTCATCACCGCATAGACAACAGCAAAGTGCCGAAACCGCAACTGACCAATCAACTCGGGCAGATAATGCGCCGCCACGCCTCCAGTGATGCCAACAACGATGTTTTTCCCGGCCAACATGTCAACAGCTCGCAGGGCCGGCCAGCGAGGCAAAATCTACACCAAGCGACTGACTGATTTCTTGGTTCACTGCGGACAGATATGCCATAGCCTCTTGTTGGGTTTGGGCAAAATCCATAATCCTCTGATTAGATTGAATCTGGCGTTGAAGGGAACGTAGCTGATCTACATCCTCTTGTGAAACTGCATTCCGTAATTGGCGCATGCGCAGGTCGACTTGTGCTTCCGAAAGGCTTTTAATCAATTTAAGCGCCTCCAGATCGGCGTCCAGACGTGCTTTAGCTTGCTGATAAGCAGTGATGGGTTTTGCACGCAATAGTGCAGTAGCCAACCGCTCAGCCGTTGATATGATATTTTCAGGATTTTTTTCAGTATTAGTTTCCATCTTGTAACTCCTTACCTTAGCAGCTTCCCGGGCCACAGGCGGCAGCAAAGCTCAGTCCGATGCGTTCAGAAAGCAGCGCAGCGGCTGCCTTACATAATGTGGTAAGCTCGTCCTGAGCCTGCAGATAGGCAACAACGGAAGGCTCATTCAGGAAAGCTTTCTGTAAGCGGTCCATTTCTGCCTGATCCTTCTCGCTAACTGCGTTCAGCATCAACATCACCTGAAGAGACTTTTGCTGATTTTGAAACGCCTGGATTGCCTCCAGAGCGGTTTTATCCTGTTTCAGGCGCTCTGCTGCCTGCTCAAAAGCTTTAAATTCAGCTGATTCGGATAGAGCCTTCGCAAAGGTGTGTGCTGCAATGTGCACCTCCGCTTCTTGGGTGTCGGTTGCGGCTTGGATAAATTCAGCACTCTGTGACATAGGTTTCTCCTTATCACCTTAAGGACGGACATGGGGTTTGATTGGTCATTTCTGGTTCCAGTCCTTTGGCTTCAGGCTGGGCAGCCTTGATTCATTACCATAGGCCAACACCCCTATTTCAACCAACATCTCCAGTCCCTTTACTTCTTGCGGCAGGAGCGGAATTTCAAGTACGGGCACGGCAAAGCGCTCGCGGATTTCAGCTAGATACTTGACCTGCATGGCGCGTCGCGCTCGCGCAAAAGGAGTCACCTGCTCCGGCGGGATGACAAAGTTCGCCACGACCAGCCCGGTGTGAATCCCGACTGTTGCCAGTTCCTGCGACGCACGCCAGGCTTCCAAAACCGGCGTCGACTCCGGATACATCACAAACGCGAAGGTGCTTTGCTCCTGGTCGCGCATCATCTCAATCACCTTGCCAAAGCGCTGCTTGGCCACGTTGTCCGCGGCATTACCCTCTACTGAAGCAAACACCTTAACGTCAATTTGCTGGCTCCAATCCATCGGCAGTTCCAGAAGGCGCATGGTGTGGCCGGTTGGAGCGGTATCGAATACCATCGCATCCCACTGTGACTGCGAGGCGTAATCAATAAACTGGTCGAAAGCTGCCATTTCCTCGGTGCAGGGCGACTCAAGTTCTTCTTCCATCACCTTGAGAGCGCTTTCCGGACGCCCGCGTTGACGGGCATCCCCAAGAATACGTGCCTTGTAGGTCTCCGCAGCCGCCTTGGGGTCAATCTTGACTGCCCATAGAGATGTTTGTCCACTAACAACCGTAACATTATCGCCCACGGGCTGACCAAGCACATCACCCAGATGGGCTGCGGGGTCAGTCGTCAGCAGTAGGGTCTTGTGTCCCTGACGAGCCAGCCAGACGGCCGTCATGCACGAGGCGACCGTCTTGCCGACGCCGCCTTTGCCGGCGAAAAATACAGTGCGGCGTTGCCCCTTCGGGAGGATTCGAGCAGTGACTTCCTCGATGGAGGAAGTCACTATTTTTACAGGTTTCCCCCTGGCCGCCTCAAGCTCCACTGGGGTTGGTTCACCATCAAAGAAAATCTTCCCTACCTGACGGAGCCGTGCCGCGCCCTGAATCTCGCCCGAAAGCAAAATCATGCTCTGACTTGGGTATGGCAGTTCAGCCTGGATCTGTGCCAGGTAGCGCGTCTGCATCTGGGAGCGGGCGGCGAATAGCGGGTTAGCTTTCTCGCTGGCCGGGATGATGCCGTTGATAATTAAGCGGAAGGCATGGATTTCCAGTTTACCCAGTTCGCCAATTGCACGCTTGGTTTCACGGATGGCAATCGCTTCTGGGTGCAACACAAAGATAAAGGTCGCAAGCGTTTCGTCGCGCAGGGCTCCCAAGGCATGCTCATATTTACGTTTTGCGTCCTGAATTGCGGCGGCCGGCCCGATACAGGTTTGTCCACTGCCTGCGCTGGCCGTGGCAATAGACTGACTCCACTCGGCAGGAAGTTCCAGCAAGCGAATAGTGTGACCCGTTGGCGCAGTGTCAAAGATAACAACATCGAAATCGGGGGCGCCCTTATCGCTAACGATGAAGTCAGTGAAGCGGTCGAACGCTGCCACTTCCGCCGTACAGGGGCCGCTCATCTGCTCTTCCATCACTTTTACTACTTGAGGAGGAAAGGCAGCGCGCAGTGGCGCCATAGCGCGGTCAATGTATTCCCGCGTGGCGGTATCGGGATCGATTTCCATAGCAGATAAATTCGATACGCCCGAAACAGGTGTAATCTGATGGCCGATTTTCTGTTCGAACACATCTGCTAAATTGGATGCCGGGTCGGTAGTGACAATCAGCGTGCGCCTGCCCTCATCCGCGTAACGGACAGCATGTGTGCACGCCATGCTGGTCTTGCCTACGCCACCCTTGCCCGAAAAAAAGATGAATTGAGTACTCATACGTTTGCTCCGTTTAGATTTGCTTTGATCTCATCCAAAGTAGGATATGCTCCGACCTTGATCACCTTGCCGCGCACGACAATAATAGGCAGGGCCTCCATTTGCTTCTCGCCCAGCAGTTTCATGACCTCGGCATTTCCTAAAAAGGCCCCGGAGTTGCTGCTCATTTGATAGCGTTCCACATGCAGATTTTCGCGCTGGAGGGACATTATCATTTCGTTTACATCCAGCAACAACTGGTCGAGAGCGGGTCCGCATAACCCGGTGGGACAGCACATCGGAGGGTCGAATAATTCCACGTCTGGCGGTGCAATTGAAGTTGACAAGGTGTTCGGCACAGGAGTCATGACGTTTCGGCCTCCTTCAGCACCTGCAAGGGCAAGTGACAGTTTCTCTTTTAAATCGTTTTGCTACCTCGTGGAAAGCTACGCCAACCAGCGATCCATTAGGTTGGCGTAGCAATCAAACAGCAACCGTTCTTTTACGCCGCCTTGATCGCTATCTTGTGCGGTTTGGCTGCCTCTGCCTTGGTAAGATGCAGGGTAAGAATTCCGCATTCGAATTCTGCTTTTACTTTCTTAAGGTCCAGGACCTCCGGGATGGTGAATTGGCGATAATATGGGGCCAGTTCGAATTCGGTATATACAGGCTGACCGCACATACTGCGCGATACCGGCGCGTTGATAGTCAGAACCCCATTATCCACATTGATATCGACGGTCTCTTTAGCGGCACCGGGGATATCGGCGGTCAAAGTCAGCCCGTTTTCTGTCTCTATGATATTGACCGATGGTTTGATGTAACGTTCACTGGCCCTGGTTTCTTCGCGGGTCTGGACACTTTTATCCTCATTGCGTGCAGTTATATTTTTGTCTGCCATGATGATAACCTCCTTTCATAGTGAAGCGTGTTAAGTGCTTACTGAAATCTGGTTACGAAAGTTTGATACCGATCTTTTTCGGTTTTGCATGTTCGGCCTTGGCAAGGCAAATGCTTAATATGCCATCAATGCACTCGGCTTCTATCTTGTTGGGGTCGATATCAGCCGGCAGTTCCACTGTTCTGGAGAACGTGCCTGAACCGAGTTCGCACCTGTGCACAGTCTGACCTTTCTGTTCATCAAACGGCTTCCGCTCGCCACTTATGGTGATGGTATCTCTCAGCACAGAAAGGTCGATCTGTTTCGGATCGACTCCGGGTACGAGCGCATTAACATACACATGGTCTTTGTCTTCACTGAGATTGACAAGAGGAAAACATCGTGAAGCTTCCTGTGAAAGGAATGTGGTTCCAAGCGGACGATTGAATCCATACCCCTGGAAGGCCTGGTTGATTTCCCTGCGCAAATTATCCATCTCTCTCAATAGATCCCAGCTTCTCATGTTTATTACCTCCTTGTTGTTATTGACGTTTCCTGCCTGCATAACCACGGTTTCGGTTTTACTTGTATTTCCTTCAATTACCACCTCCTTTCGGTCCAGTCATCATCTCGCATTGTTCACCACAAGGAAAGTGTACGGCCACTTTGGTCAGATGCCGCTACATGGCCAAGAAGCGGCCGGATAACAGTCACACTCTTACCGACTAAGTATTTGCGCCGCTGCGAGGAGCCCGGCCTTGACGATCAGTTCCGCCGGGATAACCTCCAAGACCTCGCTCTCCACTGTCATGGTGCGGCAATCGTTGGGGCCGCAGACCTCGCAGCACTGGCTCTGCCCGGTCTCCCCGCCGATCCATTCCTCCAGCAGTTTGCCATCGATCTGGATTCTGTTCGATTGAAGAGTGTCCTTTGCGAACTGCTCAGCGTTCAGATCACTCTTTGCGAGGACGACTGTGATACCCAGCGGCGCGAGGGACTGGGTGAGGAGCGCTACGGCTTTTTCGACCTCGATTTCCGTAGACCCACAGCGGGGGCAGGTTTTCCCATCGTCCAATAGTCTCTGCCATGTGATAGATAGCGTTTTCATGAGGTTCTCCTTTCTGCAAATACTTGCACACCGTGCAAGTGTCTTTAAATGCTCTCTTTTCTCTCGGCTTCTCATAAATTCAGACCATTCTAAAATTTGGTAGGAAGATCATGTTTGGCTATGTATGCATGGACATGACTACTTCTTGTCGCTCTTCACTTCGTCAAATTCAGCGTCTACCACGTTGTCATTAATGGGTTTTGAGCCCCCCGGTCGCTCTGCTGCGCCGCAGGAAGTGCCGCAGTCCCCGCCTCCGCAGCCAGATTCCTTTGGGTACATGGCCTCGGCCAGTTTGTGAGCCGATTGGGCAAGAGCTTCGGTGGCCTTTTTGATAGCTTCGGCGTCTTCGACTTCCATGAGCTTTTTCAGTTCGGACAGCTTGTTTTCGATGTTGTCCTTTTCCAAGGTGCCGATCTTGTCGCCAAACTCCTTGACTGACTTCTCGGTGCTGTAGATCATGGTGTTGGCATGATTACGTGCTTCGATCACCTCACGCTTCTTTTTATCCTCATCAGCATGAGCCTCGGCGTCTCGGACCATCTTGTTGATCTCTTCTTTGGACAGGCCAGACGATGCGGTGATCCTGATCGACTGTTCCTTGCCGGTGCCGAGATCCTTGGCAGAAACATGCACTATGCCGTTAGCGTCTATGTCGAAGGTCACTTCGATCTGCGGAATGCCGCGCGGTGCTGGCGGGATGCCGGTCAGTTCGAAGTTGCCAAGGGTCTTGTTGTTGAGTGACATTTCGCGCTCACCTTGCAAAACATGGATCGAAACCGCTGCCTGGTTGTCGGCGGCGGTCGAAAAAACCTGGCTCTTGCGACAAGGGATGGTAGTGTTCTTTTCGATCAGTCTGGTCATGACGCTGCCCAAGGTTTCGATACCGAGTGAGAGCGGGGTCACATCCAGCAGAAGGACGCCCTTGACCTCACCTATAAGAACGCCGCCCTGGATAGCAGCGCCGATGGCAACCACCTCGTCGGGGTTGACACCCTTGCTGGGTATCTTGCCAAAGACGTTCTCTACCATTTTCTGAACAGCCGGCATGCGGGTCATGCCGCCTACCAGCAGGACCTCATCAATCTCGTTGGCAGACAGCCCGGCATCCTTGAGCGCAGTTCGGCAGGGGCCGTCAAGCTTGGTCAGCAGATTGGCACAGATCGACTCCAGCTTGGCACGAGAGAGTTTAAGTATCAGGTGCTTCGGCCCTGAGGCATCGGCAGTTATGAAGGGCAGATTGATGTCGGTCTCCATTGATGTAGACAGTTCGCATTTGGCTTTTTCTGCTGCTTCCTTCAGGCGTTGCAAGGCCATATTGTCGCCGCGCAGATCGATGCCCTGGTCTTTTTTGAATTCATCTGAGATCCAGTCAATGACCAGCTGATCGAAATCCTCGCCCCCCAGGAACGTGTCACCGTTGGTGGATTTGACTTCGAAGACGCCGTCACCCACTTCCAGAATAGAGATGTCGAAGGTGCCCCCTCCCAGGTCGAATACGGCTATTTTCTCATCCTTTTTCTTGTCGAGCCCGTATGCCAGAGCGGCTGCTGTCGGTTCGTTGATGATGCGCAGGACGTTTAATCCTGCGATTTTCCCGGCATCTTTGGTGGCCTGACGCTGGGAATCGTCGAAATAGGCCGGTACGGTAATGACCGCATCGGTAACCGTACTCCCCAGGTGATCCTCGGCGGTTTTTTTCATCTTCTGCAGAACCATGGCTGAGATCTCCGGTGGGGAATAGTGCTTGCCGCGAACCTCAACCCAGGCATCTCCGTTGTCTGCCTTGACGATCTTGAAAGGGGAGTTAGCGATATCCTTTTTGACCGCTTCCGTATCGAACTTGCGTCCAATTAGCCGTTTTATTGAATAGAGGGTGTTTTCCGGATTGGTGACCGCCTGTCGTTTGGCCTGCTGCCCCACCAGACGTTCCCCATTCTCTGAAATTGCCACCATCGAAGGAGTTGTGCGGCCCCCCTCGGAGTTGGCGATAACGACCGGCTCACCACCCTCCATGATCGAGACGCAGGAATTGGTTGTTCCGAGATCAATCCCGATTACTTTACTCATATTGCTTAACCCCCCTTTCGATTATTCGTTGTTGACTTTGCGGAAGATCACTCGTCCATATAAATATTCTATCGAAATGAGATGAGCTCGCCTTTTCAATGGTGACGCAAGAAGCGCAACTCGGAGCGCAGACGTTCCACCTCTTCGATCAGTTCGAACACGGTTTTGATCATGGCCAGATCCAGACCGTGACAGGAACGCACGTGTTCAATGCGCCGAACGGTGTAGATCGCTTCTTCCGTAAATGCCATGACGCCATACGGCGGCTGAAAAACAGAACGTATAAAACCGGCACGGCAGTAGATCAGAATTGAACGACGGGGTACACCAGCGATACGGGCAGCTGCATCGAGGCTGTACAGGAGGTCCGGTTTCGGCTGAAACAACTCCAGTGACATATGCGAGGGGCTGTCTGAATCATTTCGTTTACACATGGTGCACTCCTCGGTTTAAACGTCGAAAGTCCAGCTAACTGCTCCCACAGAGCTTTTTCTTTCGAATTAAGAACTGCCGGAACCTGGATCTTGGCAATAGCGTGCAAGTCGCCCCGCATCCCGTTTCCCGTGGGCAATCCCTTGCCACGCAGACGGAATTCGCGATCAGCAGTTGTGCCTGGCGGCACTTTCAAGGCTACCGTTCCATCAAGCGTCGTGATGTGGACGGTTGCGCCAAGCACCGCTTCCCATGGAGACAACTCCAGATCAAAATACAAGTTGGCACCCTGTACCCGGAAATCAGGATGTTTGGCGAACTGGACACGCAAATAAAGGTCACCGGCATTACCTCCGCCACTACCTTCCTGCCCTTTGCCACAGAGACGGATGAGCTGTGCTTCCCGCACTCCTGGTGGTATTTTTACCCGCAATGTCTGCAGAGACACTTGCCCGCTGCGCGAATCGACACGTTGCAGATTGATCGTGCGCATCGAACCGTGCAAGGCTTCAGCAAGCGTTACCAGAATGTCACTCTCGATATCCTGCCCCCGCTGAGCAAATGAGCCACCGGGCGGGTGGACGCGACTGCCGAAGAACTGCTCAAAGAAATCACTGAAGCCCGTGCCTTCGAAATGGAATTCGGAGCCATTTTCCGCACCTCTTCGAAATCCGCTTGATTGCCGTTCGGGTCGGTTCCAGTCTGCTCCCAGAGCATCATACTTCCGCCGTTTATCAGGGTCGCTGAGAACCTCATTGGCCTCGTTGATTTCCTTAAATTTTATTTCTGAGGCAGTCTTGTCTTTGGCTATATCAGGATGGTGTTTACGAGCCAGACTCCGGAAGGCTTTCTTGATTTCCGCGTCGCTCGCATTTGAGCTCACGCCGAGAATGTCATAATAGTTCTTGAACTCAACGGGCATGACCGGCTCCTGATCAAGCAGGGTGACACATTGCATCCGCATTAGCGAATATATTTTACTATATCGCTGCTTTTTCAACTTGCAACAATAAATTATGAATAATTAATAAAGAGCTATGGAGTAGTACCCGGAGAGAAATAAATTTGGCAAGACTATGAGGATAAACTGTTGGTAAGTAATTGTTCAGTCCAGTAAAGTAAGAGTTCTGCTGGTGTGGCAAAAAAGGCAGTGCCGTTCCTGCGTAAAAATCTGCATCCCCTCCCGAGAAAAGCCCCGAAATGCCGATGTCAGAAGGAAATGCAAGACATCACTTATTTGGGCAGAAAAAGCATGTTGGCATAGCCGGAAAGGAGTGAAAGCCAGTTGGTAAATATCAGTATTCCTACTAACACAAGAAACAGTCCGGTGATGATCTCAAAGATGCGAATATATCGCTTGAATCGGTTGAATAAAATGATGAAGCGATGAAGCGCCAGGGAGGAGACCAAAAATGGAATCCCCAGGCCGATGGAGTAGAGCAGCAACAGCACAATCCCTTGCCCCACTTTTCCCTCTGTGGCCGCGATCATCAGGATCGATCCTAGGATTGGGCCGATACAGGGTGTCCAGCCGGCAGCAAAGGCCAGGCCCACCAGGAAACTTCCCAGATAACCGGCAGGCTTGTGACGGATGTTGATCCGTTTCTCCCCAAGCAGCCAGAGTATTGGTAAAAGACCGGCGACATGCAGACCAAACATAATTACAAGCAGACCGCCAGTTTTGCGGATTATGGACATATGCTCCTGAAGGAACGAGCCAAGAAGTGTAGCGGAGGCTCCCAGGAGAACAAATACGAATGTAAATCCCGAAATGAAAGCCAGGGAATGCAGTATCGTTTTCTGACGAACGACATGGCCAGGGCGTTCATTCTGAAGGTCACCAAGAGAAAGGCCGGTGATGTAGGTAATGTATGAGGGTATCAGGGGAAGCACGCAGGGGGATAGAAAGGATAGTAGTCCTGCCACAAATGCACTCAGATAGGTTATTGATTGTGATTCCATCACTACTTTTTGCCAACCTCAAGAAGCGCAGACTGGATAGCTTGAAGTGTTATTTGCTTGTCGCCGACAAGGATCTTTTTCCTCCCGGTTTTAGAGTGCGTCACTACTACTGAAGGGGTGGCAGTGACGCCGAAGCCTCGATAGGTAGTGAGGTTGGTCTGAAGGCCGTAAAGGATGTCAGCGTAGTTCATCTGCCGCAAAGTAACACCAAGTGGAGCTACCACCTCTTGAACCTGTTCGGCCGTCGGAGTTTTTGTTTTCATTGCAAGTGTTGCCAGGGCGGCGCGCAGTTTTGGGTACTTCTCTTTTTCAAAAGCCAGAAATTGCAGATTGTACGGGGTGAAGTTGTTAGTCTCCGCATGGATTGGGTAGTCGATGAAGGCTACACGGGCATCGCTAGCCACCTGGCTATAAATCTGCGCGATACGAGGCTCCACCTTTCGACAGACAGGACAGAACCAATCACTGATGAAGTAGACTGTCACCGGACTCTTTTCGTTGCCCAGGTAAAAATCAAGAGCTGCCTGGCTCTCTCTGACAACACCGAATGTGGCGGTGATAGTGCCCACAACAAGCGCCACGATCATGACGGCAATACGATTGAATCTGTTTTTCACTGTTTTACTCCTTAATGATTCATATAGCAGGACACCACAGCCCAGGTAGACTGTCGCCGCAATGGTCAGACAGATAGGGCACCACTTTCCGATTTCGTACTTTTGCAGCCAGATAAAATGCAGTTCAGCCCCGGCAGCGCCAAACAGTAGCAGCGACAGGATCAAGCGCGCAATGGGCAACCGGTTTCGAACGGCAAGAATCACCAGCACAGTCGCAAAAAAGGCCAGTCCGAACAAGCCGAAATTAAGTCCGAAAATGGTATATTTTGCGTTCTCGCTGCATGCCTCGGTGCAGATTTCAAGAAGATCCATAAGTGACAGAGCAAAGCCTGCAATGACAGCAAGCCAGAGGATTCCCGAAGTCACCCGGTTCTGCCCCCCTTGAAGAGAGGATTTCATTTCATCCCTGCGGCCGTAAGTTCTTTCAGGATGTCAGCTTTGTCCAAGAAGCCGATATGCCGCTTTACTTCCTTGCCTTTGGCATCGAAAAAAATCTGCGTCGGCATCATCTGGATTCTATATGGACTTGCCACATCCCGAGACTCGTTGAGGTCGGAAAACAGAACATTGGCTTTGCCTTTAAGCTCATTGTTCAGTTCTTCCAGAATCGGCGCCATCCTTTTGCAGGGGATGCAACTGCGGGCGCCAAAGTCAGCCACAGTCGGCTTACCCGAGGCCAGGGCAGCACGGATGGTAAATACGTTGGCTGAGGGGAGTCCGGCGGCAAAAGAAAAAACAGGGAACAAAAGGAATGCTACAGTGACAAAAGATAATCGGAGAACAGACTTCATAAGCCTCCCTGGGATGAAATGAAGTTGATTACTCTGGCCCTTTTTACTTGCAACATACAATATTAATGTCTTGGTTCCTGTCTGACTTGCCAGTGGTAGCCATGGAATCATTCAAAAACTCCAGTGAGCGTGCCACCGTTTCCTGCTCAAAACGACTCATTCTTTCAAATATTCCTGCAGTCCGTTTTGCGATGTAATTGTCAATCGAGCATAATACCTCAACTCCTGCAGGGGTCAAATCCAGAAGGCTTACCCTCCGGTCGTAGGGTGAAGCTCGCCTGATTACGAGTTTTTTAGCCTCCATTTTCTTAACCTGGCGGCTGAATGTGGTAATATCCACGCCCAACTCCTCGGCTATCTGCTGCATTGATGAGCCGGGGCGTCTACTCACTTCACGAAGTATACTGCAATGAGTCATGGAGACCTGCTCGCCGCAGCACTCGTCGCAACATGAGGCATTTAAATGACTGTAGCGTCGGAAAAGTATCCGCAATTGCTCTATGAACAGCTCCATTTACCTTTTTCCTGTAATGTACAGGCTGGGGAAGAGGACCTTCTCCACCCGCGTACTTCATCAAACCTTTTTGGGCTGCGGGGCGATACAGTTGCAGCGCATATAGTCGCGCGTCAGCGGCAATACAGCTGCACCTGCCTTGACTGCTAAAATTTGGTGAACTGATATCCAATGGCGAGTGAACCCGTAGGCGCATCCGGCCAGGTAGACCCGCCAGATTCGCCAACGTTTTTCGCCAACCATAGTCCGCAACTGATCTCCCACCGCCTCGAACCGTTCCGTCCAGTGTTTTAGGGTCATGGAGTAGTGACGACGCAGACTTTCCACGTCCACCGGCTCAAGCCCGGCAGCCCCCATCTCTTTAAGTGCCAGGCTGATATGCGGCAGTGCTCCGTGAGGGAATACGTAACGGTCGATGAAACTCCCACCTCCCCAAGGGGATTCACCGGATTCAGGATCTGTAGAGGTAATGCCATGGTTCAAAACTATGCCGTCATCCTCCAGCAATGTATGAATTTTGTCGAAGTACCCGCGCAGATTATTGAGCCCAACATGCTCGAACATACCGACGCTGGAGATACGGTCAAACTTGCCTGTGACATCCCGATAGTCTTCAAGGCGCACTTCGCAACGATCCGTGAGACCTGCATCTCTGATTCTTTCCTTCGCCAGTTCGTATTGGTTGCGGGACAGGGTGATACCCACCGCTTTTGCGCCAAATTTTTCCGCAGCTCGCATGACCAGTGCACCCCAGCCGCAACCGATATCAAGCAGCCTGTCACCAGGGCGCAGACTGAGTTTTCGGAGGATACGATCAATTTTCTGTACCTGAGCCGCCTCCAAAGGGTCGTCTTCGTTGCAAAAATATCCGCATGAATACACCATGCCGGGGTCGAGCCAGAGGCTGTAGAACTCATTCGATACGTCATAATGGTAGGCGATGGCTTCAGCGTCTATCTTTCTGGTATGGTGTACAATCTCTAGGACTCGGGATGTCTTTCCGACTTTCTCAGAGGCACTCTCGGCAAGCCGCGCAGCGATATCTACCACATCCGCGATCCGGCCCTCCACGTCGATCTCCCCCTCCACATACGCATGCCCGAGTGTGTCCAGGGAAGGATTGAGAAGATGCTGTAATGCCTTGATCGAAGGAACTTTTATTGTTACGCGCGGGTTGTGGCCCAGATCTACTTCAGTGCCTTTCCAGAGGTGAATACGTGCGGGAATGCCTTTGTCGCGCATTCGCATAACGAAATCATTAAATGGCTTGTGCCAGAACATGATCTCCCTCCTGATTTCATCAACTCTGCAAGAGAGTTCAGCAGCAACCTGGACCGCAGCATCGTGATGCTTGTTTATCCTCTTCCAGTGTTACACTAAATCCACGGTTTTTAAGTATTAATCTTAACTGTTCATTCCCTGGGTATTGTCCTTTGAGGATGAACATCCCGTCCACAAACAGGAGCGGCAAACACTCCGGCCCCTCGTTCTGCAACAGTTCGGCCACAGCGGAGTTGACGATAAAAACCTCCGGATTTGAGGTGAGCCCGTAGCGCAGAACCTGAACTTCCGGAACCTGCTTCTGTATCTGGCGCAACACCTCTTGGATTCTAACCAGTTCAGGATCGACGCTTGGTCCGCATACCCCGGTTGAACAGCACATTGCAGGGTCGTAAATTTCAATCTTCAAGGGTAATCTCCTCTACTGGGCAATCGCGTACATAGTTAAAACTGGATAAGTATTCCACCCCAGGACAAACCGCCGCCGAATCCCATCATCAGTACCTTTTCCCCTGTCTTGATCACGCCGTTACGGAGGCTCTCATCAAGCACCAATCCTACTGAAGCTGCTGCAGTATTGCCATAGCGGTCGAGATTGAGGAGAAACTTGTTTTTGGGGAACCCGAGTTTCTTAGAGATGAAATCGATGATCCGGATATTTGCCTGGTGGGGTATGATGTGATCAAGCTGGTCGGGTGTTATCCCGGCTTTGGCGGTTACTTCTTCGATAATTTTCGGGATGATGTCGGTGGCGAAAACAAAGACCGGCTTTCCTTCCATCTTGAAGGTGTTTTCCCGCATAGCGATGGTTTCGACTGTGATCGGCTTCCTGGAGCCCGAAGAAGCGACCTGGATGAGTTCCCACCCCTTGCCGTCGCTCTTGACGATGCTCTGAATAATTCCCTTCCGTTCTTCCGTCACCCCTAAAATTACCGCACCGGCACCGTCTCCAAACAATGGACAGGTAGTCTTGTCCTGAAAATCGAGGATCTTTGAGTAGGTGTCGGCGCCAATAACAAGGATTTTCCTGTATTTACCTGACCGAATGAAATTATCGGCAATTTCAACGGCATAGATGAAGCTGCTGCAGACTGCGTTCATGTCAAATGCGAAGGCATTGACAGCCCCGATATTCTTTTGAACCATACATGCGGTAGCAGGAAGAATCATGTCAGCAGTAGATGTGCCAACAATAATGCAGTCAAGTTCAGCCGGGGTAATTCCACCTCGTTCCATGGCGTTTCTCGCGGCACGGGTTGCCAAGTCTGAGGTCGCCTCATCGGGAGCAACAAAACGCCTTTCCCGTATTCCGGTTCTGGAGGAAATCCAATTGTCAGCATCCTCAACCAGGTAACTAAAGTAATCGTTTGTAACCACTCTGCCCGGAATACCCGAACCAGTTGAGAGAACCTGTGAATAAAACATTGTCGTCACCTAATCCCCAGATGGGGTTATTGTTGAATCCAGTCTTCGGATAGGAACTTCTTTAAAAAGTTACCAGGAGATAGAATCCAGCGATAAGGAGGATACACCCTGAAACCCAGCGGATGGCTTTGTCAGCATTTTGTGATAGTAGTGCGGTTTTACCCAGAGAAACTCCCAGTAAAACAGCTCCTAGCGGGATGCTGAAACCGATTGCATACATGGCAAGTAAGAGTATCGCCCATATTACCTGCCCCTGTAAGATCGCCGCGCCGAGCACAATGAAAATGCCAGGATTGCAGGGGAGAGAACATGCTGCGAGGCCGCCGCCTAAGAGCAGCCCCGCTGCAGCCGGCCTGAGCTTGCCGATGCGGTTTGTTGACAGTGTGCTGCTTGACGCAGGGAGTTTAAAGGGGAGCAGCTTCAGAGTCACCAGACCAAAGAGAATCGCGATAATGCCGGCAAATATTTTCCAGTACCCACCCAGAGATAGTTGCGCAGTCTGGCCGACAAAACCGGCGATGCCGCCGATAATCATCAAAGACAAGACTGTGCCCACAGTGAAAAATATGACAGAACTGACAGCCGCTCGATGGTTTTTTTCTTGCCGCGCCCCTGAATAGCCGATAAGTATCCCCATTGCCGGCAGCGTGCAGCAGGCGCTGGTGGCTGCGCTCACTGTGCCGAGCAGCAGGGCAAAGAACAGCCCGATCGGCTGGGAAGCCGCGTTTTGCAGCGTTGTGATACAATAGTCAAGCATCTGTCACCCCGTCAGTTGCACGGTACGGCAGCTTTGCCGCCACCGGGCGGCGGGCAACCGCTCGGACCACAGCCGCCACCTCTTGTGGAGGCCACATATGCCTGCATCAGCTTATTTTCCGACATTCCTCCAGAAACAAAACCGATGCCGCGCCCCTTGGTCAACACCGCAATTCCTGGTGGTGTCACTTTGGCGGCAACATCGGGGTAGTCGGGCGACGTGGCTTTCAAGGTGTAGATGCCAGTGCTCAGCCCTTTTTCATTCAGGGTTCGCTCGACTGATGCCAGTACGTCACCAGTTTCATTACTGGCAGGGGCATTGTCTTTGCTCGGAATAACGAGAAAAACAGTGTCGAGTTTGGCAGCAAGGTCATTGAGGTCGGCAATTGCGGAAATAGCCGCCCCGCTGCCTCCTCCCTGCACTGAACTGTTCGTTACAGGCCCTTTACGCGCGAACGAAGCTGAAAACCCGGCTGCCGGATTCTGCCGGGCGTTCATAGCTTTGAAAAGCAGGATACCTGCGATTATCGCGACAACAACACAACAAATGACAATCTTTGCTGTTGCGCTGGTTTTGCTGGTAGGACTCCCGCAGTCGCACCCCGGTCCGCAACTGGGGAATTCCCCGGTAGATACTTCGTCACTTGTATCTGATAAATTCCCATTTTTGTTTGCTTTTGCTGCCATTCCAATCTCCTTGTTTACCGATTCTGCTACTATATCGGATTTAGCAGCAGCCGGGACCGCAGCAACCAGTGGCTCTTTTCTTCTCGGTCATCTTCACAGTGATTCCAGCTCGATTCAGGATTGCCTGGAGTTGTTCATTGCCCGGATACTTACCCTTACTGGCCAGTTCACCATCAACAAAGGTGAGAGGCAGGCATTCGGGTCCTTCGCTTTTCAGAAGCTCAGCAACGACACTGTTGGCAACAAAGGCTTGCGGATCTGAGGTGAGGCCGGAGCGCACAACCTGGACTTCCGGCGCCTGTTTCTGAATCTGACGTAGCGTTTCCTGAATTCTGACAAGTTCAGAATCGACGCTTGGTCCGCAGACGCCAGTTGAGCAGCACATTGCAGGGTCATAAATTTCAATCTTCATGGCAAATCTCCTTTTTGTTTGGTGTTGATAAATTTGTAGAGCCGCTTTGCAATGCGTTCCAATATGTCTCTATTGCCAGGGAATGAGGAAGGTCGGCAGACCTTCATGGACGACCTCATCGATATAGCGGAATTCGCGGACACGGCGTTGGTCAAGGATCGGATCGGTAACCGCCAGCGGCGCCAGGCTCTGGTTAATGATCCAACCTGCTGGTTCTATGCCTGCGCGGCGCAGATCCTGTTGGAGCGCCAGCGCCTCATGAACCGGAGTTGCCTCCGGCAGAGTCACCAAAAAAACCTTGGTGAACACGGGATCACGCAGGCGCGGTAGCAATTGGCGCACCGCCTCAGGGATATCGCTCATGGAACGCGACACCTCACGGTGGTATGATTCGGAAGCGTCCAGTAGCAGCAACGTATGTCCGGTGGGAGCGGTGTCGATTACCACGAAGCGATCGGTACCCTGGTCTACGATTTTGGCAAAAGCCCGGAATACAGCAATCTCTTCCGTACAGGGTGAGCGCAGGTCTTCTTCCATCAGCGCCCGGGCTTCATCATCCAGACTCGTCCCGGCAGTTGCGAGGACTTCGTTGCGGTAGGCCTCGGTTTCCGCTTCCGGGTCAATACGGCTGACCTGCATTTCCGCCGCTGCTTCACCGAGGGTTAGGGCAACATGAGCAGCCGGATCGGTGGTGGTTAGATGCACCTTTTTGCCACGGCCAGCTAAAGCGGTTGCAATGTTCACTGCAAGGGTGGTTTTCCCGACCCCCCCTTTCCCCATGGTCATAATCACTCCGCCGGGCATGGATGCCAGCATATCGAGAAGATTGTTCAGTGGTGCCGGCAAAGTAGTTGAGTGCCCAACGCTTCTGGTTGACGGCACACCGCTTTCAGTTGAAAAGAATGCCCGCAATGCAGGAATGCCGACCAGTTCAGTGCCGCGCAACGGCAGTTCTGTTCGCGGCAGCAGGGTCAACGCCTGCGGGATTTCAGCGAGCGCTTTCATGTTCCGCTCGCGCAGTGCAACAGCGACAGAATCGCTTGGATCGGTTAATTTCCTTAGGGTAAACCCCCGGCTCTGCCGGGGGACCCCAATAGTTTGACAGTTCCTGAAATATGTAGAAGCCTCCCTAACGTGAACCGCTCAAAGTACACGAAAAGGAGGCTTCAATGGACGACACACAAAGTTTATGCCACACGAAATGGGATTGCAAGTATCACGTTGTATGGATTCCAAAATGTCGCCGCAAGGTGCTGTTTGGTCGAATCCGGAAATATCTTGCCGACTTGTTTCATAGTCTAGCCAGGCAGAAAGAGTGCAAGATAGTGGAAGGGCACCTTCAACCTGATCATATTCACATATTGATATCGATCCCACCAAAATACTCCGTTGCACAGGTGATCGGTTTCATCAAGGGCAAAAGTGCAATCCATATTGCGCGAATGTACCTTGGTCAGAAGAAGAACTTTGCTGGTATGAGCTTTTGGGCACGTGGCTACTTTGTATCCACTGTCGGTGCTGACGAGGAAACAATTGCCAACTACATCAGGAACCAGGAAGACGAAGACAAACGTCTGGATCAATTGACATTTTTGCCCGAAGAATGACCACCACTCGTGGTGGTCAGATAATCTTTTGAAAAAACCGCTTCGAGCGGTTCACGACTTTGAAAGCCCCCGGCTTTGCCGGGGGATGCTTACAATATAAAGGAGTCGCATATGAAAAATTCCAAAAATACACGATCACCTGATTTGATAGCAAAATTACTCCAGCTCATCTATAGCAAATCTTTTAACAGCACCAGTTTTTGTATGTTTTGTTTGGAGCCGTCTGAACTGGCAAGCCTTGCTGGTGTTGAAAATCTAACCGATAATGATATTAAGGCTATTGATAAGCACCTAAAAAGCTCTGACTTTGCATTGGTTCCATTATTTGATTGTTTTGTTGTGACTGAAGCTCCAGAAATAGATTTATTGCGGTCAGTCCCTTCCAAACTTCTTAAAAAGTATCAGATTGGTAGTGACGATAGCATTGAAAATGAATATGCGGCTGAGATGTCGCATAAACATGGATTTGGGCAGGGTGATAACCGTAATTATGATTAGTGTTTACTTGCCAATGTCATCTGGCTATACGGAGTTAAAATGTCGTATAGCCAGGACCAAAACATCATGAAAGTGCAGCCATTTCACCACGGCTATCTTTCCTGCAATGATTTTATGACTCCCACCAGTATCTTATACGCAACTTTCTGATCCTCATCATTAAGTTGTGAATGAGATGGTTTCATGAAGTATCAAGTTTTATGTTATGAACATGCAATCATATAGCTGGCAAAAAATAAGCGTCCGATGCACGGACGCAGACAGACTTCGCGCAGGATCTCAAAAATACTGCCAAACGAACCAACCTCCAACCAAAGCTACTATAGACCCACTTACTCGTTTTGCCCAAAGGGAGAAGTTTACGACTCCCCGTGCTTTGACAAATCCTTCGACAAAGCCGGTGAACGTGCCAGCAAAGAGCATCAGCAGGCAATGGCCTATGGCATAGCTGAACAGGAGTGCGATACCATAAAACACCTGACCTTTTCCGGCGACCAGCGTCAGCAGTACTACCAGTACCGGAGTGGCGCAGGGTGAGGAAACAATCCCGAAGAATAGCCCCAGCAGAAACGCACCGACAATTCCGCCTTGCTTTGGTTTGAAGTCCCGTTTAATCGGCAGTCGAATCTCATACAACCCCATCAACTGGCCACCCATGACCAATGCAATGGTTCCTGCGATCAAATACCAAGGCCCTCCCAGAGTGCCGAACATGGTCCCCAAAAGACCGGCTGCCGCACCAAAGGCGGTGAAGGTCAGCGACAACCCAAGAACAAAAACCAGGGAATAACGAAAGGCCTTCCACTTGTCGCCATCGCTGTAGCCGCCTACAAATCCGACCACCAGCGGGATGGTTGCCAGCACGCAGGGGGAGGCGGATGAAAGCACCCCGGCCAGGAACACCGCCCCGAAAGCCACCAGCGGATAGAGCGTAATAATCTGTTCGATATTATCGAGAAAGGTCATCTGAGCCCTGCTGTCTTCAATTCCTTTAGAATGTCCGACTTTTCCATAAATCCGGTATGACGCTTCACCTCTTTGCCCTGGGCATTGAAGAAGATCTGGGTCGGGATCATCTGAATTCTGAATTTTTTAGCAGCAGCCTCGTTTTCCCACACATCAATGAACAGCACTCCGGCTTTCCCTTTGTATTCAGTGGAAAGTCCCTCCAGAATCGGCGCCATTTTCTTGCAGGGAATGCAGGCACGGGCGCCTAGGTCAATGACCGTCGGTTTACCGGATGACAGGGCTTGTTTGACTGCGGCATCGGTTGCAGATGGAAGTTCGGCGTATGCCGTGGCTGTTGTCAGCATGATCAATATGAGCAGTTGAAGTGTCTTCATCATGACAGCACCCCCATGATTTCCGCCACGGAAGCGACCTTGCCGGAAAACTTTACCTGTCCATCAACCACCAGCGCCGGTGTGCTCATGACACCGTAAGACATGATTTTAGATATCTCTTCAACCTTGACGACATCTGCCGTCTTGCCACTCTCTTCCACTGCTTTCTTCACATTTTCATAAAGGGTCTTGCATTTAGAACAGCCAGTGCCGAGCACTTCGATCTTCATGATTCATTCTCCTGTGTTGATTTGATCTCTGCTTCAAGCAGTATTTTAATTTCTTTTGAGCAGCAGCGGCCACGGGGGGATAGCTCCTTGCAACGCCCCTCTGTGCAGGCTCCAGTCATTCGGCGGATATCATCCATGTTTCGGGCACCGTTTTGAATTGCTTCCAAAATTGATCCCTTGCTGACATTACTGCACCAGCAGACCGGCTCATTCATGGGTGCTTCCAAGATGTTTTCAGTAAAGTATTGGCTCACAGTGGTTTAGTTCCTCTTTTCGTGTTTAGTTCCATGCTTACCTCTTGCTAAATGGGGACCTCGGACTATAGGCCCCCATTATTCTCGAAAGGCCAAAACCTATTTGAGAACACCTTTAGCTTTCATCATGTCGCAGGGATTCTGACGCATGACCGGCACGGCAACACCTTTTTCTTTGGCCCGGTCTTCCATCTTTTTGTGATGTTCCTCAACGTACTCCTTGCAAGCGCCATACTCAGTGAAACTGCGCATTTTGGTCTGGTGTTCAGTACGTTCCGCCGAGGTCATCAATTGCCAACCGGCGGTATTCTGCTGGTTGCTGCTCCAGCGCCACTGTTTGGCCATGGCTGTGGTGGCAAAAAGTGCTGCTACAAGGATTGCAATTAGTGTTGTTGTGATGGTTTTCATGGTCTTTCTCCTTTTTGGGTTGTGGCAGTGGATACGCACTCACTTAATAAGTGGATCTGACTCTGCCGTTGTTCTTGTGAACAATTACCACATCGCGCACCGTTCCGTTTCCATCCACTAGTTCCACCCTGAAAAACCCGGGCCGCTCATCCATAAATCCGATATGCAGATCGTGACCGATGAGAAATCCTTCGATAACCTTGCGGGCCTCAGCAGCCGTTTTGATGGTAGCCTTGGCACCGTAACAACCGCACTTTCCGTTCTTTTGATAACCACCAAACGGTATTAGAGAATTGGGTTCTTTAGCAAAAGCGGGTGTGGTCATCAGTACGGCCAGGGTTGCATAGAGCGTAATAGATGTTATGTGTGGCTTTTTCATGACAGAGTACCATTGTTGTCTGTTGTTGGTGTGTACGTCCTTACCTGTTTTGATAGGCCGCCTGCATCCTTCCCATCCCTCTGCCCATTCCCATTCCACAGCCCATACCGCATCCTCCCCCGCCCGGACCCGGCAGGCCGTTACTGGTTGCGATGGTGGTAATTTTAGCCTGTAGATCGGTCATTTCTTTGGTGAGTGTCGCAACCCTGCCTGCGTCAACCGGCTGCTTGAGATACTCGTTGCGCAACTCAACTTTCTTGAGCATCATTTCGTTACGCAGAGTCGTGGTCTCGTCCTGAAACTTCTTGACAGCCTCGACACTGACCGGCGTCCCTTGAGCGACCATGCCACCTCCGTACCCCCACGGCCCGGCAAAAGCTGTGCCTGCAAATGCCAAAAGCCCTACCCCGATTACTGTTGCTATGTTTGTTTTCATGGCCAATTACCTCCTTACAAGATGTTTGATACAGTTGAACAGTAACAGGTAAGAGTGAAATGAGTGTGAGCAAATTGTGAAAGAATTGTGATATCAGTCCGGGGAAGAGAGCTTGACAAGCTCGGTAATACACAATACCATGTAATAGTGTTTTGCCCAAGGAGGCACAATGAATCAAAAAGAGAAAACGGAACTACCTGCTTGTACCCTCAAGCCCACCCTGGAGGAACGGAGTCTGATTACTTCCACGGAGAGTGGAGAACTCGTAGCTTTGTTCAAAGTTCTCGCCAACGAGACACGGCTTCGTTTGCTTCACGCCTTGGCTCGCGCGGGAGAGTTGTGTGTGACGGAGCTGGCGGCTGCCGTGGGGATGAAGCCACAAGCTGTTTCCAATCAGTTGCAACGCCTTGCTGACCGAGGCATCATCATGTCCACCCGACAAGGAAACAACATATATTACCGTGTAGCTGACCCGTGTGCGCTCAGTCTCCTCAGCCTCGGTTTCTGCCTTGTCGAGGAGGCCAAGCAGCGCGTCGGCGGATTATAAGGACGGGTTCGATAATGAAGAGGACGTATGCGTTCCAAGGTGAAACGGTAACGCTTAACAAAAAGTCCTAAACAACAAGGAGGTCAAATCATGGAAAAGAAACCCAATGAAGTGAATCCAGGCAAAAAAGGACTCTGGACAATACTCAAGGAGTCAATGAATAAGTCGAGCAGCGGTTGCGGTCCAGGGTGTGGTTGCCATGTCGAGAATCAGGATAAAGAGAAGCAACAGAAAGATGCGCCGGAAAAACCGTAAACGACAAGGAGCAAGCTGATGGTTCGACAAGATGATTCGCGAAACGTGCAGGAAATCCTGATCTTTACGCTTGTTCCGGTAATAGTGGGAGTGCTGACCCTGGCCGCTTGGCTATTGGGGCGTTGGCAGGTCGACCCTGCGTTTCTGGCTGCCGGACTTGCCCTAATTGCCACTGTTTTCGGTGGATGGCAGCGCTTTCTGGCGGGCTTTCGTGACATCGCACACCGCAAGATCACGGTCAACGTATTCGTGACAATAGCTATTTTCGTTACCATAGCCGCCGGAGAGTTTGTACCTGCGGCGGTGATCATTCTGATTATGGCCGTGGTCGGAGCTTTGGAGTCGTACACGCTCGACAAGACACGCCGGAGTATCCGTGGCCTGCTTGACCTCACCCCGCCGATGGCAAACGTGCGGCGCGGCGATGAGGAAGTCTCAGTTTCCGTAGCCGAACTGCAGACCGGAGATATCGTGATAGTACGACCGGGTGATCGCATTCCAGTGGACGGCATAATCACCGTGGGCTCGGCGACCGTTAACCAGGCACCCATCACCGGAGAATCCATGCCGGTGGAGAAACTCAAGGGCCACGAGGTCTTTGCCGGTACCCTGAATGAGAGCGGTCGTCTTGAGATACGCACCACCAAGATCGGCGCAGACACCACTCTTGCCAGAATAGTTCACTTGGTCGAAGAAGCGCAGGAGTCCAAAGCGCCCATTCAAGGGATCGCCGACCGTTTTACCGTATGGTTCCTTCCTACCGTGCTCATACTTGCAGGTATCGGGTATCTGACTTCAGGCGAGGTCAAAATAGCCGTCGCCATTCTGCTGGTTGCATGTCCCTGCGCTTTCGCCATCGCGACACCTTCGGCAGTGGCAGCAGGAATTGCCAATATGGCCCGCCGGTCTGTGCTCATCAAAGGTGGTATCTTCTTCGAAATCGCGGGTAAGATTAACTCTCTGGTCATTGACAAAACCGGTACTCTCACCTTGGGTCGTCCGAAAGTCCTGGAAGTGATCAGCTGCGAATGCGTGTCGGAAAACGAGGTGCTTCGTCTGGCTGCCATAACTGAAAAGTACTCGGAGCATCCTTTGGCAAAAGCGGTGATGGCTTTGGCCAAGGAACGAGCACTTGAGATACCGGACCCCGATGAGTTCAGAATCGAGGTTGGCAAAGGAGTCGAAACTACCCAGGATGGACGGGAGATTGTTGTTGGGAGGGATGTTTTTCTACGAGGACGGGGGATCGCTATTCCCGCTCAAATTGAACAGGCCCTGACTGCTCAATCCGAGTTAGGAAGGACGGCGATCCTGGTCGCCTGTGACCACAAAGTTGTTGGACTCCTGTCAATCGCGGATGAAGTAAAGCCGGAGACAGCAGACGCGATTGCTTCACTCAAGTCGCTTGGCGTGGGCAACATTACCATGTTGACCGGCGATAATGCCAGGGTTGCACAGGCCGTAGCGGCCCAGATCGGGGTGGACGAATTCCGGGCCGAGCTCATGCCGCAGGATAAGCAGTCCGCCATCCAGGAGATGAAAAACGAAGGCAAGACCGTAGCCATGGTCGGTGATGGCATCAATGATGCTCCTGCTCTGGCGCTCGCCGATGTAGGCATTGTGATGGGAGGGACCGGCTCAGACATCGCCATTGAGGCGGCGGATGTGACACTGATGGACGGCAACCTCTCGCGTCTAGTCGAATTTGTGCAGATGTCCCGGAAGGTGTTGCGGCGGATCAAGCTCAATATATTCTTTTCCATAATCTATAACGCTATCGGCCTGACCTTGGCTATGCTCGGGCACCTGACGCCGGTTATGGCGGTCATATTCCAGGAAGCGGGCTGTGTCACAGTCGTACTCAGCTCCACGTTGCTCCTCTGGGCCAAGGTTCCCGGCCCGAAGTTACGACATGCACCTGCGCTTAAAGGAACCACATGAGAACCCAAATTTGAATAGCTGAAAAGGAATGCCTATTTCATTCATCCGCAAAACTGTAGTCAAAACCTCCTTCCCTTCAGAGGGAGGGTTAGGGTTGGAGGGTAATTTCCTTAGGGTAAACCCCGGCTCTGCCGGGGGACCCCAATAGTTTGACAGTTCCTGAAATATGTAGAAGCCTCCCTAACGTGAACCGCTCAAAGTACACGAAAAGGAGGCTTCAATGGACGACACACAAAGTTTATGCCACACGAAATGGGATTGCAAGTATCACGTTGTATGGATTCCAAAATGTCGCCGCAAGGTGCTGTTTGGTCGAATCCGGAAATATCTTGCCGACTTGTTTCATAGTCTAGCCAGGCAGAAAGAGTGCAAGATAGTGGAAGGGCACCTTCAACCTGATCATATTCACATATTGATATCGATCCCACCAAAATACTCCGTTGCACAGGTGATCGGTTTCATCAAGGGCAAAAGTGCAATCCATATTGCGCGAATGTACCTTGGTCAGAAGAAGAACTTTGCTGGTATGAGCTTTTGGGCACGTGGCTACTTTGTATCCACTGTCGGTGCTGACGAGGAAACAATTGCCAACTACATCAGGAACCAGGAAGACGAAGACAAACGTCTGGATCAATTGACATTTTTGCCCGAAGAATGACCACCACTCGTGGTGGTCAGATAATCTTTTGAAAAAACCGCTTCGAGCGGTTCACGACTTTGAAAGCCCCCGGCTTTGCCGGGGGATGCTTACAATATAAAGGAGTCGCATATGAAAAATTCCAAAAATACACGATCACCTGATTTGATAGCAAAATTACTCCAGCTCATCTATAGCAAATCTTTTAACAGCACCAGTTTTTGTATGTTTTGTTTGGAGCCGTCTGAACTGGCAAGCCTTGCTGGTGTTGAAAATCTAACCGATAATGATATTAAGGCTATTGATAAGCACCTAAAAAGCTCTGACTTTGCATTGGTTCCATTATTTGATTGTTTTGTTGTGACTGAAGCTCCAGAAATAGATTTATTGCGGTCAGTCCCTTCCAAACTTCTTAAAAAGTATCAGATTGGTAGTGACGATAGCATTGAAAATGAATATGCGGCTGAGATGTCGCATAAACATGGATTTGGGCAGGGTGATAACCGTAATTATGATTAGTGTTTACTTGCCAATGTCATCTGGCTATACGGAGTTAAAATGTCGTATAGCCAGGACCAAAACATCATGAAAGTGCAGCCATTTCACCACGGCTATCTTTCCTGCAATGATTTTATGACTCCCACCAGTATCTTATACGCAACTTTCTGATCCTCATCATTAAGTTGTGAATGAGATGGTTTCATGAAGTATCAAGTTTTATGTTATGAACATGCAATCATATAGCTGGCAAAAAATAAGCGTCCGATGCACGGACGCAGACAGACTTCGCGCAGGATCTCAAAAATACTGCCAAACGAACCAACCTCCAACCAAAGCTACTATAGACCCACTTACTCGTTTTGCCCAAAGGGAGAAGTTTACGACTCCCCGTGCTTTGACAAATCCTTCGACAAAGCCGGTGAACGTGCCAGCAAAGAGCATCAGCAGGCAATGGCCTATGGCATAGCTGAACAGGAGTGCGATACCATAAAACACCTGACCTTTTCCGGCGACCAGCGTCAGCAGTACTACCAGTACCGGAGTGGCGCAGGGTGAGGAAACAATCCCGAAGAATAGCCCCAGCAGAAACGCACCGACAATTCCGCCTTGCTTTGGTTTGAAGTCCCGTTTAATCGGCAGTCGAATCTCATACAACCCCATCAACTGGCCACCCATGACCAATGCAATGGTTCCTGCGATCAAATACCAAGGCCCTCCCAGAGTGCCGAACATGGTCCCCAAAGACCGGCTGCCGCACCAAAGGCGGTGAAGGTCAGCGACAACCCAAGAACAAAAACCAGGGAATAACGAAAGGCCTTCCACTTGTCGCCATCGCTGTAGCCGCCTACAAATCCGACCACCAGCGGGATGGTTGCCAGCACGCAGGGGGAGGCGGATGAAAGCACCCCGGCCAGGAACACCGCCCCGAAAGCCACCAGCGGATAGAGCGTAATAATCTGTTCGATATTATCGAGAAAGGTCATCTGAGCCCTGCTGTCTTCAATTCCTTTAGAATGTCCGACTTTTCCATAAATCCGGTATGACGCTTCACCTCTTTGCCCTGGGCATTGAAGAAGATCTGGGTCGGGATCATCTGAATTCTGAATTTTTTAGCAGCAGCCTCGTTTTCCCACACATCAATGAACAGCACTCCGGCTTTCCCTTTGTATTCAGTGGAAAGTCCCTCCAGAATCGGCGCCATTTTCTTGCAGGGAATGCAGGCACGGGCGCCTAGGTCAATGACCGTCGGTTTACCGGATGACAGGGCTTGTTTGACTGCGGCATCGGTTGCAGATGGAAGTTCGGCGTATGCCGTGGCTGTTGTCAGCATGATCAATATGAGCAGTTGAAGTGTCTTCATCATGACAGCACCCCCATGATTTCCGCCACGGAAGCGACCTTGCCGGAAAACTTTACCTGTCCATCAACCACCAGCGCCGGTGTGCTCATGACACCGTAAGACATGATTTTAGATATCTCTTCAACCTTGACGACATCTGCCGTCTTGCCACTCTCTTCCACTGCTTTCTTCACATTTTCATAAAGGGTCTTGCATTTAGAACAGCCAGTGCCGAGCACTTCGATCTTCATGATTCATTCTCCTGTGTTGATTTGATCTCTGCTTCAAGCAGTATTTTAATTTCTTTTGAGCAGCAGCGGCCACGGGGATAGCTCCTTGCAACGCCCCTCTGTGCAGGCTCCAGTCATTCGGCGGATATCATCCATGTTTCGGGCACCGTTTTGAATTGCTTCCAAAATTGATCCCTTGCTGACATTACTGCACCAGCAGACCGGCTCATTCATGGGTGCTTCCAAGATGTTTTCAGTAAAGTATTGGCTCACAGTGGTTTAGTTCCTCTTTTCGTGTTTAGTTCCATGCTTACCTCTTGCTAAATGGGGACCTCGGACTATAGGCCCCCATTATTCTCGAAAGGCCAAAACCTATTTGAGAACACCTTTAGCTTTCATCATGTCGCAGGGATTCTGACGCATGACCGGCACGGCAACACCTTTTTCTTTGGCCCGGTCTTCCATCTTTTTGTGATGTTCCTCAACGTACTCCTTGCAAGCGCCATACTCAGTGAAACTGCGCATTTTGGTCTGGTGTTCAGTACGTTCCGCCGAGGTCATCAATTGCCAACCGGCGGTATTCTGCTGGTTGCTGCTCCAGCGCCACTGTTTGGCCATGGCTGTGGTGGCAAAAAGTGCTGCTACAAGGATTGCAATTAGTGTTGTTGTGATGGTTTTCATGGTCTTTCTCCTTTTTGGGTTGTGGCAGTGGATACGCACTCACTTAATAAGTGGATCTGACTCTGCCGTTGTTCTTGTGAACAATTACCACATCGCGCACCGTTCCGTTTCCATCCACTAGTTCCACCCTGAAAAACCCGGGCCGCTCATCCATAAATCCGATATGCAGATCGTGACCGATGAGAAATCCTTCGATAACCTTGCGGGCCTCAGCAGCCGTTTTGATGGTAGCCTTGGCACCGTAACAACCGCACTTTCCGTTCTTTTGATAACCACCAAACGGTATTAGAGAATTGGGTTCTTTAGCAAAAGCGGGTGTGGTCATCAGTACGGCCAGGGTTGCATAGAGCGTAATAGATGTTATGTGTGGCTTTTTCATGACAGAGTACCATTGTTGTCTGTTGTTGGTGTGTACGTCCTTACCTGTTTTGATAGGCCGCCTGCATCCTTCCCATCCCTCTGCCCATTCCCATTCCACAGCCCATACCGCATCCTCCCCCGCCCGGACCCGGCAGGCCGTTACTGGTTGCGATGGTGGTAATTTTAGCCTGTAGATCGGTCATTTCTTTGGTGAGTGTCGCAACCCTGCCTGCGTCAACCGGCTGCTTGAGATACTCGTTGCGCAACTCAACTTTCTTGAGCATCATTTCGTTACGCAGAGTCGTGGTCTCGTCCTGAAACTTCTTGACAGCCTCGACACTGACCGGCGTCCCTTGAGCGACCATGCCACCTCCGTACCCCCACGGCCCGGCAAAAGCTGTGCCTGCAAATGCCAAAAGCCCTACCCCGATTACTGTTGCTATGTTTGTTTTCATGGCCAATTACCTCCTTACAAGATGTTTGATACAGTTGAACAGTAACAGGTAAGAGTGAAATGAGTGTGAGCAAATTGTGAAAGAATTGTGATATCAGTCCGGGGAAGAGAGCTTGACAAGCTCGGTAATACACAATACCATGTAATAGTGTTTTGCCCAAGGAGGCACAATGAATCAAAAAGAGAAAACGGAACTACCTGCTTGTACCCTCAAGCCCACCCTGGAGGAACGGAGTCTGATTACTTCCACGGAGAGTGGAGAACTCGTAGCTTTGTTCAAAGTTCTCGCCAACGAGACACGGCTTCGTTTGCTTCACGCCTTGGCTCGCGCGGGAGAGTTGTGTGTGACGGAGCTGGCGGCTGCCGTGGGGATGAAGCCACAAGCTGTTTCCAATCAGTTGCAACGCCTTGCTGACCGAGGCATCATCATGTCCACCCGACAAGGAAACAACATATATTACCGTGTAGCTGACCCGTGTGCGCTCAGTCTCCTCAGCCTCGGTTTCTGCCTTGTCGAGGAGGCCAAGCAGCGCGTCGGCGGATTATAAGGACGGGTTCGATAATGAAGAGGACGTATGCGTTCCAAGGTGAAACGGTAACGCTTAACAAAAAGTCCTAAACAACAAGGAGGTCAAATCATGGAAAAGAAACCCAATGAAGTGAATCCAGGCAAAAAAGGACTCTGGACAATACTCAAGGAGTCAATGAATAAGTCGAGCAGCGGTTGCGGTCCAGGGTGTGGTTGCCATGTCGAGAATCAGGATAAAGAGAAGCAACAGAAAGATGCGCCGGAAAAACCGTAAACGACAAGGAGCAAGCTGATGGTTCGACAAGATGATTCGCGAAACGTGCAGGAAATCCTGATCTTTACGCTTGTTCCGGTAATAGTGGGAGTGCTGACCCTGGCCGCTTGGCTATTGGGGCGTTGGCAGGTCGACCCTGCGTTTCTGGCTGCCGGACTTGCCCTAATTGCCACTGTTTTCGGTGGATGGCAGCGCTTTCTGGCGGGCTTTCGTGACATCGCACACCGCAAGATCACGGTCAACGTATTCGTGACAATAGCTATTTTCGTTACCATAGCCGCCGGAGAGTTTGTACCTGCGGCGGTGATCATTCTGATTATGGCCGTGGTCGGAGCTTTGGAGTCGTACACGCTCGACAAGACACGCCGGAGTATCCGTGGCCTGCTTGACCTCACCCCGCCGATGGCAAACGTGCGGCGCGGCGATGAGGAAGTCTCAGTTTCCGTAGCCGAACTGCAGACCGGAGATATCGTGATAGTACGACCGGGTGATCGCATTCCAGTGGACGGCATAATCACCGTGGGCTCGGCGACCGTTAACCAGGCACCCATCACCGGAGAATCCATGCCGGTGGAGAAACTCAAGGGCCACGAGGTCTTTGCCGGTACCCTGAATGAGAGCGGTCGTCTTGAGATACGCACCACCAAGATCGGCGCAGACACCACTCTTGCCAGAATAGTTCACTTGGTCGAAGAAGCGCAGGAGTCCAAAGCGCCCATTCAAGGGATCGCCGACCGTTTTACCGTATGGTTCCTTCCTACCGTGCTCATACTTGCAGGTATCGGGTATCTGACTTCAGGCGAGGTCAAAATAGCCGTCGCCATTCTGCTGGTTGCATGTCCCTGCGCTTTCGCCATCGCGACACCTTCGGCAGTGGCAGCAGGAATTGCCAATATGGCCCGCCGGTCTGTGCTCATCAAAGGTGGTATCTTCTTCGAAATCGCGGGTAAGATTAACTCTCTGGTCATTGACAAAACCGGTACTCTCACCTTGGGTCGTCCGAAAGTCCTGGAAGTGATCAGCTGCGAATGCGTGTCGGAAAACGAGGTGCTTCGTCTGGCTGCCATAACTGAAAAGTACTCGGAGCATCCTTTGGCAAAAGCGGTGATGGCTTTGGCCAAGGAACGAGCACTTGAGATACCGGACCCCGATGAGTTCAGAATCGAGGTTGGCAAAGGAGTCGAAACTACCCAGGATGGACGGGAGATTGTTGTTGGGAGGGATGTTTTTCTACGAGGACGGGGATCGCTATTCCCGCTCAAATTGAACAGGCCCTGACTGCTCAATCCGAGTTAGGAAGGACGGCGATCCTGGTCGCCTGTGACCACAAAGTTGTTGGACTCCTGTCAATCGCGGATGAAGTAAAGCCGGAGACAGCAGACGCGATTGCTTCACTCAAGTCGCTTGGCGTGGGCAACATTACCATGTTGACCGGCGATAATGCCAGGGTTGCACAGGCCGTAGCGGCCCAGATCGGGGTGGACGAATTCCGGGCCGAGCTCATGCCGCAGGATAAGCAGTCCGCCATCCAGGAGATGAAAAACGAAGGCAAGACCGTAGCCATGGTCGGTGATGGCATCAATGATGCTCCTGCTCTGGCGCTCGCCGATGTAGGCATTGTGATGGGAGGGACCGGCTCAGACATCGCCATTGAGGCGGCGGATGTGACACTGATGGACGGCAACCTCTCGCGTCTAGTCGAATTTGTGCAGATGTCCCGGAAGGTGTTGCGGCGGATCAAGCTCAATATATTCTTTTCCATAATCTATAACGCTATCGGCCTGACCTTGGCTATGCTCGGGCACCTGACGCCGGTTATGGCGGTCATATTCCAGGAAGCGGGCTGTGTCACAGTCGTACTCAGCTCCACGTTGCTCCTCTGGGCCAAGGTTCCCGGCCCGAAGTTACGACATGCACCTGCGCTTAAAGGAACCACATGAGAACCCAAATTTGAATAGCTGAAAAGGAATGCCTATTTCATTCATCCGCAAAACTGTAGTCAAAACCTCCTTCCCTTCAGAGGGAGGGTTAGGGTTGGAGGGTAATTTCCTTAGGGTAAACCCCGGCTCTGCCGGGGGACCCCAATAGTTTGACAGTTCCTGAAATATGTAGAAGCCTCCCTAACGTGAACCGCTCAAAGTACACGAAAAGGAGGCTTCAATGGACGACACACAAAGTTTATGCCACACGAAATGGGATTGCAAGTATCACGTTGTATGGATTCCAAAATGTCGCCGCAAGGTGCTGTTTGGTCGAATCCGGAAATATCTTGCCGACTTGTTTCATAGTCTAGCCAGGCAGAAAGAGTGCAAGATAGTGGAAGGGCACCTTCAACCTGATCATATTCACATATTGATATCGATCCCACCAAAATACTCCGTTGCACAGGTGATCGGTTTCATCAAGGGCAAAAGTGCAATCCATATTGCGCGAATGTACCTTGGTCAGAAGAAGAACTTTGCTGGTATGAGCTTTTGGGCACGTGGCTACTTTGTATCCACTGTCGGTGCTGACGAGGAAACAATTGCCAACTACATCAGGAACCAGGAAGACGAAGACAAACGTCTGGATCAATTGACATTTTTGCCCGAAGAATGACCACCACTCGTGGTGGTCAGATAATCTTTTGAAAAAACCGCTTCGAGCGGTTCACGACTTTGAAAGCCCCCGGCTTTGCCGGGGGATGCTTACAATATAAAGGAGTCGCATATGAAAAATTCCAAAAATACACGATCACCTGATTTGATAGCAAAATTACTCCAGCTCATCTATAGCAAATCTTTTAACAGCACCAGTTTTTGTATGTTTTGTTTGGAGCCGTCTGAACTGGCAAGCCTTGCTGGTGTTGAAAATCTAACCGATAATGATATTAAGGCTATTGATAAGCACCTAAAAAGCTCTGACTTTGCATTGGTTCCATTATTTGATTGTTTTGTTGTGACTGAAGCTCCAGAAATAGATTTATTGCGGTCAGTCCCTTCCAAACTTCTTAAAAAGTATCAGATTGGTAGTGACGATAGCATTGAAAATGAATATGCGGCTGAGATGTCGCATAAACATGGATTTGGGCAGGGTGATAACCGTAATTATGATTAGTGTTTACTTGCCAATGTCATCTGGCTATACGGAGTTAAAATGTCGTATAGCCAGGACCAAAACATCATGAAAGTGCAGCCATTTCACCACGGCTATCTTTCCTGCAATGATTTTATGACTCCCACCAGTATCTTATACGCAACTTTCTGATCCTCATCATTAAGTTGTGAATGAGATGGTTTCATGAAGTATCAAGTTTTATGTTATGAACATGCAATCATATAGCTGGCAAAAAATAAGCGTCCGATGCACGGACGCAGACAGACTTCGCGCAGGATCTCAAAAATACTGCCAAACGAACCAACCTCCAACCAAAGCTACTATAGACCCACTTACTCGTTTTGCCCAAAGGGAGAAGTTTACGACTCCCCGTGCTTTGACAAATCCTTCGACAAAGCCGGTGAACGTGCCAGCAAAGAGCATCAGCAGGCAATGGCCTATGGCATAGCTGAACAGGAGTGCGATACCATAAAACACCTGACCTTTTCCGGCGACCAGCGTCAGCAGTACTACCAGTACCGGAGTGGCGCAGGGTGAGGAAACAATCCCGAAGAATAGCCCCAGCAGAAACGCACCGACAATTCCGCCTTGCTTTGGTTTGAAGTCCCGTTTAATCGGCAGTCGAATCTCATACAACCCCATCAACTGGCCACCCATGACCAATGCAATGGTTCCTGCGATCAAATACCAAGGCCCTCCCAGAGTGCCGAACATGGTCCCCAAAAGACCGGCTGCCGCACCAAAGGCGGTGAAGGTCAGCGACAACCCAAGAACAAAAACCAGGGAATAACGAAAGGCCTTCCACTTGTCGCCATCGCTGTAGCCGCCTACAAATCCGACCACCAGCGGGATGGTTGCCAGCACGCAGGGGGAGGCGGATGAAAGCACCCCGGCCAGGAACACCGCCCCGAAAGCCACCAGCGGATAGAGCGTAATAATCTGTTCGATATTATCGAGAAAGGTCATCTGAGCCCTGCTGTCTTCAATTCCTTTAGAATGTCCGACTTTTCCATAAATCCGGTATGACGCTTCACCTCTTTGCCCTGGGCATTGAAGAAGATCTGGGTCGGGATCATCTGAATTCTGAATTTTTTAGCAGCAGCCTCGTTTTCCCACACATCAATGAACAGCACTCCGGCTTTCCCTTTGTATTCAGTGGAAAGTCCCTCCAGAATCGGCGCCATTTTCTTGCAGGGAATGCAGGCACGGGCGCCTAGGTCAATGACCGTCGGTTTACCGGATGACAGGGCTTGTTTGACTGCGGCATCGGTTGCAGATGGAAGTTCGGCGTATGCCGTGGCTGTTGTCAGCATGATCAATATGAGCAGTTGAAGTGTCTTCATCATGACAGCACCCCCATGATTTCCGCCACGGAAGCGACCTTGCCGGAAAACTTTACCTGTCCATCAACCACCAGCGCCGGTGTGCTCATGACACCGTAAGACATGATTTTAGATATCTCTTCAACCTTGACGACATCTGCCGTCTTGCCACTCTCTTCCACTGCTTTCTTCACATTTTCATAAAGGGTCTTGCATTTAGAACAGCCAGTGCCGAGCACTTCGATCTTCATGATTCATTCTCCTGTGTTGATTTGATCTCTGCTTCAAGCAGTATTTTAATTTCTTTTGAGCAGCAGCGGCCACGGGGATAGCTCCTTGCAACGCCCCTCTGTGCAGGCTCCAGTCATTCGGCGGATATCATCCATGTTTCGGGCACCGTTTTGAATTGCTTCCAAAATTGATCCCTTGCTGACATTACTGCACCAGCAGACCGGCTCATTCATGGGTGCTTCCAAGATGTTTTCAGTAAAGTATTGGCTCACAGTGGTTTAGTTCCTCTTTTCGTGTTTAGTTCCATGCTTACCTCTTGCTAAATGGGGACCTCGGACTATAGGCCCCCATTATTCTCGAAAGGCCAAAACCTATTTGAGAACACCTTTAGCTTTCATCATGTCGCAGGGATTCTGACGCATGACCGGCACGGCAACACCTTTTTCTTTGGCCCGGTCTTCCATCTTTTTGTGATGTTCCTCAACGTACTCCTTGCAAGCGCCATACTCAGTGAAACTGCGCATTTTGGTCTGGTGTTCAGTACGTTCCGCCGAGGTCATCAATTGCCAACCGGCGGTATTCTGCTGGTTGCTGCTCCAGCGCCACTGTTTGGCCATGGCTGTGGTGGCAAAAAGTGCTGCTACAAGGATTGCAATTAGTGTTGTTGTGATGGTTTTCATGGTCTTTCTCCTTTTTGGGTTGTGGCAGTGGATACGCACTCACTTAATAAGTGGATCTGACTCTGCCGTTGTTCTTGTGAACAATTACCACATCGCGCACCGTTCCGTTTCCATCCACTAGTTCCACCCTGAAAAACCCGGGCCGCTCATCCATAAATCCGATATGCAGATCGTGACCGATGAGAAATCCTTCGATAACCTTGCGGGCCTCAGCAGCCGTTTTGATGGTAGCCTTGGCACCGTAACAACCGCACTTTCCGTTCTTTTGATAACCACCAAACGGTATTAGAGAATTGGGTTCTTTAGCAAAAGCGGGTGTGGTCATCAGTACGGCCAGGGTTGCATAGAGCGTAATAGATGTTATGTGTGGCTTTTTCATGACAGAGTACCATTGTTGTCTGTTGTTGGTGTGTACGTCCTTACCTGTTTTGATAGGCCGCCTGCATCCTTCCCATCCCTCTGCCCATTCCCATTCCACAGCCCATACCGCATCCTCCCCCGCCCGGACCCGGCAGGCCGTTACTGGTTGCGATGGTGGTAATTTTAGCCTGTAGATCGGTCATTTCTTTGGTGAGTGTCGCAACCCTGCCTGCGTCAACCGGCTGCTTGAGATACTCGTTGCGCAACTCAACTTTCTTGAGCATCATTTCGTTACGCAGAGTCGTGGTCTCGTCCTGAAACTTCTTGACAGCCTCGACACTGACCGGCGTCCCTTGAGCGACCATGCCACCTCCGTACCCCCACGGCCCGGCAAAAGCTGTGCCTGCAAATGCCAAAAGCCCTACCCCGATTACTGTTGCTATGTTTGTTTTCATGGCCAATTACCTCCTTACAAGATGTTTGATACAGTTGAACAGTAACAGGTAAGAGTGAAATGAGTGTGAGCAAATTGTGAAAGAATTGTGATATCAGTCCGGGGAAGAGAGCTTGACAAGCTCGGTAATACACAATACCATGTAATAGTGTTTTGCCCAAGGAGGCACAATGAATCAAAAAGAGAAAACGGAACTACCTGCTTGTACCCTCAAGCCCACCCTGGAGGAACGGAGTCTGATTACTTCCACGGAGAGTGGAGAACTCGTAGCTTTGTTCAAAGTTCTCGCCAACGAGACACGGCTTCGTTTGCTTCACGCCTTGGCTCGCGCGGGAGAGTTGTGTGTGACGGAGCTGGCGGCTGCCGTGGGGATGAAGCCACAAGCTGTTTCCAATCAGTTGCAACGCCTTGCTGACCGAGGCATCATCATGTCCACCCGACAAGGAAACAACATATATTACCGTGTAGCTGACCCGTGTGCGCTCAGTCTCCTCAGCCTCGGTTTCTGCCTTGTCGAGGAGGCCAAGCAGCGCGTCGGCGGATTATAAGGACGGGTTCGATAATGAAGAGGACGTATGCGTTCCAAGGTGAAACGGTAACGCTTAACAAAAAGTCCTAAACAACAAGGAGGTCAAATCATGGAAAAGAAACCCAATGAAGTGAATCCAGGCAAAAAAGGACTCTGGACAATACTCAAGGAGTCAATGAATAAGTCGAGCAGCGGTTGCGGTCCAGGGTGTGGTTGCCATGTCGAGAATCAGGATAAAGAGAAGCAACAGAAAGATGCGCCGGAAAAACCGTAAACGACAAGGAGCAAGCTGATGGTTCGACAAGATGATTCGCGAAACGTGCAGGAAATCCTGATCTTTACGCTTGTTCCGGTAATAGTGGGAGTGCTGACCCTGGCCGCTTGGCTATTGGGGCGTTGGCAGGTCGACCCTGCGTTTCTGGCTGCCGGACTTGCCCTAATTGCCACTGTTTTCGGTGGATGGCAGCGCTTTCTGGCGGGCTTTCGTGACATCGCACACCGCAAGATCACGGTCAACGTATTCGTGACAATAGCTATTTTCGTTACCATAGCCGCCGGAGAGTTTGTACCTGCGGCGGTGATCATTCTGATTATGGCCGTGGTCGGAGCTTTGGAGTCGTACACGCTCGACAAGACACGCCGGAGTATCCGTGGCCTGCTTGACCTCACCCCGCCGATGGCAAACGTGCGGCGCGGCGATGAGGAAGTCTCAGTTTCCGTAGCCGAACTGCAGACCGGAGATATCGTGATAGTACGACCGGGTGATCGCATTCCAGTGGACGGCATAATCACCGTGGGCTCGGCGACCGTTAACCAGGCACCCATCACCGGAGAATCCATGCCGGTGGAGAAACTCAAGGGCCACGAGGTCTTTGCCGGTACCCTGAATGAGAGCGGTCGTCTTGAGATACGCACCACCAAGATCGGCGCAGACACCACTCTTGCCAGAATAGTTCACTTGGTCGAAGAAGCGCAGGAGTCCAAAGCGCCCATTCAAGGGATCGCCGACCGTTTTACCGTATGGTTCCTTCCTACCGTGCTCATACTTGCAGGTATCGGGTATCTGACTTCAGGCGAGGTCAAAATAGCCGTCGCCATTCTGCTGGTTGCATGTCCCTGCGCTTTCGCCATCGCGACACCTTCGGCAGTGGCAGCAGGAATTGCCAATATGGCCCGCCGGTCTGTGCTCATCAAAGGTGGTATCTTCTTCGAAATCGCGGGTAAGATTAACTCTCTGGTCATTGACAAAACCGGTACTCTCACCTTGGGTCGTCCGAAAGTCCTGGAAGTGATCAGCTGCGAATGCGTGTCGGAAAACGAGGTGCTTCGTCTGGCTGCCATAACTGAAAAGTACTCGGAGCATCCTTTGGCAAAAGCGGTGATGGCTTTGGCCAAGGAACGAGCACTTGAGATACCGGACCCCGATGAGTTCAGAATCGAGGTTGGCAAAGGAGTCGAAACTACCCAGGATGGACGGGAGATTGTTGTTGGGAGGGATGTTTTTCTACGAGGACGGGGATCGCTATTCCCGCTCAAATTGAACAGGCCCTGACTGCTCAATCCGAGTTAGGAAGGACGGCGATCCTGGTCGCCTGTGACCACAAAGTTGTTGGACTCCTGTCAATCGCGGATGAAGTAAAGCCGGAGACAGCAGACGCGATTGCTTCACTCAAGTCGCTTGGCGTGGGCAACATTACCATGTTGACCGGCGATAATGCCAGGGTTGCACAGGCCGTAGCGGCCCAGATCGGGGTGGACGAATTCCGGGCCGAGCTCATGCCGCAGGATAAGCAGTCCGCCATCCAGGAGATGAAAAACGAAGGCAAGACCGTAGCCATGGTCGGTGATGGCATCAATGATGCTCCTGCTCTGGCGCTCGCCGATGTAGGCATTGTGATGGGAGGGACCGGCTCAGACATCGCCATTGAGGCGGCGGATGTGACACTGATGGACGGCAACCTCTCGCGTCTAGTCGAATTTGTGCAGATGTCCCGGAAGGTGTTGCGGCGGATCAAGCTCAATATATTCTTTTCCATAATCTATAACGCTATCGGCCTGACCTTGGCTATGCTCGGGCACCTGACGCCGGTTATGGCGGTCATATTCCAGGAAGCGGGCTGTGTCACAGTCGTACTCAGCTCCACGTTGCTCCTCTGGGCCAAGGTTCCCGGCCCGAAGTTACGACATGCACCTGCGCTTAAAGGAACCACATGAGAACCCAAATTTGAATAGCTGAAAAGGAATGCCTATTTCATTCATCCGCAAAACTGTAGTCAAAACCTCCTTCCCTTCAGAGGGAGGGTTAGGGTTGGAGGGGTAATTTCCTTAGGGTAAACCCCCGGCTCTGCCGGGGGACCCCAATAGTTTGACAGTTCCTGAAATATGTAGAAGCCTCCCTAACGTGAACCGCTCAAAGTACACGAAAAGGAGGCTTCAATGGACGACACACAAAGTTTATGCCACACGAAATGGGATTGCAAGTATCACGTTGTATGGATTCCAAAATGTCGCCGCAAGGTGCTGTTTGGTCGAATCCGGAAATATCTTGCCGACTTGTTTCATAGTCTAGCCAGGCAGAAAGAGTGCAAGATAGTGGAAGGGCACCTTCAACCTGATCATATTCACATATTGATATCGATCCCACCAAAATACTCCGTTGCACAGGTGATCGGTTTCATCAAGGGCAAAAGTGCAATCCATATTGCGCGAATGTACCTTGGTCAGAAGAAGAACTTTGCTGGTATGAGCTTTTGGGCACGTGGCTACTTTGTATCCACTGTCGGTGCTGACGAGGAAACAATTGCCAACTACATCAGGAACCAGGAAGACGAAGACAAACGTCTGGATCAATTGACATTTTTGCCCGAAGAATGACCACCACTCGTGGTGGTCAGATAATCTTTTGAAAAAACCGCTTCGAGCGGTTCACGACTTTGAAAGCCCCCGGCTTTGCCGGGGGATGCTTACAATATAAAGGAGTCGCATATGAAAAATTCCAAAAATACACGATCACCTGATTTGATAGCAAAATTACTCCAGCTCATCTATAGCAAATCTTTTAACAGCACCAGTTTTTGTATGTTTTGTTTGGAGCCGTCTGAACTGGCAAGCCTTGCTGGTGTTGAAAATCTAACCGATAATGATATTAAGGCTATTGATAAGCACCTAAAAAGCTCTGACTTTGCATTGGTTCCATTATTTGATTGTTTTGTTGTGACTGAAGCTCCAGAAATAGATTTATTGCGGTCAGTCCCTTCCAAACTTCTTAAAAAGTATCAGATTGGTAGTGACGATAGCATTGAAAATGAATATGCGGCTGAGATGTCGCATAAACATGGATTTGGGCAGGGTGATAACCGTAATTATGATTAGTGTTTACTTGCCAATGTCATCTGGCTATACGGAGTTAAAATGTCGTATAGCCAGGACCAAAACATCATGAAAGTGCAGCCATTTCACCACGGCTATCTTTCCTGCAATGATTTTATGACTCCCACCAGTATCTTATACGCAACTTTCTGATCCTCATCATTAAGTTGTGAATGAGATGGTTTCATGAAGTATCAAGTTTTATGTTATGAACATGCAATCATATAGCTGGCAAAAAATAAGCGTCCGATGCACGGACGCAGACAGACTTCGCGCAGGATCTCAAAAATACTGCCAAACGAACCAACCTCCAACCAAAGCTACTATAGACCCACTTACTCGTTTTGCCCAAAGGGAGAAGTTTACGACTCCCCGTGCTTTGACAAATCCTTCGACAAAGCCGGTGAACGTGCCAGCAAAGAGCATCAGCAGGCAATGGCCTATGGCATAGCTGAACAGGAGTGCGATACCATAAAACACCTGACCTTTTCCGGCGACCAGCGTCAGCAGTACTACCAGTACCGGAGTGGCGCAGGGTGAGGAAACAATCCCGAAGAATAGCCCCAGCAGAAACGCACCGACAATTCCGCCTTGCTTTGGTTTGAAGTCCCGTTTAATCGGCAGTCGAATCTCATACAACCCCATCAACTGGCCACCCATGACCAATGCAATGGTTCCTGCGATCAAATACCAAGGCCCTCCCAGAGTGCCGAACATGGTCCCCAAAAGACCGGCTGCCGCACCAAAGGCGGTGAAGGTCAGCGACAACCCAAGAACAAAAACCAGGGAATAACGAAAGGCCTTCCACTTGTCGCCATCGCTGTAGCCGCCTACAAATCCGACCACCAGCGGGATGGTTGCCAGCACGCAGGGGGAGGCGGATGAAAGCACCCCGGCCAGGAACACCGCCCCGAAAGCCACCAGCGGATAGAGCGTAATAATCTGTTCGATATTATCGAGAAAGGTCATCTGAGCCCTGCTGTCTTCAATTCCTTTAGAATGTCCGACTTTTCCATAAATCCGGTATGACGCTTCACCTCTTTGCCCTGGGCATTGAAGAAGATCTGGGTCGGGATCATCTGAATTCTGAATTTTTTAGCAGCAGCCTCGTTTTCCCACACATCAATGAACAGCACTCCGGCTTTCCCTTTGTATTCAGTGGAAAGTCCCTCCAGAATCGGCGCCATTTTCTTGCAGGGAATGCAGGCACGGGCGCCTAGGTCAATGACCGTCGGTTTACCGGATGACAGGGCTTGTTTGACTGCGGCATCGGTTGCAGATGGAAGTTCGGCGTATGCCGTGGCTGTTGTCAGCATGATCAATATGAGCAGTTGAAGTGTCTTCATCATGACAGCACCCCCATGATTTCCGCCACGGAAGCGACCTTGCCGGAAAACTTTACCTGTCCATCAACCACCAGCGCCGGTGTGCTCATGACACCGTAAGACATGATTTTAGATATCTCTTCAACCTTGACGACATCTGCCGTCTTGCCACTCTCTTCCACTGCTTTCTTCACATTTTCATAAAGGGTCTTGCATTTAGAACAGCCAGTGCCGAGCACTTCGATCTTCATGATTCATTCTCCTGTGTTGATTTGATCTCTGCTTCAAGCAGTATTTTAATTTCTTTTGAGCAGCAGCGGCCACGGGGATAGCTCCTTGCAACGCCCCTCTGTGCAGGCTCCAGTCATTCGGCGGATATCATCCATGTTTCGGGCACCGTTTTGAATTGCTTCCAAAATTGATCCCTTGCTGACATTACTGCACCAGCAGACCGGCTCATTCATGGGTGCTTCCAAGATGTTTTCAGTAAAGTATTGGCTCACAGTGGTTTAGTTCCTCTTTTCGTGTTTAGTTCCATGCTTACCTCTTGCTAAATGGGGACCTCGGACTATAGGCCCCCATTATTCTCGAAAGGCCAAAACCTATTTGAGAACACCTTTAGCTTTCATCATGTCGCAGGGATTCTGACGCATGACCGGCACGGCAACACCTTTTTCTTTGGCCCGGTCTTCCATCTTTTTGTGATGTTCCTCAACGTACTCCTTGCAAGCGCCATACTCAGTGAAACTGCGCATTTTGGTCTGGTGTTCAGTACGTTCCGCCGAGGTCATCAATTGCCAACCGGCGGTATTCTGCTGGTTGCTGCTCCAGCGCCACTGTTTGGCCATGGCTGTGGTGGCAAAAAGTGCTGCTACAAGGATTGCAATTAGTGTTGTTGTGATGGTTTTCATGGTCTTTCTCCTTTTTGGGTTGTGGCAGTGGATACGCACTCACTTAATAAGTGGATCTGACTCTGCCGTTGTTCTTGTGAACAATTACCACATCGCGCACCGTTCCGTTTCCATCCACTAGTTCCACCCTGAAAAACCCGGGCCGCTCATCCATAAATCCGATATGCAGATCGTGACCGATGAGAAATCCTTCGATAACCTTGCGGGCCTCAGCAGCCGTTTTGATGGTAGCCTTGGCACCGTAACAACCGCACTTTCCGTTCTTTTGATAACCACCAAACGGTATTAGAGAATTGGGTTCTTTAGCAAAAGCGGGTGTGGTCATCAGTACGGCCAGGGTTGCATAGAGCGTAATAGATGTTATGTGTGGCTTTTTCATGACAGAGTACCATTGTTGTCTGTTGTTGGTGTGTACGTCCTTACCTGTTTTGATAGGCCGCCTGCATCCTTCCCATCCCTCTGCCCATTCCCATTCCACAGCCCATACCGCATCCTCCCCCGCCCGGACCCGGCAGGCCGTTACTGGTTGCGATGGTGGTAATTTTAGCCTGTAGATCGGTCATTTCTTTGGTGAGTGTCGCAACCCTGCCTGCGTCAACCGGCTGCTTGAGATACTCGTTGCGCAACTCAACTTTCTTGAGCATCATTTCGTTACGCAGAGTCGTGGTCTCGTCCTGAAACTTCTTGACAGCCTCGACACTGACCGGCGTCCCTTGAGCGACCATGCCACCTCCGTACCCCCACGGCCCGGCAAAAGCTGTGCCTGCAAATGCCAAAAGCCCTACCCCGATTACTGTTGCTATGTTTGTTTTCATGGCCAATTACCTCCTTACAAGATGTTTGATACAGTTGAACAGTAACAGGTAAGAGTGAAATGAGTGTGAGCAAATTGTGAAAGAATTGTGATATCAGTCCGGGGAAGAGAGCTTGACAAGCTCGGTAATACACAATACCATGTAATAGTGTTTTGCCCAAGGAGGCACAATGAATCAAAAAGAGAAAACGGAACTACCTGCTTGTACCCTCAAGCCCACCCTGGAGGAACGGAGTCTGATTACTTCCACGGAGAGTGGAGAACTCGTAGCTTTGTTCAAAGTTCTCGCCAACGAGACACGGCTTCGTTTGCTTCACGCCTTGGCTCGCGCGGGAGAGTTGTGTGTGACGGAGCTGGCGGCTGCCGTGGGGATGAAGCCACAAGCTGTTTCCAATCAGTTGCAACGCCTTGCTGACCGAGGCATCATCATGTCCACCCGACAAGGAAACAACATATATTACCGTGTAGCTGACCCGTGTGCGCTCAGTCTCCTCAGCCTCGGTTTCTGCCTTGTCGAGGAGGCCAAGCAGCGCGTCGGCGGATTATAAGGACGGGTTCGATAATGAAGAGGACGTATGCGTTCCAAGGTGAAACGGTAACGCTTAACAAAAAGTCCTAAACAACAAGGAGGTCAAATCATGGAAAAGAAACCCAATGAAGTGAATCCAGGCAAAAAAGGACTCTGGACAATACTCAAGGAGTCAATGAATAAGTCGAGCAGCGGTTGCGGTCCAGGGTGTGGTTGCCATGTCGAGAATCAGGATAAAGAGAAGCAACAGAAAGATGCGCCGGAAAAACCGTAAACGACAAGGAGCAAGCTGATGGTTCGACAAGATGATTCGCGAAACGTGCAGGAAATCCTGATCTTTACGCTTGTTCCGGTAATAGTGGGAGTGCTGACCCTGGCCGCTTGGCTATTGGGGCGTTGGCAGGTCGACCCTGCGTTTCTGGCTGCCGGACTTGCCCTAATTGCCACTGTTTTCGGTGGATGGCAGCGCTTTCTGGCGGGCTTTCGTGACATCGCACACCGCAAGATCACGGTCAACGTATTCGTGACAATAGCTATTTTCGTTACCATAGCCGCCGGAGAGTTTGTACCTGCGGCGGTGATCATTCTGATTATGGCCGTGGTCGGAGCTTTGGAGTCGTACACGCTCGACAAGACACGCCGGAGTATCCGTGGCCTGCTTGACCTCACCCCGCCGATGGCAAACGTGCGGCGCGGCGATGAGGAAGTCTCAGTTTCCGTAGCCGAACTGCAGACCGGAGATATCGTGATAGTACGACCGGGTGATCGCATTCCAGTGGACGGCATAATCACCGTGGGCTCGGCGACCGTTAACCAGGCACCCATCACCGGAGAATCCATGCCGGTGGAGAAACTCAAGGGCCACGAGGTCTTTGCCGGTACCCTGAATGAGAGCGGTCGTCTTGAGATACGCACCACCAAGATCGGCGCAGACACCACTCTTGCCAGAATAGTTCACTTGGTCGAAGAAGCGCAGGAGTCCAAAGCGCCCATTCAAGGGATCGCCGACCGTTTTACCGTATGGTTCCTTCCTACCGTGCTCATACTTGCAGGTATCGGGTATCTGACTTCAGGCGAGGTCAAAATAGCCGTCGCCATTCTGCTGGTTGCATGTCCCTGCGCTTTCGCCATCGCGACACCTTCGGCAGTGGCAGCAGGAATTGCCAATATGGCCCGCCGGTCTGTGCTCATCAAAGGTGGTATCTTCTTCGAAATCGCGGGTAAGATTAACTCTCTGGTCATTGACAAAACCGGTACTCTCACCTTGGGTCGTCCGAAAGTCCTGGAAGTGATCAGCTGCGAATGCGTGTCGGAAAACGAGGTGCTTCGTCTGGCTGCCATAACTGAAAAGTACTCGGAGCATCCTTTGGCAAAAGCGGTGATGGCTTTGGCCAAGGAACGAGCACTTGAGATACCGGACCCCGATGAGTTCAGAATCGAGGTTGGCAAAGGAGTCGAAACTACCCAGGATGGACGGGAGATTGTTGTTGGGAGGGATGTTTTTCTACGAGGACGGGGGATCGCTATTCCCGCTCAAATTGAACAGGCCCTGACTGCTCAATCCGAGTTAGGAAGGACGGCGATCCTGGTCGCCTGTGACCACAAAGTTGTTGGACTCCTGTCAATCGCGGATGAAGTAAAGCCGGAGACAGCAGACGCGATTGCTTCACTCAAGTCGCTTGGCGTGGGCAACATTACCATGTTGACCGGCGATAATGCCAGGGTTGCACAGGCCGTAGCGGCCCAGATCGGGGTGGACGAATTCCGGGCCGAGCTCATGCCGCAGGATAAGCAGTCCGCCATCCAGGAGATGAAAAACGAAGGCAAGACCGTAGCCATGGTCGGTGATGGCATCAATGATGCTCCTGCTCTGGCGCTCGCCGATGTAGGCATTGTGATGGGAGGGACCGGCTCAGACATCGCCATTGAGGCGGCGGATGTGACACTGATGGACGGCAACCTCTCGCGTCTAGTCGAATTTGTGCAGATGTCCCGGAAGGTGTTGCGGCGGATCAAGCTCAATATATTCTTTTCCATAATCTATAACGCTATCGGCCTGACCTTGGCTATGCTCGGGCACCTGACGCCGGTTATGGCGGTCATATTCCAGGAAGCGGGCTGTGTCACAGTCGTACTCAGCTCCACGTTGCTCCTCTGGGCCAAGGTTCCCGGCCCGAAGTTACGACATGCACCTGCGCTTAAAGGAACCACATGAGAACCCAAATTTGAATAGCTGAAAAGGAATGCCTATTTCATTCATCCGCAAAACTGTAGTCAAAACCTCCTTCCCTTCAGAGGGAGGGTTAGGGTTGGAGGGGTAATTTCCTTAGGGTAAACCCCCGGCTCTGCCGGGGGACCCCAATAGTTTGACAGTTCCTGAAATATGTAGAAGCCTCCCTAACGTGAACCGCTCAAAGTACACGAAAAGGAGGCTTCAATGGACGACACACAAAGTTTATGCCACACGAAATGGGATTGCAAGTATCACGTTGTATGGATTCCAAAATGTCGCCGCAAGGTGCTGTTTGGTCGAATCCGGAAATATCTTGCCGACTTGTTTCATAGTCTAGCCAGGCAGAAAGAGTGCAAGATAGTGGAAGGGCACCTTCAACCTGATCATATTCACATATTGATATCGATCCCACCAAAATACTCCGTTGCACAGGTGATCGGTTTCATCAAGGGCAAAAGTGCAATCCATATTGCGCGAATGTACCTTGGTCAGAAGAAGAACTTTGCTGGTATGAGCTTTTGGGCACGTGGCTACTTTGTATCCACTGTCGGTGCTGACGAGGAAACAATTGCCAACTACATCAGGAACCAGGAAGACGAAGACAAACGTCTGGATCAATTGACATTTTTGCCCGAAGAATGACCACCACTCGTGGTGGTCAGATAATCTTTTGAAAAAACCGCTTCGAGCGGTTCACGACTTTGAAAGCCCCCGGCTTTGCCGGGGGATGCTTACTGTTTATCTGTCTGAGTAATATCAATCCGGAATAAAAACTTGGAAACAGGCACCGTCTCCCGAATTATTAGCGGCAGTGATTGTGCCACCGTGAGCTTCGACAAGTTGCTTGACAATAGCCAACCCAACCCCCATCCCACTCTGAAATCCCCGGTAAAAACGCTCGAATATGAAGGGAAGGTCTTCTACTCGAATCCCCCTTCCTGAGTCTTCAACGCTCATGACAACTCCATTCACGTTACGTCGTGCCCGAAGCGCAATACGTCCGTTCCCATCCACAGCCTTGACGGCGTTGCTGATGAGATTGAGAATGATCTGACTCAAACGGTCGGGATCGGCGTCAATGGTAATTTCCTCAGGAACGTCGAGTGTGAAGGCAACCTCTTGAGCCGAACAGACAAAGCGCTCCACAATCGGTTCCAGAAAACTCCGGAGCCGGATCGACTCTTTTTTGAGGTTCATCGCGCTCGCTTCGGCCTGGCTTAGATCGTCCAGCGCACCAAGAATGCCGCGAAAGCGGTCCATCTCCCCCATGAGGAGGGTGAGTCGTCTCTGGTCGGCAGGGACCATGCCGTCAGCCATCTGCTCCACCTGCAGTCGCATGACGGTAAGCGGTGTGCGCAACTCATGGGCTGCGTTGGTCAACAGCCTTTTGCGGAGCAATTCCTGAGCGGCCAGGGCATCAGCCATCCGGTTGAAGGTGTCGGCCATGGTTCTGAATTCCCGCGTTCCCTCTTCTTTGATTCGCACGGTCATGTCACCGTCACGCAGGGATTGGGCAGCAGCAGTTAGCCGCTCGACAGGGCGAGTGATACGGCGGGAGAGAAATATACTCAATAGCATCGTCAATGAGCCGACAATCAACAGGGAGAGGAGCAGCAGGCGGTTACTGCGGGTCACAAAAACAAGGTCTTTATCAGGATTGGTGCAAAGTATCTCCAGTTGGCCAATCTCCTGGCCGTTATGGAAGAGCGGATATGCCGTGCCGGTACCAAAATCACATTTAATACCCCCTTTGGCATAGGAGAACACCCTTTTCTTCATTTGTGGCGACATCTGCTCGACCGCTTGTTGGACATCGATCACGGAATGTTTTTTAGTATCACTGACCCGGACTGCCAGTCCCATCATGTATGCCCAGACAACGTCGTCGGCCAGCGTGGCGGCATCCCAGCGACCCGTCTCGGCGTATTTCCCCTCCAGCCGCGCCATGACCCAATAGCTGCGATCCTCCATACGACCGCTCATAAAGGAACGGAAGTCGTTGACGATAAGTTGACGAACCAGCAGACCCGAGGAGAGACCGGCCAGGGCTATCAGCAGTAACAGGGCCGACAATCGTGACCAGAGAGTATCAGGAATCTTTAACGCCATTGAAGCGATACCCCACGCCGTACACCGACTCGATGTAGACCGGATTCTTCGGCCGGTCGCCGATCTTGTGGCGGATGTTCTTGATATGGGCGTCTATGCAGCGGTCATAACCGTCGCATGTGTACCCGAGTACTTTTTCCAGCAGTTCCTCGCGGCTGAAGACCTTGCCCGGAGTTGCAGCGATCCGCAGAAGCAATTTGAACTCTGTTGCCGAGAGTTCCACAGGGTTTCCGGATACGATGGCGTGAAAGCATTCAGGGTCGAGTAGTAGCGCTCCCTTGTTGAAGCTTAATTTTCCTGTCGCAGTTTCATGTATGGTGTCGATAGTACGCCTGAGCGCTATTTTCACCCGATACACCAGTTCACGGGCACTGAACGGCTTAACCACATAGTCGTCTGCGCCAAGCGAAAATCCGATCAGACGCTGTTCCTCGGAAGATTTGGCCGTGAGCATGATGACCGGGAAGTCTCCCAACCGTTTCAGTTCCTGGCAGACCAGTTCACCGGGGATGTCGGGGAGTGACAAATCGAGTACCACCAGCAAGGGTTGCTGATTCCGAGCATGCTCCAGCGCCTCTTGCCCACGTTCGTAGTGGTTCACCCGGTAGCCCGCCTCGGCCAGGTAGGCCGTCACTACTTCGGCAATTGTGGCATCGTCTTCAATAAGAAGAATGTAATCAGCTACTGACATACTTTATCCTCAATGCCGACAAACATATCATACCGGTTGGTATCTTTACAGGATTGCATTGAACAGATAACCTACGATGACAATTGCCGTCGCTACTGTGCCGAAAAAGACCGCCAGGAGACGGTTCTTTAGCACATTTTTAAGGATGATTGCCTCCGGCAGCGACAGTGCCGTTACCGCCATCATAAAAGCCAACACCGTACCTATTGCCATACCCTTCTCCATAAGAGCATGCACAATCGGAATTACCCCAGCAGCGTTAGAATAGAGCGGGACCCCGAGTGCAACAGCAATTGGAACGGCAAAGGGATTGTCACGCCCGGCCCAGCGCACCAGAAAATCGGCCGGTACATAGCCGTGGATGAAGGCCCCCAGGCCGACCCCGACCACCACATAAGGCCAGATCTTCTTCAGCAGATCCAGAGTGTATTCACGGGCATAATTCAGTTTCTCCCGGAAATTCATCTGTACAATTTCAGCATTTCCGACTTGCATTTCCCAAACATAATCCTGAACGTACTTTTCCATCTTCAGTTTGCCGATGACGATACCCGCGATAATCGCCACGACCAAGCCGGTGCCGATGTAGATAAGAGCAATCTTCCAGCCGAACAGCCCCCACAGCATGATAAGTGCCACCTCGTTGACCATCGGCGAGGAGATCAGGAAGGAGAAGGTCACGCCCAACGGTACACCCGACTCAACAAAACCGATGAAGAGCGGAACCGCCGAGCAAGAACAGAAGGGGGTCACAATGCCCAGCAGAGCTGCCAGGATGTTACCCACATACTCCCGCTTGTGAGACAGCATGCGCTTGGTCTTTTCTGGAGGAAATGATGTGCGGATGACCGCTACAACATAGATGATAGTCGTTAACAGCAGGAAAATCTTCAGGGTGTCATAAATGAAGAAGTTGAGGGCCTCACCAGTTTGGCTGCCCTTCAGCAGGCCAAAAAGGGAAAAAGTAACGTAGTCAGCAAAGTTTTTGAGCATGATGCATACTCCTACTAGAAGAACATTTTCAGCAGATCAATTTTAAGGATGGACTTGAAAATGAAATAGACCCCGATAGTAATCATAACCAAACCACCAATCTTTTCCATCACAAACTGGATCTTGTCAAACCTCCTGATCCCCTTGATAAACCCGGTACATGTCCCAGCCAGAAGTATCGGTATGCTGCGTCCGGCTGCATAGCTGAACATTAACAGCGCGCCAAGCACAAAGCTGCCCTTAGCCGCAAGAAAGATAAGAACGGCAATAGTCACCGGGAGGGTACAGGGGGAGGCGGCAATGCCAAACGGCAGGCCAAGCAAAAAGGCACCGACCGGGCCGCTTTGTTGTCGTACACCAATCCTTTCCATCAGATTAACTCCGTTGAAATTGATCAGATTGAGCATCCAAAATCCTAGCATGATGAAAATAAAGCAAACTGATCCTAGGAAAATTTTCATACCGATGGAGCCTTTTGCAAACAGTAGTTTGCTTTGCAGCAGCAGACCACCGGCATATCCTGAAATTCCACCCAAAACGGTTAGTACGATCGCAATTCCCATCACAAAACTTAAGGCCAGCAGAAACCCGTGCAGTCGTCGCGTATTATCCGCCTTGCTGACATATCCAACCACCAGTGCAACTGTAGGAATGCTACAGGGGCTCAGACCACTCATGAGCCCCATGGTGAAGATTACCGGCAGAACCGTGAAAAGCCCGGCACCGACTATCATGTCCAGTTGACTAATTCCTGTTGTCATACGATGTTCCTCCGTGCTAGCGTAGTTGCATGGAGGATCACACATCAATGTGAAACGAGCATGAGCTAAATGTGAAAACATTGTGAATTTGCACGGCGACGACATTACGCCAGGCTGTCCAGCAGTATGGCAGCACCTTTGTAATGCCCTTAAAGGGTAAATCGGCAATCTGAGTTGCAAACTACTGGAATGAAAGGTCATAAAATCAGCATTTGCCAGTATCTGTTGAATACTACGAATCATTTTGGCAGTGTTAGTCAACATTATAGACGGTATTCTAGTAGCGCAGTGTCGAAGAGCGATTCAACTTATTACTATTTCGTCCTCGCGTCGTACCATACCACCGGTGATTACTTTTGTGAAAATGCCCTCCTTGGGCATGACACAGTCGCCGGCCTGGTAAAAGATGGCGCAGCGGGTGTGGCACTCCTTGCCGATCTGGGTTACCTCCAGCAAAGTTTCGCCGATCTGTAACCGTGTACCGATCAGCAGTTTGACCAGGTCAATGCCGCTGGTAGTGATGTTCTCGGCAAAATCACCGGCAGTTACATCCAGCCCCAGAACTCGCATCTTGTCGATGCTTTCCTGTGCCAACAGGCTCACTTGGCGATGCCAGTCACCGGCATGGGCATCGCCGACAATTCCATGGTTCTCGCGCATTTCCACCGATTCTACCGGCTTCTTGCGCTCCCCTTTATTCTCGCTGATACAGACCGCCAGTACCTGAGCCATCTCGTTATCCCCCTACCTGCGACATCGTAAAATTCTTATGGGTGTAGCCATCCTGCGAGATATTATGGCGCTCCGGTTTTCTGGTAACGATTCTCCTCAGCACCTCGGCCAGTCCTTCGCGATCCGGTGGCCGCAGCCAGGGGAGCAGGTCCGTTTTTGCGTCGCTGAAGAGACACCCCTTGGCCTGACCGGTGGAGGTGACCCGGATGCGGTTGCATTCGCAGCAGAAATGACCGGACACGGCGGTGATGATGCCGATGCTGCCCCGTGCACCGGGGATGCGAAAATCCCGTGACGGTCCGGCAAACGGCCCCTTGTCCACCTGCTCCAGGGTGTAACGTTCAGCAATTTGCTCAAGGATTTCTTCACCGGAGATGCAGTAGCGCTGCCAGTCATCTTCCTTAGCCGCAGGCATATACTCTATGAAGCGGATTGAATTGCCGTGCGACAGGGTCTTGTCGGCAAAATCGAGTATTTCAGCATCGTTGACCCCACGCATAATAACGCAATTGATCTTGGGTGGAGGAAATCCGGCCTGCTCTGCGGCGTCCAGTCCGGACAGTACCCGCTTCAGGTCGCCGCCACGGGTAATCTCACTGAAGGTCTGGGGATTGAGGGAATCGAGGCTGACGTTCAGTCGCTGCACTCCAGCCTTGTGCAGGTCCGCCGCCATCTCTGCAAGCAACAGACCGTTGGTGGTCAGGGCCAGATGTCGCAGCCCGCGAATAGCAGATAGTTTCCCCAGAAAACTGACAATTCCGGCTCGGACCAGCGGCTCACCGCCGGTGATACGGATCTTCTCGATGCCCAGCTCCAGTGCGGTTTCAGCAATCAGTAGCAACTCTTCATAACTGAGCACCGCTGCATGCCCCTTCTTTACGACGCCCTCCTTGGGCATGCAGTAGAAACAACGCAGGTTACAGCGATCAGTCACGGACAAACGCAGGTAATTTATAGTCCTACCGTATGAATCAAGAAGTGCCATATGCGGTTTCCCCCATCTCGAAACCGCGATCCAGCAGAGTAATTTCAGCGGAACTTCCAGATGTAATAGTAGTGTTCGCATCCAGCTTCATCAGACCGTTGCACTGGGTAAGAGATGTCAGGTTGGCGGAACTCTGGTTGCCGGTACTTGTTGCCATGTAGACGCCATGTTTCAGTGTAACCTGCATCCTGACAAGATGGGGACGCCCCCCCCCGTTCTTCATCTCTTCGAGCAAATTAGCCCTGACTACTGGCCTGAAGATGCGGGTATGCCCCATCATCTTCAGCATGGCCGGACGGACGAACATTTCGAAGGCAACCATTGCCGCCACCGGATTACCTGGCAAGGCAAATACCGGTTTTTCCTCAAGTATTGCAAATGCCACAGGCTTTCCCGGTTTCATATTCACCTTCCAGAAGAGCAATTCCCCACTCAAAGCCTGTATGGATTCCTTGACGAAATCTCGATCACCGACCGACACTCCGCCGGTGGTGATGAGAATATCAGCATGAAGCCCCTCAAGAATTTTCTCTCTGGTTGCTTCTCCGCTGTCTGCAGCGACACCGATCAAAATCGGCTCGCCTCCTACTTCCAGCACCTGCGCTGCCAAGCTGTAACTGTTACTGTTGATGATTCTGCCGGATACAGGGATTGAACCCGCATCAAGCAGTTCATCGCCGGTGGCCAGAATGGCGACTCGCACTTTTCGATAGACTTTGACTTCAGTTCTACCAAGCGATACCATCAAGCCAATTTCCTGGGGACGAAGCACCGATCCGGATGCGACAACAAGATCGTTTGCCCGCACATCCTCGCCCCGTCTCCTGATGTGAGCCCCCGATGTAACTTTGGCAACCAGGCGTATTCCGTTAGTGGTCTGCTCCACCTCCTCGATCGGAGCTACCGTATCGCATCCAGGCGGGATCGGAGCGCCGGTCATGATCTTGACTGCCTCACCCGGAGCAACCAGCGTTGTCTGTTCACTTCCCGCTGGAATGAAACCAGCGACTACCCACTGTTCGCGAACCGATGTAGTTGAGGAAAAAGCATACCCATCCATAGCGGAATTGTCCGTCATGGGGATATCCCATGGGGCATGGACGTTTTCGGCAATAACCCTCCCCGCAGCTTGCAAAAGCGGCACGTCCTCCATCGGCATAAACCTTGTGCGACTCAAAACAATCTGTTGTGCTTCTTCAATAGCAATCACGTTAAACCTCAATATTTTTGTGCTGCTCGGTCTCGATGGTCGTCGGTTCACCTTCGGCTGCTTTCTTGAAGCCGCGAATCGCGCCGCCCAATGAGGAACCAAGCTGCGGTAATTTACCCGGACCAACGATCACCACCAAAATAACAAGAATTATTATCAACTCCGGCATTCCGATTCCAAACATGGAATTTCTCCTTTTCGTGTTTCACCACGCATATTTCACGGTGACTTGCATGTGAATTACCAAACAATTATCAAAGTTAAACTGTAATAGGCTCCAGAGAGAGTTCCTTCTTCTTTCCGAAGATCAGGGCCACCCAGATGCTGATTTCATACATCAGGTACATAGGAATCATAATGACGAACATAGTGATCAAGTCGGCGTGGAAAGCAGATACAATAGAACTGGCCAGAAGGGCATATTTGCGCTTAGGGGCCAGTATATGGTAGCTGACCAGCCCGAAACGCGACAGGATCAGAGTCAGAATTGGAAGCTCGAAGATCAGGCCAAAAACCAGTATCAAGCGCAGGCAGAAGTTGATGTAGGCGCTGATGTTAAACCAACTCTGCAACCCCTCGGCCTCGTAGGAGAGTGAAAAATTGATGATCACCGGCCAGATCACAATAAGGAAGAACATGGCCCCGAGACAGAAAGTGAGCGAAGCGGCGGTGACAAAAGGGACGACCAGACGTCGTTCCTTACGGGTGAGTCCAGGCGCGATAAATTGCCACAACTGGTGGAACACAACCGGCAGGACCAGAATGAAACCGGCCAGCATGGAAATCTTGCACTGAATGAAGAACGGCTCCAGAGGTGCGCTGTAGTTAAGGAGGTGCTTCTTCGGTGGGGCTGAAATCTCCTGCTCCAGCTTGTAGTGCCTGTAAAGCGCCGGAGCGTGCTGTTTGACCTGGAGGTATACTAGTTTCTTAATCTCGGTCAGGTAGGTCCGGCCGGTTAGCGGGCGTTCCACGAATTCCAGAATAGCGCCGGAAAAGTTCCATGCCACGCCCATGCCGATCACCACGGCCACAACGATGATGATCAGCCTTTTTCTCAGCTCGGTTAGGTGTTCTATAAAGGGAATGGTTTTGCTTTCAGTCATGCGTGAACCTATTTGTCGGACAAACTAAGCGGAAAAACTGAGTCGTCGGTCAGCGGGATAGAATAAAAAACATTTATGCAGCATGTTATAACTGCCGAAAGAAAGCCGGTCAGCTTTCTTTCGGTTTGATTTCGATCTCGTCCTTACCTTCAGACGCCTTCTTGAAATTACGAATCGACTTGCCCACCGCTCCGCCAATCTCCGGCAGACGACCGGCCCCAAACACAACCATGACTATGACAAGTATAATAATCATCTCCGGCATTCCGAATCCAAACATGAGAGGCCTCCTTTTATAACTGCTCGTGTTAACCTCCTGTTAAATGCCACAACAACGTGACATTCAACAGGAGGTGTTAATCAGGCTAGTGACAAACGTTGTGTGTAACGTCTTCACCATATCCCTTCTTTGTCCTGATAATGGGGATAATGAGTAAATCTCTCTGCATCTCAGGCAATCATCAAAACCTCATCAAGGAGCAGGGCCGCACCTTTATAAAACTTGTTTGCATCAGAATCAGTAATCGTAGCAATAAATGCGGGAGCCCACTGTTTCATGTGGTCGTTGATAAACCCGCCCCTAGCGTTTTCAAGCGCCTGCAACATTTCCTGCTGCCCCGTTTCATGGGCAGCAATCATCTCTCCGGCCAGATAGCTCAGAAACTCAAGCTCAATACTGATATGGTCGTCCGGAGTACTGTACAGATCCTTCACCGCCATCCCGGCTTCAAGATATCTCCGCCTAACATCGATAGTTTCATCAGTCATAAGTTGATGTGATTCCGAGAGATACCAGGATGCATATGGAATTGCTACCTGCTTGATTGGCCCAAGAAACAGGCGGGTAAATTCCATAGCAAGTTCGTCTTGTAATTCTTCGAGGTTGTTGCTGTGAAGACGGGCCACTTCAACCATCTGAAGCATCCCCTTTGAAGCATCAGCTTCTGTCTCCGATGGTAGTTTCATCGCTGCCAGTTCACGCAAAAGTTCCAGAGTTGGTTCACTGTAAAAAATCCGGGCCAGCATGTTGTAAACAAATATCTCTCCATGTAATTCCTGCATACAGATCCTCCTTATTATCGTAAAAAAGCGGTGCCTGCTTGTTCTTGGCAGGCACCGCCATCTTTGAAGCATCTGCTAACCAACGTTGCTTAGGCCTTCTTTACCCGCACGACCATATCGGCATAGGCCGGGAAACCCATGACCGGACTCAAGGCATCCGGATCAACCAGATCATTGTGGCTCGGGGTATAGCCCCTGCTTTCGTACGCAGGCCCCATCCCTTTGCTGAACCTTCCGCCTGAAGCAAAGGCCATCTTGACAATGCCCGGTCGCATACCACCGGAAGCAAACACTTTGCCTTTGGTTGACTTACCCAAAGGGTTTTCCACAACAATGAGGTCGCCATTCTTGATCTTCAGCTTCTTGGCGTCATCATCGTTCATCCAGATGGTAGCAACTGAGTACGTATTCTTTTTGAACTTCATCTTGATGGTTTTCATCGGTTCATTACCGGTCGGCATCGCCTCAGGAACCTCTGACTCAAACTCGTTGTTCATCGGTTGCCAATGGCCTTCAGCCTTGACTTCACCCAGCCAGGGCACCATCTGGGTGCCGCTCATGCTTTGGTGTATGCGACCGCAAATCAACTGGAACGGATAATCCTTCGCATATTTCTGGTAGGCAGGGTTGGTGTAAGGGTTCCACTTGGTCTCAAACCAGAAGAAGGTTGTGGGGAATTTTGCAAAGCCGATCTCTTTCAACCCCATCGGTACATCTCCGCCAGCCTTCTCGATCTTCTCGTTATGCGATTTGTAACCGCCATACCGCTTGCCGCCTTCGGTCCAGTCAAACACGAACTCGATCATTTTGGTGGAGGTATTGGGGAAAAACTTGTTCGGCTCATCGGCATTGTGTTTCTTGTAGCGATGCCAGCTCATCGGCCAGATGGCAACGCCGTTGTTGTTGCGCAACCACTGGACGGTCACCGGCTTGCCCTTGACCGTCTTTTTCTCATTGTCTACAGATGCATCTCCTTTTTCCAGAGATTCCGGTGTGCCGATAAGCTTGTATCCCTCCGGATATTGAGGATACGGAAGCGGCGTACCGACGTTGACGCGACCGGGGGATACCGCCAGCATCTCATTGACAAAATCCTCTTCTGACTTGTACTTTTCCCAGAAATCAGAACCCTTGATATCCTTGTCGCCATAATCCACCAGCTTCTTTGCCAGCATGTTCATGATATCGGTCGGCTTCTTGGATTGGTGCAGCGGCTCTATCACCGCATCACGGTTATAGATTACCTGATGGGAAGGATAGATGTCTGAAAGACTCATCCTCTCCGCATAACTAGCCTCCGGCAGGATCACGTCTGCATAGAGGGCGCTCTCCAGATTGAGTGAGTCGATGAATACCGTCAACTCAACCTTGTAGTTACCTTTTGTATCCTTTGCCGTCAGCGAATCTATCCAGCGATCAGGGCGACTTCCGGTCAAAACAGCGTTGCCGGTGCGCAATACGAACGCCTTGATCGGGTATTTGTGGCCACGGAACGGACCATACTTGATCTCGACGCCATCTTTGAAGGCATTGGGGTAATCGGCCACCACATCATCCCATCCAGCTGGGTACTTGCTGCCGAAGAGGTCCATATGCAGGTGCTCAACCTCGCCTTCAACCTCCTTGCCGCCGATCATTCGTTTAATCTTCTTGCCCTTGAATTGCTTGCCGGAGGCCGAGCCGCCCTTGTCGGACTTGACCAGTTCGGTATCAATGGCACCACCGGGGGCATCAAAGTTACCGGTAATGATGTTCAGCACCGTACCGATGATGGAGCAGCAGTAGCCATTGTAGTGATGACCAGGAGACTGCATGCCCCAGACCAGTGCAGCCGGCTTGGTAATGCCGAACAGATGTGACAGATCTTCAATCTGTTTTTTGTCAAGACCTGTCCTGTTGGCGGCCCATTCGGTACTGAAATAACTCAAGCCGTTGATCGGGTCTTTCTTGCCCCACCATACCTTGAATTCCGCCATGAACTCGTCCCATCCCTTGACGAACTTTTTCATGTTCCAATCGATGTATTTCCGGTTCGGATCGTTTTGGTTATCGTTCTCAAGGATGTAGCGCAGCATGGCGGCGAACAGGTCGCCGTCGGTGCCGGCGCGGGGTGACAACCACATATCGGCACGGGCTGCCGTATTGCTCAGAGACGGGTCAATTACAACCACCTTGCAGCCATTCTCAACCTGGGCAGCAAGGGTGCCGCGCTGTTCGTAGTAAATACGTGTAGCGACAAAAGGGTTCCAGCCGTTGTAGATAATCAGCTTGGACTTGTACTCATAGTTCTGTTTGAGCGAACCATCAGGTTGACGCACCAGTTGCGGTCGCATGATATCCGGCTCAATCCGCTTGCCACCCAACATCAGCTTGGGACCATGGCGGCGTGGCGTGTCACAGATGGAGCCGTGCTCCACGCAGTTGGGTGTGCCGAGGGCGAAGAAGAGCCGGTGATACTGGTCGCGGTCGGTGACGTCGCCGGCGTCCATAATTATCGATTCAGCCCCGTAGTTTTTCTTGATCTTGGTCAGCTTTTCGGCGATATAGTCGGTCGCCTCTTCCCAACTTACCCGCTTGAACTTTCCTTCCCCCCTGGCGCCGACCCGGATCATTGGATACTTCAGGCGATAGGGAGAATAGACCAGTTGCTGGCCTGCCGCTCCTTTGGCGCAGCAGGTTCCGGCATTCATGGGCACTGCCTTGTTGCCGTAAATTTTGGCGATCTTGCCGTCCTTCACCCACATCTCCATGCCGCATTCAGCCGGGCACATGGCATCAGCGGTATACTTGACGGTGTACTTTCCCATCTCAACCTGCATAGCTTCAGCTTCGGCCGGAGAGAGTTTTTTTAAGTGGAGCAGGCCGCTCTGGGTAACAGCCGTTGCCCCGGCCAGCGCACCGGCATATTGTAAAAAGAGTCTTCTTGATATCTGCATGGATTCCCTCCTTATTTATTAAGATCGCCGTCGGCAAGTTTGAACAGATTGGCATCGCGAAGGATATATGGACTCTTCGGCTTGGTGTCAAATTCCGGGTGCCAGAGTTCCGTCTTGTTGTCACGGACCAATTTGGCAATTTCGCTGTTTGGATCGTTCAAGTCGCCGAAAATACGCGCTAAACCTGGGCAGTTCCTGACGCAGGCCGGCTCCTCGATTCCCTGGGCGAGACGATGACTACAGTAATCGCATTTGTCCACCATCCTAAGTTCTTTGGCAGTTTTGCCGCTGACTTCCTTGACCTTTTTGGCAAAAGGTTTCGGATCGTTTTTCACCGGGAGATGCGGATGGAGATAGCGGGCACCGTAGGGACATCCATTTACGCACCGGCCGCAGCCGATGCAGAGATCCCTGTTCACCATAACAACGCCATCCTCGCGCTTGTAGGTTGCTCCTTTTACCGGGCAGGGCTCAATGCAGGGCGGTTCTGCACAGTTGTTGCATAATTTGGGGAAAAAATGACGTTTTGCATCAGGATAAGCCCCCTCTTCGGCAAAATCCACTTTCGAGCGGAATTTACCCATCGGTACGGCATTTTCCATCTTGCAACTTACCTGGCACGAGGTGCAACCGACGCACCTGCGCAGATCCACCAGTAATCCGTACTGTTTGGACATGTGTACTCCTCCTTTGAAAGATTAATCTTTACTACGCCATCAAGAAACATGCCGATTTTTTTCATCATAATAACAGATAGTTGAACGGGACACACCTATGCAGCGCCTGCGCAGGTGTGCAGCCATTGCACAGGCGCATGGAGAAAAAACGGAACCAGTTACTCAGGAAGACCTGAAGAACTTTCCAGCAGTTTTTTGCGGAGGGTATTGCGGGCAATACCGAGCAACCGGGCTGCCTGCACCTGATTCTGACCGGTCAAGGACAGCGATTTTGTCACCATGCCGGTTTCAATCTGCTGAATAATATCCGGCAGACTACATGGCAGATTATTGGCAAACAGACGCTCGATAAAATCGTCAACCAGCCTGTTGCACGACTGGAGCGATTGAAAACAGCATGCATGACCATCTGAAACGGAAAGCAGCAGTTCCAGGGAGTTGTCGGTGGCCAGAAGCACAGCCTTCTGGATGACGTTTTCAAGCTCGCGGACATTGCCCGGCCAGGTATGGTTCCTGAGACGCTCCAGACTTTCCGAGGCAATGCTGCGAATATTCTTGTTGAAAAGTTGATTATACTTACGAATGAAATAGACACACAGTTCGCTGATATCCTCTTGCCGTTCCCGCAGAGGCGGCAAGGCTATGCTGATGACATTCAGCCGGTAAAACAGGTCTTCCCTGAAACTTTTCTTTCTGACCATATCGGCAAGGTCGCAATGGGTGGCAGCGATAATACGCACATCAACCCGCAAGGTTTCAATGCCCCCAACCCGCTGGAAACTGCCGTCTTGCAGAACCCTCAGCAGTTTGCCCTGCAAAGGTAGCGGCAGATCGCCGATTTCATCCAGAAAGATGGTGCCGCCGTGGCATTGCTCGAATTTGCCGGGGTGCCTGACCGTAGCGCCGGTAAACGCCCCTTTTTCATGACCGAACAGCTCACTTTCCAAAAGTGTGTCGGGAATAGCGGAACAGTTGATGGCCAGAAACGGCTTGCGGGTACGCAGGCCGTGCTTGTAAAGCGCCCGCGCCACAAGTTCCTTGCCGGTTCCCGTTTCTCCCTGGATCAGCACGGTGGTATCGCTTGGCGCTGTCTTGCCGATCTGCTTGAACACCTCCAGCATCTTTCTGCTGGCACCGACAATCCGATCTTCAGCCCCATCGGTTTGCTCCTGACCATCAAAGACCAGATCGGCAAGCATCCGCCCCGACTGGAGCGCATCATTGATTACCTTGAGCAGATGTGCGTTATCGAACGGCTTGAGCAAGAAGTCAAAGGCTCCCTGCTTCATCGCCTCAATGGCCCGCTCGGTTGAACTAAAGGCGGTCATCAGAATAACCTGCACTGCCGGATAGCTTTCTTTGATCCTGGCCAGCGTCGCAAGCCCGTCCATACCCGGCATGGCTATATCCATGACCACAACATGTACAGGATGTTGCGATAGCATGCTCAAGGCTTTTTCACCACTGGAGGCCGTATCCACTTCAAAGCCTTCGGAAACCAGAAAGCGTTGCAAGGCATAGCAGATGGCCTGCTGGTCGTCCACAATCAGGATATGTCCGGTTTCATCATGGTTCATTGGCTGCTCCGGTTTTCTTGGTAGTCATATCTGATGCTACGGGAAAAGAAACAGCAAACATCGTGCCCGTAGAGTCACAGCAAAAATCGATCGTGCCGCCGAAATGCCCGACTATGTTATGAATAACCGACAACCCCAGTCCGGTGCCTTCCGGTTTTGTCGTGAAAAACGGATCGAATATTTTGTCCCTTATCGCTTCCGGGATGCCGCCGCCACTGTCACGCACCCTGATCTCAACCCTGTTGTCCACCGTTATCCCGCCGGAGATATGTAGCTCCCCTCCTTCCGGCATCGCTTCAACGGCATTCATGAGCAGATTGAGCAGCACCTGTTCAATCATTGCCCGATCAGCCAAGACCGGTGGCATGGCTGCAAGCTCGGTTGCAACTTCTATTCCTTGTATCCGCATCTGATAGCGGCAAATGTACAAAACATGATGCGTCACTTCCGGCAGATCGACAGCCTGAGGCGTTGCTTCCTCAATATGGGTGAAGGCAAGAAATTGTTTGAGCAGGGTCTCCATCCGTTCGGTTTCCGACAGGACGACCTCAATGTCTTTTCGTGTGGGTGAAGAGCTTTCAAGAAAGGACTGAAAGAGTATCTTGATACTGGTCAGCGGATTGCGGATTTCATGTGCCAAACCTGCTGAAAGCTGCCCCAGCGCACTCAGCTTCTCGGTCCGCAACATCTGGCGCATCGTCTCCTGCGCCCGTTGCCGGGAGGAAGCCAACTCCTGCGACAAGGTATCAAAGGTTGCGGCAAGGGCGCCAAGTTCGCCGTGGCCGGCAAGACCGACCCGCTTGCCGAATTCTCCGCGTATCAGCGCTTCACCATGTGCTATCAAATGATTAAGGGGTCGGGCAAGATAGCGGTTAAGAAGAAGGGAAAACAGCAGTGCCCCTAAAATGGCGATGCCGCTGCCGACAGCAATCCGGTTGCGCAACCGTTCCTGTGTAACGGTAATACGAGTTTCTTTCAGCCCCAGATGCAGCTCAGCAGGAAGGCCACTGAATACTTTCACCCCCACATCACGGATCGTCCCGACCTCCGTGGCAAGCAACTGGACTGTTTCTTCCTTGTTTCCGGTGGGGTTCCATTCCGTGAGTCCGACAGGATAGCCGGTTCCGAAGGTATGGGCGAACAGCTTGCCGTCCATCCCGATCACAAAGGCGTAGTGCAGATCACTGTCGCTCTTCAGTGAAGCGGAAATGGCCGCCTCGGTCTGGTACGGCTCATCCTGTACCACCTGATCGGCTATCCGGTCGGCAAGATTGCGGGCAATGGTCAGCCCGTACCTGCTCTGCTCCGCCCGGAGTGCGGACGTCACCTCCAGCCGCACCACCAGGAGAATCAGGACCGTCAGGAGCGACAGCAGAAGGGTGTTCAGTAGAAATATTCTCAACCAGAATTTCATGGTTTGAAGAGGTCGTACCGGCGAACCAACTGGCGAATCCGCGCCAGTGCGGATTCATTTATATCCACAAAGCCACGGGACATCTCCGTATGTTCCCAGTCAATCAGGCGAGCGGCATCCTTGCCCGCCGGATCAAAGGCAAGCAAGGCGGATTTGAGAGAAGCCAGCAGGGCAGGATCGACCCCTTTGCCATAGCAGATCAGGCTGCTGGGAGAAGGTTCCGACACAGCTAGAATCCTAACCTTGCCCTCAGCTTCAAGCCGTCGGGCCAAGGTATCCTGAAGTCCTCCGACATCATAACGGCCGTTAATGACCAGACGTGCCGTCTCCGCATGGGAATCGGTAAAGGTGTAGTCCGCCAGATCGTGCAGGGCTATTCCGGCCTGCTCCAGCATGTTGCGCGGCAGCAGGTGCCCCTGGGTTGAGTACTTGTTGCCGAAGGCAAAGGTTTTTCCCTGCAGTTCCTGAAGGCTTTTGATGGCGCTGCCGCGACGGGTGACGATGATGCTGCGGTACTCGGCCCGTTTTTCAGCGTTCAGCCCCATGACCAGACATCCCGCTCCATATTTTTCCCGCGCCCGAACGCAGTTAACCGGCCCCATGGCTGCGAACTGTATCTCCCGCCGTCCCAGGGCATCAACGGTTTCACCATATCCTTTGGTGAAACGGATCGCAAACCTGTGCCCGGTTTCCTCCTCAAGGTATTTGAGAAACGGGGCATAAATCCGGACATCTTCCTTTGGTCCAAGGCGCAGGTCAAAACCGAAAACCAAGGCGGGCTGTGCTTGAGGGGCTGTCGCAGGTGGTTGATGTATGAGCGGCGCCTGTGGGGCAAGCCGTACTTTTTTTGCCTGTTCAGACTGCTCACAGCCTGATACTGCCATGGACAGCAGCACGGAAATCATCAGCAGGGCTGCTCTGTGCACAAGGAGAATCACATAGCCTCCACGACGGCTGAAACTCAATTACCAATCATGACAGACTATAGAGACATACACTCGTTATGGCAAGTCATGTTCCCGAAAGCAGCCGGTTTTCCGGATTTATAACCACTGCCGCCACTGACCATTAACCTGTCGCTGTGTAATGAATGTCCAAACAATCGGATGATTAAGTATCTTAACTTAAACATCGATTTGATACTCTTACCGCCTCACGGCTTTCGTACGGTAGTTGCCGGCTTATTCTTACAGAAACGGCTGGTGATATCCATTTCCAGGACGAATCGGTTTGTCGTCCATATGCGTACTCACCTGCACCGGCTCCAAGGCTATTTACGAATTTGGAATCAGAAAGTTGTCAAATTTGCAACTTCAACCGTAAAAGCATAAAACACCTATATATCTGACTTTATTCAGTTATTTTGATATGGTACACATAGGCTGGCAAAGAAGAAAACGACAGCCCCTATCCCCAAAAGCTTCAGAAAGTTGTCAGAATTCTTCCGACCATCCACGTCAGTAAAACATCGCATTTCCGATTCAAGTCCAAATCATCAATCTGAAACAAGAATAGCCCCAAAGTGCGTAAGAACTGTCGCCATCTGGGGCTATTTCTATAATCCAACCTATCCAAGAAGGAGGCCCTATGGAATTAGTCCAATTTCTCATGGCAGTAGCGACCCGACACGAGCGAGAAAAGGATGAGTATGAGGAGGAAATAAAGGAATTAAACCTGAGGCAGAAAAAGAATCTGAGCGGTCGGACAAGTTTCACCCTGACCTATGACGATGAGTTGGCACTGCTTAAAGGAGTCATTGGTTTGGTTCGCGGAAAGCCACCCTGCTTGAAGAGACTCACAGCGCCGGCCATTGGAGTCCTTGCCTACATCCTCATGGCAAAAGTTGAAAATGATGTCTTTATTGAAGGCCATGAAATTGTAACCAAACTGGTTTATGACCCGGAAAAAACAATCGTGTATCTGAAAGGTTTTGCTGAGCTGAAAGAAAGGGGATGGATCAGGGTGATTGACAGACCTGGCATGTCCTTCACCGATCAACCGCCTTTCAGCTGGCTACAGGCGTGGTTGGAGTTGAGCGAATCCTTTGATAAAGCAATGGGAGTTTGTCAGGATAACAGTCGAGCCTTTGCATCGAATGATGGATATTTGGATGCAGTCTACTCCTATCTCTATGCATTGATTCATGATGACATCAACCGTTACAAGGTAACCGATTCTGAAGCAGTTCTGGAAACTCTGGAACCAGAAGGTTGGTACAGAAGGGTTGCACAGAGAGTTGAAGTATCGACGTGCCCACTTCCGGCTGCAGAAGCACAGCATAAATATTCCCTGAGTATCTTTCAACATCTGACACTGATGGGATTATTGGCTCAGCGTGATGGTGATTTGAAGTTCGATTTTAATGATCCGTCCGAAGTGACAAGCCTGTTTGCCCGTGGCCGGGTCTGCCGAAAGCGCATGAAAGACCATCTGTTCGCTGATAAAAGCCATTTGAAACGCAACAGGCTCCTGGAAGGAACCCGTAGTGAGTTCGGAGAAACTGTTCAATTGACTCAGCTCGGCTTTTCACACCTCTTTTCAATTGTATTCCCATAATCGATAGCTGAGAGTGCCTAATTGGTGGTGTCTGCTTGTAGTTGTAAAGATTCCGCTCGTATATAAACTCTGAGTTGACTATCAAGACTATTTCTAAACCCCCTGCTCTTCCAGAAACTGCTTGATCTTCTCTCTGTTCTTCTTGAATGGATAGTGCCTCCCGCTCAGCCAATCTGATAGCTGTTCTGGATCTCTCCCCATTAATTCGCCAAGATGATCAAAGTTCATTCCTGAAGCTCGTTTATACCATGCAAGCCGCCCAACGGTGTCATCCGGACAGTCGAACGGAATATAACCTAGAAATTTGATAATTCTTGGATTATATTGCAGTTCTGGTTCGGTGCCATGTTCCCAGTTCCAGATTGAGGACTCGGTGACGCCGATGATCTCGGCAACTTCTCTCTGGAGGAGGCTGAGATCCATTCGTTTCTTACGGATGTGTTCACCGACTGTGATGGGGAATTCAGGATAACCGGGAAGCTGCTGTTTTTCGAGGGGAATTTGAATTGAGAACGAGTGCCGTTTTAAGTGGGTATAGTAGAGAAAGGTCAACACACCCCTGCCCCTGCGGCTATCTGGCTGATCCGATCCATCCCTGCAGTTGTACCCCCATCTCCATCCATCGTTATCGGTCACGTATCTCCGGGCCTCTTCTGGACCGAATCGACATTCACATCGAGGTGCCTGCCGTGAAATACCGGGACCTCTCCGATCGGGGAGAATCGGAAAGCTCGGCAGACATAGGACGGCGCGTGGAGCGTTCGCGGCAGATTCAGCTCGAGCGATTCTCCGGTACGAGGATCCACTGCAATGCCCAGATGACACCACGCTTCATAAAAAAACATTGTGATCTGGATGCTGCCGGCAATCGCATGCTGGAACTGGTGACGGATCGCCTCGGTTTTTCCGCCCGCACCTACAACCGCATTCTCAAGGTTGCCAGAACCATTGCCGATTTGGGAGAGAGCGAACATATCCGCGAAGAGCACATCGCCGAAGCAATCCAGTATCGCAGTCTGGACCGGAAGTCGGTCTAGCCGCCCCGTCTCCTTGATCCTACATATACCCGAAAAGATTTTTACGGGACATGTGAATATCTTGTGGTAAAGTTATAATCTTGCGCACTAATAATATCATTGGGGTAACTGAATGAAAAAAGCATTAATTACCGGAATCACCGGTCAGGATGGATCCTATCTAGCCGAGTTGCTGCTTTCCAAAGGCTATGAGGTGCACGGCATGATCCGCCGCTCCTCATCATTCAATACCGGCCGCATCAACCATATCTATCGCGATCCCCACGAAAAGGATGTACGCCTGTTCCTGCACTACGGCGATCTGAACGATGCCAGCTCCATCAACCTGCTTTTGCGCGACATCCGGCCCGACGAGATCTACAACCTGGGTGCCCAGAGCCATGTGCGCGTGTCGTTTGACGTGCCGGAGTATACCGGGGAAGTGGATGCCCTGGGTGCCGTACGCATTCTGGAGGGGATCCGCGAAACCGGCCTGAACACCCGCTTCTACCAAGCCTCTTCTTCCGAGCTGTATGGCAAGGTGGTCGAAACCCCACAGAAGGAGACTACCCCCTTTTATCCCCGCTCCCCCTATGCCTGTGCCAAGGCATATGCTTTTTATATCACCATGAACTACCGCGAGAGCTATGGCTTGCATGCCAGCAACGGCATCCTCTTCAACCACGAATCCCCCCGCCGGGGAGAAACCTTCGTGACCCGCAAAATCACCCGCGCCGCGGCTCGCATCAGGCTCGACATGCAGGAATGTCTCTACCTGGGCAACCTGGATGCCAAGCGCGACTGGGGCTTTGCCGGCGATTATGTCGAGGCGATGTGGCTGATGCTGCAGCAGGAACAGCCAGATGACTATGTCATCGCCACCGGAGAGACCTGGTCGGTGCGCAGCTTTGCCGAAAAAGTCTTCGAACGTCTGGGCATGCCGCTGGAGTGGCGGGGCAATGGAGAATCTGAGACAGGGATCGACCGTGCGAGCGGTAAGGTTGTACTACGGATCGACCCCAAATACTTCCGTCCGGCCGAGGTTGACCTGCTGTTGGGCGACCCCACCAAGGCGAAGCGTCAGTTAGGCTGGGAGCTGAAGACAAGTTTCGATCAACTGGTGGAGATGATGGTTGATGCGGATTTGAAGCTAGCTGAGCGGGAGAAGCGGGCTGACGCGTAAAAAACCAAGTCTGCTATTTTTCGAAGCGATGATGTTTTTTGCCCTCATTCTCTACACGCCGTGAGAAGGCGATCTGTATTCATCTCACGGTGATTGGTGCTCCTGCACATCGAGCGGTAAAATCAGGGCTATCAACGGTTCCCGATCCCGTGTCGTCAACAACCTGCTGCCCTGGACGATCCGAAGCATCGTCGTTCGTGTAAAAGAACAGGCTCTAGACCATCAGGAAACCTCTGATAGGCTAGAGCCTTTTAAAATCCCCAATTTCATCTTTCTCTTTCCAAAAACCTGCATGACCCCATGCTCCTTTCACATCTTTTCATGAAAAGCGGAAGCAATCCAGTATCGCAGTCTGGATCGGAAGCCGATCTAACTGCACCCCACGTCTTTGATCCTGCATATAACCGAAAAGATTTTCACGAGACATGTAAACATTTCGTGGTAAAATTCTAATATGATTTATTAATAATCATCTTCGGAGTCATTGCATGGAAAAAGCATTAATAATCGGCATCACCGGCCAGGATGGATCCTCTCTGGCCGAATTGCGTTTTCCAAAGGCTATGGAGTGCATGGCATGATCCGGCGCTCCTCATCATACAGTTCCGCACGTATAAACCATATCCATCGCGATCCCTATGAAATGGATGTACGCCTGTTCCTGCACTACGGCGATCTGAACGATGCCAGCTCTATCAACCGCTTGGGCATGCCGCTGGAGTGGCATGGAGGCGGCGAGGCGGAAACCGGTATGGACCGCACCAGCGGCAGGGCGATGATCTGGATTGCTTCCCGCTGCTTCCGTTCGGCTAAGGTGGACCTGCTGGGCGATCCATCCAAGGCCAGGCAGCAACTGGGATGGGAGCTGAAGACCGATTTCGACCAACTGGTCGAGCTGATGGTGGATGCGGATCTGAAGCCGGTTGAACGGGAGCAGCGAGCGAATGGGTAAACGGGCGCTGATCTGCGGCATCTCAGGGCAAGACGGGGCGTATCTTTCCCAGTTATTGCTTGAAAAAGATTATGAGGTCCACGGAACGGCACGCGACGCCCAAATGGCGATCTTCGGCAACCTCGCCCGCCTCGGCATTAAACAGCGGGTGAGCTTCCATTCCATGGCGCTTAATGATTTCCGAAGCGTTTTGCAGGTTTTGGCCAAGGTCCGACCGGACGAGATCTACAACCTGGCAGGTCAAAGTTCGGTGGGGCTTTCCTTTGAACAGCCTGTTGAGACGTTGGAAAGCATCAGTGTGGGAACCCTTAACCTTTTGGAAGCCATGCGTTTTATTGACCAGCCCACAAAGCTGTACAATGCAGGCTCAAGTGAGTGTTTTGGCAACACGGGGGGACAGCCGGCAGATGAAACTACACCGTTTCGGCCCCGCAGCCCGTATGCAGTAGCAAAGGCAACTGCATTCTGGGAAGTGGCCAATTATCGGGAAGCATATCGTCTCTTTGCCTGCACCGGCATCCTTTTCAATCACGAATCTCCTCTGCGTCCCGAGCGTTTTGTAACCGGTAAGATAGTAAAAGCAGCATGTCGAATTGCATCAGGCAGCGACGAGAAACTACATTTGGGAAACATTTCCATTGCCCGAGATTGGGGATGGGCACCGGAGTATGTTGAGGCGATGTGGCGGATGTTGCAGCACGACAGAGCTGACGATTATGTGATTGCCACAGGTGAAACCAATACGCTGGAGGATTTTATAGCCGAGGCTTTCAGGTGCGTCGGGCTCGATTGGCGCAAGTATGTCATAAGTGATTCCGCTTTATTGCGCCCCTCTGAAATTATGGTCAGCCGGGGGTATCCCCGGAAGGCGCTCACGATACTTGGCTGGAAAGCGCGGAGTTCAATGGAAGATGTGGTCAGACTGATGATGGACTCCGGTAAAAAATAGGCAACTCCGGAACGGCTTCTCAGTATTTTACTGGAGTAACTGACAAATCGAATGGATTTATTGTTATCCAAACATATTCCGGGATTTATCCGAGATCGCCTGGAGGGGCGTCATAATTTACAAAGAGTAGTAGCCAATATCAGCTGGCTTTTTGTCGATAACATAATACGCATGGGAGTCGGCATGCTGGTTGGCGTCTGGGTAGCCCGGTACCTGGGACCTGAGCAATATGGCCGAATTAATTATGCAACTGCATTTGTTTCGTTATTCTTTGCAGTGACGACACTTGGGCTTGATAGCATAGTTGTACGCGAGATTGTTAAAGATACTTCGAGCTCTGGTGAGATTCTTGGTAGTGCATTCATTCTGAAGTTATTGGGAGGAATTACTACTTTTATTTTATCGTTGGTGATTATAATTGTAAGCCGACCTAATGATACTATTACACATTGGCTTGTGGGTATAACTTCGCTTGGCACTGTTTTCCAATCCCTTGATACAATCAATTTCTGGTTTCAATCTCAAGTTAAATCTAAGTATGTGGTATACGCAAAAAGCTGTGCTTTCTTGATAATATCAATGATAAAAATCGTTTTTATTATTAGCAAAGCACCGCTTATTGCTTTTGCATGGACAGGATTTGCTGAGATAGTATTGGGCTCATGTGGCCTGGTTATCGTATATCGTCTTTATGGTCAAACTCTTAAAACGTGGTCGGCCACAGTAAGAAGAATGCAAAATTTACTGAACGAAAGTTGGCCATTGATTTTTTCAGGTATAGCTATTTATGTGCAGGCTCGTATCGATCAGGTCATGCTGGGTGATATGTTGGGTAATGTTGAGGTTGGCCAGTTCTCAGCTGCGATGAAGCTCATAGAGGTTTTTGGATTTGTGCCTATGATAATTCAAAGCACTATAGCTCCATCAATAACTATGGCAAGAGCTGTCAGTGATAGAGCATATTATACGCGGCTTTTAAATTTATATCGCCTTATGTTTTTATTGTTTTTATCTACAGCCATCCCTATTTTTTTGTTCGCAAAGGAATTTGTAGTGTTCTTTTACGGCAATAACTATGCGGCGGCTGGAGTACTATTGTCGTTATTTGCCATAAGACTGTTGTTTACGAATTTTGGGGTTGCAAAAGATTTATATATAACAAATGAAGGGCTGTTCAGGTATTCATTGATAACATCAGTTTTAGGATGCATTGCAAACATAGTCCTCAATTATGTATTGATTCCACGTTATGCTTCAGTAGGCGCAATCATATCAATGATTATTTCCTTTGCTATAACTATTTTTATAGTTGACTTATTCTTTGAACAACTACGAAAAAATTTAAAAGTCATGTTTTACGCAATCATAACGCCATGGAAGATTACGTTGCACTAAATACATAGTTGGAGATTTATGAAGCTCCTGAGGAAGATGAATTTCCTGCTTTTTCTGGCGGGGTTGAATTTACAGGGATTGGCGTCCTTTCTTTGGCTCATGCCGAAGTACGCCAGGGATTTTCTGTACTTCAAAAAACAATCTGACTGGAAAATAGCAGCTTACCCTTGTCTTTATGACACCAAGACGCAATCGGCGACCTTGGGTGAATATTTTTGGCAAGATATGTATGTGGCCGGGAAAATTATAAACTCGGCGCAGGGGGGAAGACATATTGATATCGGCAGCAGGGTGGATGGTTTTATATCCATTGTAGCCTCGGTGCGGCCAATAGAGGTTTTTGATATACGTCCCCTGAAGGTGAAAATTCCAAACGTGGAGTTTCATCAGTGGGATATGACAGTTCCTTCGTGCGGACAGGTTGAGGCGGATAGTGTCAGCTGTTTGCACACTATTGAGCATGTGGGGTTGGGGCGCTACGGAGATCGCATTGATCCCGACGGGTGGAAGTGCGCCTTGATTAATGTACTTTCTCTGCTAAAAGAGAATGGAGTTCTGTGGTTGTCAGTGCCGATCGGCATTGAAAGAGTCGAGTTCAATGCTCATCGCATATTTAATCCCCACACTATAGATACCTTGCTCTGTGGTAGCGGAATGGAGTTACTTGAATTCTCGTACGTGGATGGCACCGGCTTGTACAAAACAGAAAATACAGTGAGTGAAATGATGCGGTTGGCACATCTGAAATACTCTCTTGGAATATTTTGCTATCGAAAAATCGGAAAAATTTCCGATTTTGATGACGAATCCTGCATTGGTGCCTGTTAAGTATGGACGTTTGATCGAGCCGAACAGTTGGCGCGCGCTCTCGGTGTTTTTTCTGAATGAAAGAGTATGGGGTAGCGATCTTCAATGTTAATCGTATTCGAATGGGGGCGCCTGGGCAATCAGTTGTTTCAGTATGCAGCTATGCGCGTTGCGGATCCCCAAGGTGCAATTTGGGCTGTGGGAATGCCGGACATTCGACAGCTTTTTCTATGTCACCGGTTTTATGAGTGGGGTGATATACGCAGCACAAAAAGATTGGTACGGTTCTGCATTAGAAGGTTAATTGAGCTGGTACGTTGTGGATTGGCTCTTTTGGCTTCCACAAGGATTATCGGATTAATTGCAGAAAATACGGGCGCCGATAATGGAGGAATAGCTGTCCGTAGGGGGTTTCTGAAACAGGTCTATTACGTCCAGTTAGGGTTTTGGCAAAATCAGGCTGTTGTTGATATGGCATCAGATGTTATCCCGCCTATGAACCCGGAATTTGAGACAAAGGCAGCAAATATTGTCGAAGAAATTGGTGTCAGTAAGCGTGATTTGTATTTTGTGCATATAAGGCGGGGGGATTATAACGCATGGCCTTCGAAGGAGCATCCCGCCATAGTGCCGCTGCGCTGGTACGAACAGCAGATCTCCAGGATTAGGGAACTCAATCCTGATGCCTTCTTTTTGGTATTTTCCGATGACTTCTGGTACGTTCACGATTTTTTTTCGGGCAAAGATTGGGCGAGAGTGTGTGGCGAGGGGCACTATATCGACTTTATGTTGATGGCCCAGTGCCATGGGGGTGGGGTTTTGTCCGCCAGCTCATACGCCTGGTGGGCTGCATATTATGCCAGAAGGGAAAATTCAGAGGCATATTTTGTTGCTCCTCTTTATTGGGCGGGGCATCGCTTGGGGAAATGGTATCCGGAATGTATAGAAACCGAATGGATTAATTATCAGCCGGTTTCTTGATATTTTGATTTGACACGGATGGAGTAGGTCATGAGCGGATTTAAACTCAAAACACCTGTTGCCTTCTTGATCTTCAACCGCCCTGATGTGACTCAAAAAGTATTTGAAGAGATCAGGCGGGCACGCCCACCGAAACTCTTGGTTGTGGCAGATGGACCACGCGTGAACAGGCCAGGTGAAGCAGAAAAGTGTCAATCAGTACGAGCGATTATCGATACGGTGGATTGGCCGTGCGAAGTTTTGAAAAATTACTCGGATGTCAATCTTGGCTGTAAACGGCGTGTTTCGAGCGGGCTGGACTGGGTGTTCGAACAGGCCGAAGAAGCTATTATTCTCGAGGATGATTGTCTGCCTCATCCCTCATTTTTTGGATTTTGCGAGGAATTGCTTGAAAAATACAGGGATGATGAGCGGATAGGGATTATAAGTGGCGATAATTTTCTGTTTGGCAGAAGGCGAACAGATAATAGCTACTATTTCTCGCGTTATACGCATATATGGGGATGGGCTTCGTGGCGCCGGACATGGCAAACGTACGATGTCGAAATGAAATCATGGCCACTGGTGAAAAATGGGATGTGGTTGACTGATATTCTGCATGACAAAAAACAGGTCAAATATTGGAGCGATATATTCGAATCAGTTTTTAACGGACAGATTGATACATGGGATTATCAAATTAATTTCAATAATTTTGTACATTCAAGACTTAATATAATGCCTAATCAAAATTTAATATCGAATATCGGATTTGGAGTTGAGGCAACCAGAACTATACAAAAGTGCAAGTGTGCTGAAATGCCTATTTTTGAAATGAAGTTTCCGTTGATACATCCACAGATGATCATACGAGATGCACAAGCAGATAGTATTACAGAAGAAGATCAATTCAGATCCCCCACCGTAGCGACTCGCATCATAAACAAGATTCGACGAATTATTGCATGAACTGTAGCTGTAGGATCTGCGGGTCCATCAGCAATGCCCGTATAACCAGTGCAAAGGTGCTTGAAATGGTATCACGGGAAAAATCACTTTCACATTCAGACTACAAGCGGATCACCTGCGTGGATATCACCAGCCTATGAGAGTCTGTCTCAATGCATTACATTTCGTTCCTGGCAAAATGGGGGGTGTAGAAACCTACCTCAGGGAACTGATACGTACCATGCCATTAGTCGGGGGTGCCGAAGACTCGATCGTTATATATACCAATAGTAAGTACCTTGAAGCATTTTCCACGAATACAATAATACCGATTGAGCATGCCAAGATTTATGAACGGCCAGATCCCCGTTGGTTAGTACGAGCTGTACTGCGTAAAAGCATCGGTATTGATCTCTATGCCACTGCGTTGTCTAAGATCAAGGCGGACATACTACATTATCCATTTACGGTAATGGCCCCTTTGGTTACTAACAAACCGACAGTACTGACATTCTGGGACATGCAGCATGAGTTTTATCCGGAATTCTTTTCCAAAAAAGAAATTGGATACAGGGCTGCAGTTTATAGAAAGTCCGTACAGAAGGCCACGCGCATTATTGTCAGCTCCGCATTCACCAAGCGCTGTCTGACGGAACGTTACGGGGTCGACGCTGCCAAGATCGATGTGGTGTACACGGGGTATGCCCCGGATTTCCAGGTTATGGGAGATGCGGAAGATGTCATCAGGTGCCATGGAGTGGAGCGTCCCTTCATGTACTACCCCGCCGCCACATGGCCTCACAAAAACCACGCGCTATTGCTCGATGCCTTACGATTGCTCATTGACAGGTGGGGCTTCGACGGTATTCTCGTACTGTCAGGCATCAGCATGCAGCAGGACAGCGCGATACTAGAGAGAATCCGGACGCTTGCCCTGGAAAACTACGTGAAGATTCTTGGCTACCTGCCCTATTCAGAACTGCCCTATTTCTACAACGCCGCCCGCCTCATGGTTTTCCCCTCGCTCTTCGAAGGGTTTGGCATACCGCTCGTCGAGGCAATGGCATGTGGCTGTCCTGTGGTTGCCGCGGACTGCACCTCTATCCCCGAGGTAGTGGGCAGTGCCGGTAGGCTTTTCGATCCCGGCTCGGCAGAGGCACTTGCGGAAAACATCTGGAGCCTCTGGAATAATGACACTGAGTTGCAGGCCATGAGTGAAAAAGGTTTACAGAGGGCCGCATGCTTCACGTGGCGGGAAACCGCGCTCGCGACCTTACAGGCCTATCGGAAGTTACTATAGCGAAGCGACTGGAAGCCAGCAGTCCAGGCTCCCTTGTAACTCTGCAGTAAAATTTCGAAGGTGCACGTGCACGAAAGGTGCGCAGCCGATGCTGGAACATATCGCGGGATTATCGTTCATCAGCTATCTAGCGGTTCTGATGTCGCTCATTGCGGTGCAGATGCTTGTTCTCAGGGATAAGATCTGGAACATGTTCGATCCCCTGCTGCTGATCGTACTGAATATATCTCTCAACGCCTCCATTGTTGTTTTTCTCTATCTGAACGGCCAGGCTCAACTTTCATATGCATTATATGTCCTTGCCGGAACGATCCTCTTCTGTCTGGGGGTGAAGACTAAAAGGCTGTCTTTGGGAAAGCGGCCGATTCATGATCCGAAGGCTTCCGGCCTGTCACGTAAGTTCACGATAATACTGCTCTCCATCTCACTGTTCTACCTGGCAATTTCTTCACTCTATATGTTGAGCCAGATAGGGCTTGGTATCCTGACGGGGGATGCCAATCCCGATCTGGTCAAGGTAACACTCACCCAAGATGGTTTGGGCGCTTTCAAGCATATCGGCGCTGCAGGTGACTTACTGTTTTTGCCCTTGGTTGCCTATGCCTTTTTTTCTCTGAGAATACGAAGGTTTTCATTGTTCTGCCTGTTCTGCTACGCGGTTCGGATGATTCTTTTTCCCCTCAGCAAGTCGGGTCTTGTATTTGCCATCTTTGACCTGGGCATCATCATGCATTTTTATAAATACCACTTCAGCAGCACCATCATCTCCGTCAAAAAGGTGCTCCTTATCGGGCTGGCCGGAATCATCCCGGCAGCGATCGTGCTGTTTAACGTGACGTCGAAATATGAGTCTACCATCCTGTCTCTGGTGATCGAGAGACTCATAGTGACCGGCTTCGGCACCTATCAGTATTTCATCAGCGGTGGGAAGGAATTTCTCGACAGCATGGTCTTCGGAGAAAGATTGCTGCACTATTTCGATACCCTGCTGTCCTCTCTGAGGATCAAGCCGTGGGAGGAGATGAGCCACGTTGCCAAGATGACGTATCACATTACCGGCAACTATCTGCCAGGCTTCGGGGCCAATCCGTATATCTTTATGGATGGCCATTTTCTCTTCGGCTGGGGAGGGGGGCTGTACTGTTATCTCATTGGGGTCGCCATCGCCTGGTCCCGGCGGCAGCAGACAAACTTTCTGATCTTTTACCTGGCGGTCAAGTTGAGCGCATACCTGGTGGCGGACCCCGCCATACTGCAGGCACAACTCATTGCGCTCCTACTGTATGTGCCTCCTGTATTGCTGCTCTATGCAGGGGCGAAATGTACAAACCGCAGCACCCACCTCAATCTTCGCAGGGTCCATTGTGCCCCCGGTCACGTATATGAAAAGGCTTAGGCTCACCTTCGCACAATGCGACAGGACGAGTAAAACACCATGGAGTCATTTGTAATGGCTCGCGTAAAGCAAAGAGCAAAGAGCCCATTATGCGGCAGGTATTTAATACACAACATATTTCTAATTACATTGATACGGTCTATTGACTTTGTCTTGAATATTTTTTGTTACAAAAAAAAATCATCAGACTTTAATACTCCTAAGTCTATTTTATTTTCAAACATTGCCCACATGGGCGACGTATTAATAGCAACATCTGTATTACCAGTTATAAAAAAAGCATTTCCTGATATAAAAATTGGTTTTTTGGCTGGCTCATGGTCAGCACAAATAGTTAATAAACATCCGATGGTGGATAAAGTACATATAGTGGATCATTGGAGACTCAATAGATCGAATAAAAATATTATAACCAAGCTACGTCATTATCTCAGGACACGAAGTAATGCATTAAATGAAATCAAGCAAGAGCGTTATGATATAAGCATTGATCTCTATTATTTTTTTCCAAATACCATACTAATGTTATATCTAAGTGGTATTCCTGTGCGCATTGGATATACCAGTGCAGGATTTGGTGCACTACTCACACATGCAAACGAGTGGTATGAAAATAAGAGTCATGTCTTGGAATATCATAGAGACTTATTGAAACAGCTAAAACTTGATAATGATACTCTTATGGTTATGCAACCTTCAGTATCTCGACAACCGGATATTCAAATACCATTCGCTGATACTTGCTTACAAAATAAAAATTATATCATCATACATATTGGTGCTGGAGCAGCATTCAAAGAGTGGCCGGATAAGTATTGGATAACACTATTAACCTTACTTGAAAGAGACGGTGTACAGCTATGCTTTACCGGTACGGGCTTATCTGAATTCAATAAGATAGAAACAATTATTTCCGGTATCAATGGCTGCGTCAATCTCTGTGATAAGCTGAGTTGGGATGCCTTTGTAGAAGTAGTTGCCGGTGCAAAACTTCTAATTGGTGTTGATTCGTTGGCCGGGCATCTGGCAGCTGCAGTTCATGTGCCTTTTATAGTTATTAAAACCGGCATTACGAGTAATCAATGGAGACCATTTGGGGATGGGGCGGTTTTAACGTATCCCGTATCTTGTGCGCCCTGCTACCTGAAAAACGGATGTGAAAGTATGGGCTGTGTTCGTCTTGTAAAGCCCGAGGACGTCTATTCTGAAATAGAGACTTTTTTGAATTTTAGTGGCTGAATTTTCTCTTCTGACATCTTGGTGATCACATGAGATTCGTATTCATCAACACGGGGACCAAGGAGCAGAACGCCGGCATTATCAGGTGCATCGGTCTGGGATCACAGCTCGCACAGTTGGGTCATGATGTCATAATTCTCATCACTGACAACCCGGAAAACGTTCAGCAGTACGGCAGCCGCTGGAAAGGGATGCGTTTTCTCTACGTAAAGAGCGGACGGCTCATCGAGCAATTGCACAAGTTTCTGCGCCTTGCCTTGCTAGGGGGTGTCGATGTAGTGCACTGCATGGGGGCCGGTTCCTCCATCTTTCTCCCCGCGTTGATCAACAAAAAGCTGTTCGGGAAGAAATTCCAGCTCATTGTCGATTACGAGGACAAGCAGTCGCTGCTGGTGTTGCCGGGCAAGAGACGCCTGCACCTGTTGTATGAGCATCTGAGCTTCCAGTGTGCCGATAAGATTGTCTGTGCCAGTAAAGAACTTACCGGGGAATACCTGGCAAAGAACAGCAACACCTACTATCTGCCGTTTGCTGTCAGTCAATGCCGACCTGTTGGCCCTCCTGAAAGTGCAGGAAATCAGCCGAATGATCCCCTTGAAATCGGATACTTGGGAAGCCTCACCGAGGCCTACAGCGGGCAATTGGATTACCTGTTCCGACTCATGCCACGCCTCAAAAAAAGAGTTGGACCGGCCCGCCTCAATATCGCGGGCTCGGGCCCACTGCGAGAGCACTATCTCAACAAGGCCCTTGAAATGGGGTTACAGGATGATGTGATATTCCGCGGCTTTGTACCTGATTCCCAATTGGATCAGTTTTTTGCCAGCATCGACGTAGTTGTCTGTTATTTCCCTGATCTGCCCATTAACAGGTATCGCTGTCCCAACAAGGTATTCCTCTACTGTTCTTATGGGCTTCCCATAGTCTCCAACAGGGTCGGTGAAGTGGCCAGCCTGCTCGATCACTACGCCAATGCGGTATTTTACGACGATAAGGACGAGGATTCCTGTATTGATGCCACGCGCGCAGCATTACAGCTTCCCAGGGCTGTACCGCCCGAGTTCTATCTCGCTCATGACTGGACTGCAAGGACAGAGCGCTATCTGGAGATCGTGAAAGCATGATAGCAATCAACGGCAAGATATTCACCCAACGTATGAGCGGCCTGGGACGATTCGCCTTCGAGGTGACCCGCCGGTTGCTGGATGCCGGCACGCACATGGTGATCTATACGCCCAACAAGCCCTTGCACGACGACTATCAGTCCCTGGCCAACTGGATACACCGGGACAGCTTCGGGATGCATCCATTTTTATGGGAACTGTTTCGCCTGCCCGTGCTCCTTGGCAAAAGCGGGTGCTCTCTGTTGTGGTCGCCGGCCAATATCGGTCCGATTTTCCCCGGGGTGCCCCATTACCTGACTCTGCACGACCTGACCTTCATTCATGACGCCACATGGATGGATAGACTTCCCAGGCTCCTGTACCGCACGTTGATTCCTCTCATCTGCAAAGGTACCGAATACCTTATAAGCCCAACAGAGGTCATTCGGCAGGAGGTTCTCGCCCATCTGCCTGAAAAGCCTGCCGGACACGTGCTTATGTGCCATCAGGGGGGCGATCACGTGCCGCTCCGTGATTCGTCGCCGCCTGAACAGCCGTTGGACAGTGAGAAATATTTTGTCTTCCTGGGAAACATCGACAGACGAAAGAATCTTGCCCGGATTGTGGATGCTTGGGCTCTCGCCAGAAAAAAGGTCGATCAACCCCTCAAGTTGTACATCATTGGCGCGGTCAAGTTTAAAGGAAACTATAGTATTGACGTTGAAGATGCATCTATAGAGATACGCTCAAACCTCGATGATGCAGCTGTCTTTGCTCTGTTGTCCCAAGCACGGGGGCTTCTGTTTCCCTCCTTGTACGAGGGGTTCGGCTTCCCGATGCTTGAGGCCATGCGTTCCGGCTGCCCCGTGATTACCAGCAACATCGGCGCCATGGCAGAAGTAGCCGGCAGTGCAGCCTTACTGGTTGATCCCCATTCGGCACAAGAAATTGCGACAGCGATTGTAGACCTGTGCCGTTCGGATGAACTGCACGGCAAGCTGGTCGGTATGGGATTCGAAAGACAGAAAACGTTCACGTGGGACCGCACTGCACATTATTATCTCGATCTCTTTTCGCGGGAGTGCCGATGAAAATTCTCTTCGTAACCCCTCGTTTTCCTTACCCACCCCACCGGGGCGACACCAGTGTCCCCTATCACCGCATGCGGCTGTTGAGTCAGCGTCACGAGATCACGCTACTGTCCTTCTATGAAAACGAAGACGAACTATCGGATATTGACGGGCTACGAAGCCTTTGCCGGAGAATCGAAACAGTCAGGCTGCCCAAATGGCGCTCCTATTCCAACATGGTGCTGATGGGGCTTCTTTCCCGAATGCCGCTGCAGGTACTCTATTATCTTTCAGGGAAGTTCAGGACGCGTCTCAACGAGTTGCTCAAGGATGAAGCTTTTGACGTGATCCATGTCTTCATGTTGCGTATCGCGCCTTATTTTTTTGATATTCCGGGTCCGAAGGTCATTGACCTGATCGACTCCATGCAGCTCAATTTCCAGCGTCGCGTTCAACTGGCGCGTTTGCCCAAACGACTGTTGCTACAGGAGGAACTGCGGCGTGTCTCCAGCTACGAACGGAATATAGGGCAACATTTTGATCAGCTCGTTGTGGTTTCCCAAAAAGATGGCGCACACATCCCGTCTGGCAGGGTCAATGTGATCCCTTTAGGAGTGGACACCGACATTTTCTCACCTGAAAAAGACGTACCCCAGTGCCCGGTGATAATTTTTTCCGGGAACATGTTTTACTCTCCCAATATACAGGCGGTGACGTGGTTCGTAGAGTCGTGTTTTCCCCGTATCCAGAGGGTATTGCCGACAGTATCGCTGCTCATCGTAGGCAACAAACCACCTAAGACAATTCTCGATCTGGGGCAAAAGGCCGGCATTACGGTGACCGGCTTTGTGGCGTCCATGCCGGATGCCTTACAGAGATCAAGCGTTTCAGTTACTCCCATGAGGTCGGGTTCCGGCATGCAGTTCAAGATTCTTGAGGCCATGGCGTGTGGTTTGCCGGTGGTTACTACTACTCTTGGCCTGGGGGACATCAAAGCAAGACCCGGTGAGGAGATTTTTGTCAAGGACAGTCCGGAGGAGTTTGCCGATGCAGTCATCCTGCTTCTCAGCACTCCAGAATTGGTCCAGAAAATCGGAGAAAAGGCGCGCCGATTTGTCGTGCAAAATCATAGCTGGGAGAGTGCCGCAGCGAGTGTGGAGCGGGTTTACGAGGATGTGCTGGAAAACAAACGTGGTAGAAGTTTTGAAACGGTACCACGTGCCGCATCACCACTTTTGATCCCAAGGGTTATTAAATGAAGGTATTGGTAACCGGCGCGTCCGGTTTTGTGGGGAGGGCGCTCTGTACAAGAATAGTCCGGGAAGGCCGCACCGTACGCGGTACCGTGCTGGCCTCGGAAGCCCCAGCATCACTTGTTGCCGGGGTGGCCCCCGCTGTTGTCGAACCGCTGGGGGCAGCCACGCCGTGGGGGCACGCTCTTGCAGATATCGATACAATTATCCATCTGGCAGCACGCGTGCACGTCATGCGTGAAAGCTCCTCAAATCCGCTTAAAGCGTTTCGGGCGGTCAACACGGAAGGTACCGAATGTCTCGCCCGCCACGCTGCTACTGCCGGCATTCGCCGTTTTGTTTTTATGAGCACGATCGGGGTACATGGGAGTAATTCAGGAAACCTTCCCTATGCGGAAAGCGACAAGCCTTGTCCGCACAACACCTATTCGGTTTCAAAACTTGAAGCTGAGAACAAGCTTCGAGAGATAGCAGCAGAAACGGGCATGGAGGTGGTCGTCATACGCGCTCCTCTTGTGTATGGCCCGGAAAACCCCGGAAATTTTCTGAATCTTCTCAAGGTGGTGCAGCGCTGCCTTCCGCTTCCGCTGGCTTCAATCAGTAACAAGCGCAGCCTCCTCTACGTAGAAAACCTTGTCGATGCCCTGCTCACCTGCGCCACGCATCCCGCTGCCGCAGGCAAGACCTTCCTGGTGAGTGATGGTGAGGATATCTCCACCCCCGAACTTATCAGGAAGACCGCAGCCGCACTTGGCGTGCCGGCCCGTCTGTTTCCTTTCCCCATGCCCTTGGTGAGGGTTGTGGGCACGCTGTCCGGCAAAAGCGCTGCTGTTAATCGCCTCATTGGTTCGCTTATGGTCGATAGTTCAAAGATTCGCCAGGAACTGGGATGGACACCGCCGTTCATGATGGAAGAAGGGTTACAGGCCACGGCGGAATGGTATCTGAAGACACAGAGGAATGCGTCATGAAGCGGTTCTTCGATATTGTCACATCACTTGCCATTCTGATGCTGTGTGGCGTGCCGATGCTGTTGGTGGCCCTTCTCGTGAAGCTTACGTCCAAAGGGCCCGTGCTCTACTGGTCCGACCGGGTAGGCAGGGAGAATGCCATCTTCAGCATGCCCAAATTTCGCACCATGCGCACGAATACCCCGGCTGTGGCTACCCATCTTCTGGATGACCCTGATCGCTGGCTGACGCCGATCGGAGAATTCCTCCGCAAGACCAGCCTGGACGAGTTGCCGCAGCTCTGGAGCATTCTGGTTGGAGACATGAGCCTTGTAGGTCCCCGGCCGGCGCTCTTCAACCAGGACGATCTGGTAGCGCTGCGGACGGAAAAGGGGGTACACCGACTGGTCCCCGGATTGACGGGATGGGCACAGGTCAATGGCCGTGACGAGTTGCCCATTCCAGTGAAGGTTGAAATGGATGCATTTTATTTGTCTCACCGATCATGTGCCTTCGATCTGCGGATCATCCTTCTGACCTTTTCCAAGGTAGTGCGTAGTGAAGGGGTCAAACATTGACCGCGTGTTTCAGGAACAGCACGATGTAATGCAAAACCCCGCTTCTCCAGGCGGGGTTTTTTATTTGAGCGAGCAGTAAAAATCAGATTTTTTTGCAGCACACACCAGCCGACACGCCGGACGCTGCCGTACAATCCGTCCGCCCTCCACCAAGTCTTATCCCGCCTTGCAGCGCCATTTGCCGGCCTTTCGAAGGCCCCTGATGAAGTGTTCACCCGGGAAGAATTTTCTTGATGGGTTGATTTGCAATTTCACATTAAGGTATTACACTTTCTCAATGGGTAGACACTTCTAATATTCGGACGCTCTTCATATGCTGACGCCTCGCAGGATTAAAGTGTTTCTCTGTGACCTGGTTTTGATCAGCCTTGCGCTCTGCCTCGCCTTCCTGCTCAGGTTCGATTTCAGGTTGGCGCCTGCGGAGCTGGAGTTGCTCAAAGATTGTCTGCTGGTCGTTCTGGTTGTAAAGCCACTGGTTTTCATTACAGTCGGTTTTTATCAGAGTCTGTGGCGTTATGCCTCCCTGCAGGATGGGATCGAAATATTCAAGGGGATCAGTTTTTCGACCATTCTTGCCGTTACTGCGCTGCTATTCCTGCGTCAATTCACCCCCCTGCCCCGCTCAATTTTCGTGCTCGACTGGTTTTTGCTGTTTGCACTGGTTGCCGCAAGCCGGCTTGTCTGGCGCATTTATCGTGAGAGCTGCATAACCGGCAAACCTTGCGGAGGCCAGCGTACACTGATTATCGGCGCCGGAGAGGCCGGAAGTCTGCTGCTGAAAGAGATCCGGCGCCAGCCGCATACATCGTACAATGTCATAGGTTTTGTGGATGATGATCCTGAGAAGAGAGGTATGAAATTGCATGGAGTGCCGGTATTGGGAGTGAGCAGGCAGCTCAGGGCGCTGATTATGGCACATGAGATCGAAGAAGTGATTATCGCCATGCCCTCGGCCAACGGGAAGATTATCAAGCCGATTATCGACTCCTGCAAAAATGCCAACGTGACCTTCAAGACGCTGCCAAGCATCAACGAGTTGATCAATGGAAAGCTGACGGTGTCCCAGATCAAGAACGTGGAGATCCAGGATCTGCTGGGGCGGGCGCCGGTCGTGCTGGACCGCGAGCTTATAGGAGATTACCTGACCGGCAAGCGGGTGGTTGTCACCGGGGCAGCCGGCAGCATAGGCAGCGAAATCTGTCGTCAGGTGGCCGACTTTCAACCGGATAAGCTGATTTTGCTGGAACAGGCGGAAACGCCGCTGTACGAAATCGAAAAAGAGTTGACGCTTCGTTTCCCGGGCCTGCGAGTAGTACCCTTGGTTGCCGACGTGCGGGACCGCGAAAAGATCTTTGAGGCTTTCGAGGAATACGCGCCCGAAGTGGTGTTCCATGCTGCCGCCTACAAGCATGTGCCCATGATGGAGTACAATCCGACCCAGGCCGTATTGAACAATGTTTTTGGCTCCCGCAACATTGCCGATGCGGCACATTATTTCAGAATCCGCAATCTCGTCATGATCTCCACGGACAAAGCGGTAAATCCCACCAACATCATGGGGGCGTCCAAGCGCGCCGCGGAGATCTATATACAGGCCTTGTCGCGCACCAGCAGCACGAAATTCACCACCGTCCGTTTCGGAAATGTGCTGGGCAGCAATGGCAGCGTGATCCCCCTGTTCAAGGAGCAGATCGCCAAGGGGGGGCCGGTTACGGTAACCGACAGGCGCATTATCCGGTATTTCATGACCATCCCCGAGGCAACCCAGCTTGTGCTGCAGGCCGGCAGCATGGGGCGCGGCGGTGAGATCCTGGTGCTCGATATGGGCGAACCGGTCCGTATCGTCGACTTGGCTGAAGAACTCATCAGATTGTCGGGCCTCACCCCCTATGAAGACATCGATATCGTATTTACCGGTCTGCGGCCGGGGGAGAAGCTGTTTGAGGAACTGCTGATCGATGGTGAAGGCATCCTCCCAACGACACATGGCAAGATTCGGGTGCTGACCCCGGTGCAGGTCGAAATGGGACCGGTCAAGGCCGAACTGGAGCTGCTGTACGACGCGTCGCGTAAAAACCGTGTCCATGAACTGATGGCATCGCTGAAGCGTCTGGTCCCCGAATTCAAGCCTGCCTACAGCTTTACCGGCGAGGCCCCGCTCATATTTCAGCGCGTGCGGCCGGATCTGTTTCCTCCCCTTTTGGCCGAAAAGGCAAAAATTCTGCCTCTCAAAAAGTGATGCTCATCTTCTTGTGCAGTCATGCAATGCAACGTGCGCCGTATAATGTTCAGGTATTGCAGTTTGGAGTTGCCGGTAATGAGTCATAGTCGTCCGTTGGTGTACTGCTCGCTCCTGCTCGGTCTTTTGTGCATTGTTCCGGCAGCAGCCCCCGCAGCAGTGCTCTCCTCGACCAACATCCCCCTCGACAGTCCGCTTTACAGCTTCCTCGAAAAATTGGCGGGATTCGGCTTGGTCACGAGCGATGTCAAAGGCATCAAACCCTTCAGCAGGAGTGAAGCGGCTCGTCTGCTGCTGGAAGCTGAACAGCGCATGGCAGAGCGTCCGAACGAGGTTCCTGATTTTGCGAAAGAACTCGCAAAACGGGTTCGCGAACTGATTCCGCGAGAGGCGTTTTTGAAAAATAATCCCGAGGCAAAGCCACCGCTGGCGGATTGCAATCTGATGTCAGCCGCCCGATTGCGATATGTCTACCTTGATGGTGTTCCGCGCAGTTATGAACGCCAGGTACGCGATCCCGGAAATGACGGTGTATTCGGGATAGGATCAGGTCTGCGCCCCAAGAACCCCGATTCCGCAGCGGTTACGCAGCACGGCAGCGAAGGCACGCCGTTGTCGGAGAACAATAACGGGATCGTGTATCACAATGGCAATAACGCCGAATTGCGCTGGGCCGCCGAAGGGTATATCAGCGACAAGGCTGCCGGGCTGGTAGAACCGGTGGCGGTATTTTCAGAGGGAGATAGCGTGGTCAAGCTGAACCGGGGGTATATCAAGCTCGGCGGCGGCTGGCTCGAACTGGAGGCGGGCAAGGATGAAAACTGGTTCGGACTTGGCTACCGCGGCACGGTTACCCTGACTGACAATGCCGAAAATTTTGCCCAGATCAAGGTCTCCAGTCCCGAACCATTCAGCGTAAAGTATATCGGGGCCATGAAATATGCCATGGTGTTTTCCCGCTTCGACAGGACGGTCGTCAACGGGGAGGAGCGCCAGCCCTGGTTTTATGCCCTGAAACTCTCGGTAAAACCTGTCGACAGTTTCGAAATAGGTTTCAATCTGGGCCGGCAGGTCGGCGGTCCGGGAGTCAACAACAGTATCGGGGACAGCATCCGCGGTTTGATTGGGGGGACCGGCGCCGACAATTCCAATGGCCTGGCAGGGTTCGAAGCACGCTACCGCATGTCGTGGCTGCGCAATACGGAGCTGTATGGCGAGTTTTCGGGCGAGGACACGGCCGGTTTCTGGCCGATCGCCGAAAGCTATGTTGCAGGCTTCTATGTTCCCCGCCTGACGGATGATGGTCGTAACGACCTGCGCTTTGAGTTTTTTCAGGGCAACCGAATCTTGTACACGAATGGGACCTTTCCGGAAGGCTACATTTACAGGAACCTGCCCATCGGGCATTCCCAGGGGGGAGCCACCCAGGATTTCTTTACCCGCTACAGCCATTGGTTCAGTACACGAAACAATCTCGCGGTGGAGTACATCTATACCAACCGCGGCATGACCGGTCGGGTTCCGGGGCAGGCAATCGAGCGCAAGCATGCGGGCCGGGTCATCTGGTCGTTGCCCGTGTATGGTGATATCGATGCCCGTTTATCATACGGTGTGGAAAGAGTCTCAAACTTCAACCTCGTTGAAGGCGTTAACCACACGAATCAGCTGGCAATGTTCGAGTTGAGATATCGTTATTAGGTTCTAACCCTATTTGCGGCATGGGGTGGTTGTTCTCGGGTGGGGTTCCCGTGGCAGAACTCGCTGGTGAGGGTGTTTTCCACTGTGAAAGCGCAGGCTTAACATTAATTTTAATCTTGGCATTTCAAATGCAAATCCTTCCTGTAACCAATTTCTTTAGGAGGTAGTACCATGAAAAAAGTTCTCTCCACCCTCGTAGCCGCTCTCGTTGCCGTTTCTTTCTCCGCAGTTGTTTTCGCTGCTGACGCTGCCAAGCCGGCTGCTAAAGACGCTGCTAAGCCTGCTGAAACTGCTGCTCCTGCTGCTGAGAAGAAAGAAGAAGCCAAACCGGCTAAGAAGAAAAAAGCAAAGAAAGCAAAGAAAGCTGCTGAGCCGAAGAAAGAAGAAGCTCCTGCTGCTGCTCCTGCCGCAAAGTAATTCCCCCTTGACGGAATTTGAAAGAAGCCGCATCGTAAGATGCGGCTTTTTTTTATCGTATTGAAAGCAAAAGGTACTGCCATGACTGATCATATTGTACGTGCAGTAAGCACAGCCGGCGGCATTCGCGTGCTGGCCTGCACCGCAGCACAACTGGCCCGTGAAGTGTGCACCCTCCAATCTACTTCCGCCACAGTCAGTATCGCCCTGGGCAGGGGCTTGACCGGTGGTGCGCTGATGGGGGCGCTGCTTAAGCCCGGTCAGCGGGTTGCCCTCAAGTTCGAGGGCAACGGCCCCATGGGCAAGATGATAATCGAGGCGGACAGCGATGGCGCGGTGCGGGGGAGTGTCGGCAACCCGGCTGCGGAAATGGAGCCTCTGAACGGGCGCTGGAACGTGCCCGGGATTCTGGGAAAGGCCGGCTTCCTGACCGTATCCAAAGACCTCGGATTCGGGGGTGAACCGTACCTGGGCACAGTGCAGTTGCGCACCAGTGAGATCGGTGATGACCTGGCCTATTACCTGACCGATTCGGAGCAGGTGCCTTCGGCTGTCGGGCTGGGCGCCACATTGGACGAAACCTGCAAGATCACCGTCTGCGGAGGATTTCTGGTACAGGCCCTCCCCCGGGCTGACAATGAGGAGATCGAACAGATCCTGGCCGGCATTAAAGGCCTGCCGCCGTTATCGTCCATTCTCCAGGAGGGGGGGGCGGAACTGCTCCTGAAGCGGATTTTCGGATCGGTGCCGTACACGCTGCTTGAGACAAGCGACATTTTTTTCCGTTGCAGATGTACCATGGATAAAGTCGAGCGGGCCCTGTTATCGCTGGGGGCGGAAGAGTTGCGCGACATGGCAGCCAAAGAAAACGGCACCGAAGTGACCTGTGAATTCTGCCGGCAGATCTATCGCTTCGATGCACCCGCACTCGAACAGCTGGCCAGCCGTACGTCGTCTTCTTCCTCGGTATAAGATGCGCGCCATCAGGTTGACTATAGAATATGACGGCACCGCCTATGCAGGCTGGCAGATTCAGCCCAACGGGCTGGCCGTACAGCAGGTAATCGAGGGGGCCTTGCAGCAGCTTCTGGGGGAGGCGGTGAGCCTGCGATCCTCAGGGCGTACCGATGCCGGTGTGCATGCCGCCGGCATGGTGGCTGCGTTCGCAACAACAAGGCAATTGCCGCTCATCGCCTTTGTTGAGGGGACCAACCGCTTCCTGCCCCCTGATATAGTCATCCTCGATGCCGCCGAAGTGGCGCCCGGATTCAGGCCGATTGCCGATGCCGTTGCCAAGCATTACCGTTACACGGTGTACAACAGCACCGTCCGCTCGCCCTTGCGACGTTTCATGTCATGGCACGTGCGCGAAAGACTCGATCTGGAGGCCATGCACGCGGCAGCCGCTCATTTTGTCGGCCGTCACGACTTTGCAGCCTTCCGGGCTTCGAACTGTGCGACGAAAACCTCGGTGCGGCGGATCGATGCCGTCGATATTGTCCGGGATGGAGAAACCATTACCATCGATGTGATCGGCGAAGGCTTTTTGAAGAATATGGTCAGGGTGATGGCGGGGACATTGGTGGATATCGGCAAAGGGCGTTTTGCTCCGGAGCATGTGGCCTGGCTGCTTGCCAATCCGGACAGAAAAAAGGCCGGCGTTACAGCGCCGGCCTGTGGTTTGTGTCTGATCAAAGTCACCTATCGTGACGACATCTGAGCCGTTTACCGGCTTGTTATTCCGCCAGCAACTTCTTTATCAACTGCTCCAGCGATTTTCCGATCCCGTCGGAGAACCCCCGGTACATCTCGGCAATCCGCCCCTTTTTATCGATCACGAACATCACCGGCACCGAACGGATGCCGTAATCGGTCTGGATCGCCTCGCTGGACATTGCCAGGGGATAGTTGACGTGATTTGCGGCGGCAAACGCCTTTACAAGCTGCTCACCATCCTCGTCGGCGCTCAGCCCCAGCACTTGAAGCCCCTGCTTTCCAAACTTGCGGTTCAACTCAACCAGGTGCGGTACCGATTCGCGACATGGAACACACCAGGTGGCGAAGAAATCGACAATCAGCACACGGTCGCGGTAGTTTTCAAGCGACACGGTCTGTCCCGACGTGGTTACCACTTTGAAGTTGGGAGCCTGCTGCCCGACCCTCGGTATTGCATGCAGGGGGGCCGGCAACAGGAATGTGCCGACGATCAGCAGCAGGAAGAGTCCGGGGAGGAAGCGGCCGCGTCGCATATGGTTACAGCGCCTTCGCGATCAGTGCTTCAAGCTGGGATTTGGGTACGGCGCCAACGATCTGATCGACAACGGCGCCCCCTTTGAACAGGATCAGGGTCGGGATGCCGCGGACACCGTATTTCCCGGGTGTCGAAGGGTTCTCGTCCACATTGACTTTGCCTACTTTTATTTTGCCCGCATGCTCTTCCGCCACGGCATCTACCAGTGGAGCAATCGCCTTGCAGGGGGCGCACCACGTGGCCCAGAAGTCAACCAGAACAGGAAGCTCGGATTGCAGCACTTCCCGATCGAAATTGGCGTCGCTGAATGCAAGTACCTTTTCGCTGGACATTGAAGATCTCCTTTGTGACTAAAATTATTTGGAAATGATATACCAGGCATTGAAAAAATCAAGAGCAAACTCCGGAAAAAGAGCCCTGTCAGTTGAAAGGTGCAACAAATGGGGGTATGCTGAAGTGCATGTGTAAACAAACCCGACACAAGAGAGCGTTTCCGCATAAAACAACTCTTCCATCGGCTACAGGTTCCGGCCGCGATGCCGAAGTGGCCGGTGCGACCGGAATCGTCTGTAGATCGTATCGATAGGTAACAGGTATCAAATCACCGCTCAACGTGAAGAATTTTCAGATGCCCTCGGAGAAGAGCGCATGTCGGGCTTGCCGCTGAACATAGATATGAAAGGGCGTCCCGTGCTGGTTGCGGGCGGCGGGAGTGTGGCATACCGCAAGGTGAAGGTGCTGCTCGAGTCGCAAGCCATGGTGCGCATAGTCGCACCGGAGATGCTTCCTGATCTGGCCGGGCTGACTGCAGCTGAAGGCGTGCCGGTTCGCCTCGGACGCTACGAAACGGGCGATCTCGAGGGGGTTTTCCTTGTCGTTGCGGCGACCGGCGATGCCGCGGTCAATGCACGGATTGCGGCCGACGCACGTGAACGGGGAATTCTGGTTGCCGTGAGTGATGCCCCCGACTTGGGGGACTGCACCTTCCCTGCTGTCGTGCGGCGCGGAGCGCTTGAGATCGCCGTCTCCACAGGCGGTCGCTGTCCGGCACTCGCGGTAGAGGTTCGTAATGTCCTTGCCGGCGTAATCGGCGAGGAATACGGATTGGCTCTGGAGCACCTGGCAGCGGAGCGTGAAAAGCTGTTGACGGAAGGGAAGGGCAGCACATACAATGGCGCGATCATGCGCTCCCGAGCCAGGGAGCTGGTCGCAGAGTTCACCGAACGCAAGGAACGAGTGCCATGACGCATCTCTTTTTCTATCTGACCCTGGTCCTGTACGGGTGTGCCACGACGGCCTACCTTGCCTGCCTGTTCCGCACATCTGACTGGCTGACCAGATGGGCCAGTCGCCTGCTTGCCGCCGGATGCATCTCTCACGGCCTTTCCACGATTCACCTGGCCAGTCAGGCCGGGCACCTGCCGCTGACAAACATGCAGGAATCCCTGTCGTTCTTCAGCCTGTTGATCGTTGCCACGTTTCTGTTGTTCGAGCGACGCTACAAGGTGACCACGCTCGGTTCCTTCGTCACGCCCGTAGCCCTGGTAATGCTGATCCTCGCCAGCGCCCTGCATGGCGAGGTGCGCCAGCTGCCGCCGATCCTGCAGAGCAACTGGTTCTGGTTCCACGCCCTGCTCGCCTTTATCAGCTACGCCGCCTTCGCCATCGCCTTCGGTGTTGCGGTGATGTACCTGATTCAGCGTCATTTCCTCAAGGCCAAGCATTTCGGCGGCCTGTTCCAGAAGCTGCCTTCGCTGGAGACCCTGGACGAGATCAGCTATCGCAGCCTGGCAGTCGGCTTTCCTCTGCTCACCTTTGCCATCATCTCCGGTGCCATCTGGTCGGAACAGGCAGTGGGAAGCTATTGGGTGTGGGATCCCAAACAGACCTGGTCTCTGATCACCTGGTTCATTTATGCGGCACTGCTGCACGGGCGCCTGACCATCGGCTGGCGCGGCAAGCGTGCCGCCATTCTTTCGATCATCGGCTTCATCGTGCTCCTGATAACCTTCCTGGGCATGAAGCACAGCATCACCTGGTAGTTCAATCCCGGCACCTCCAAGGACCGCAATCCTATGAACATCATTGTCGTGGGGCTTTCACATAAGACTGCAACGGTCGAATTACGGGAAAAGGTGGCATTTTCGCCCAACCTGATCGAAAAGCCGTTGCGTGATCTGGTGGCCCTGGATGACATAGTGGAAGGGGTGATCGTCTCGACCTGCAACCGGGTAGAAATCTATGCCACTACCCGTGACATAGCAGGGGGCATCGCCCGCATAAAGCGTTTTTTGGCCGACCACCACCGCATTTCGCTGGAAACCCTTGAACCCCATCTGTACAGCCATCACTCCGAGGCCGCCATCCGGCACGTTTTCCGGGTGGCTTCAAGCCTGGATTCTATGGTGGTGGGTGAACCGCAGATCTTGGGGCAGATCAAAACCTCGTACGGATATGCGGCCGAATACAAATCCTCCGGAATCATCCTGAACCGTTTTCTGCACAAGGCCTTTTCGGTGGCCAAACGGGTCCGCACCGAAACCAGGATTGCCTCGTCCGCCGTATCGGTGGCCTTTGCCGCCGTGGAGCTTGCCAAAAAGATCCTCGGCGATCTCTCCGACAAGACCGTCATGCTGATCGGCGCCGGAGAGATGTGCGAACTGGCCGCCAAGCACTTCCTCAACAGCGGTGCCCGTGGCGTGATGGTCACCAACCGCACCTTTGAGCGGGCCGAACGGCTGGCCGCGGATTTCGGCGGGGAGGCGGTGCCATTCGACGAGCTCTTCCAGCACCTGCACCGGGCCGACATCGTACTCTCCTCTACCGGGGCTCCGCATTGCATCATCGGTCCCAAGGATGTCGAGGAAGTGGTCAAGCGGCGCCGATTCAAGCCGATGTTCTTTATCGACATCGCCGTACCGCGGGATATCGACACCAAGGTCGATGATGTGGAAAACGCCTATCTTTTTACGGTGGACGACCTGCAGGAGATCGTCCAGGCCAATCTTGCCCAGCGTAATCGCGAGGCGGAAAAGGCCGAGGAAATCATCGACCAGGAGATCGGACAGTTTTACAAGTGGCTCTCATCCCTAGAGGTGACCCCCACCATCGTGGCCCTGCGCAGCAGGTTCGACGAGATCAGGCGTGCAGAGCTCGAAAAAACGATGGCTGGATGGAAAGATCTGCCCCCCGAGGCTGAAAAACGGTTGGAAGCCCTGACCATGGCCATCACGAACAAGCTGTTGCACGCCCCCACCGCCGCACTCAAGCGGGCCGGTCAGGGAGGGCGCATCGATCTCTATGTGGACGCCTTGCGGCAGCTGTTCGATCTGCAGACCGGCCACCAGGAAGATGACGAACTGGAGCTGGAGGAATAGGCCGCAACTCCACCACCCGTGGGGGCGACCAGCCGGGTTGTCCCTGCTAAGACCGGGAGGTGCCGCATTGCTCCCCGGATTCAGGAAGGATTGTAAGCATTTGAAATTGCCGCCGCTGATAGCGGGAACATTGATAAAACGTTACAAACGCTTTCTTGCTGACGTGCTGCTGGAAGACGGCAGCGTCGTTACGATCCACTGTCCCAACTCAGGCAGCATGAAAGGGTGTGCTGACCCCGGCAGCCGGGTGTTCCTTTCCCGCAGCCCCAACCTGGGACGTACCTATCCCTTTACCTGGGAACTGGTCGAATCCTGCGGCTGTTGGGCCGGCATCAACACCGGCCTCCCTAACCGGCTGGCCCGTGAAGCCATCGAAGAGGGTACTCTGGCTGAACTGCAGGGGTACCCCTTGATCCGTCCCGAAGTGCGCTACGGCGAGCGCAGCCGGATCGACCTGCTGCTGGAGGGGCCGGAAGGGCGCTGCTTCGTGGAAGTCAAGAACGTCACGCTGGTGGAATCGAACCGGGCGCTGTTTCCCGATGCGGTCACCGAGCGCGGCCAGAAGCACCTGCGTGAATTGATGCGTGTCGTCGCGGAAGGAGATCGCGGAGTGATCCTGTTCATCGTCCAGCGTGAAGATGGCCACTCCGTTTCGCCGGCCGACGGAATCGATCCCTCTTACGGGCGGCTGCTGCGGCTGGCCGTAGAACAGGGAGTGGAGGCCCTGGCCTATCGCGCCCTGGTAACGCCGGAAGAGGTCCGGCTGACGGAGCGCCTGCCGGTATTGCTTTAGCCACAGAGGACACAGAGATTTTCACCACGGGACAGATATGGGTTCATCTTTCTGAATCGATATTCTCTGCCTCTGTAACAGGAAATTCATTACACAAGAAATGGAGATCATCATGCCCCCCAAACAGTTACGCATCGGCACCCGCGCTAGTCAGCTGGCGTTGTGGCAGGCCAACTGGGTCAAGTCCGAGCTGGAAAAACAGTATCCCGGCATGGAAGTTACCCTGACCAAGATCAAGACCATCGGCGACAAGATTCTCGATGTGCCGCTGGCCCAGGTGGGGGGCAAAGGGCTGTTCGTCAAGGAGATCGAGGAGGCCATGCTGCGGGGCGAAATAGACATTGCCGTGCATAGCATGAAGGATGTACCGACCGAGTTCCCCGAAGGTCTCGGCCTGTACTGCATCACCGAACGCGAAGACCCGCGCGATGCAGTCATTTCGCGCAATGTGAAGTTCAGTGAACTGCCCCAGGGTGCCCGCATCGGCACCAGCGCCCTGCGCCGCCAGGCCCAGTTGCTCAAGGTACGCCCCGATCTGCAGATGGTCATCATCCGGGGCAATGTGGAAACCCGCATCCGCAAACTGGAAGACGAGAAGCTGGATGCCGTGATTCTGGCAGCCGCCGGTCTGAAGCGGCTGGGTTTCACAGAAAAGGTCGCCGAATATCTCGATACCGATCTTTCCATCCCGGCCATCGGACAAGGAGCCCTGGGGATCGAATGCCGGCTGGCAGACCCGGTCATCACCGAGACGATTGCATTTTTCAACCATGCCGACACCTCCCATGCGGTGAGGGCCGAGCGTGCCCTGCTGAAGCGCTGCGAAGGGGGCTGCCAGGTGCCGATTGCCGCCCATGGAACGGTCAGTGGCGGTGAGCTCCGCCTGGTGGGATTCATCGCCGCGGTGGACGGAAGTCGCTCGGTGCACGGCGAGATCAGCGGACCGGTGACGGAGTGCGAACAGCTTGGCATCCGGCTGGCCGATCAACTGCTGGCAGAAGGGGGCAAGGCCATCCTGGAAGAGGTTTACCAGCGGGAGATCGCATCACCCTCGCATCCATGACCACTCACCTGCAATCGAAAGGTATGGTGTACCTGGTGGGGGCAGGGCCCGGTGATCCCGGGCTGATCACTCTGCGGGGGGTTGAATGCCTGCGGAAGGCCGAGGTGGTGGTATACGATTACCTGGCCAACGAGCAACTGCTGGATCATGTGCCGGCTGCCGCTGAGCGGATCTATGCCGGCAAGATCGGCGGCCGTCACAATCAGGACCAGGAAGAGATCAACACGCTGCTGGTGAAACAGGCCCAGGCCGGCAGGATCGTCGTCCGCCTGAAGGGGGGAGACCCGTTTGTTTTCGGGAGGGGGGGCGAAGAGTGCGAGGCGCTCGGCGCTGCCGGTGTGCCGTTCGAAATCGTGCCGGGCGTAACCGCGGCTGTAGGCGCCTGCGCCTATGCCGGTATTCCCCTCACTCACCGCGATTACACCGCCTCGGTTACCCTGGTCACTGGCAGGGAGGGCAAGGACAAGGACGATTCCGGCATCGACTGGCACAGCCTTTCCCGCGGCAAAGGCACGCTCGTGTTTTACATGGGCATCACTACCCTGCGGCGGAACATGGAGCGCCTGGTCGAGCACGGGCGCAGTCCTGACACGCCGGTGGCGTTGATCCGCTGGGGGACCACACCGGACCAGCAGGTGCTGAAAGGCACCCTGGCCGATATCGCCGACCGGGCCGACCGGGCCGGCTTCAAACCGCCGGCCCTCACGATCGTGGGAGAAGTGGTGGCCCTGCGTGAGAAGCTGTCGTGGTTCGACGGGCGTCCGCTCTTCGGCCGCAAGGTCATCGTAACCCGCGCCGCCGACCAGACCGGTGAATTTGCGGCCATGCTGGCGGAGCAAGGCGCCATGGCCATCGAATGCCCCACAATCCGGCTGGTGGAGCCGGAACAGTGGGAGCCTCTTGATACGGTGCTGCGCGAGGCAGGAAGCTACGACTGGTTGGTGCTGACTTCCGGTAATGCGGTACGATCGGTGTTCCGGCGGCTGGAAGTGCTCGGCCTGGATGCCAGAGTGCTCGGCCGGTGCCGGGTCTGCGCCGTGGGTCCGAAAACGGCTGAAGCGCTGGGTGAGTTCGGCATCCGGCCCGATCTGGTGCCGTCGGATTACAAGGCCGAAGGGGTGGTGGCCGAGTTCGCCCGCATGGATCTGGCAGGCAAAAGAGTTCTCTTCCCCAGGGCTGACCGAGCGCGTGATCTGGTACCGCGCGAACTGGCACGAATGGGTGCCCGGGTGGACAGTCCGATTGCATATCGCAATATCCTGCCGGACTCGCTGCCGCACGAAGCGCTGCATGCCCTGGAACGGCGAACAGTGGATTGCATCACCTTTACCTCATCCTCAACCGTCAGGAACCTGGCCGCCATGGTGGGCGAAGACCGCATGCTCGACCTGCTCAAAGGGGTGACGGTGGCCTCCATTGGGCCGATAACCTCGCAGGCCTGCCGCAGCCTGGGACTCGAGGTCGCGATTGAACCGGCCAGTTACACCCTGGCGGATTTGGCCGCTGCCATCGAAGCCTTCTTCTCATGTTGAAGGCGGCGGCGCCATGACATTAGTTGTATCACCGACAGGCACGTGCGACCGTATCGCAGGTGCCTGTTTGGTTTTCAGGAAATCTGATCAGCAAAAAAGGAGGTTGGTGCCTTGAAGCAACCTGCCGATAATGAACGCTCCATCCTGGTGGTGGATGACAACCCCGATTTTCTGAACGAGGTGCGTCTGATGCTTATCTCCAATGGCATCAAGGAGGTAACGACGCTCTCTGCCAGTACCGAATTGCTGGATGCGCTGGAATGCGGCGGGGTGGCGGTGCTGTTGATGGACTGGATGATGCCGGGCCTGACCGGTGCCGACCTGTTGCCGGTGATCATCGAGCGCTTCCCGCACATTCCGGTCATCATCATGACGGCGGTCAACGATCTGCAGACTGTGGTGGGATGCATAAAACAGGGAGCTTTTGATTACATCACCAAACCGATCGATGTTAACCGGCTTCTGTCCTGCATTGCCAAGGCTTTCCAGATCAACGAACTGGCCAGGCAGAACCGCCGCCTCAAGGAGTACCTGCTGGGGAACAACCTGCTCCAGCCCGAGATCTTCAGCGGGATCGTAACTGCCAATCCGCGCATGCAAGCCATTTTCAAGATCGTGGAGACCATGGGAGGCACACACCATCCGGTTCTGATCAGCGGAGAAACCGGCGTCGGCAAGGAGCTGATCGCCCGCGCCATTCACCAGTCCAGCGGTCTCAGGGGTGCTTTCGTACCTCTCAACGTTGCCGGGCTGGATGACATGATGTTTGCCGATACCCTGTTCGGGCATAAAAAAGGCGCCTTTACCGGCGCCCACGAACCGCGGGAGGGACTAATTGCCAAGGCCGAGGGGGGTACCCTGTTTCTGGACGAGATCGGCGATCTGGGAAGCGACTCCCAAGTCAAGCTGTTACGTCTGCTGCAGGAACACGAATACTACCGGCTCGGGTCGGACGCCCTGATCAAGAGCAATGCCCGTATCATCGCCGCCTCCAACCGCGATTTCGGAAGCCTGATGCAACAGGGGGTCTTTCGCCGCGACCTGTACCATCGTCTCCGCAACCACCACATACACATTCCGCCGTTGCGGGAACGGGGCGACGACATTCCGCTGCTGATCGAGCATTTCCTGCGGAAAGCCGCTACGGAGAGCGGGCGCCCCGTGCCGGCACTTACCAGGGAGGCGCGCAACGCGCTGGAGGCTTACGACTATCCCGGCAACGTGCGGGAACTGGCCAACCTGATCCAGCATGCAGTGGCCTGCGACAACAGCGGAATACTGAATCTGGCCGATTTTCCGGGCATCGACGTCTCCGATGGCTCGGGACCGAGGCAACTGCGTATCTTCCGGGACGGCTCCTACCGTCTGCAAATGAATTTTCCGGCCTTTCCCAGCATCGGGATCATTGAGCAGATGATCATCGAAGAGGCGATCCGCATTTCGGAAGGCAACAAAAGCCATGCCGCCGATCTTTTGGGCATATCGCGTCCAACGCTCAACAGAAAACTTGCGGAAGGCAGCATCCGCAGTGCAACGGGCGTCCAGGAGAGGATGTGAGTTTTAGTATTCCTCCGTTGCTCCTTATCCCTGCAGCGCGGACCTGGCAGGAGGGAGTGAAACGGTTACGGCAGTGCCGGCTCCCGGCTGGGAGCGGAAGGTGATTCGGCCGCCATGTTCACTCACCAGGTAATTGGCCACAAAGAGACCGAGCCCGCTGCCCCCCCGGTCGAGCCGGGTCGAGAAAAAGGGCTCCAGCAGCCGCTCCATGTGCTCCGCCGGTATGCCCTCCCCTTCGTCCTGCACGGTTATGGTGGCTTCTCCGACAGTCGGGAGGTAGGCGGTGCTGACCATGATCCGTCCCTTGCCGCCATCCAGCGATTGGAGCGCATTGAGCAGGAGGTTGACCACCACCTGTTCCAATTTGTGCGGACTGGCGTTGACCGACGGCAGCTCCGGCGCCAGGTCGGTCCAGATGCTCATGTCGCTGTGATGACCATAGGCACGAATGACCGACAGCGCATTGCTGACCACTTGGTTGAGATCGACGTCGGGACGAAACTCATTCGGCTTTCCGAGGCTGTAGGAGCGCAGGTCGTGCACCACCGCGGCGATCAGCTTGGTGCTGCGCTCGATGGTGGCGCAGCTTTGAGCCAATTCGTCCCTGGCCGCGCTGAACGGCAACCCACCCAGACAGAAATCCCCCTCCTCCTCGGCTGCCTGCTGCAGCAGCGGCAAGGCATCCTTCCAGGCCCGAGACAGGTACGTGCCGGCCAGATGGATGGCTGCGTTGGGATTGTTGATCTCATGGGCCATGCTTGAGGCCAGCAGTCCCAGAAAGGTCATCCGGTTGGTCTGGATCAGTTTGGCCATCAGCTGTTTCTTTTCTTCCTGCACTTCAAGGCGCATGGCATTAACCAGTTCCTCCTGCAGTCGCGCATTCTCTACCTCCCGCTGGCGCAGGGCGGCTGCCAGATGATTCACAGCCGCAGTTGCCCTGCCCGCCTCGTCATCGCGTTCTATCGGGATACTGACGGTATAATTGCCTTCCTGCATGGTTTCCAGCCCATGGACCAACGTGTTGAAAGAACGGGTCACCTGCCGCAGGGCCAAGTAGCTCAACAGTGAAACTGTGGCCCAGAACAGGAAGGAGACGCAGCAGGCGGTGGCGATCAAACGGTGTGTGTTTTCCCTTTCTCCGCTGGTGTCCAGGTCGACCCGCACGGTGCCTATCCTGACCCCTGATGTATCGTCGCTGCCGGTGAGCGCCGATTCCGGGGACAAACCCTGCGGCATGCTGCGAACCTCGGCTGACATGCTCAGAAGATCGTTGGCGGCAGGTTTTGACGGCCGCCGCACCTCAGCCAGTACGCGTCCATCGTTGGCGGTGATGGTCACGGCATTGATGTCCGGATAGCGCGCCGTGGTGCCGGCCATTTGCAGCAGCGTCTCGCGGTCTTCGGCAAACAGCGCCAGTCGGACGCCGTCCGACAGCTGGGTTGCCAGCAGCCGGGCCCGGTCGCCGGCCCGGGATGTGCGTTCGCTTATTTCGGAGAAGATGTAGAGCGTACTGAAGAGGGAAGTGATCAGTGCGGTCAGCAGCGTGAAAATCATGAAGAGCTTGAAGCGGAAGCTGGCGCGGAAACCGGTGAGAAATGCATACAGTCCCATTGCGTTACTCCCGTTCCAACTTATCGAGTATTTCCGGTGAGATGTCGAGATGCCTGAGAACGCTCCCGTTGGATTTGAGCGTGGTCCGGCGCGGCAGGCCGGGAGGAAGTTCGGCAATGTCGCTCCCCCGCAGGATCGAGAGCGCCATTTCGCCAGCCTGCCGGCCGATGTCGGTTCGGTCCAGCTCCAGTATCGCCGCAGCTCCCAGTTTCAGGTACGGTGCAGCAAAGGAAATCACCGGCACACGCTGTTCCTGGGAAAAATGAAAATAGGCCTCGACGGTTTCGCGGGTGACCGCTGAGGTATCAGGCAGCATCCACAGTGCATCTACCGCGCCTTTCAAGGTGTCCAGCTGCGTCAGTGCGGAGCGTGGAGTGGAAACCTCACGCAGTATCAGTTCGATATCCATGCGCTGTGCAGCCTGCCGAGCCTGGCGCAGGTACCAGGCACTCTTGGCGGGATGGTACAGCAGCCCTACCCGGCGCCTCTTCATGGTTCTGAACAGTGTCAGGTAGCGTTCCGGAGAGGCAAGCATGCCGATGCCCCCCAGGTTGGGATGGGAACCATACATGCTGGGGAAGCCGAGCGCCATCAGGGCGACCACCGGCACGTGGCGGATCTTTCTGGCGGCTGCCAGGGCGCTGTCACCGACAGCCAGAACCAGCGCGGGGCGCTCTTCACGTACAATCCGTACCACATCGGCCTCGCCATAGTCCGACAGCACGATCACCCTTTCGGAGAGACGGGCGGTACGGAAGCCAGCCAGCGCTTCATCCAGGGCCGGTTCGCGGCGGCTTTGCACCACCAGCACCTGGTAGGCCCGGGCCTGTTCGCAAAGCAGCAGCAGTACCATTGCAGCAATCAGAAAGGCCAGGCAGAAAACGCGGCGCTGATAGCTGCGCCGGCCTGTCACATGGGGGGGTGCGAAACAATTGGGGCATGAGCACTACTGTCCGGTTAATTTCGAATGTACTGGCTTAACCACCTGATTATTAATGTTCTTTGACACGATTGTTCTTTTTTCGATTTGAATTCATCCCGGGGCTCCGGGGTGGTACCTTCCTGACAGCTCAGGAGGGTACCAATGAACTCTGGCCATACCGTCTTTCGGCAACTGCTTCAGTATCTTCCACGACATGAGTTCAATGTCTGCGTTCACCGATATCGCGGTGAGTACTGGGCCAAGAGTTTTTCCACATTCGACCAGTTTCTTTGTCTGGCGTATGCCCAGATGACCGGGCGTGAGAGTTTGCGGGACATTGAAACCTGTCTGAACTCTCATCAGGAGAAACTCTACCACATTGGATTTCGTGGTGATGTCTCCCGCACGACGCTTGCCGATGCGAACGAGCGCAGGGATTGGCGGATCTTTCAGGATTTTGGCCAGATCCTGATCGGTCTTGCCCAAGAGCTTTACAAGGGTGATCCGCTTGCCATCGAATTGAAGCAACCACTATTTGCTTTTGACTCTACGACTATTGATCTCTGCCTGACGTTGTTTCCGTGGGCCGAATTCCGGAAAACCAAGGCAGCGGTCAAGATGCACACGCTGATTGACCTGCGTGGAATAATCCCGACATTCGTAGCAATTACCACCGGCAAAGTGAATGATGTAAAGTTGCTGGACAGAATGCCGGTTCAAGAAGATGCCATCTATACCATGGATCGCGGCTATGTTGATTATGCACGCTTGTTCGCAATTCATAAGCAGGGCGCATTCTTCGTCATAAGGGCCAAAGACAACCTGAAATTCAAGCGCCTCTACTCTGCACCAAAAGATAAGGAAACAGGTATACGGGCCGACCAGGTTATCACCTTGGTAACGATAAAATCGAAGAAGGGATATCCAGAACGGCTACGCCGGGTCAGCTATGTTGACAAAGAGCGAAACAAACGTCTGGTATTTCTAACCAACAACTTTGACATCCCGGCAAAGACAGTTGCTGACGTCTACAAGCAGAGGTGGCAGGTGGAGCTGTTCTTCAAGTGGATCAAGCAGCACCTGCGATTCAAGAAGTTTTACGGAACATCCGAAAATGCTGTTAAAAGCCAGATATGGGTCGGGCTCTGCATGTACCTGCTCGTGGCTATCGCCAAAAAACGACTCGGTATTCCGTGCTCGCTATACACTTTTCTACAGATTCTTGAGGTCAACTTATTCGAGAAAAAGCCCATTTCATCACTGGTTACAGAGGGTCTCAAGCAGAAAGCTGGCACTCTCGACTATAACCAGTTGAACTTATTCAATTATTAACCGGACAGTAGTGGGGCATGAGGGGAAAAACATCAGAAGCCTATCCTCATACCGCCCTCGAACCAGCGCCCCGGGGCAGGGTAGATATTAATCAGGTACTGGTCGTTGTTGAAGAGGTTGCGGCCGGAGAAGAACAGCTCCAGCGAGGTGTCCTCGCGTTTGAACAGCATGGCTCCCAGGTGCAGGTCCCACACCATTCCGCCGTAGCGGCCATTGTTGCTGGGATCAGCATTCCACCAGACATGGCGGCCGGTCAGCATCGCGCGCAGGCGCTGGTCGTCATAGCGCAGGGCCAGTTGCACGGTGTGGCGCGGCACATCCTTGACCTGGGAACCATCACTGGTTCGGGTGGTATCGACAAAGGTATAGCCGGCACCCAGGGAGGTGTGCAGGACCGGTGCGGTACGCATCTCCAGCTCGGTACCCAGGGCAATGCGCCGCTCGCTGGACCATGCTCCGCTTTGGGAGTCGCTGACGGCAATATTCCAGATTTCGTTGCGGAACAAGGTCCCTTTCAGCCAGAGCAGACCGATAGCGCTGCTCTCGATGCCGATCTGGGAGGTCCAAACCTTCTCGGACCCACGGTCCAGTTGCAGTGATCGCAGGCTATAACCGCGGGCGGTATAGCCCCGCAGCAGGGTGGTTTCCCCCAACTGCCAGGTAAACCCCAGGGAAGGGCTGAACTGGTCATCGTTACTTTGGGTACGGTCAAATCGTTCTCCGGCCGAAAGCGAGAGCGGCCCAAAACTGAGGGTATAGTTGAGATAGGTCCCCCAGCGGTTCACGGGACGATCCGGGAAATCCACCGGCAGCAGTGTCGAGTTGCAGGTGAGAGCAGCATGCTCATAATCGCCTCCAACAACCAGCAAGTTGTGTTCCGTCCGCCAGACCAGCTTGGCGCTGGCACCGGTGACGTCCTCATGGTTCTTAACGTCCTTCACGGTGGTTGCATCGCTCAGTCGGTCTACCAAAACATTTATTTCGCGTCCGGTGTAGCGGGTATTTAGTTCCAGTTCCAGGTCTTCCGACAACTGCCGATGATAGCCAAGAGTGGCATAGAAAAAGCGGACGCTATCGTTACCCTTCAGATTAAAAGCCGGTGAGGCGAATTCCCCGCGATTGGCCTGGATATAGGAAAAACTGCTGGTCAGGCTGCTACGGTTTGGCAGGTCCAGGATCAGCTTGGCATAGCCATTGCTCGATGACAGGGCATTGTTGGGGAAGAGGCCATTGGAGCCGAGGAAGCCGCCTGAGAGATAATAGCCGAGTCTGCCGGGAGTGCCGGAAAGCTCACCGCGGGTATCGGCGGTACCGTGTCCTCCGACTGAAACCAAAGCAGTACCGCCGACGGGACGTCCTTGTTCAGGATTTTTAGTAATGACATTGATCACTCCCCCCAAGGCCTGGCCCCAGGCAGTCGAGGCCGCCCCCTTGACAACTTCGATCCGTTCGATTTGCTGGACCGGCACCAATCCTACGTCGGGGAAATTGTCGGATAGGTTGTTGAGCGGTACCCCGTCCATCAGTACCAGCACATGGTTGAACTGGGAAGCCTGGATGAAGGTATACGCTACGCTTCCCACCCCGCCCCTCAAGTCGAGCTGCAGACCCGGAATGGTGACCAACACATCGGCCAGGGTATGGGCGTTGAGCGCCTCGATATCGGCGGCGGTCACCACGGTGACATTCTCGGGGGTACGCGAGAGCGGCTTGGCGGCCCTGCCGGTTGAGACCGACTGCCCCTGCCAGCCGTTGAACAGCTCGAGGGTTTCCTCGTCATCCCCCATAGCCCGGCCGGGGATCAAAAATGTGCTGGTTGCCAGCAGCAGCGCAGCGATATATGATCGGCACAAGAGGTTCATTGTCGGCACGGTAGCAAATTAGAGCTTGGCTTGTCCAGCAACTTGCAGTAGATCTAATGAGAGAAGGGGGGTGAGGCGGATGTGTCCCATGAGTGAAGAATTGGTTATATTGGAAGAAGGTTATGAGATGAGCGCGCAGGTATCCTGTTGTATTACGAGTATGACGATCTTCATGTAGTCCCTGCGGGCCCAGGGGGAGCTGCGGCTCCCCTTGAACTTATTTTCGAAGGACATCCATGGAGCTGTCTCGCTACACGAAAACTTACCCTCATCCGGACCAGCCGGAACGGGTGCTACTGTTCTCCACCCGACGTGGGGCACTGCTGCAGGTATCGCACGCACTACTGGAACGCATCCGGTGCAACGACCTGTCGGATAAAGAACGCGATACTCTGCTGCGCCTGGGCTTTCTGGTGGCGGACTGCGAGGCCGAGCGCGAGGAGGTGTTGGCTACCTTTACGCGCGTCAACCGTGACAGCCGACGGTTTACTGCCGTGGTCACCCTGACCCTGACATGCAACCTGGCTTGTCCGTACTGTTACGAAGACCCGTTCCGCGGTGACTTTACGATGAGCGAGGAGACCGCCGACCTGCTGGTGCAGCGGGTGACGGAACGGATGGCGTCCGGTCTGGACATTGTCATCGATTTCTATGGCGGAGAGGCGTTACTAGCCTTGCCGCTGCTGAAATCCATCGCTGAGCGGTTGAAATTGTTGGCCGGACAGCACGGGGTGGCTTTCGAATTCAATCTGGTGACCAACGGTACCCTGCTGAACCGCCCGACCGTGCGGGAACTGGCGGAGTTGGGGCTGAAAAAGGCCAAGTTGACCCTGGACGGTCCCCGCGAGATCCATGACCGACAGCGTCCGTTCGTCTCCGGACGGGGCAGTTTCGATGCGATCGTGGCCAATATCGCGGCTACCTGGGATCTTGTGGCGCTGCAGGTAGGAGGCAACTTCACCCGCGACAACTATCACCGTTTTCCGGAAATGCTGGACCATCTGTCGGGTGCGGGCATTACCCCGGACATGCTGCAGATGGTGGTCTTCGCGCCGGTCACCCCCAAGTCGGACGGTAGCGGCATCGGCGATTTCAGCGCCACCTGCGCCTGCTCGTCCGAACCCTGGCTGATCGAGGCCAGCCTGTACCTGCGAGAAGAGACTCTGCGGCGCGGCTTCAACGCCCCCAAACCGGCCCCAGCCGGTTGTATGATCGAATTCGCCAACGACCTGGTGGTTGGCTACGACGGCGGTCTCTACAAATGTCCGGCCTTCATGGGACAGGAAGAGTTGCGGATTGGTTCGCTGGCTGAAGGGGTCGGCGATTACCGCACTTCCCACGGCCTGGATGCCTGGAAGTGCGATGAGTGTCTGGCCTGTCCCTACCTGCCGCTCTGTTTCGGTGGTTGCCGCTTTCTGCGTCGGCTGGCCAGTGGAGCCATCGATGGTGTCGATTGCCGCCGCGAATTTTTCGATAAAACGCTCGAAAAAATGATCCGTCAGGATCTTGAGCTACGCGCTCCCCGGAAATAATCCCCTTACCTCTCTTCTTTTTCCCTGATTTTCGTCTGGTTTCAGATCGCCTATAATAAAATGTTACAGTCGGCTCAAAGCCGCTCCAGCAAAGGGCTCGGAGTGGTTTTGGTATTCAGGTGTAACAAAATGTTACACTCGGCTGAAAGCAAGGGCCAGGGCAGATTTGCGGCATGTTTTCCAAATCGACTGTAACGAAACGTTACACTCAAGGAACCGGTCGCCCTGCTCTGTTGCTTCAGCACGCTTTTCCTCTCCTGTCCCAGCCAATTTCCACACTTCGTTTCTACTGCCTCCTGAATCATTCTCTGTTTAATAAATTATATTTTTCAGTGAGTTATGTCTTTTGATCATCAGTGCCCTGTCGCATTGAACGACCTGGCCAGCGCAAAGAAAGGCATGATCTGGCAGGCCCTGCTTCAGTGCTCCTCAAAAGGAGTTGGCACTATCCATGTAATGGGTGGTAGCGGCATGACAACTATGAGGGAGAAATCATGAAGCAGCAGCATGACGATAGTTCGCGGGACACAGCCGGTGAAATCTCGTACGAGCATATCGAAGAGATCATCCTGGCGGCACTGCGCCTGCGCAATCTGCCGGTCGGGCAGATGGTCGATATCTCCCAGTTGCAGGAGGATTGTTTCAGCATCGGCTATTCCCCCCGCGAGCTGAGCCAGGGGCTTGTCCGGCTGCTGAGGCGCCGGTATTTGAGTCCCTGCCCGTGCGGCGAGCTGTCCTTCATGTTGACCCAGGAAGGGCACCGAGCGGGGGAGCAGGCATTGTTTTCACGACGCGATTGAACAGGACGGAACGTTTCGAAAAACAACGAGGAGAAGGAAATGCTCAGATTGGAAGATGTTCAGCGAAAACTGACGATTTTGCACAGCTACGACAAGGTGTTCAGGGGTAGCCCGGTAAGGCAGCTGTTGCCGCGATGTTGCGGCAAGCAGTTTGACATCGGCAAACTGCTGCAGATGGAGGTGAAGCAGATTACCGTGGAGGTGGAAGGGGACCAGGTGATGATGTTCGAAGTGGTATGTCCGGTGTGCGGTCGGGTAGTGCCGCCCGAATGGGAAATAAGGAAGAACGGAATCTGATCAGCTGCCTCTGTTCAATGAATCAATGAACACGAAAGGAGTACAGACAATGTCACGTAAAACTATCTGCCAGGAAATAGCCGCCATAATTGCCGACAATCAGCAGGAGATCATCTCCTCCTGGTACCAGCTGATCACCGACAAGGGGCAAATCATAGTGGCGACCATGGGAGAAGAGGAGATGAAATGCTTCATGCGCGACGGCATTTCCGCCTTTGCCAAGGCCCTGCACGCAGGGGAGGATTTCCGGGGAGAGGCCTACCGCGATGCGCGCGAGCTGCATACCAGGCTGAGTACGATCCTGGCCGCCAAAGGCGTTTCGCCGGCGGAGGTCGCCACCCTGGTCTTTTCCAAGAAGGATCCCATCAATACGGTGCTGCAGAAAGCCTATCCCCAGAAGGATAAACTGCTGGAGGCCATCAGTCTGGTAAACCGGGTGATCGACCAGGCCGGCCTGTATACCTTCGAGACCTTCACGGCCTCGCGGGAAGCGATCATAAAGGAACAGCAAAAAGCCCTGCTGGAGCTTTCCGCCCCGGTGGTCAAGGTATGGGAGAGGATCCTGATGATGCCGCTGATCGGCATTATGGACAGTGCACGGACCCAGCACATCATGGAGTCGCTCCTGACCGGGATCGAGGAGAACCAGGCCAAGGTGGCGATTCTCGATATCTCCGGCATTCCGGTGGTGGATTCCCTGGTCGCCAAGCATCTTTTCAGGACCGTAGCAGCAGCAAAGCTGATGGGGGCGGAGTGCATCATCACCGGCATACGCGCCAGGATCGCACAGACCATGATCCAGCTTGGAGTGGATCTGGCCTGGGTGACCACCAGGAACACCATGGCGGAAGGTCTGCGGGTTGCCCTGGATCTGACCGGACAGAGGTTTGTCTCCAAAGAGGTATAGGAACATGGACGAAGTCACCATCATCAAGGTCGGGGGAACCCTGGTCGTACCGATTCAGGTGGAACTGCACGACAAGGCCGCAATGAAGCTCCAGCAGAGCATCCTCAGGAAGATCGAGAAGAGCGGTGCCCAAGGGCTGCTCATAGATGTCTCGGCAGTATCGATCGTAGACAGTTTTCTCGGCCGGCTCCTGGGAGAAACCGCCAAGATGGCGCGGCTCATGGGAACCACTACGATACTGGTCGGGATGAGGAAAGAGGTCGTGCTCACCCTGGTGCAGTTGGGCATGACCCTTAATGATCTTTGCACCTCGCTCAATGTGGAAGAGGGGCTCCGTTTTCTGGACACGCTGCTTAGTGGAACTCCCCCCGCGGACGAGGGAGGAGCGGTATGAAAGGGAAAAGCGACGGGACAGTCGGATTTTCCATACAAAGCGATGAAGATGTGATTCTGGCCCGCCAGAAGGTGCGTTCCATGGCGCAGGAGCTGGGATTTTCCCTTCTGGATCAGACCAAGCTCGTCACGGCGGTCTCGGAATTGGCCAGGAATATCGTGGTCCACGCCGGCGAAGGAAGCATACGTGTCTTCCGGTTGGAGCAAGCGGGCAGAATCGGCCTGACTGTGCGGTGTGAGGACCATGGCCCCGGGATCCCTGATGTGGGACGCGCCATGCGTGAGGGATTCAGCACCGTCGGCTCTCTCGGGTTGGGACTGCCGGGCTCCAGGCGCCTGGTGGACGAGTTTCGCATTGACTCGGTACCCGGCAAGGGCACCATGGTCGAGGTGGTCAAATGGCTCTGAAAGAGCAGCGTATTCTGGTGTTTGTGGACAGCGACATCCTCAAGGTCCGCCGCCTGGCCAGAGAGGCGGCCCAGGAGGCCGGCTTCGACCAGATTGCATCCGGCGAGATCGAGATAGTTGCCTCCGAGCTCGCTACCAATCTTCTCAAACATCATGCCGTGGATGGAGAGATCGTCATAACCACGCTCAACTCTACCGGCCGGCAAGGGGTTGAGCTACGTTCGCTGGACCTTGGACCGGGAATACGGGATATCAGGACCGCTGTCCACGGCGGGGTCTCCACGGCCGGCGGATTGGGGATCGGACTCTCCGGGGTCAGGAGACTGATGGACGAGTTCTCCATCGAGTCTCAGCCTGGAGCGATGACATCGGTGGTCGCCAGAAAGTGGCTTCCTTCCAAGGATGACACACGGATGGGCTTTTCGGTCATCGCCAGACCCAAGCCGGGGGAGGATGTCTCCGGCGACGCCTATTTCATCAAACAGGGCCGCGACTATGTCTTCTTTACGGTGCTGGACGCTCTGGGGCATGGCCCGGAGGCTTTTGAAACGGGCCGGGTCTGCATGGCCGTCATCGAGGAAAATTACGACGCACCACTGCCCATGATCGCAGAGCTGTGCCACCAGGAACTGAAGGGCACCAGGGGAGCGGCCGTGGCCCTCTGCCGGATCGATTTTGCGGAATCGCGGCTGCGGCACCTGAGCATCGGCAATGTGGAGACCAGGGTCTACGGTACGAGCGTGCCGGTGCGCCCCTTCTGCTTCAACGGCACTCTGGGGATGTCCATGGAGCGCTACCAGGTCCGGGACTACCGTTGGGAGGAAGGTGCAACCATCATGATGTATTCGGACGGGATCTCCTTTCCGTGGGATGTTCAACCCGAGATGATAGCCGCATCTCCTCAGGTGGTCGCAGAGCAGGTTTTCAAGGCCTTTGCCGGGGACAACGACGATGCCACCGTGCTGGTGGGAAGGTGAGCCATGAACGAGAGTGAAATCCTTCGACGCTACAGCGCCCTGCTGTCGAACTTCCTCGGGCAGATGGAGGAGAAGGCTCTCTATGATGTGTCCGAGCTGGCCCGCGAACTGGTCAATGCCAAGATCGGCCCGGAGGTGCTGCTGGACATTCATTCCAAATGCCTGAGGGGCATCATCGCCGAACTCGATCCCAAGAGCGCCAGCAGAAAGGTGATGATCGCCAACGACCTGTTGCTGAACGGCATCATGACCTACACCCTCAGTTTCTACAGCGTCATGGAAACCCTGGGAGAGCAAAACCGGGAACTGGAACTTCGCAAGCAGGAAGCGGAAGCGGCCAGGCGGGATGCAGACGTTGCCAGCAAGGCCAAATCCGATTTCCTGGCCAACATGAGCCACGAACTGCGCACCCCCCTCAATTCGGTAATCGGTTTCTCGGAGGTTCTGCTGGATGAGCTGTTCGGCTCGCTCAACGAGAAGCAGAAAGTGTATGTGAACAACATCCTCGTGAGCGGCCGGCACTTGTTGAGCCTTATCAACGATATCCTCGACCTCTCCAAGGTGGAGGCGGGCAAGATGGAGCTGGAGCTCTCCCGCTTCCCCCTGCGGCAGTCCCTGCAGGGCGCGGTTGCCCTGCTCATGGAAAAGGCCCTCAAGCACGGCATAACCCTTTCGCTCTGGATTCCGCCGGAGGCGGACAGAGAGATCGAGGCGGACGAACGGAAACTGAAGCAGATCATGTTCAATCTTCTTTCCAATGCCGTCAAGTTCACACCGGAGGGGGGCAGCGTGCTGGTTTCGGCACACTGCGGCAATGGTGCGGACCGGGATATGCCGGATGCCGGCGGGGATTATGTGGCAGAGACTGGATCGGCTCCTGAGTTTGTCGAGATTTCGGTCACGGATACCGGTATCGGCATCCGCCCCGAAGACCTGAAAAAGCTGTTCATCGAGTTTACCCAGTTGGAATCCCCGTACGTGAAGAATCAGGAGGGAACGGGCCTCGGGCTGGCACTCACCAAGCGGCTTGTGGAGCTTCAGGGGGGAAGCATCCGGGTGGCAAGCGAATACGGCAGGGGGTGCACGTTCGCTTTTACCGTCCCATTACAGAGATGAAGAGGGAGGGGTCGTTGTGGGAAAAAAACTGCTTGTGGTGGACGATAACGATCTGAACCGTTACCTGCTGCGGGAGGTGCTGCACTATCACGGCTACGAGGTGATCGAGGCGGCCAACGGCGCGGAAGGGGTGGCACAGGCGCGGAACCACCATCCGGACCTGATTTTCCTGGACATCCAGATGCCGGTGATGAACGGCTTCACCGCCATAGCCACACTGCGGGGAGAGCCGGACATAGCGGGTGTCAAGATCATCGCCATTACCTCACTGGCCATGAACTGCGACCAGAGCACCATCATGGAGGCCGGGTTCGATGGCTATATCTCCAAGCCGTTCGATATTCGCGAGCTGCCTGAATGGGTGCGCATATGGCTCGGCACGTCCTAGAGATTTATACATAATGAGGTGCCCCACTCTCAGATCCTATCTTCGAGCATCTTTTGCCGACCTCCCCAACAACACGGAATCGGAGGCTCCATGAACAGCCGAATCCCCAGAATTCTCTGCGTTGACGACGAATCCCTCAACCTTGGCCTGTTGGAAGCCATACTCGTGCCGCGCGGCTACGACGTGATCTGTGTCGACAACGGTGCCGATGCCCTGGAAACGATCCGCAGGGAGCGGATCGACGTCCTGCTGCTGGATATGATGATGCCGGGTATGAACGGCTTCGAAGTCTGCAGCCGGATCAAGGCTGATGAATACCTTCGCAACATCCCGGTGGTCATGATCACGGCCTATGCCGCCAAAGAGAACCGCATCAAGGGGATCGAGGCCGGAGCCGAGGATTTCATCTCCAAACCCTTTGACACCGCCGAGGTGCTGGCGCGCATCGGCATGCTTATCCGGGTGAAAACCCTCAACGACCGGCTCACTTCCGCCTACAACAACATCGCAAGCCTGACACGGGTGGCGGAGGAGATCATCCCCACCTTCGATCCGTTCCACTTCAATTTCATGGACAACATTACCGGAATCATCCGGCGGGTAATCGCCAGATCACCCGACATGCCCGACAACCCGCAGATGGTGCTGCTGGGAATCAAGGGGGAGGAGGGCACCAGCCGCTGGTATCGCTACAGCTGCACCGGCGAAGATCTTTCCATTACCCTCCTGGCGGCCGACTTCGACCGTTTTCTGCAAGCACCGGGCGCGACGCCGCTGATCTGCTGCCACAACAGGTCCGATCCGCCGGGCCATGAACTGGCGGGATTTGCCGCATCCCTGGCCGATCTCTTCCTTGAGCCGGAGAATATCGTCATCTGCCGGTGCGACACCATCTCGCTCTGCGCGGTCAACTATGGCCGCGAGGTGACCATGTACGATGCCGAGGTGCTCAACAGCGTGGTCGCCCAGAGCCTCTTTCTCAAATCACTCTCCCATCAGGTCAAGGAAACCGAAGAGGCCTTCGTCTACACGGTTCACGCCCTTGCCAGGGCAGCCGAGGCCAATGATGAGGATACCGGCAACCATATCGTCCGGGTGGGGGAATACGGCGCCCTTCTTGCCCGGCAGCTGGGCATGTCCGACGACAAGGTGGAAATGATCCGTCTGCATTCGCGGATGCATGACGTGGGGAAGCTGCGCATCCCTGCGGCGCTCCTTTTGAAACCGGGCAAGTTCAGCGCTGCCGAGTACGAGATTATGAAGCAGCATACCGTGGAAGGGGCCAGGATCCTGGGAGAACACGTAAGACTGTCGCTGGCCGCGGAGATCGCCCTGACCCACCACGAGCGCTGGGACGGCAGCGGTTATCCGCGGGGACTGAAAGGTGAGGAGATTCCCTGGGGGGGCAGGATCACAACCCTGGCCGACCAGTACGACGCATTGAGAAATGCCCGTGTCTACAAACCGGCCATCGACCATGACACCACCTGCAGGATCATTCTCGGAGGCGACGGCAGGACCCTGCCCCAGCACTTCGATCCTTCGGTACTGAATGCCTTCAGGGCTCTTGCCGGAAAGTTTGAGGAGGTCTACGAACACCTTCACACACCATGAGCCTTTCAGGCCGGCAGAAGCGGGAGACGTTGCGGATTCCAGGACAGAGGTATGCACATGACAGCACAGGACAGCCGAGGCAGCAGGGCGTCGACCATTTTCATCGTTGATGATGATTCCGGCACGCAGCAATTGTTGGCCGACACCCTTTCCTACAAGGGATACGCGACCCGCTGCCTGTCCAGCGGAAGACTGGCATTGACTGCAGCCGCGGAAGATCCGCCCGACCTGATTCTGCTCGACGTCATGATGCCCGACATGGATGGCTTCGAGGTTTGCCGGCTCCTCAAGATGGATCAGGCCACACGGTTCATACCGGTGGTAATGGTAACCTCTTTCAACGAAAAGGCCATGCGTCTGAAAGGAATCGCCGCTGGAGCGGATGATTTCATCAGCAAGCCGATCGATGCGACCGAAATTCTCCTGAGAACGCGCAATCTTCTATTGGTGAAGCAGTACAACGACTTCCTCAAGGAGCACGCAGGCATTCTCGAGCAGCAGGTCAGACTGCGTACGGAAGAGCTGGAAAAGGTCATAGCCGAGCTCAGGACTACCCATCAGCAGTTGGTGCAGCAGGAAAAAATGGCCACCATCGGGCAGTTGACCGCGGGGATCGCCCACGAGATCAACAATCCGATCGGGTTTATCGCCAGCAACGTCACTTCGCTCGGCAAGTACTGCGAGCGGTTCCTGACGTTCATCAAGGCCCAGCAGACGACGCTGGCTGCCTGCCTGCCCGATCCGGATCAGGCCGAACGTTTGCAGGCCATGGGCAATCAGCTGAAGCTGGAGCGGATCATCGACGATGTCCCGAATATCATACGTGAAACCATGGAAGGGGTGGACCGGCTGAAGAGCATCGTGATGGACCTGAAATGTTTTTCGCGGGTGAACGATGCCGAGCAGAGCATTGCGGACATCAATCAATGTCTGGAAAGTACCCTGAACATCGCCGGCAACGAACTGAAATACAAGACCATTGTCAAGCGAGAGTACGGAGAATTGCCGCCCTTCTCCTGCCACCCGCAGCAGCTCAACCAGGTCTTCATGAACCTGCTGGTCAACGCAGCCCATGCCATCGACACCAAGGGGGAGATCACCGTACGGAGCTGGAGCAGCAACGGCTGGATCCATGTCTCCATCAGCGACACCGGCTGCGGTATTTCGGAACAGCACCTTTCAAGAATCTTCGAGCCGTTTTTCACCACCAAGGAGCCGGGACGGGGAACCGGCCTGGGACTTTCGATCAGCAACGAAATCGTCAGAAATCATGGCGGCAGGATCGAGGTCGAGAGTCTGGTCGGACAGGGCAGCACCTTTACCGTGTCGATTCCTATGAAGAGCCAAGGCCACGGATAGGAGGATACCGTATGACACGAACGATCATGGTGACAGTGGGAGACACGCTTTCCGGGATCGCTGCCGCAAACTACGGCAGTGCGGCGTATGCTTTCAGGCTTGCCAAGTATAATGGCATGTCCGATCCGAACCTGCTGCAGGTCGGTGAAACGCTGCACATCCCGTCCCGCACCGAACTGGTTGGTCCGAAACTCCCGGTATCGTCACCGGTCGGCATCACCATTCCCAATGGTCTGGACGGGATTATCGCCACCTTCGGTGACCTCACGGCCTACATCCGTGACGACGGGTATCTCGACCCGGCCTGGGAGGCCGAGCGCATGGCCACCGCCAGGCTCCCCTTTACCATACCGTTATCCTGGGACCGCTCCAGAAAAGTACATGGCATCTATTGCCATAAATTCCTCACGCCGATCGTCTCCGAGCTCTTCGCAGCAATAGACAAGCGTGGATTCGGAAGCCAGATCAAAACGTTCGGCGGCTGCTTCAACTATCGGCCAAAGCGGCAGAGCAGCAAGCTTTCGACCCATTGCTGGGGCATTGCCATCGATCTCAATCCTGAAACCAATCGCCCGGGGACCCCTGGAGACATGCATCCTGAACTGGTGGCCATGTTCCGAGAGTTCGGCTTCAAATGGGGTGGTGACTGGACCGGCAAAAACAGGGATCCGATGCATTTCCAGTACTGCACAGGGTATTAGACCGCAGCGTTGCAGGCCAGCGACCGAAAAATTCCAGCACATGTTCGAATATGCCGCCGTGCAGGGCAAAGTCCCGTGATCGATGAGGGGGTGCCATGGGTTTCGACTTCAGCAGTGTCATGAAAGCTATGATCTTCGCAGCCGAGGGCGCATTTGCCCAGGAATGGCCCCAGGTGAAAGATGTTGTGGGTCGGGTGTTGGCCGACCAGAAGGAGGACTTGGAACTGATCGCCAGCGCCTATGCGAATGGCTTGATCACGGCGGGGGAATTCAAGGAACACCTGGAAGGTGAACGGGATGTTTTTGAAGCCGGAGTTTCGATGTGCAGGGCCAACAGCGAGGGCACTGTGCGGAGAGGGGCCGATGCTGCGCTGGGGGTGTTTGCGGCGGCGGTAAAGGCGGGCGTTTGACTCGCCGTGATGCAAAATTTCAAGCTGGCAGGCGAGTACTGCAAACAGGCTGAAAGAATTTGAAGAAGCGAAAATCTCTTTCGCGAAGTACGAAATCAAACAGGACGGCACCGCCAAAGAGCGCTACAAGGGGCTGGAGCGGCGGTCTACCGTTGATCACCGCCACCGGCACACGATGTCCGGTTTTCTCACCACAACTGCTGAAAAACATCCCGGTCAGGATTAGGGCGGGCAGCCGCCTGAAAGAGCTTTCTTCATTGCTTCGCCCGGAGCACAGAGCTCCCGCATTATGCAGGATCTTTCCTCTACGTTATGCCATAGCTCCCTTCAGAAAACTCTCTCCTGAAAAGTTCAAGCTCATCCGAATTGCTAAAAATCACACTTCCTACAAAAAAAGATTGCCCAAGCGCTATAAATGTGCAAAATGCACATCCATAGTTCATCTTAATTTGGAACGGATATGAAACCACCATCCACAATCCTGACTGCACAGACAGCTCTCGCTGACATCACCCGGCCGGATCAGGCTCTGGCTAGTGTGCTGAGCCGCCTGATGGCCCCTCTGGCGCGCCTTTGTCTGGCGAAGGGCGTGCCGTTCGCGGCGGTCGAAGATATTCTGAAACAGGCCTTCGTCCAAGAGGCGGCGGCACTCCAACCTGGAGCCGCCAGCCACGGCACGGTCAGCCGTATCAGCACCGCCACAGGCATCAGCCGCCGAGAAGTGACTCGTCTGACACGGTCCGACTCGCCCGTGCGGCCGACCAAGCCACCGCTGGCAACCGAGGTATTCGCCCGCTGGACCACGGACCCCGTATTCCGCGACCATGACGGCGCGCCCCGCGTGCTCAAACGGCAGGGTCCTGCGCCGAGTTTCGATTCGCTTGCCCAGTCGATCACCCGCGACCTCCACCCGCGCAGCATGCTCGACGAGCTTGTCAGGCTGGGCCTTGCGCAGCATGACGAAGATAACGATTGTGTGGCCTTGGTACGGGATGATTTTATTCCCAAAGGGGATTCCCGGCAGATGTTCGGATTGCTGGGCGACAATGTGGGAGACCACTTGGATGCAGCGGTCGACAACGTTTTAGGTGACCGTCGGCACCTTGAGCAGGCCGTCTTTGCTGACGAACTCTCCGCCGAGTCGGTGGAAAAGTTGCGTCAGCTGGTCACAGCCCACTGGCAGGCGTTTCGCGACGCCATGGTGCCAACCATAACGGAATTAATCGAGGCGGACCACGTTGCAGGCCGCATGCAGGACCAACGTGTGCGCATCGGGCTTTACACCTTCACGGAATCCATGCCGGATAGCGATGCCCCAGCCACTGAATCATCGGCGAACCCAAGCCGGAAATCCACCTCAAAGGAACATACGAAATGAACACATCCATTACACCTTGGGATGGGGCTGTCCGGCGGGCGTTTGCCGCATTTCTCGTTGTTGCCGCTCTCATCGCGGGATGCAGTTCCTCTGGCGTCGGCACAGGGGGCACTGGAAGCTACTCGCCTAAACTGGTAAAGCCAACGAATAATGCAGACCTTGAGCGGCGCCTCAAATCGGAGCTGGTTCGCCGTTACGAGCGTCGGTCATCAGGAATCCGCTACTATGCCACGCAGGGGTTCATCAATGAGGTGATAACGACCCCCGGGATACCAATTTTGACATCGACAGCAAGCGTCGGGACTGCGCCAGACCATTCAGAGACAAACGTCCAGGAACAGGGAGTGGATGAAGGAGACTTGGTCAAAACGGACGGTTCGTATATCTATCTGGCAAGGGGGAGTCACTTTATCGTCCTGAGAGCCCTGCCGGCAGCGCAGGCGGCGATAGTCAGCGATATCGACATTAAAGAGAACATCAGTGAGCTATATCTGAATGGCAACCACGTCACTGTAATCAGCACCGCGAATAATAATCCGTCACTTGTGGTGCCTGTGGTCGGGAACATGACCCTGCCAGGAAGCCCGATAACCCGCCTCTACCGGTATGATGTCACTGATGCCACCATGCCGACCATTACCGCCCGATACGATTTTCCCGGTGCCCTGCAAGGCAGCAGGCGAATCAATTCCACCATCCATGTCGTCACCAATTACACAATCGACATCCTTAATCCGGTTTCTTTCACGAGCTATTTACCACAAGGCGTTTACGACCGCGACGCAGTCTACACCGCCAGCGCCCTTGCCCAGGCCGAAAACGTGAAGCGAATCAATGCAACCCCCCTTGGCGCTCTGATCCCCTCGTATAGCCGGACTCTTTACAGTGGAGGAGTAGCTGGCTCATCTCAAAAACTGCCGGGTGTCGACTACACGAATGTTTCTATTCCGGAATCGGGCAACGGTGCCGATCTCTCCCTTGTTTTTACCATTGACGAATCTTCTTCATCCGCGGCAGTCGAAAGTTCGGGTGTCCTCAGTTCATGGTGCACGCTGTACATGTCACCGGACAGCCTCTACCTGGCATCGGGTAATGGATGGCTCTGGATTAATCCTATCGCCTCTGCCGAACAGCCGCCGGGCAACCCGGAGCCAATGATTGCGCTCCACAAGTTCGCACTGCCCGGGACAGCAGGAAAACCGCTCTATCGGGGAAGCGGCAGCGTCAACGGATGGCTCAACAACCAGTTCAGCATGGGGGAATACAACGGCTATCTGCGGATAGGCACCACTCGCGGCGGCTGGGTTGGAGAGGGGATCAGCAATCAGTTGGCTATCCTGGGAGAGCGGGATGGATCGCTCGTAGAAACGGGCAGGATCAGTGGTCTCGCACCCGGAGAAAGAATCTACTCCATGCGCTTTGACCGTTCACGCGGTTATATGGTGACCTTCCGCAGAACCGACCCCCTCTTCACCCTGGATTTGAGCGACCCCACCAAGCCGAAGGTTGCCGGAGAAATCGTAGTCAACGGCTTTGCGACGTACATCCACCCGATCGGTGCGGACAACAACCGCCTTCTCACCATCGGCCAATCTGCAGACGCTGCCGGACAGGTTACTGGCAATAAACTCCAGCTTTTTGATGTGACGGACCTGGCTACACCCACGCTCATCGGTGATTATGAATTGGGCCAGGGCTGGTCCAGTGCGGCCTATGACTACCACGCTTTTCTCTATTACAATACCTTCGGGGTTCTCGCAATCCCGTATTTCCAATCAATTCCCACCCTTACATCCGGGCTTAGGGTATTCACGGTGGACAACAGCGGCATTGCACAACGCGGCGTCATTCAGGCGAAAACGATCAACGGTTTTCCTGACACAGTAATCAGGTCGGTTATTATCGGCAACGACATCTATTCCATTGCGAACCGCTCAGTAACGGCCGCCGACGTGAATACGCTGGCAGTCGAAACGGTCGTTGACCTGCCGTAAGGTTTCCGCCTCGTTGAAGGATAGCTGTTTCGCTTGACTTTGCGGCCAAAGATATTTATTTAAGATTTCCCATTATTTTGTCATAAGTGATGCAGGTATTTATATTCGTTTCAGGAGGCTTTTCATGAGCAAGATCATCGGCGCGCTGCTGACAGCAAGTCTTTCATTTCTGGTTCTGCTGGCCGGCTGCGGCGGTAGTGGCGGAGAAATCACGGCATACAAAGGCATAACGACCCAGGCAACCGTGACCACCTCGAATGCCAAGGCCCTGTCAGCGGACGCCTTCAGCGGCAGTCAGATGGCTTCCGCTGCCACCGGGCTTGCCAAGGAAACCGGCGACAGCAGCGAACGGACGCTGCTGGTGCAGGAAACCGCAGTCATATTGCACAAAAGCGTGGCCGCCCTATTCGAGGCACCCAAGGCATCGGGCAAGGCCGTTGCTGCAATGGTCCAGAATACCGTCAACGGTTACTCCGGAACCTACAGCTATTCCGTCAGCGTAGAACAATCTACGGGCGCCTGCAGCGGGACGGTCAGCTACTCCCACTTCCGCGCCAACAGCAGCTCGACAACCACCCTTTCCGGCAGCATGAGCTTTATGGGCCAGTACAATCAGTCGACGGAATCATTCAGCAGCCTTACCATCAGCATGAATAACCTGAGCAGCACCGCCGGCAGCAGGTCGGCCGGCATGTCCGGCACCATGAGCTACAGTTTCAGCGGTACGACCGAGATAGTAACTGCCACGCTTGTGCTCGCCGACAACATCTCGGGACTTACCTATTGGCTCAGGGACTTTACCCTGACCATGAACGGCGTCTCGCTTACCGTGACCGGCACCTATTATGATCCGAATTACGGCTTCGTGGTCATCAGCACCGTTACCCCCCTGCAGGCATCCGTAATCGATGCCACGCCGGCATCCGGGCAGTTGCGCTTTACCGGCAGCAACGGTACCAAGGCCCGCCTGACCTTTCTCGGCAACGGCAGCTCTTCTGTAGAGGCCGACACGACCGGCAGCGGCACCTATGTTCCGGTGCCATAAGCATCATGTGAGGGGGCGTGGTATGGCACGGCAGCAAGCCGCCCGGACTACGCCCCCGTCCCCGATCCTTCAGCAAGCCTCCCGTTTCATCCTTTGCTTCCCTCTCCTTGGGTACTACAATTACAGAAAGAAAATCAGCTGCTTTCCACTGTGCCTGGGACACCGGAGACAACCCGCTTTTGAATGACAGGGAGCAGTGACCAAACCGACTAAAATTAATCCCGTAATATTTGTATGTAACCTTTGGCATGGAGATGTCGTCTCCCTTGGTACGATGTTCAATAATCCAAGGAGGAACACCATGAGATCAGTCATCAAGAACCTGGCCGCCTGTGCCGCAATCGTCGCGGCGATCGGTCTGTCGCCGGCTCTGTCACACGCCTATATGGGCAACGACGGTCCGGTTCCCGCTCCCCACCATCTGAAAAAAATGGCCAGGGACCTGGGTCTGTCCCAACAACAGCAACAGCAGATCAAGGATATTTTCAGCAAGGAAAGACCACAGATGGGACCGCTTGCAAAACAGCTCAGGACCGAACGCGGTACCATGCGCTCGCTGATCCATGGTGAGACCTTCGATGAAGCCGCCATTCGTGCCCAGTCCGCCAAGGTCGCCGCAATTCAGGCCGATCTGGCGGTGGAACGTGCCCGCATTGCCCAGGAGATTCGCAAGGTGCTTACACCGGACCAGGTGCAGAAATTCAAGGAGCTTCAGGCCAAACAGGTTCCGAAGCATGACCGGAAACAGTGGGGTCGTGGAAATTGCGCCGATGCGCCACAAGGTCAGGGGAAATAACTACCGTTCATGGATTCAAGCCTGCTGGAACATTCCGATGAACGCCTCATCAAAGCCGTGCTGGCCGGCGATGATGAGGCGTTCGCCCAACTCGTGACCCGGTATAAACGACGGGTGTTCGGGTTGGCAGCGCGTTTTGCCCGTGATCACGACGAACTGGAGGACATCAGCCAGGAGGTTTTCATCAAGGCCTTCGAGAACTTGGGAAAGTTCCGCCACACTGCTCCGTTCGAACACTGGCTGACACGGATTACAGTCCGCGTCTGCTATGATGCTCTGCGCAGCCGGCGCCATGAGAAGCACCACCGTGCCCTGGACGATCTGGCCTATGAGATCAGGGACCGTGCGGCAGAGGCGCGCAGCGAGTCACGGGAGCTGCGGGAACTGCTGGCATGGGCCATGGCACGGCTCAAACCGGACGAACGCTTGGTGATTACGCTGATGGAACTTGAGGAAAAAACGGTCAGGGAAACTGCCGATCTGACCGGCTGGAGCGAGGCAAATGTCAAGGTTCGCGCCCACCGGGCGCGGCAGGCCCTGAAAAAGATACTGGAGGCAAGCGATGCGCGATAATGCTGATGACACACTGGATCGTCTCTTTGCTGCGGCACGCAGCGAGCGCCCCGATACGTCAGCCCGGGAGGCGCACTTCGAAACCAGACTGATGGCCCGCCTTGCCGAGCGCCGGACACAGAGGCGACCATGGCAGATGCTGGTCTGGCGGACAATGCCCGCCTTTGCGGTCACGGCCGCCATCAGCATCGCCTGCAGCCTGGCCTTTAATCCGGTCCGTACCGAAGACCCGTTTGCAGCCATTACGGTAGCCCAGGAAGAGGGTATCTACCGGGTCGTCCTGGCGGAGGAATGACATGAAAAATATTAAGGCGATACTCGGAATACTGCTGGTTTTTCTGCTCGGGGCTGCCAGCGGCTCCTTTCTGACGTATTCGGTGGAATGCGGGCGGCGCCAATCGCTCGACAGAAAGAGCCCCCAGGCCAAAGAGGACGAGATCGTGCGGCGTCTCACGAAGAAGCTCGATCTGGACAGCCAGCAGCAGGAACAGGTGCGTGCCATTGTCCATGAGGACTATGCCGCCATCAGGCAGATCCGCCGGCTGTCCCAGCCCCAGGTCCAAGCCCGGCTTGAACAGGGACAGGGTCGCATCAACGCTATCCTGAGGCCTGACCAGCGCGAAAAATTCCAGAAAATCATCGCCGAACGAAAGGCGCAGCGCCCACCTGACGGGCCGTGATTTCCTCGGCGGGGATTTTCCCGTTTCGAAACATGCTATAATTCAATTTTCATGAGCGCAGCCCGAATTCCTTTTTGCGGAGGCAGGAGTGTTTCCCTATTTACACCGTAGCCATTTTTCCCCCTTCACCCGGTCACCAGCCGTAGTATGCGGGGTGGTGCCGTCATGATGCCGACTGAAGAGCAGAACCCGCCCGAAAAGCAATTGCCCGCCGTTGAGCGGCGCCGCCCGAAAAAAGGTACCTGGATCGTCATCGCGGCCATCGTGGCACTCGGCATTGGCGGTTACATCTACTACAGCCGCCAGCCGGCAGCAAAGCCGGGTGCAGCCGGCAGTGCGCCGGGCGGGGCCAAAGGGGCACCGCAGATCACGCCGGTGGTGGCGGTCGCTGCCCGCACCAGTGACGTGGGAGTCTATATCAACGGTCTCGGTTCGGTCACCCCCAACAACAGCGTTACCGTCAGGACCCGTGTGGATGGACAGTTGATGGAGGTCCGCTTCCGGGAGGGGCAAAATGTCAGCAAGGGAGAGCTGCTGGCCCTGATAGATCCCCGACCTTTCCAAGTGCAGTTGACCCAGGCCGAGGGGCAGATGGCCCGCGACCGGGAGCAATTGAACAATGCCCGTCTCGATTTGCAGCGCTACAAACTGCTCTGGCAGCAGGATTCGATACCCAAGCAGCAGTACGATACCCAGGAGGCCCTGGTGCGCCAGTTGGAAGGGGCGGTCAAGTCCGATCAGGGACTGATCGATAATGCGCGGTTGCAGCTGGTTTACAGCCGCATCACGGCGCCGGTCGGCGGACGGGTCGGCCTGCGTCTGGTGGATGCCGGCAACATCGTGCATGCTGCCGATGCCAATGGCTTGGTGGTCATCAACCAGCTCCAGCCAAGCACCGTGGTCTTTCCGATCCCCGAAGACAATCTGCCCAAAGTCCAGGCCAAGCTTAAAACCGGTACCCGCCTGGCAGTGGATGCCTACGACCGCGAGCAGAAGCAGCGGCTGGCCAGCGGGACGCTCCTGACGCTGGACAACCAGATCGATCCCACCACCGGTACGGTCAAGCTCAAGGCGCTCTTTCCCAACCTCAACAACGAACTCTTTCCCAATCAGTTCGTCAATGCGCGATTGCTGGTAGAGACCCTCAAGGATGCGATTGTGGTCCCGGCTGCCGCCATCCAGCGCGGCTCCCAAGGCACCTTCGTTTATCTGCTGAAGCCCGATCGGACCGTCACCATCCGTCCGGTCACGGTGGGGGTTGTCCATGGCGAAGATATCGTCGTTACCGGCGGCTTGCAGCCGGGAGAGCGGGTGGTGGTGGAAGGGGCCGAACGCCTGCGGGAGGGGAGCAAGGTGGAGGTTAGGGAGCCGGGCCAGCGCGGGCGGACGCAACCATCGGGGCAGAACCAGACTGACGGCCAGCACCGGCCAAAACCCTGACGCCACGAGCTGTCCCCACGGGGGACACAGAGGACACGGAGGGAAGGCACGATCGAAAACTGAGAATGAGCTCAGACCTGAATCCGTGATGCTCTGTGCCTCCAGTGACCGGATGAATCCCCGCAGGGAGATGTAAGGCCGAAAGCTGTTCCCACTGTTTGTGCCGCTTCGCTTCTCCTCCGTGTCCTCTGTGTCCTCCGTGGTACATACACCGTTTTCTGTATTCCGAATGTAATCTTCAGGACACTTCATGAACATCTCCCGCATTTTCATCCTGCGCCCGGTGGCCACCACCCTGCTGATGATCGCCATCCTGCTGGCCGGGGCCGTGGCTTACAAGCAGCTGCCGGTGTCGGCCCTGCCCCAGGTGGACTATCCCACCATCCAGGTGCGCACCTTCTACCCCGGTGCCAGCCCGGATGTTGTGGCTACCTCGATCACTGCCCCCCTGGAGCGGCAGTTCGGCCAGATGCCGGGGCTGACCCAGATGACTTCCACCAGTTCCAACGGCTGTTCGGTGATCACGCTGCAGTTCAGCCTGGAACTCAGCCTGGATGTTGCCGAGCAGCAGGTGCAGGCTGCCATCAATGCGGGATTTACCTTCCTGCCCCGCGACTTGCCCACCCCTCCGGTGTACAGCAAGGTCAATCCGGCCGATACGCCGATCATGACCCTGGCCCTGACCTCGGAATCCATGCCGCTGCCCAAGGTGGAGGACCTGGCCGATACCCGCCTGGCCCAGAAGATCTCCCAGCTGCCGGGTGTCGGCCTGGTCAGCATCAGCGGCGGACAACGCCCTGCGGTCCGTATCCACGCCAATCCGACCGCCCTGGCCTCCTACGGCCTGGCCATGGAGGATCTGCGCAGCGCCATTGCCGCCGCCAACGTCAACCAAGCCAAGGGGGGCTTTGACGGCCCGCGCCAGGCCTACATCATCGGCGCCAACGACCAGCTTTACTCCAGCAAGGATTTCCGGCCGCTGGTGATCGCTTACAAAAACGGGGCAGCCATACACCTGTCCGATGTGGCCGAGGTACTGGACGATGCCGAGAACCAGTACCAGGCCGCCTGGATGAACGCCTCCCCGGCGGTGGTGCTCAACATCCAGCGACAGCCGGGCGCCAACGTGATCGAGGTGGTGGATCGCATCAAGCAGTTGATGCCGCAGTTGCAGGCGTCGTTGCCGGCTGCGGTCAAGGTCACGGTGCTGACCGACCGTACCACCACCATCCGCGCCTCGGTTACCGACGTGCAGCATGAACTGCTGCTTGCAATCGGCCTGGTGGTGCTGGTGATCTTCCTGTTCCTGCGCAATGTCCCTGCCACGACCATCCCGAGCGTGGCAGTGCCCCTGTCGCTGGTAGGCACCTTCGGCGTCATGTACCTGCTCGGTTTCAGCCTGAACAACCTGACCCTGATGGCCCTGACCATTTCCACCGGTTTTGTGGTGGATGACGCCATCGTCATGATCGAGAACATTGCCCGCTACGTGGAGGAGGGGGAAAATCCGCTCCAGGCGGCCCTCAAAGGGGCCCAGCAGATTGGCTTCACCATCCTGTCGCTGACCGTTTCGCTGATCGCTGTCCTGATCCCGCTGCTGTTCATGGGGGACGTGGTCGGCCGTCTATTCCGCGAATTCGCCGTCACGCTGGGGGTCACGATTCTGATTTCGGCAGTGGTTTCCCTGACCCTGACCCCGATGATGTGCGCCCGGCTGCTCAAGCATGTGCCTGAAGAGCGCCAGGGCTGGTTTTACCATGCCTCGGGCCGCTTCTTCGACCGGATCATCGCGGCCTACGGCCGCACCCTGCAGTGGGTGCTGAAACACCAGACCGCCACGTTGGTGGTGGCGGGCGCCACCCTGGTGCTGACCGTCGTATTGTACGTGATCGTGCCCAAAGGCTTCTTCCCCACCCAGGACACCGGCGCCATCCAGGGCATTTCCGAGGCCCCCCAGTCGATCTCCTTTCCGGCCATGGCCGAGCGGCAGCAGGAACTGGCACGGGTGATCCTGAAAGACCCGGCCGTGGAGAGCCTTTCCTCCTTCATCGGCGTGGACGGGGTCAATACGACGCTCAATAGCGGCCGGATCCTGATCAATCTGAAACCTCTGGCGCAGCGCGATGCCTCTGCCAGCCAGATCATCCTGCGGCTGCAGCCGGAACTGGCCAAAGTGGGGGGGATAAGCCTGTTCATGCAGCCGGTGCAGGACCTGACCGTGGATGCACGTGTCGCCCGGACCCAGTACCAATACACCCTGGAAGATCCCAACACCGAGGAACTGAAGCTTCTGGCCCCCAAGGTGGTGGAGGCGATGAAGGCCAGGCCGGAACTGCGGGATGTCAGCAGCGATCAGCAGGATCAGGGTTTGCGGCTCGCTCTCGATATCGACCGGGCCACGGCAGCCCGCTTCGGCATCTCTCCCCAGAACATCGACGATGCCCTCTACAATGCCTTTGGCCAGCGCCAGATATCGACCATTTTTACCGAATTGAACCAATACCGGGTGGTGTTGTCCGTCCAGCCCCCCTTCCGGGACGGGCCTGACGGGCTGCGGTCGGTGTATCTGCGCAGCTCCACCGGCAGCACCATCCCGCTGGGAACCATCGTGCGGGCCAGCGAATCCACCGGGCCGCTGGTGATCAACCGCCAAGGGCAGTTCCCGGCCGTGACCACCTCATTCAACCTGGCACCCGGCGTCTCACTGGGAGGGGCTGTGGCGGCCATCGAGGAGGCCGCTCACAGCCTCGGACTGCCCCCCAGCATCCGGGGCAGTTTCCAGGGCACGGCCCAGGCCTTCAAGGCCTCGCTCTCCAATCAGCCGCTGCTGATTCTGGCGGCCCTGATCACGGTCTATATCGTGCTGGGGGTGCTGTACGAGAGCTACATCCACCCGGTCACTATCCTCTCCACCCTGCCGTCGGCCGGGGTCGGTGCGGTACTCTCGCTGATGATCTGCGGCACCGACCTGAGTGTGATCGCCATCATCGGCATCATCCTGCTGATCGGCATCGTCAAGAAGAACGGCATCATGATGGTGGACTTTGCGCTGGATGCCGAGCGCAACGAAGGCAAAAGCCCGGAGGAGGCCATCTACCAGGCCTGCCTGCTCCGTTTCCGGCCGATCATGATGACCACCATGGCCGCCCTGCTGGGTGCCCTGCCCATGGCCCTGGGACAGGGTGTCGGTTCCGAGCTGCGGCGGCCCTTGGGGATCTCGATCGTGGGGGGACTGATCATCAGCCAGATCCTGACCCTCTACACCACGCCGGTAATCTACCTGGCCTTCGACCGCGTCACCCGGCGCAGGAAGAAGAGGCCACTTGAAGCTGCGGAAGCCAGTACCCCTATCCCATGAACATCTCCGCACCCTTCATAAAGCGCCCGGTGGCCACGACCCTGCTGACCCTGGGGGTTGTGCTGGCCGGCTTGATCGCCTTCCGGCTGCTGCCGGTGTCGCCGTTGCCGCAGGTCGATTTCCCGACCATCTCGGTCTCGGCCTCGCTGCCCGGCGCCGATCCGGCCACCATGTCCACCTCGGTGGCGGCGCCCCTGGAGCGTCAGTTCGGGCGCATCGCCGGGGTGACCGAGATGACCTCCACCAGCACTCGCGGCTCCACCAGCATCACCATGCAGTTCGACCTCTCCCGCGATATCAACGGCGCGGCGCGGGATGTCCAGGCCGCCATCAACGCGGCCCGCGGCGATCTGCCCTCCAATCTGCCCAGCAATCCGACCTACCGCAAGGTCAACCCGGCGGACGCCCCGATCCTGATCCTGGCGCTGACCTCCGATACCATGAGCAAGCCCCGCATGTACGATGCCGCCTCGTCGATCCTGCAGCAGAAGCTGTCCCAGGTGAAGGGGGTCGGCCAGGTCTTCGTGGGGGGCAGCTCACTGCCGGCGGTGCGGGTGGAACTGAACCCGCTGGCGCTCAGCAAGTACGGCGTCAGCCTGGAAAGCGTGCGCAGCGTGCTGTCCAACACCAATGTCAACCGTCCCAAGGGAGAGCTCACTCGGGGTGATTCCAACTGGGAGCTGCGTACCAACGACCAGTTGCGCAAGGCCGAGGACTACCTGCCGCTGGTAATTTCCTATAAAAACGGCGCTGCTTTGCAGCTCAAGGATGTGGCCACGGTGCAGGATTCGGTGGAGGACCTGCGCTCCACCGGTCTGGTCAACGGCAAGCCGGCCGTGATGGTGATCATCTTCCGCCAGCCGGGGGCCAACATCATCGAGACGGTGGACAATGTGCGCAGCCTGCTGCCGCAACTGGAGGGGGCCCTGCCGGGGGCCATCAAGCTATCGGTGGTGCTGGACCGCACCCCCTCCATCAGGGGATCGCTGCATGATGTGGAAGTATCCCTGATCCTATCGGGTCTGCTGGTGGTCCTGGTGGTATTCTGGTTTCTGCGCAATGCGCGCGCTACGCTGATACCGGCCGTGGCCGTGACGGTTTCGATCATCGGCACTTTTGCGGTGATGTACCTGTGCGGCTATTCTTTGGATAACCTGTCGCTGATGGCGCTGACCATTGCCACCGGTTTTGTGGTGGACGATGCCATTGTCGTGCTGGAGAACATCACCCGCTACCGCGAGATGGGACAGTCCCCCTTTCGGGCGGCCCTGTCCGGCTCGAAGGAGATCGCCTTCACGGTACTGTCCATGAGCGTTTCTCTGGTGGCGGTATTCATTCCGATCCTGCTGATGGGGGGCATCGTGGGCCGCCTGTTCAGGGAATTCGCCGTCGTGCTTTCGGCCGCCATCATGGTTTCGTTGCTGGTTTCCCTGACCGTGACACCCATGATGTGTGCCACCATCCTCAAGCCGGAAGGTCCACGCAGGCACGGTCCGTTTTACCGGGCCAGCGAGGCGATGTTCGACTGGCTGCACCGGGGCTACGAGGTCAGTCTGGCCTGGGCTCTGGCCCATGCGCGCCTGATGCTGATCGTGCTGCTGGTGACGCTGGGCTTCAACCTGTACCTGTTCCGCGTGGTGCCCAAGGGCTTCTTTCCCGAGCAGGATACCGGCCGGATCTCCGGCAATATCCAGGCGGCCCAGGATACCTCCTTTCAGGCCATGGAGCAGAAACTTGCGCGGATTGTGGCCATCATCAAGGAAGACCCTGATGTGGAGTACGTGACCGGTTTCACCGGTGGCGGCGGCGGTGGCGGTTCCACCACCAATACCGGACGGATGTTCATCTCATTGAAGTCGTTCGATCAACGCACCGCCAGCGCCAACGACGTGATCCGCCGGCTGCGGCGGAAACTGATGGGTGTGCCGGGCGCCCCGACCTTTCTTCAGCCGGTGCAGGACCTGCGGGTGGGGGGCAGGAGCAGCAACGCGTTGTATCAGTACACCCTGCAGGGTAACGATCTGAACGAACTCAACAGCTGGTCGCAGCGGCTGCTCCAGAAATTGCGCACCATCCCCCAACTGGCCGACCTGAACAGCGATCTGCAGGACAGGGGCAGGCAGGCGGATCTGGTGATCGACCGCCAAACTGCCAGCCGGCTGGGGATCACCACCCAGGCGATCGACAACGCCCTCTACGATGCTTTCGGCCAGCGCCAGGTTTCAGTCTCCTACACGCTGCTGAACCAGTATCATGTGGTGATGGAGGTCGATCAGGCCTTCTGGCAGAACCCCGAGACATTGCGGGATATCTATGTCGCTTCCACCAGCGGCACATTGGTGCCGCTCTCCACGTTCACCCGTTTCGAGCCGACCGCCACCCCCCTGGCGGTCAACCACCAGGGGCAGTTCCCGGCGGTGACGCTCTCCTTCAATCTGGCATCCGGCGTGGCTCTGGGGGAAGCGGTCAGGTTCATCGAGGGGGCCGCCCGCGAGCTGGGGATGCCCGGTACCATCCGGGGCAGTTTCCAGGGCACGGCCCAGGCTTTCCAGGCCTCGCTCAGGAATCAGCCGCTGCTGATCGTGGCGGCGCTGATCACGGTCTACATCGTGCTGGGGGTGTTGTATGAAAGCTACATCCACCCGATCACGATCCTTTCCACCCTTCCTTCGGCAGGGGTCGGCGCAGTGGCGGCCCTGATGCTGTTCAGGGCCGATCTGAGCCTGATCGCCATCATTGGCGTGATCCTGCTGATCGGCATCGTCAAGAAGAACGGCATCATGATGGTCGACTTCGCCATCGTGGCGGAACGCAACGAGGGAAAACCCCCCGAGGAGGCGATTTACCAGGCCTGTCTGCTCCGTTTCCGGCCGATCATGATGACCACCATGGCGGCGCTGTTGGGCGCGGTGCCGTTGGCGCTGGGAATCGGGGTGGGGGGGGAACTGCGCCGGCCGCTCGGTATTTCCATTGTGGGCGGCTTGATCTTCAGCCAGATGATGACGCTCTATACCACACCGGTAGTGTATCTCTACATGGACCGTTTCAGGCTGTGGCTGGAGCGCAAGCGGGGAAAAAGGCCGAAAACAATTGCCGAATGAAGTTTAAAATCATTTGCCAAGAACACAGGGGAAAAGCAGAAACAAATTTACAGGGATGAAATGATAAACAGGATGCAAACCTGCAAGGTTCAACTGAGCAGTTTGATTTTCTATTCATCCCCGTGACCTGCTTTTGACGTTCTCTGTGCTCTCTGTGTCCTCTGTGGCAGAGGTTTTGTTTTGGTTTGGGAGAAAAGCTATGAATTATCTGAATGCTGGAAAATCATGTGGCCTGCTGGCTTTCGGCCTGATGCTGCTGGGGGGCTGCGCGGTGGGGCCGGACTATGTCAGGCCCACCGTGGATGAGCCGCCCGCCTACAAGGAACTGCAGGGGTGGAAGGTGGCCGAACCGGGCGGTGTGTTGAACGAGAAGTGGTGGGAGTTGTTCAACGATCCGGTCCTGAACGGGCTGGAGGAACAGGTGGCCGGCGCCAACCTCGATATTGCCGTGGCTGAGGCCCAGTTCAGGCAGGCCCGCGCCCTGGTGCAGTCGGCCCGGTCGGGTCTCTTCCCGACCCTCAGCGTCGGTGCATCCGTTAACTACGGCCAGCGCCAGGGGACTGTCGGCGGCATACAACCCTCCCCCACCACCGAATACCTCCTGCCGGCGGACCTCTCCTGGGAGGCGGATATCTGGGGGCGCATCCGGCGCGGCGTGGAGGCGAGCCGTGCCAATGCCCAGGCCAGTGGAGCCGACCTGGCCGCGATCAGACTGAGCGCGCAGGCCGAACTGGCGCTGGATTATTGGCAGGTGCGAACGCTGGATGCCCAGAAGCAGTTCCTGGAGGAGACCGTCTCCAATTATCAAAAGACGCTTGAGTTGACACGCAACCGTTATGCCGCCGGTATCGTGGCCAAGTTGGACGTGCTCCAGGCAGAGACCCAACTCAAGAGCACCCAGGCCCAGCTGATCGACCTGGGAGTGCAGCGGGCCCAGTTGGAGCATGCCATAGCGCTCCTGATCGGCAAACCTGCCGCACGATTTTCCCTGGCCTTTGCGCCGCTGGGCGGACTGCCGCCGCAGATTCCGATCGGCCTGCCCTCGGAACTGCTCGAACGGCGGCCCGATGTCGCCGGGGCCGAACGCCGCATGGCAGCGGCCAATGCACAGATCGGGGTGGTCAAGGCAGCCTGGTTTCCAACCGTCAAATTGAGCGCTACTGCCGGTTTGGAGGCCACCAGCCTGGCCAGATGGCTGGCGTGGCCCAGCCGGTTCTGGTCGGTGGGACCTGCCATTTCGCAGACCATTTACGACGGAGGGCTGAGGGGAGCTCAGAACGAGCAGGCCCGGGCCGCCTATGACGCTACCGTGGCCTCCTACCGCCAGACCGTGCTGACCGGTTTCAAGGAAGTGGAGGATAATCTGTCGGCGGCAAGGATTCTGGAGGAAGAGCACCGTACTCAGGATGAGGCGGTGGATGCGGCCAGTAAGACGGTAGCGGTAACCCTGAATCAATATAAGGCGGGGGTGGTGGCTTATCTGAACGTGATCAGCGCGCAGACGGCCGAGTTGACCAATCGTACGACGGCGATCCAGATCCAGGGACGGCGTATGGCAGCTGCCGTGTCGCTGATCAAGGCTCTGGGAGGGGGATGGACGGCAGACTCGCTGGAGGAAGGAAAAGCGGAGGAGAAAAAGGGTGGGACGGCCGCAGCCGAGCATGATGCAACGCCCGCCGGCACCCGTTGACGGCTTATCAGCAGCCGGCGGGATGCTATCGCTTGCCGGAGCCTTTGCTTTCCCCGTGGCCGACGAATCCCAGGGTGCCTCCCACGGCTACGTAGGCTTCCATGATCCGTTCCAGCCCCTTTTTCTCGGCCTCGCCGATGTCACGGCGGTATGCAATCGACTGGGACACGTAGCCGAGCAGGCTGGCCTTGCGGGCCTTGATCAGCGCGAGAATGGCATTATAGGTGTGGCTGTCGAGCGGCGCGTCATACCACTGGGCCCATGTGTCCCGGATTTTTTCGGAATGCAGCTCTGCAGCCGGAATATCGAACGTTTTGCCGTCGGCAAGGATTCTGAAGGCAGTGATCGCCAGCCGCTTGTCCGGTGCCACCTGAATGCAGAACCGGGGCCAGAAGGCACCTGCCTGCTCACTGAAATAGGCGAAGACCCACGCCGTTGACCGGTCGCGGGGTGTGGTTTCATCGTAGTATCGCAGGGGACCCTGCGCCACGGCGGCCTCTTTTCTCAGGCCGGGACGCTGCTTTTTCCGTTCCGCAACCAGTTGTTCGCGCAGTTCCCGGTATTCCGGGGAATCCTTAGGGATCCGGCCGAGTTCGAGGTAGGCGGTGGAGTAATTGCCTTGACTGATCGCTTCCCGGACGGAGGCGGCAACCTGTGGCGACATCTTCGGCGGCGGCGCTGCCGGTTCCTCGCTCTTGGTCACGATGATCCGTTTTTCCGGCGCAGGGTTCTGTTCCTCGGTCTGCATGCGTTTTCCCAGCACCAGATCGAGAACAAAGATTACCGCAGGGATTATCAGCATGATAAGCAGAATGCGGAGGGCGTACCGGGTTTCATCCTGCAGGTTGAGGTTTCTGAATATCTTCATGGCTGTCCCCGCGACAGGTCGGCTGCACTGCTCTGGTATTCTCATCGGTCAGGTTCTGCAGAAATCAAGTGCAGGATGTCGCGAAGCGGGTCGCTAGCGCTTTGCCACCAGACCGTCCATCAGGGTTAACTCCCATTGATCCAGTTCCAGGTCGTGCCGCAGGATGTAGATCGTGCCATCTTCCGTGATCACCTTAAAGTAGGCGTGGTCCTCGCCAAACCAGCGGTCAACCACCGTACGTACCCGTATGATCCGCTCGCCCAGCATGAAGTCTGCCGGCGTCTGTTCGGCCGTGCTTGTGATCCGTATTTGGGCCATGCCGCCTTCTCCGATCCGCTTCCTTACCGATAATTCCTGAATCCGTGATGAATGGAAGCCGGAATGAGCGTCGTGCCGGGGCTCCATCGTCGCCGGCTCCGTTTCATGCCGTCAATGCCGCCCCACCTACGAGGAAATGCTTCTCATGCCGGAAACGTAAGAGCAGAGGCACGGGTAGCGAGTGCAGGCTGGAAGGCGTCACGGATTCAGGAATTGGATTCAGGAATCATGTTATATGATCTGGGCCTCCCGCTCCAGGACCAGTCCGAATGTGTCTCTGACGCTGGCGATGATCCGTTCCGACAGGTCATAGATCTGTTCGCCGTCGGCGGCTCCGTAATTGACCAGGATCAGGGCGTGCTGGGGATAGACCGCCGCATCGCCGCTGCGCCAGCCCTTCCAGCCGCACTGCTCGATCAGCCAGGCCGAGGGTATCTTGATCTGCCCCGTGTGCTCCCTGAAGAAGGGCAGAGCCGGGTAGCTGGTGCGCAGGCGTTCGAAATCGTCTGGGGTCACAATGCAGTTTTTGAAAAAGCTGCCGCAGTTTCCGAGCTCCCGAGGATCCGGCAGCTTGACGGCCCTGATCTCGGAAATGGCGCGCTCCAGCAGCCGGGGCGACAGCGGCTGATCTCCATACTCTTCCAGTTTTTTGCGGATGTCGCCGTATTCGATATGATACTCCGGCTGCCTGGCCAGTCTGATCACGATGCCGGTTACAAAAAAGAGTCCTTTCAGCTCGTGCTTGAAAATACTGTCGCGATAACCGAAACGGCACTCGCTGTTGCTGAAGGTCCGCACCTGGCCGGAGCGGATATCGACCGCCTCCACCGATTCCAGAAGATCCTTGATTTCCACGCCGTAGGCACCGATGTTCTGGACCGGGGCTGCCCCCACCGAGCCGGGTATCCGTGTCAGATTCTCCAGCCCCCCCAGGTCATGCTCCAGGCTGAAATCGACCAGGTCCTGCCATTCCTCTCCGCCCCGACTCTCGATCCAGACATGCGCATCGTCGCTGCGCACGATCCTGATCCCGCGGATCTCGTTCTTCAGCACCAGCCCTGAGAAATCCGATCTGAACACGACGTTGCTGCCCCCGCCCAGCACTAGTATCCGTTCGGCCTCCGGGGCCGCGGCCAGGGCTTGGCCGATCTGGTCGACGTGCCGGATACGGGCGAAATAGCGGGCCGTCGCATCGACGTTGAGGGTGTTGTACGGCCTGAGTGAATGGTTCCTGAGCAGTTCCATGGATGTGAAATACCTCGGTAGAAAGTGGCGGAAACAGTGTACTGCAAAAAGAGCTTACCAGGGATGTACAGGGCGAACAGGATCAAAAATTTTGGATACCTCTGCCCGGCGAACTCCCTGATCCTCTGCCGCTGAAGCGGGATGCTAGCGCTTGCGTCCCGCCCGGTGCAGGTCGATAATCACCCCCGGCAGCAGCGGAGTGCCGCTGAACAGGTCCACCGGCGGTGTCGGTGTGACCGAGGCGGTCCCGAAGGCATATTCGAGCACGGCGTGGCGGCCGTTGTCCTCCAGCCAGACCAGCCGGGTGGTTTCAGTGCCGGTGATCTCCCCCGCCAGATAGTTCTTGACCGCCCGGTCCCGGCATTCCAGCGGATCGTTGACGGTTGTGATGGAATCCAGGCAACGTTCCAGTCGGGCGGCACGGGCTGCGATGTCGCTGCTGGCGGCATTCAGCTCCTTTTTCGAGGAAAGTTCGGCCAGTCCCATGGCACCGGAAAAGGCGGTTCTGGTCCAGCCTCCATCGATCGGCTCGATGGACCAGGCAGTAATGAACAGCCCCTCGGGTCGCTGCTCGACGCTGACTCGCGGGCAGCCCGCCGGCGTTTTGCCGGTCCATTTTCCGCTCTTGCCGATCTCCCGGAAAAGGCGGGTGGTGCAGTCAGCCAGATTCCTGATTTCGCCGGCAGCGGCCGGCCGGCACGCCATCAGGCACAGCAGCAGTATCAGTATGCGGTGCGGCATGATTCCCCCCCTTGTCGACCTGTCCAGGATTTTCTCTGCCAAAGTATAGCACTACCGGCAGGAGTGGTGCGAGGCCAATTATCACCGGATTCCGGATGGTGACGCCACTTCGTTGACAACGGCATTAGGGACGTTTAAACTCTCCACGCGGGTTATATCAATAGAGCGGAAGCGAGCTGAAACCATGCCGGAGACGATTCTGGAAACATTCAGTATCAAGCGCCTGGAGATCCTCGACGAGAACGGCCAGGCCGACCAGGCTCTCATGCCCCCCCTGTCGGATGCCGAGCTGCGGCGCGGCTACGAGGCGATGGTGCTGGCGCGTATCTTCGACGAGCGGGCGGTCGCGCTGCAGCGCGAAGGACGATTGGGCACCTATCCCTCGATTTTCGGGCAGGAGGCGGCCCAGGTCGGCAGCGCGCTGGCCCTGACGCCCGATGACCGGGTCTTCCCCTCCTTCCGCGAAATGGGGGTTCACCTGACCCTCGGCTATCCGCTCGCATCGTTGTTCCAGTACTGGGGCGGAGACGAACGCGGCCAGCTCGTGCCGGAACACCTCAATTTCTTCCCCTTCTGCGTTTCGGTCGGCACCCATATCCCCCACGCGGTGGGCGCCGCCATGGCGGCCCGCTACCGGCGGGAGCCGGCGGTGTCGGTGGCCTATTTCGGCGACGGCGCCACCTCCAAGGGGGATTTTCACGAAGGCTTCAACCTGGCCGGTGTGCTGAAGCTGCCGGTGGTTTTCATCTGCCAGAACAATCAGTGGGCCATCTCGATCCCGCTCAAGGGACAGACCGCCTCCGCCACTCTGGCGCAGAAGGCGGTTGCCTATGGTTTCGACGGCATCCAGGTGGACGGCAACGACCTGTTCGCGGTTTACCGCGCCACGTGGGAGGCGCTCGACAAGGCCCGCAGCGGCGGCGGCCCTACCTTCATCGAATGCCTGACCTACCGCATGTCCGACCATACCACGGCCGACGACGCCTCCCGCTACCGCCCGCCGGAGGAGGTGACCGCCTGGCGCGGCCGCGATCCGCTGGCGCGGCTGGAACGCTACCTGGCGGCGCGCGGGTTATGGGATCAGGCATATGCCGACCGGACCCGGGCACTCATCATCGGGCTGATCGACGAGGCGGTGCGCATCATGGAGGCGGCCCCCCCACCGAAGGCCGGCGAACTGTTCGATCATGTCTGTGCCACGCTAAGTCCGCGTCAGGCTAGACAGAGAAAGGGGGCCTGAGATGGCGCAGCTCAACATGGTGCAGGCCATCAACCAGGCCCTGGCCCAGGAGATGGCCCACGACGAGCGGGTGGTGCTGCTGGGTGAGGATGTGGGGCGGGACGGCGGCGTTTTCCGGGTGACCGAGGGGCTGCTGGAGCGCTTCGGCGTCGAGCGGGTGATCGATACGCCACTGTCCGAATCGGCCATTGCCGGCGCGGCCATCGGCATGGCGGCCTACGGCCTGCGCCCGGTGGCCGAGATCCAGTTCATGGGCTTCATCTATCCCGCCCTGGACCAGCTCTTTGCCCATGCCGCCCGGCTGCGTGCGCGTTCGCGCGGCCGCTACAGCTGCCCGCTGGTGGTGCGGACCCCCTACGGAGGCGGGATCAAGGCTCCCGAACTCCACGAGGAAAGCACCGAATCGCTCTTCTGCCACATGCCCGGCATCCGGGTGGTGGTCCCCTCGGGACCGTACACCGCCAAGGGGCTGCTGCTGGCGGCCCTGCGCGATCCCGACCCGGTGCTGTTCCTGGAACCGACTCGGCTCTACCGCCTGATCAAGGAGGAGGTGCCGGAGGGAGATTATACCGTCGAGATCGGCCGGGCGCGGCTGGTGCAGCAGGGCAGCGCTGTGACGGTGATCGCCTGGGGCAGCATGCTGGAGCGGGTGCGCAAGGCGGTGGAAGGCTACGATGTCGATCTGATCGACCTGCTGACCCTGAATCCGTTCGACAGCGAAACCGTGCTGGCCTCGGTCGCCAGGACCGGGCGGGTGGTGATCGTGCACGAGGCGGTCAAGACCTGCGGTCTGGGAGCGGAGATCGCAGCCACCATTGCCGAGGAGGCCATCCTGCACCTGCGGGGTCCGGTGCTGCGGGTGGCCGCCCCGGACGTGCCGGTGCCGCTGGCCAAGCTGGTGGACCGGTACCTGCCGGGTGTGGAACAGATCCGGGTAGCCCTGGACGAGGTGCTGAAATACTGAAAAACTTTTTTTGCCACAGAGTGAGCTATCTTCACATTTGAGGACACACCTTATATCCTAACGGACCAGGAGGGTGTGTCATGAGAATGAACCGAAAATACGATGCCGAGTTTAAAGCTGAAGCGGTGAAGCTGGTTTTGGAAGACAACCGCACCATTCGCGAAGTTGAAAGCAGTCTCGGGATCACGCATGGAGTCTTAAAAGGATGGATCCGGAAACACCGTGACCAGCAGGATCCGGCTATAGCCAGTCAAATATCTGCCGAAGCAGAGCTTAAGCAACTCCGCAAAGAGAACGAGCAACTCCGTCGGGAGCGTGAAATCCTAAAAAAAGCTGTGGCCATCTTCTCAACGGATCCGCATCGTTATTCGGGTTCATAACCGAGCACCGCTCCGAATTCGGGTGAAGGAGATGTGCCGAGTTCTGGGAGTGACTCGGAGTTGGTACTACGCCCATGCGGCCGGCCGAGTAACGAATCGGCAGCGCGAAGACCAGGCGTTGTTGCCAACGATCAAATCAGCCTTCGAAGAGAGCGACAAAACATATGGCGCGAAACGGATTACCCATAACCTACGGCAGTTAGGGCGGCGCGTCGGTAAAAACCGCATCTGGCGCCTGATGCGAGAAAACGGCCTTAAAGTCAAGACGACGCGGAAGTTCAAGGTTACAACGAATTCAGATCACAAGCGTCCTGTAGCGGACAATCTGGTGAAGCGTCAATTCTCCGCTGACGCTCCCAATCGGCTCTGGACCGGCGACATAACGTACATTGAAACGGTCCAGGGCTGGCTGTACTTGGCAGTGGTCCTCGATGTATTCTCCCGCCGGATCGTGGGCTGGAGCATGAACAAACGCATGACGGATGATCTTGTTATAGCTGCCCTTACCAATGCGATAGTCAGGCGTCGGCCGTCACCAGGATTCATCTTTCACACGGATCGTGGTTCGCAATATTGCAGCAAACGGTTTCGTGCCGTGGTCGGGAAAGCAGCTGGCATCCAAAGCATGAGCGGAACCGGATGCTGCTATGACAATGCAATTACGGAGACCTTTTTCTCCACATTGAAGAGAGAACTGATTTACCACTGCTCCTTCACGACCCGGCAAGAAGCACAGAGCCGGATATTTCGTTACATCGAAGGTTTCTACAACCGCAAGAGGATTCACTCTGCGATTGGCTATCTCACTCCTGAACAGTTTGAGCAGCAGGAGCTAAAGATGGCAGCATAGAATTTTGAGTGTGTCCTCTATTGCGAAGACAGGTCAGAGGACACAAAAGTCCCCCTTTGCAAAAGGGGGATTTAGGGGGATTTGCCTTTAATAGCGTAACACCAAATCCCCCTGTCCCCCTTTAGGCCCTTGGGTCCTTTTTCAAAGGGGGGAACCCTTAGGGAAGATTGGTGCCAATCAGGTTTCTTTGAAGCCCTCTGTGACCTCTGTGTCCTCTGTGGCTACCAATCTTCAGGTTTTTTCGCGACAAGGAGCGAACATGTCCTTCGATTTCAAGCTGCCCGATCTGGGTGAGGGGATTGCCGAGGTGGAACTGCGGCGCTGGCTGGTCAAGGAGGGGGACCGGGTGGCGGAGCACCAAGTGCTGGCCGAGGTGGAAAGCGACAAGGCGGTGGTAGAGGTGCCCTCCCCCCACGGCGGCATCGTGGCCCGCATCCATCGCAACGAGGGGGAAACCGTGGCTGTGGGCCAGACGCTGGTGACGATTGCCGATGCCGGGGAGAATGTGCAGCAGCGCTCCCCCTCGTTCGGGATCGTCGGCAGCCTGCCCGAGGCCGAGGAGGTCCCCCGGGCTGCCTCTCCGGCAGCCGGCGCAGTGCAGGCCACCCCGCTGGTGCGCAAACTGGCCCGCGAGCGGGGTATCGATCTGCAGTCGATCCGGGGCAGCGGTCCGCGCGGCAGCATCACCCCCGAAGACCTGGAGCAGCTGGCCACTCCGCAGCGCCCTGTTGCCGACCAGCCGGCCGGAGAGGTTGAGCGGCTGCCGCTACGCGGCCTGCGGCGCACCATTGCCCGCAACGTGCTGGCAGCCCAGCGGGCCACCGCCTTTGTGACCAGCATGGAGGAGGTGGACATCACCACCCTGTGGGAGTTGCGCCTGCGCGAACAGCACGAAGTGGAGTCACGCGGCACCCACCTGACCTTTCTGCCCTTCTTCATCAAGGCTGCCCAGCACGCCCTCAGGGAACACCCCCGCCTGAACGCCGCCATTGACGATGCGGCCGAGGAGATCGTGCTCAAGCGGCACTACCACTTCGGCATTGCCGTGGATACCGAGGAGGGGCTGATGGTACCGGTGATCCGCGACGTGGACAAGAAGAGCATTCTCCACCTGGCGGCCGAGATCCAGGAACTGGGGCGCAGGGCGCGTGAACGGACAATCGCGGTGGACGACCTGCGCGGCAGCAGCTTTACCATCACCAACTACGGCCATTTCGGCGGCACCTTTGCCACGCCGATCATCAACTGGCCCGATGTGGCCATCCTCGGCTGCGGCCGAATCGTGGAGCGTCCCTGGGTCCATCAGGGGGCGATTGCGATCCGCAAGATCCTGCACCTCTCCCTGACTTTCGATCACCGCGTCACCGACGGCGTCGACGCGGCCCGCTTCATCGGCCGGGTGGCCCGGTATCTGGAGGACCCGGACCTGCTGTTCATCGAGAGCATTTGAAGGTTGTTGAAAAACGGGCATCTCGCCGCCGTCCTCGTCAGCCCTCTTGTGCGGCGTAGCGCTGCTACGCCTCCGCGGGGCTTCCTGCGGGTGCGACGATCTGCCCATTTTTGAACAACCTGAGAATTTCAACAGGCTGTTTTAGGCTGCAGAAAACTGCTGCGGGACCGGTCTGTGGTCATCCGCTTGTAACAAAAAAGCAGGGTTTGCACATGGCGTGCAAACCCCTGCTTTTGTTTCACAGTTGTTTACTCCTAGATCCGGGGGCTTTCCAGCGTTTTCATCATCGTGTGCAGCGTTGTCAGTGCCTGGTCGAAATCGTACTGCGAGATGTTTTTTTCGAGGGAGGCCACAATCTCCGCCGCGCCGGCCGCACACAGATGTCGGCGGCACTCCGCCAGATGATCGACGGCGGTGACATCGCTGTCGCGAATATACAGCTCAAGTTTTTCCAGCATCGCTCCCAGGTCAGCCGGGACGGCCGGGTCAGTGGCGCAGGGGGGAAGAGGCGCGTCTTCCTTTTCCAAGGCCGACTCCAGGGTTGCCATGATCGACGTCAGCGCTGTTGCCAGCCTGTCCAGGCTGTCCCCCGGCTGCGATCCGCGGCGCAGTTCCTGCTCGACCGCCAGGGCCGCCTCCTGCAGTTCCGTTGCTCCGATGGTGCCGGCCAGACCCTTCAAGGAGTGGGCAATGCGCTCTGCGCCCGGGCGATCGCCCGATTGCAGTGCCGCAGCGATCCGCTCGTCAGCATGCTGTTGCCCCTCCCTGAATTTCCGGAGCACATCGAGGTAAAGCTGCAGTTTGCCCCCCACCCGCCGTACACCGCCGGCTGTGTCGAGGCCGGGAATCTCCAGTCGGGCTACAGATTCCGCGATCTCACGCTCCTGTTTCCGGGCTTGCTCCCTCAGGCCCGGCAGGTGGGGCAACTGGCGGCAGATGGACTCCATCAGTTCCCGTGGCTCGATCGGCTTGGTCACGTGATCGTTCATGCCTGCTTCCTGGGAACGTTGCCGCTCTTCGGCAAAGGCATGGGCGGTCAGGGCAATGATCGGGAGTTCGTTGAAGCGGCTGTCCTGCCGGATGAGCCGGGTGGCCTGGAACCCGTCCATTTCAGGCATCTGGATATCCATCAGCACCACATCGAAGTGTTGTTCATTGTTCATCACCATCTCCAGCGCCTGCCGGCCATTGGCTGCCAGCGCCACTGAGGCGCCCGACAGTTCCAGCAGCTCGCAGGCGATCTGCCGGTTGAGCTCGTTGTCTTCGGCCAGCAGTATCTGCAGGCCCCTGAAGTCGTAGCCCTCTCCCGGGGCGCCCTTCAGGCCTGTGGCGGCCTGCCGGCCCGGGGCGAAGAGCCTGATGATGATATCGTACAGGTCCGACTGGGTCATGGGTTTGTAAAGAAAATCGTCGGCGCCGGCTGCCAGGGCCTCGCTTCGCTCTCGCTCACTGCCGAAGGCGGTCAGCATGACGATACGCGGGGAGTTCTGCAGCGAGTTGTCCTGCTTGAGCGCGCGGATGGTTTGAATGCCGTCCATGTCCGGCATCTGCCAGTCCATGAACAGCAGATGGTAGGGCGAAACAGCGTCCCGCCCCCGCACCGCCTGGATGGCTTCATCCCCGGAATGCACGGTCTCGACCGAGACCGGCAGAAACCCCAGCAGTTTTTTCAGGGCCAGGCTGCTGACACGGCTGTCGTCGACGATCAGGACCCGCAGGCTGTGCACGATGTCGGGGATAAGCCAGGGCTCGGCGTGCTTTGCCGGCCGGTCGAAGACGGCGGTGAAGATGAAGCTGCTGCCCTGCCCCTCCGCGCTCTCTACCCGAATCTCTCCCCCCATCATTTCTGCCAGACGCTTGCTGATGGAGAGCCCCAGGCCGGTACCGCCGAACCGGCGCGTGGTGGTGCCGTCGGCCTGGGTAAACGGCTGGAAGAGCAACTGCACCTGTGCGGCACTCATGCCGATGCCGGTGTCCCGGACCGTGAAGCAGATCCGCAGCTCATCCGGGGAGTCTCCCTCCAGGTCGATGCCCAGTTCCACCTCCCCTGTTTCGGTAAACTTGACGGCGTTGATCAGCAGGTTCATCAGCACCTGGCCCAGCCGCAGGGGATCGCCGATCAAGGTGGGGGGGACATCGGCCGAGTGCGAGAGCAGCAACTCGATGCTTTTCTCCAGGGCCTTGTGCTGGATGATGGGGATCACCTGGGTCAGGACCGCCTCCAGCGCGAACTCGGTCCGCTCCAGTTCTATGCGGTCGGCCTCGATCTTGGAGAAGTCCAGGACGTCATTGATGACGCCCAGCAGGGACTTCCCGGAGCTGCTGATCTTCTTGATGTAGTCGAACTGCTTGGGGGCCAGGTCGGTCTTGAGGGCCAGCTCCGAGAAGCCGATGATGGCATTGAGAGGGGTGCGGATTTCGTGCGACATATTGGCCAGAAAGGCGCTCTTGGCACGGTTGGCCACCTCGGCCCGGTCCCTGGTAATCCTGAGCTCCTCTTCCGCCTGTCGGCGTTCTCTGATCTCCTGGCTGAGCTGCTCGTTCAGGGCCTGCAGTTCAATGGTCCGTTGCTCCGCTTCTTCGGCGTGGGCCTGCAACTCCTCGTTCGCCAGCAGCAGCTCCTTTTCGGAGGCCTTGCGCCGCATTTCCCGGCTCCAGAGACCCAGCACGGCAACAATCACAATCAGGGTCCATACCGAGACGATTCCCAGGAAGAGACGGCGGGCATTTTTCTGGTTGTGGGACCTCTCCGCCTCGATCAAACCCTCCAGGGCCGAAGCTCGGGAGAGCACCGTGCCGAACAGCGCGTCGAAGCGGTGATTCAGATCGGAAGCGATGCCCGACTTTTCGGGGGCTTTCATGCGCTCCAGTGCCACCTGTTTCATTTCCCGCAGTGCGATCTTTATGCCTTCGGCCTGTGCGCGGCTGTCGGGATGTTTCAGGGGATCGGTGAGCAGGCCGTGTTCGGATCCACCCCCATTCAGGACCGTGTCGGTCAGCCGTATGGCGCTTTCAAACTCGTTCCAGAGCTTCGGGATGCTTACCTCCTGGTTGCCTCCCAGATACTCTTCCAGCCAGAGATGGAAGGCTGAGGTATGGATCTGCACATCCATCAGCGCGGCATTGGCCACATAATCCATGCGTTGCTTTTCGTTGATCCGGCCGGTCAGGACCATCAGGCCAATGGAGAGCGAGCCCAGCAGGAAAACGGCAGCCGGCATCCACAGTCCCTGGGTGAAGGTCTTGTCGAACAGGGGCTTGATTCTCTTGTGCTCCGCACTTCCCCGGTCTTTCATAGGGCGTCGTCCGGCGCGAAAGGTGCCTCCGCAGTTACATCGGCGAACTGCTGCTTGACCTCCAGGATCTCGGGCATCCGTCTGGTGAAGGCTTCGACCAGGGCCGGATCGAAATGGCTGCCGCTGCACCTGCGGATCTCGGTCACCGCCTCTTCCACCGGCCAGGCCGCTTTGTACGGCCTGACACTGGTCAAAGCGTCGAAGACATCGGCCACGGCGATGATGCGGCCGATCAGGGGGATGTCCTCGTGCTTCAGGCGCCGGGGATAGCCGCTGCCGTCCCACTTCTCGTGGTGGGTGTAGGCGGCGATGGCGGCGGCTTTCAGCAGCTCGCCGGGGTGGTCGCCGATGATCCGGTAGCCGATGTAGGAGTGGGCGCGCATGATGCTCCATTCCTTGTCGTCCAGCTTGGCTGGTTTGAGCAGTATCCGGTCGGGAATGCCGATTTTGCCGACGTCATGCATCGGTGCCGCGTGCAGGACCAGTTCCGCCTCACCATGCGAAAGGCCGTATTCCTGGGAGATCAGCTGGGAGTAGCGGCTCATCCTGATGACATGCATGCCGGTCTCGTTATCCTTGTATTCGGCTGCCCGCCCCAGGCGCCTGATGATTTGCAGGCGGGTATCGTTCAACTCGGCCATGCGCTCCCGTACCTTGTCCTCCAGCGCCCGGTTCTGATCGTAGAGCGCCAGATGGGTCCTGACCCGGGCCTGAACGATGGAGGGGCTGACCGGTTTGCCGATATAGTCCACGGCACCGCAGGCAAAGCCGGCGGCTTCATCCTCGATCTCGTCCCGGGCAGTCACGAATATGACCGGTATCCGCCGCGTCAGCGGATTTTCCTTGAGCCGGCGGCAGACCTCGAAGCCGTCCATCTCCGGCATCAACACGTCCAGCAGGATCAGGTCCGGCGGAGCGGCCGAGGCGGCGATCTCCAGCGCCTTGCGGCCGTTGCTGGCGGCCTTGAGGGCATATTCCTGCCTGAGAATCGATGAAAGGATATCGATATTGGCGGGTATATCGTCGACAATCAGGATTGTTTGTTTGTGCTGTTTTCCCATGGACGCACTCCACGAGCGGAAAGAAATGTGTATAGCCCCATCCGGGCCAATCGAATTTAACAGATTCCAAATTTTTTATCCTGACATTTTAGATCCGGCGGATTTGGTAGAGGATGGCAGGCGGGCAGGCAAGGGGCATCATAAAAACAACAAAAGCACTTGCGGCAACTTGTCGCAAGTGCTTTGTTATCTGGTATCTGGATGACTAAACTCGAATTAGCGCCTCCTGCTTCGAGCATCAAGCGTGCCCGGTCCTCAGGACCTCGCCCACCTCCTGCGTGACATACCATCAGGCCAATTTGAATCTTCCCACCAGCGACTGAAGGTCCTTTGCCAGTGAAGAGAGCTGTGACGCTGCCGTGGCGGTCTCGTGGGCACCGCGGGCGGTTTCGTGGACCACGTCGGTGATCTGGTGGATATTGGTGGATATCTCGCCGGTGACAGCGGTCTGCTCTTCCGCGGCCGTTGCGATTTGATGAACCTGCATGGTCACCTTGTTGATGGCGTCCAATATCTCTTCCAGCGCACTCCCGGATTTGCGCGAATTCTCCATTCCCTTTTCAACCTCGCTCACCCCATTTTCCATGCTGCCGACCGCATCGGCCGTTTCCTGCTGGATGGCCTTGATCATCCCGCCGATTTCCTTTGTCGCCTTGGTGGTGCGCTCGGCCAGGGCTCGTACCTCGTCGGCCACAACGGCGAAGCCGCGTCCCTGTTCTCCGGCCCGGGCCGCTTCGATGGCCGCGTTCAGGGCAAGCAGGTTGGTCTGGTCGGCGATGTCTTCGATGGTGCCGACAATGGCTCCGATCTGGTCGGACCGTGCCCCCAGACTCTCCACGGTGCCGGCTGCCTCCCGCACCCGCTCGGCGATCTTCTCCATGCCGCTTAGGGCTTCCTGAACCACGTCGGCTCCTTCCCTGGCGGTCGTGGTGGCCTGGTTGGCCACTTCGGAGGCGAGCATGCAGTTGCGGGAGATATCGCCAGAGGTGGCGGACATCTCCTCGCTGGCCGTGGCCACGGTCACTGACTGGCAGGCGACCTCCTCGGCGGCGGTGGCGATCTGTTCGGCGGTGCTGTTCAACTGATGGGCGGCAGCGGAGACCTGAAGGGTGTTACCGGAAACCTGGGAGACGATGCCATGGATGTTGTCAACGAAGCGGTTGAACCAGCGGGCCAACTCGCCCAATTCGTCCTTCTGCCCCTCTTCCAGTCGTCGGGTCAGGTCCCCTTCTCCTTCGGCAATATCCTTGAGCATGTGCAACAGGCGGGAGAGCGGAGTGGTGATGCCGAGCATGACCATGAAGCCCAGGATCACGGCCGCCCCTCCTAGAATGGTCGAGAGGGCGACACTGAAGATCAGGGATTTTCTGGCCCCCGAGTGGAGCGCATCGGCGGTGGCGAGGATGTTTTTGGCAATGGAATCCTCCACCCCCTTCATGGCGTCGATCTTCTTGGTGTTGGAGTCGAACCACGTCTCGGGGGCAATGCCGAAGTCACCCGTCGTGTGCTTGGCCAGTACTGCATTCCGGAGATCCTCCACCTGCTGAAAGACCGGCCCTTTTGCCGCATCGTCGAAAGTGGCCAGTTCCGTGGCTGAGGCGAATTTGCGGAACAGGGAGAGATAGTTCTTCTGGGCGGCCAGAATCATGAACGTCCTCTGGAGGGTTTCGTCGTTGAAGCTGCCGGCCGCGATGACGGCATTCAAGGTTGCGCGCTCCTTGCCGGTCTCCTCCTTGGCAATGACAAGGGCATAATAGGCCGCGGCTTCCCGCATGAGCTCCGTTTTCTTGCTGGTGGTCGCCACGGCGGCAACTACGTCGGTATAGGAGCCAATCAGATCGGTGTAGTAGGCAAAGGAGTTTTTCCCCTCGACCTTGAGAGAATCGATGCCGCTCCTGGTTTCCTGGAGCTTCCCTATTGCGACGGACGCCAGATCCAGCGATGGTTTCACCACATCCAGCGCTTGGCTGTTGGTGGAGATATACTGCTGTACACTTTTGAATTCGCGGTCGACCCTCTCGCGCTGTCGGGCCAGGTCATCACGAAACTTCCCTCCTTGGGAGTTGATATAGCCGGAGGAGAGTCCGCGTTCCTTCTGGAGTTCATGGACCAGCGCACCGGCCTGGACCGCCAGCTCCGTCAAGGTACGCGTGGCAGCAGTATTCTGCATGGTGCCGTATTTATCCGCCACCTCGCGCACCGAGAAAACAGCAAGACCAAGCAAGGGAACAAGCAGAAGCAGTAACAGTTTATAGCGGATCTTCATGTTGCCGAGCATGCGGCTCCTCCTCTGTATTTATATTTGAGTCTATTCTTATCATTAAAATAACTCGTTAGGGAAGATTACTTTACTTTGGACTCACGGTGGGCTCCGGTATGACAAACCGCCGAAGAGCCGACGTGAAGGGTACGCGTTGCTATAACCGCTCTTTTTATGCCGGCTGAGTTCTGCAAAATGCCGATAGACAGCGAATGCGGCGCCTATAGGGCTTCCATCAGGAGGCAGGCTAATAAAGGCCTTTTTCGAAACATTCAACATTGCACTTAGAAAAGAAAAAGGGGTTACAGCGTTTGCCGTAACCCCTTAATTCTTTATGGTCGGGATGACTAGATTCGAACTAGCGACCCCCTGCTCCCGAAGCAGGTGCGCTACCAGGCTGCGCTACATCCCGAAGAATTATTTTTGTAGCATTTTCGAGGAATTTTTGTCAACAAAAACTCTCTCCTGGTCTGTGCCCAGACCGAGCGGGCACAGCGCCGGGTGTACATGGGGTGATCACAGACGATCATTGCCGGCGGTCTCGGACGGTGTCTCTGCAAACTATAAACAACAATGAAGAAGTGTCGTTGACATTAATTAATTGTCTAGGCTAAAATTTCCGGTTGAGTAAATTTCCCGAAAGCCCGGCCCGCCGATCCCTTTTACTTGCTGATCGCCGTTCGGCCGAACGTCACGAGGAGTCGTCCGAATGAAAACCATCAAATCGAAGCTTGTCATGTTTTCCGCTGTATCGTTTCTGGCCGTGGCCGTTTCCGTGGCCTTTTCCTATCTCATCGCGGTCTCCGAAGTGAAACAGCTCATGGAGAAGGATGTCACGTCGGTGGCCGAGGCTCTGGCCAACAGCATTTCATATACAGTGTCGGTGAAGCCCGATGCGATGAAGGATCCTGCCTTTCACCGCTCGATCTATTCCGTCAAGATCGGCAAAAGCGGTTATCCTTTCCTCCTGGATGCGTCAGGGACATTGATCGTCCATCCCAAAGAGGAGGGGAAAAAGCTTGCCGGCCAGAAGCATATCGACCATATCCGCAGCCACAAGGAAGGAGGGGTGTACGAGTACACCGCCACCACCACCGGCCAGGAGAAGCTGGTTGCCTTCCGATACATAAAGGAGCTGGATGCCTGGGTCGTTCCGGGGGTGAACAAGGCCGATTACTTCAGCGAACTTAAAACGGACTTCCTCAAGTGGAACCTGATTCTGGGAGTGACGATCTTTGCGCTGCTTACGGTGACCGGCATCTGGATTACGCGCAGCATCACGACGCCCCTGTCGGCAATGCTTACCATGCTGAAGGATATCGCCCAGGGAGAGGGAGACCTCACCAAGCGGCTGGACGAAGGGATGGCGGGTGAGCTGGGGGAAGTGTCCCACTGGTTCAACCTGTTTATCGAGAAGTTGAAAGGGGTAATCACACAGGTGGCCCAGGATGCCAGAAAGCTTGCCGACTCCGCGTCCCAACTGCGCACTTCCGCTGGACAGATGGCAGACGGCACCGGTCAGGCGGCCGCTCAAGCGGGAAATGTTGCCACCGCCAGCGAGGAGATGGCTGCTACCAGCGCCGATATCGCCCGCAGTTGCCACAACGCTGCGGTAGGCTCCCAGGAGGCGGGAGATGCCGCCAAGAGCGGATCGGCCGTGGTAGAGGAGACCGTGGAGGTGATGAGCGGCATTGCCCGGCAGGTGACACAATCTGCGCGCACGGTGGAGGCGCTGGGAGCCCGTTCTGATCAGATCGGCGATATTGTCGGAACAATCGAGGATATCGCAGACCAGACCAATCTGCTGGCGCTGAATGCCGCAATCGAAGCGGCCCGTGCCGGGGAACAGGGCCGGGGATTCGCGGTGGTAGCGGATGAGGTCAGGGCTCTGGCGGAGCGTACCACCAAGGCAACCAAGGAAATCAGCGAGATGATCCGGGCCATTCAGTCCGAGACGCGGCTGGCTGTCACTGCCATGGAGGACGGCGTCAAAGGGGTGGAAGCGGGGACCGAAAAAGCGACCAGATCGGGAGATTCGCTGCGCATGATCCAGGAGCGTATCGACGCCGTTACACTTCAGGTGAGCCAGATCGCGGCTGCAGCCGAGGAGCAGACCGCAACCACCGGGGAGATCACCCGCAGTATTTTCGATATTTCCGAGGCGATCCGGCATTCGGCCGGAGGATCGGGCAAAGCGGCAGCGGCGGCTACGGAACTCTCATCGCTGGCGGACGAGCTGACTCAGCTGGTAGGGCAGTTCCGGCTGGCCTGACGTGGTGGGCAGAAAGGCATGTGCGGCCGCAGGGAAAACCTGCGGCCGTTTTTAATGGAAATGACCATTTGGATAAGAAATGGGCAGCAACGCGATGAGATGGACTGATTGAGTTTTGCAACGCAGCACCTGGCATGTTGAGTGTGAGGCTATTGTGGTGCGGATCAACTGAAAGCGAGTATACCCGATGTCTTTAAAACCGGAATGGGACATCTTCCCGCAACTGGAAACGGACCGTCTTGTCCTGCGGGAAATTGTTCCCGCGGATGCCGAAGAGCTGTTCCGTATCTTTTCCGATGAGGAGACCATGCAATTCTGGAGCTGCCGACCGTACCGGTCGGTGCAGCAAGCCTGTGAACTCATCGCAAGCATGGCCGAGGCCAAAGGCCGCCGGTCCGCCATCCACTGGGGAATCGCCCGGCGCGGGGACAACCGGCTGATTGGCAAGTGCGGTTACAACGAATGGCGCACAATGCATCGGCGCGGCGACGTAAGCTACATCACCGCCCGCGAATGCTGGGGCAGGGGGATCGCGAGCGAGGCGCTCTCAGCAGTTCTGGATTACGGGTTCCATCAGATGGATCTGCACAGTGTCGAGGCAGGCGTCACCCCGGGGAACGACGGTTCGACACGGATGCTGGCCAGGCTCGGCTTCAGGCTCGAAGGACACCTGCGCGAGAGCTATTGGGCGGAAGACAGGTTCGTGGATTCCCTGATCTATTCGCTGCTCCGCGAGGATTGGAGACAACGGGCGTAGCGTGTAGAGCCGGTCTCGACCGGAAAGGGGGAGTCCGAAACCCTCGACACACGCTTCAATCCTGCCAAGTTCCCGGTGTCCGGAAGCAGCCCCGGTCCGGCTTGCACTTCTCCCGCCTCTCTCCTACCTATTTTTTTCCGAAGTTCTCTTTTCACTCCCACTATCTGACCACGTGCCGCCATGGTTCCGTTCCATCCGTTCTTTGCGGCCGCTGAACGACCGGGAGAACCGGTTTCCTCCTGGGTATGTACAACCCATGCATCCTCGACATCATCCCCTAAAAAGTATAAGCTTTCACAGTGACTGCTGTTTTTAAAAATGACCAGAGAGTGGCCATGCCCGAAGATCACGCCAAATCTGACCCTGCCGTCGAACTTTTCGACCGGGATGGAGCATCCGCAGGAGCGCAGGCCAGAACGAAAGACCTGCTCGGCCTGCTGGCGGCCCGCACCTGCTGGATCTTCGATCTGGACGGCACCCTGACCATGCCGGTGCACGATTTCTCCCTGATCCGCCTGGAGCTGGAGATCCCGGAGGGGGCTGACATCCTTGGCCACCTGGAGACGCTTTCGCCCCACCAGGCGGCCCTGCGCCGCGGGCGGCTGGACGCAATCGAACGGGATCTTGCCGAACGGGCCTTGGCAGCGCCCGGTATGACAGAATTGCTGGCCTTGCTGGATGGCCTGGACCTACCCCTGGGCATTTTGACCCGCAACAGCCGGGAGGTGGCATTGACGACCCTTGAGGCGATCGGCGCCCGGCGCTATTTTGAGGAGGGGCATGTGCTGGGACGCGACCAGGCGCCCCCCAAGCCGGACCCGGCCGGTATCCTGCACTTGCTCCAAGGGTGGGGGCTGGGAGCAGGCGGTGCCGCAATGGTGGGCGATTACTTGTTCGACCTGCAGGCGGGCCGGGCTGCAGGGGCGGTAACGGTCCATGTGGGGCGCCCGGATGGCCAGCGCTGGCCGGAGATGAGCGACGTGATCGTAGATGACCTGACCCAGCTGGTCGCGTTGTTGGGGTTCTGAATAGCAAAAGACTGCCACGGTTCCGAACCGTGTGGGAGATATATATGAATGTCGAGCAGATGAAGCTGGTCATCAAGGAAATTATCGCCAAGACCGATCTTACTCCCTGTGTGGTCGGTCACCGCGGGGTCGGCAAGACCGCCGGTATCATCCAGGCCTGCCGGGAGATTGACCGGCGTTACGTGTCCCTGCGCCTGGGGCAGATGGAAGTGGGGGACCTGGTCGGTATTCCTTTCCGAGAGGGGGATGTGATGCACTGGTCGCGTCCTTCCTGGCTGCCGGGAGACGATGATCCGCCGACGCTGATCCATTGCGATGAGCTGAACCGAGCCCAGCAGGAGGACACGCTCCAGGCCATCTTTCAGTTCGTGGAGCCGCCGGCGGAAGGCATGTTGCGCAGCCTGCACACGCACCGCCTGTCGCGGCGCCATAAGGTGGTGGTCAGCATCAACCCGCCTGACGGCACCTACCAAGTGGCCACGCTGGACCGGGCGCTGGTCGACCGGATGGTGATGCTGTATGTCGAAAGCGACTACCACTGCTGGGCTCGTTATGCCGCCCAGCGGGAACTGGCCGCGGATGTGCGCCAGTTTCTGGCCGGCAACTCCGGCATGCTGGCCCGCCAAGGACTGCCGATGGATCTGCAGGTGGAGCCGACCGAACGGGGCTGGGAGATGGTCAGCACCTTGCGCAAGAGCTGCCGTTTTCCCGGCGATCTGGAGATGGAGGTCTATGCCGGCATCATCGGCAAGGAGGCGGCCATCATGTTCATGCGCTGGCTGGCCGACCGCGCCGGGCGCCCCCTGACTGCGGCGGAGGTGCTCAATGCCTGGCCCGAAGTGGCTGCCAGGGCCGAGAACCAGCGTGACGACGTCCAGGCCGCCACAATCAACGATCTGGTCGCTACCCTGCAGGTTTCCCCTGTGCTGACGCCGGAGCAGGAATCCCATCTGGTGGCCTACATCTCCGTCCTGCCGCGCGACCTGCGCTTCAGCCTGGTCAAGTCGCTGCTCAAGATTCCCTCCGTTGCGCTGGCCCTGGCCCAGGACAAGTACGACAATGTCGTCTTCAATGCAATCCAGGCCATTTCTGCCGGGGCAGTCTAGCCGGTGTCCGCGACGGATTACCTGGAAAAGGCTGTGGTGGGGCTCTTGCGGGAGCGCCCCTTCTACGGCCACTTCATCCTCAACCTGCGCCGCGAAGTACGCAGCCTGGGAGGCCCGCCGGCCGGGGTCACCATTCGCGACGGCATCCCCTTCCTGGCCGTCGATCCGGCTCTCTTCAGTCTCTTGATGGCAATCGAGCAACGCGCGTTGCTGGAACACCTGGTCAAACATCTGCTGCATCTGCACATGGCGCGCCGCAAGGATCGCAACCGGCATGACTGGGATGTCTGCTGCGATCTGGCCATCAATCCCGGCATAGCGGGAAGGCAGCGGCTACGGTAATGCCGACCGTTCCGAGCAGGGGAGCGCCGGCCGGGGAGAGCAGGCCCTGGCAGGAAAAAACCTGGATGACCATGCCCTGTGGAGCGAATGCGACAGCACCCCCTTCGCGCTTGCCGAAGAGATGGTCCGAAGCATTACCCGCGAGAGTCTGCGCGGCAGCGACGGCGAAGCCCCGGCTGAGATCCGCGCGGTGGTCGATGGCCTGCTGCGGCCGAGCCCCATCCCCTGGCGTCAGGTTCTGCGCCAGTTCGTCGCTACCGCAGGCCGTACCGGTCGCACTGCCACCTGGATGCGCGAACACCGCCGTTTCGGCCACGATACCCCCGGCATCCGCAAACGGAAACGGCTCAATCTGCTGGTGGGGGTCGATGTCAGCGATTCCACCAATATCGTGGCGGTGCGCGAGGCCTTTGCCGCGGAACTGATGCAGGTTGCCCGGGGGCGCGACGCGGCCATTACCGTGCTGTACGCCAACAGCCGCATTCAGCATATCGAGAGCTTCAAGGGATCGGCCGGCGTCGTCCAGCGCTATGACGGCGGCGGTTTCACCGATTTGCGGCCGGTTTTCGACTACGCCCGCACCATGCATCCTCTGCCGGCCGCGGTGATCTACCTGACCGACGGCATCGGACCGGCGCCGGAGCAGATGGAGTTTCCCACCTTGTGGGTGCTGACCGTGGAGGGGGGAAAACCGGTGCCATGGGGTCTGGAGCTGCGGCTCGACGTTTAAAGGTTGTTGAAAAACGGGCATCTCGCCGCCGTCCTCGTCAGCCCCCTTGTGCGGCGTAGCGCTGCAACGCCTACGCGGGGCTTCCTGCGGTTGCGACGATCTGCCCATTTTTGAACAACCTGAGAATTTCAACAGTTTATTAAAGGAATGAGAGCTTTATGGATCAGACGTATAAACCGATGACGGCCGACTCGGTCGGCGATATTCTGAAAGAAGCCGGGGCCGAGGTGCAGGTGCGTTCCGGTAGGAGCGAAAACTACAGCGCCCCGCGCGAATTTTCCTTCGAGGTCAAAGCGATCTTCCCCAACGGCATGGGGCTGCATGTCGTGGCGCGCCAGTTCAACTACCGCGATCCTTGGGAGGCGGTCGGCCGGGTCAATGACATGGTCGATGCGATGCTGCTGCGGGACGGGGCATTGTCGTCGCTCCCTAAGGGCTTTTCCTGGTTTCAGGGTATCGAGGAAGAGTGCGGGCTGGATGAGGAACGGCTGCGGGAGGTGGTGGCCTGCATAGCCGGCGTCAATCCCAAGCTGTATCTGCTGCAGGAAATGACCGGCGACCTGGCGGGCAGCTGAATGGACGATTGTAGAGCTGCCGCTTCTCAAAGGGCCCTGGCCGGGGAAAGGAGAGCAACCTGCTCTCGACATCGTATACGGATTAGGGTATGTTTCTCCCGCCCAATCCATTTTCAAGGGATGATTCCATGAACGATACCGTCAAAGAGATCAAAAACCTTCTCAAACAGCACAAGGCCGTGCTGCTGGCCCACAACTACATGCGCGACGAAGTGCAGGAGATCGCCGACATCACTGGCGATTCGCTGGCTCTTTCCATGGAAGCGGCCAAGACCGACGCGGAGGTGATCGTCTTCTGCGGCGTGCATTTTATGGCCGAGTCGGCCGCCATCCTTTCTCCCGACAAGAAGGTGCTGCTGCCGCGGCCGGATGCGGGCTGCCCGATGGCGGACATGGTTACGCCCGAGGGGCTGGAGGAGCTCAAACGCCGGCATCCCGGCGTGCCGGTAGTGACCTACGTCAACTCCTCGGCCGAGGTCAAGGCCCACTCCGACATCTGCTGTACCTCGGCCAATGCGCTGAAAGTGGTCAAGTCGTTGCCCGAGGAGGAGCTGATCTTCGTGCCCGACCGTAACCTCGGGCGGTATGTGGCCCGCTTCGTGCCGGAGAAGCGCTTCATCTTCTGGGAGGGCTATTGCCCGACTCACGAGCGCATGACCGTGGAGGCGGTGCTGCGGAAGAAGGCCGAACATCCCGACGCCCTGTTCATCTGCCACCCCGAATGCGCGCCGGAGGTGACCGCCCTGGCCGATCATGCCTGCTCCACCAGCGGCATGTACAACTATTGCCGCACCAGCCCGGCCAAAAAGTTCATCATCGGCACCGAGGCGGGTATCCTCTACAAGCTGCGCCTGGAAAATCCGGACAAGGAGTTCATCCTGGCCTCCCCGGCCCTGCTCTGTCCCAACATGAAACTGACCTCCCTGGAAGACGTGCTGCATGCGCTGCAGACCCTGTCGCCGGTGGTCAGCGTGCCGGAGGATATCCGCCTGAGGGCCAGGCAGGCTCTGGATCGAATGCTGGCGGTGCCGCGGGATTGATCCGCAGCTGTCCCGGCTGGCTTTCCCCTGCTCCGGTTCGCTCGCCGGGCAGGGGAATTTTATTTCGCTCTGTCCGCGTCGGTTCCGGCCGGCGCATTACCCACCTTTTCGGAAAGAAGGAGGAGTTTCTATGGCCCCGACATTGATCATCATCGACATCCAGAACGACTACTTCAGCGGTGGCAGCATGGAACTGAGCGGCAGCGCCCCGGCCGCCGCCAACGCCGCCAGAATCCTGGGGCGCTTCCGCGAGCAGGGATGGCCGCTGGTGCACATCCAGCACTTGGCAGCGCGTCCGGGAGCGACCTTCTTCCTAAAGGGCACGCCGGGGGCGGAGATCCATCCCACGGTTGCGCCGCTGGCCGGGGAAACGGTGCTGCAGAAGCATTTTCCCAACAGCTTCCGCGACACGGGATTGCTTGAGTTCCTCAAGGGCGCCGGGGTAACGGACCTGGTGATCTGCGGCATGATGACCAACATGTGCGTGGATGCCACGGTCAGGGCCGCTTTTGATCTGGGGTTCACCTGCACCGTGATCCATGACGCCTGTGCCGCCCGCGATCTGGCCTTCGGCGGAGAGACGGTCCCGGCCCGCCAGGTGCACGGCGCCTTTCTGGCCGCCTTGGGGGCGGTCTACGCAAACGTCATTTCAACCGAGGAGTATCTGGCCTGAGGCGGGCATTCCTCCTCGGTGCCCGGGCTACTTTTACAAAAGTATTACAAAGAGCCTCCTGAACTGCTGCTATATTTGCAGCAGTTCATTTCATGTACGGCACGAGGAAGCGATGACGCAGCCTTTACGGATTGGAAAGTATACTGCCCGCTTCCCCCTGATTCAGGGGGGTATGGGCGTGCGGGTCTCTGCCGGGCGCCTGGCGGGCCATGTTGCCAAATGCGGGGGAATCGGACTGGTTGCCGCCGCCGGCATCGCTCTGAACAGCCGCTTCTATAACGGCAGGAACTATTTCCAGGCCGATAGCGAAGCCTTCAAGGAAGAGCTGCGCAAAGCCTATGAAATCGCCCCGGAAGGCATCATCGGCGTCAATGTGATGGTGGCGCTGTCCGATTTCGAGGAATTGGTCAAGGCGGCCGTCGAGGGGGGAGCCAAGGTGATCGTCTGCGGTGCCGGCCTGCCGATGAGCCTGCCGGAATTGACCCTGGACCATCCCGAAGTGGCCCTGGTGCCGATCGTTTCCTCCCTGCGGGCGGCCCAGTTGATTGCCCGCAAGTGGCTTAAATCGTATGACCGCTTGCCCGACGCGGTGGTGGTGGAAGACCCGGATACGGCCGGCGGCCACCTGGGCGAGAAAATAGAAAACATCGGCACCGGTGAGTACGACCAGTACGGCACTGTCCGCCAGGTCAAGGAGTTCTTCCGCAGCGAGTACGGTACCGATGTACCGGTCATTGCCGCCGGCGGCATATGGGACCGCGCCGATGTGGAGCATGCCCTGGCCGAAGGGGCCGACGGCGTGCAGATGGCCAGCCGTTTCGTCTGTACCGAGGAGTGCGACGCCGAGGAGGCCTTCAAGCAAAAGTACCTGGAGTGCCGCCAGGAGGACATCGGCCTGATCATGAGCCCGGCCGGACTGCCGGGGCGGGCGATCCTCAGCAACAAGGACAACATCCGCCAGCACGACCTGGATTACGATATCGCCTGCAGCATGGGTTGCCTTAAAAAGTGCACCTACAAGGAGACCGGCGAACGTTTCTGTATCGTGACCGCCCTGGACCGCGCCCAGCGAGGAGACGTAGAAACCGGTCTGGTCTTTTGCGGCACCAACGCCTGGAAGGCGGACCGGATTACCACGGTGCAGGCCATCTTCGACGAACTGTTCGGATAAGGCGTTCATCGACAGCAGAGAGATTCCTTCCAAATTTTACAGGGCCAGGCGCTTATCCCGCCCGGCCTTTTTCATTCCGGCATTCATTTGCCGGAATGCTCCATTAAGATTGTTTTCAATACCGCTCTCCGGTGCTATAAGATAGCGGTACATCACCTCGGTTCGTCAACCAGCGGAGTCCTCACGATCATGAAGAAGAAGCGCATCCTGTTCATCGTCCTCGGCCTGCTCGTCCTGATCGGCCTGCTTGCCGGGGTCAAGGCCCTGCAGATATTTGCCATGATCGATCATGGCAAAAAATACGTTCCCCCTCCCGAAGCGGTTACCACCATGCAGGTCAAGAGCGATTCGTGGGAGAATAATCTGAATGCGGTCGGGTCGCTCACAGCCGTTCAGGGGGTTTCAGTGTCGGCAGAACTGGCGGGCAAGGTGTCCAGGATCGCCTTTGAACCGGGCACCTCCATCAAAAAGGGAGACCTGCTGCTGCAGCAGGATACCAGCTTCGAGGAGGCCCAACTTCCCGGCGCAGTAGCCCAGGCCGGGCTTGGCCGCAGCAACCTGAAACGTGCTGAACAGCTCCTCTCCGACGGAATCATCTCACAGGCCGACTACGATACCGCGGCTGCCGCGTACCGCCAGAATCAGGCCCAGGTCGATGCGATCCGGGCCACCATCGCCAAAAAGACCATCCGCGCCCCCTTTTCCGGGCAGCTCGGTATTCGCCTGGTCAACCTGGGACAGTCCCTGCGCGAGGGGGATCCCATCGTTACCCTGCAGACGCTCGATCCGATCTTCGTCGACTTCACGCTTCCCCAGCAGCAGACTGGCCAATTGCGTACCGGCTTGCCGGTACGGGTGACCGGCGATCCCGTTCCGGGGGAGTCGATCCGGGGACGCATCACCACCGTGAATCCCCTGGTGGAGTCGGATACCCGTTCGCTCAAGCTGCAGGCCACCCTGGCCAATCCTTCCGGCAGACTGCGCCCCGGCATGTTCGTCAACGTGGGGGTGGAATTGCCCGGCCGGCAGCAGGTGCTGGTCATTCCGGCAACGGCGGTGCTGTACGCTCCCTACAGCGATTCGGTCTTTGTGGTCGAGCAGCCGCAGGACCCCAAAAAAGGGACGACGGTACGCCAGCAATTCGTGCGCCTGGGCGAGAAACGGGGTGATTTCGTTGCGGTCACCACCGGACTCAAGGGTGGAGAAACAGTGGTCAGCTCCGGGGTCTTCAAGCTGCGCAACGGCCAGACCGTGGCGGTTGACAACAAGCTGGCGCCCCAGTTCCAGTACGCGCCAAAACCGGAGAACAACTGAGCGGCATGACCTTTACCGATCTTTTCATACGCCGTCCGGTGCTGGCCCTGGTGGTCAGCCTGGTGATCCTGATTGCCGGCCTGCAGGCCATCCGCACCCTGAACGTACGCCAGTACCCCCGCAGCGAAAATGCTTCGGTGACGGTCAGCACCGTCTATGTTGGCGCCAGCGCCGACCTGGTGCGCGGTTTTATCACCACTCCGTTGGAACGGGCCATTGCCGCTGCCGACGGCATCGAGTACATCGAATCCCAGAGTACCCTGGGTCTCTCCACCATTACCGTACGCCTCAAGCTCAATTACGACTCCACCAAAGCGCTGGCCGAGATCGGTTCCAAGGTGGACCAGGTGCGCCGCGATCTGCCTCCTGAAGCGGAAGTGCCGGTAATCAACATCGAATCCGCCGACAGCCAGTTCGCCTCGGCCTATCTCAGCTTTACGTCGGATATCCTCAAGCAGAACGAAATCACCGACTACCTGGTACGCGTGGTGCAACCGCGCCTGTCGGCCATTGCCGGGGTGCAGCGGGCCGATGTTCTGGGAGCCCGCACCTTTGCCATGCGCATCTGGCTTCGGCCCGAACGGATGGCGGCCCTCAACGTCAGTCCGGCCCAGGTGCGCCGGGCACTGGCAGCCAACAACTTCCTGTCGGCACCCGGGCGCAGCAAAGGGGCCCTGATCCAGGTCAACCTGACTGCCGATACCAACCTCCATACCCAGGATGAATTCAAGCGCCTGGCGATCCGCGAACAGAACGGCGCCATCGTCCGGCTGGGTGATATTGCCGATGTGGTGCTGGGAGCAGAGGATTACGAGTCCGAGGTGCGCTTTTCCGGCCAGACCGCCGTTTTCATGGGCATCTGGCCCCTGCCAAACGCCAACTCCATCGACGTGATCAAAAAAGTGCGCGCCGAGATGGAGTCCATCCAGCGCGACATGCCCAGCGGCATGCAGGCCAGGGTTGCCTACGACGCCACCGACTACATCAACAGCGCCATCCGCGAGGTGCTCAAGACCCTGGGAGACACGCTGCTGATCGTGATGGTGGTGATCTTCCTGTTCATGGGGTCCTTCCGTTCGGTGCTGGTGCCGGTGGTGGCCATTCCCATTTCGCTGATCGGGGCCGTCTTTCTGATGCAGGCCTTCGGCTTCACCGTCAACCTGCTGACGCTGCTGGCAGTGGTGCTTTCGGTCGGTCTGGTGGTGGATGATGCCATCGTGGTGGTGGAGAACGTGGAGCGCCACATGGGCGAAGGGCGTTCGCCGCTGGAGGCGGCGCTCCTGGGAGCCCGTGAGCTGGTGGGACCGATCATTGCCATGACGATCACTCTGGCGGCGGTGTACCTGCCGATCGGCCTGCAGGGGGGGCTGACCGGCGCATTGTTCCGCGAGTTCGCCCTGACCCTGGCCGGCGCGGTGACCATTTCCGGGGTCGTGGCACTGACTCTCTCGCCGCTCATGTCGGCCCGGCTGCTCAAGCCGGGCATGGAGGAGCATGGCCTGGCAGGGCGCATTGCCCGCGGCTTCAACCGGCTCAAGGAGGCCTATGGTCGCCGGCTGGATGCAACCCTGGCCGCCCGCCCGGCGGTGTATGCGGTCTGGATCGTGGTCAGCCTGCTGACCATCCCGCTGTTCACCATGTCGGCCCGCGAACTGGCCCCCACCGAGGATCAGGGGGTCATATTCGGCATCCTGGATGCCGCCGCCAACTCGACCATCGACCAGAACAGCCGTTATGCCGCTGCCGCCAATCAGGCTTTTCTGAGCGTGCCCGAAACCGATTTCACCTTCCAGCTCACCTTTCCCAGCTCCGGGTTCAGCGGTATGGTTACCAAACCCTGGGAGAAGCGCAGCCGCACGATTTTCCAGATCATGCCCGAGGTCCAGCAGAAATTGCAGGCCATCCCCGGCATCCAGATGTTCCCGGTTACGCCGCCGGCATTGCCAGGGGGCGGTCAGTTTCCGGTGGAATTCGTGCTGGCCTCCACCGCCGACACGGACAAGATCCTGGAGTTCGCCCGGCAACTGCAGCAGAAGGCCATGCAGAGCCAGATGTTCGCCTTTCCGCCGCTGATCGACGTCAAGCTCGATCAGCCCCAGTCCGAATTCGTGATCGACCGTGACAAGGTGGCTGCCCTGGGTCTCAGTCTGGAGCAGATCGGTGCCGACCTGGGGGGTATGGTGGGGGGCGGCTTCGTCAACCGCTTCGATATCGCCGGCCGCAGCTACAAGGTGATCCCGCAGATCGAGCGGGTCGGCCGTCTCAATCCCTCCCAGTTGAATGATATCCATGTGACCGGGCCCAACGGCAAACTGATCCCGCTCTCCACCGTGGCCAGCCTGAAGGACTCGGTGGTGCCGCGCTCTCTGAACCGCTTTCAGCAACTGAACGCCGTCAAACTCAGCGGGGTGGCGATCCGACCGCTGGATGAGGCGCTGCGTTTTCTGGAGACCGAAGCGGGCAAAATCCTGCCCAAAGGCTATGTGCTTGATTACACCGGGGAGTCGCGCCAGTTGCGTACCGAGGGGAACAAATTCCTGCCGGCCTTCAGTCTGGCGATCGTGCTGATATTCCTGGTGCTGGCGGCCCAGTTCAACAGTTTCCGCGACCCGTTCGTGATCCTGGCCGGCTCGGTGCCGCTGGCGATCTTCGGGGCCCTGTTATTCACCTTCCTGAAGATGCCCGACCCCAACACCCCCTTCTGGACCCGCGGCTGGACCACCAGTCTGAATATCTATTCCCAGATCGGACTGGTGACCCTGGTCGGGCTGGTCGCCAAAAACGGCATCCTGATCGTGGAGTTCGCCAACAAGCTCCAGCTGCAGGGGCATTCCAAGCTCGAAGCGGTGCGGGAGGCGGCCATGACCCGTCTCAGGCCGATCCTGATGACCACCGCCGCCACCATTGCCGGCCATTTCCCCCTGACGCTGGTCAGCGGTGCCGGCGCCGCGGCCCGGAACTCGATCGGTCTCGTGCTGGTGGGAGGTATGTTCATCGGTACCCTGTTCACCCTGTTCGTGGTGCCTTCGATCTACATGCTGATTGCCAGGGACCACGGCAAGGTGCGTGAACAAGAGCCGGTGCTGGAGACAGTGGCTGGAGAAGCCACATCCTGAGAAATATGCGGCGGTTCCGGCTCGTGTGCCGGACCGCCTCCGCAACATCGTAGCCCACTCCCCCCATCCTCGCTTTTTTATTATCTGAATGTCCCCAGGCACTGAGCGTATCGATTGTGAGAGCAGTGCGCTATTTCACAAAGCCGCCAGTGCGAACCTCGGACAGCATTCCGTTGCGAAAGACCAGGGTGTGCAGCAGCGTGGAGCCTTGGTCGTAGGTCCACTCCTGCACCTCGATGTAGACGATTCCGGCCCTGCCGCCCCTTCTATCCATTTCCACCGGTTCCTCGCGTCTGAACGTACCGGCCGGGGGATCGCATTTGGCAGCAACAGTCGATATGGCATCGCCGGTGGAGACGATATTTCCATTGGGACAGCGAAAATTATCGGCTAGAGCCGGCAGAGCGGAAAATATTACAGCAACGAAGACGATGGGCAGTGCTCTCATGATCTCCTCCTTTGTAATATCCTACTGCAAAATAGACCACCCTCCCGACCAGACGGTTACAATTTTTCACGCGCCTACCATTGTCTCTTGTATGATCCAACCATCCACTAGTTTCCGTTGGCAAAATTCCTGCTTTATGCTATATCAAGAAAACTTGATTTATATCTTCCGGTAAATGTGATGTAACATGCTCGATATCTTCAAAGCCCTGGCCGATCCCTGCCGCCTGCGCCTGACCGCGGTGCTGTTGGCCGGTGAATTCACCGTGCAGGAGCTGACCCGTATCATGGGCATGGGGCAGTCGCGCATTTCGCGGCACCTCAAGATCCTGACCGAGGCGGGCGTGCTGAGCGTCAAGCGCCAGGGGACCTGGAGCTACTACCGCCTTGGCACGGAAAACCGCTTTTTCAGCGCCATCCGCCACGCCTTCGAACAGGAGGTGCAGGCCCTGCCCGAACGCCCCAGGGATCTGGCCGCTGTGGCTCAGGTATTGGAGGAACGGTGCAGCCGCAGTCAGCAGTTCTTCGACCGTCATGCGCGCCAGTGGGACGAGTTGGCCCGGGCGCTGCTGCCGGTGCCGGAGTATCAAAACCGTCTCCTGGAGCAGGTGCCTCGGGGTGGGACAGTCCTGGAGATCGGTATCGGCACCGGTGCTCTGCTGGTGGAGCTGGCGCAGCGGGCGGACTCGGTGGTCGGCGTGGATCACGCTCCGGCCATGCTGGAGGAGGCGCGCCGCCGGCTGGCCGAGCGTGACGTGAGCGGAGTCGAGCTGCGGCTGGGGGAGATGACCCATCTACCGCTGCCGGATGCCGCAGTGGGATGCGTGGTGGCCAACATGGTGCTGCACCATGCCGCGGATCCGCAGGCCGTACTGGCCGAGATCCGGCGGGTGCTGTCTCCCGGCGGAACCCTGCTGCTGGCCGACCTGGCCCGCCACGAACGCGAGGCGGCCCGCGAGCAACTGGCCGATCAGTGGCTGGGGTTTGAGGAGGGGGAACTGGAGTCGTGGCTGTCGGCAGCGGGATTTTCCGCGATGCACTGTGAGCGAATCGAAGGGGCGAACGGGCAGGAAGCGGTGCTGCTGGTAGATGGGACGAAGTGATTAACTATCAAGTCAAATTCTTTAATGGAACGCGGAAAATCCGTGTGAATCCGCTGCATCTGCGAAGATCCGTGTTCCATTGCGGGTAACGTTGAGATAACCATCACACAAGGAGAAACACACATGTCACAGGATTACATCGTAGCAGACCTGTCCCTGGCCGATTGGGGACGCAAGGAGATCAGGATCGCCGAGACCGAGATGCCGGGACTGATGGCCATCCGCGAGGAGTACGCCGCAGCGCAGCCGCTCAAGGGAGCCCGCATTACCGGCTCGCTGCACATGACCATCCAGACCGCCGTGCTGATCGAAACCCTGACTGCCCTGGGGGCGCAGGTGCGCTGGGCCTCCTGCAACATCTTCTCCACCCAGGATCACGCAGCCGCAGCCATCGCCGCCTCGGGCGTGCCGGTTTTTGCCGTCAAGGGGGAGACCCTGGAGCAGTACTGGGATTACACCCACCGTATCTTCGAATGGAATGACGGCGGCTATTCCAACATGATCCTGGACGACGGCGGCGATGCCACCCTGTTGTTGCATCTGGGCGCCAAGGCTGAAAAGGATCTCTCCGTACTGGCCAATCCCGGCTCCGAGGAAGAAACCGTCCTGTTTGCCGCCATCAAGGCCAAGCTAGGCGTTGATCCGACCTGGTATTCCACCCGTCTGGCCCAGGTCAAGGGTGTGACCGAGGAGACTACTACGGGCGTGCATCGCCTGTACCAGATGCACGAGAGGGGCGACCTGAAATTCCCGGCCATCAATGTCAACGACTCGGTCACCAAGTCCAAGTTCGACAACCTCTACGGCTGCCGCGAGTCGCTGGTAGACGGCATCAAGCGCGCCACCGACGTGATGATTGCCGGCAAGATCGCCGTGATCTGCGGGTACGGCGATGTGGGCAAGGGCTCGGCCCAGGCCATGCGCGCCCTTTCGGCCCAGGTGTGGGTGACCGAGATCGATCCGATCTGCGCGCTGCAGGCCGCCATGGAAGGTTTCCGCGTGGTGACCATGGATTATGCCGCGGACAAGGCCGATATCTTCGTGACTTGCACCGGCAATTACCACGTCATCACTCACGACCATATGGCAAAGATGAAGGACCAGGCCATTGTCTGCAACATCGGCCACTTCGACAACGAGATCGAGGTCGCAGCCCTGGAGAAATACCAGTGGGAAGAGATCAAGCCCCAGGTGGATCACATCATCTTCCCCGACAATAAGCGCATCATCCTGCTGGCCAAAGGGCGCCTGGTGAACCTGGGCTGTGCCACCGGGCATCCCAGCTACGTCATGTCCTCCTCTTTCGCCAACCAGACCATCGCCCAGATCGAGCTGTTCGCCCGCAATGCCGACTATCCCGTCGGCGTGTACGTGCTGCCCAAACACCTGGACGAAAAGGTGGCCCGTTTGCAGCTCAAGAAGCTGAACGCCCAGCTGAGCGAACTGACCGACCAGCAGGCCGCCTATATTGGCGTGCCCAAGGAAGGGCCGTACAAAGCCGGGCATTATCGCTACTGATCCGGGCGAATATGCCGTTGAATAAAAAAGGGACCGAATCGTGGGATTCGGTCCCTTTTTGCATGGCAGGCTCCGGCATACTTCAGCTGCCGGCGTTCCGGGCGATTATGCCGAAGAGTTCATCGACATCCAGCGGCTTGGTAAGGACTGCCGTGATCCCGAGTTTTTCGGCCGCCTGATGGAGGTGGGTTGCACAGCCCCCGGTTATCATCACAATGACCAGCCCCGGCGATGTTTTCAGCGCTTCTTCGGAAAGCTTCAGTCCGTTCATGCCGGGCATGTTGTAGTCGGTCAGCATAAGGCAGAAACTGGTTGATTTCAGCAGTACAAGCGCTTCGGAAGCGTTGGCGGCGCAGGTCGCCCGGTATCCTTCCATGGCAAGAGAAACTGCCAGCAGGCGTCGATGGTCCCAGTTGTCATCCACGATCAGGATGCCGGCCTTGTCGGAAGCGGTGAAACTACCACTACAGAGCATATATTTTCCCCCGTGCTGATTGGTCAGAAGGCGTGTCCGGCGGAGTGCAAACCGTCGCCTGCTTCGGAAGGTCAGGGTGGGGCAAGAAGGAGGCGGTAGCCCAGACCGGGATTATTTCCACATGCATTTTGGCTGGAGAGCGCCGTAATGACAACCAGCCCCTTTTGCTCCAGTCCGGCGCAGATCTTCGCAAGTTTTTCGTGGGAGAAATCCTCACCAAACGTCCAACGCAGCCGGTCCGCGAAAATCTCTCCCTCTCCGTTTTTTCGACTTCCGGCGAGCATTATGAAATAGATGCGCAACTCTGCGCTGGTCAGGCACTCGAGTGTTCCCTCGTCATTCAGCTTTTTCAGCAAGCGGAGTTTGTCCACGGCAGTCCCTGCTATTTTTGGGCAAAAAATACGATAAATAAGACTTAATGTCAAATAAAATGACTGTCAGTCATATTTGATCATAATTGACATACGCTCCAGTTAAAGGTATACAATCGAAAACCGTGGCAAGGGAAATGCGCGGCTGATGCGGCATCGGGAGGTTTTCTTTGACGGCAGGGATCGGAAGTGCGCTCAAGCGGCTGAGAATGGAGAGAAAGCTCACCCAGAAGCAATTGGCCGCCAAGGTGAGCGGAGGGCTGGATTATACCTATATTGGCAAGATCGAGCGCGAGGAGCAGCTTCCCTCCCTGAACATGCTCGTGAAGCTTTCCAGCGCCTTGGCCGTCCCTCTGGCCTCTTTTTTTCGCGAAGAAGACCAGAACATTGCAGCCCTTCTCCGGCCGGGCAAGGTGCTTGATCTCGGTGCCTCCCGGGAGATGTCCGTACTCCTCAAGGAACTGAAACAACTGGACCGCCGCGATATCCCGTTGCTCGTCGAGATAGTCCGGGCACTCAACAAGCACGGGAAGAGCCGGAAAAAGGACGATTACTCCCCAGCCGTACAGGAATATGCCTTGGTCGCAGAGGAAGGTTCCGGCTACCCGAACAACGAATGACCCATCGTGCCGTGGTTCGCGCAACGCTACCGCCTGCCAGCAGCCCCTGGATGATCCCCCGCGACCGCACTCCCTGAAAGCGCAAAAGCCCCGCCGTTTCCAGCGAAGCTCCCAAAAGTAACCTATCCGAAACCACATCAGGCGGAGGGAAGTTCTATCCTGAACTCGGCGCCCCCTTTGTTGTTGCGCACGGTCAGGGTGCCACCCATGTTCTGCTCGATGATCACCTTGGACATGTAAAGCCCTATCCCGGTGCCTTTCAGGGACTTGGTGCTGAAGTAGGGATCGAAAACCTTGGGAAGGACATCGTCACTGATGCCTCCCCCATTGTCCCGGATCGTGACGATATTCAGCCCTTTTTCCCGGAATATCCGGATATTGATGGAGGGCTCTGCCACGTCGCGTTCCGTAAGGACATCCCGGGCATTGTTGACGATATTCAGCAGCACCTGTGAATACTCATTGGGATAGCCGAAGGCAACCACGTTACCGCGGATCTCAAGCTCTACGGAGATATGGTTGTGCTTGAGGTTGGCGGACACGAAGTCCAGGGTCCTGTACACCATGTCCTTGATGGAAAAACTCAGCTTCAGCTTGTCCTTGCGGAAGAAATGGCGGAAGTCGTCGATGGTGCGCGACATGTACTTGATGGTGTCCATGGCCATCTCGACTCCATGATTCATTTCATCCTGGGTGAGCTGGTCCATCTCGTACATGACCCGCAGATTCTGAACGATCAGGCCCACGTTGTTGAGAGGCTGGCGCCATTGGTGGGCGATATTGTTGACCATCTCACCCATGGCGGCCGAACGTCCCTGCTGGATGAGCAGCTGATCTTTCTGCCGCAGCTCGCTGATAGCGCGATCGATGCGCTCCTCCAGCGAGCTGTTGAGTTCCTCGAGCTGTTGCTGCTTGATCGCCAGGGCCTCCTGCACCTTTTGCCGCTCAGCCACCTCCGACTCCAGCAACAGGGCCTTCTCCTGCAGTTTTTCCTCCACGTGTCTGCGTTCGGTTATGTCCCGGTTGGATGTGCGACGGCCCAGGTATGTGCCGTCTTGGCCAAAAATCGGCCGGCTGACGTGGCTCAGCCACCGCACCTCTCCGTCCCGGGTGATGATCCTGAATTCGAGTTCCAGCACGCCGAGGTTCGGCTGTCTGACGAACTGCAGGTGGTACTCGAACAGCCTTCTATGGTCGGGGTGGACGATGTCGCACAATAAACCAGGACTGGTCAGGAATTCTTCGGCATGATACCCGGAAAACGCCCAGCAGGAGGGGGAAGTGTAAATCATGCTCTGCCCGGGATCGATCCAGTATTCCCAGTCCACCGTAAAATCGGCCAACAGGCGGAATTTTTCCTCGCTTTCCCTCAGGCTCGTCTGTTGTTTGTTCAACGCCGCGATCATATTGTTGAAGGCCGTGGCCAGCACTCCGATTTCATCGTTGGTCCCGACCGTGACGGATCGTTCTTCGGCAGGCAGGTCAGGCAGATGCTTCAACTGGCGTGTCACCGCCACCAGCGGAGACATCAGGCGCCGCATGATGCACCAGGTGAGCAGCAACAGAACCAGAGTGGCCACAGAGGCTGCCACACTGAAATAATACCGTGCCTTGACCAGGGGGGCGTGCGCTTCGGAGATGGGATAATTGGCAATAAGTATCCAGGAGGTGCTCTCCAGGCGCTTGACCGACGAAATCATCGGAACACCATAGGAGGTAATCGTTTCTCCAGTGCCTTCGAAGCCTTGGGTGGCCCGGTCGTAGATCTTGTTGACGCCGGGAGCTGCTACCGGCTTCATGATTCTGTTCTTGTCGGGATGCACGAGCATGATGCGATGGTTGTCGGTGATGTACAGATACCCGGTCTTGCCTATCCTTATCCCGGAGAGTTCAGCCAATCCGTTTTTGCCGGTGAGGGCCAGGCTGCCGGTCATCATGCCGATTATTTCACCCTGCTTGTCGAAAAGCGGTGCTGTCATGGCGATTGCGGGAAGTCCGGGAGTATAGGTGGAGATATAAGGATCGGATATGAAGGGCTTGCCGGTGGCAAGAGTCTTTTGCACCCATTCCCGAAAGGAAAAGTCCTTGCCGCGCCGGCCCGCCTTGTAGGGGCTTTCGGCGATCAGGATGCCACGTTTGTCGAACAGGAAGATGCCATTGTCGAAATGGGCCTTCAACCCGATCCGTTCGTCAAGAAAACGCTGGGCCGCAGCCGTATCGGTCACGACATCGGATGAAGCAGAGGAGGCGACGGTCGTCAAGGAGCGCAGTGCCGTCAGGAGCTTGTCGTCGATGGTTTTCGCCAGGGTAGATACGTGGGCGAACTGCTGGCGGGAGATGGACTCCTTGAACATGTTCTCGAAATACGAAAGGGTGAAATAGGATGCAGTAACGACGAACAGAACGAACAGGACACTGGCCGCCACAGCCATCTTGGTCTTGAGGCTGATATACATGTCGTTATATCCGGACCGTCTTGTAGAGGAAGTTCTTGAACTTGAACAGCCTGCGCTGCAATTCCCCCGGATCCCCCTCGCCGTCGACGGCCTTCAGATAGCGCGCCACGGCCGGCAGCGTTTTGCCTGCCAGCACACGGGTCCTGTCTATTACCAACCGTACCGTTTCCCGGGAAATATCATTGCGTGAAAATGGCTCGTAGATCTCGGTCCAGAAATCGCTGCCCTGCTCTATCCGTTCCAGGATCGCGGCAGCCAGCCGGTCATCCAGTTCCCGCACGTCGGAGCGGCGCGCGGCTGCTAGATTGCCGGCTGCCGTACCGGCGATGGCCATGCGGATGGCATCTCCGCTGATGACGTCGCGGGTACGGAAAAACAGCGCCCGCAGCAGGATGCTGCGCAACTCGCGGATATTGCCCTGATAGTTGTGGCGGATGAGTTCCTGCTTCGCCTCTTCCGAGAGGATCGGGGCCGCGTCGGACAGCTCGTGTTCGCCGCGGTAGGTGCGATAGAGCTTGCCCAGGAAGTGTACCGACAGGTCCGAGATATCCTCGCGCCGTTCGTTGAGCGAAGGCAGGCGGATCGAGAGTTCGGAGAGCCGGTGGAAAAGGTCTTCCCGAAAGCGTCCGGCAGCGATCTCCTCGGGCAGATTGCGGTTGGTAGCGGCCACCAGCAGCACGCGGCTGTACCGTTCGACGTTCTCCCCCAGGCGCACGAAGCCGCCGTTGTCCAGGAAGCGCAGCAGCTGAACCTGGGTCTTGGGATCGGCATCGCCGATTTCGTCCAGAAAGACGATACCGCCGATGGTTTCTTCCAGAATGCCGCGCCGATCGCTGTACGCACCGGTGAAGGCCCCCTTTTTGTGGCCGAAGAGTTCCGAGTAGGTCAGGTCGCCGGAGTAAGAGGCGATGTTGGTCTTCTTGACCGGTAACTCGCCATTCGGGTTGAGCTGGGCGCGGTACAGGCCGTTGAGCTTGTTGTAGAGGTTGTTGAAGAAGAACTCCTTGCCCGAGCCGGTCGGGCCGGTGACCAGGATCGACGGGAGGCCGATGGTGGCCTCCTGCAGGCTGTTGCGGTTCCAGAAGGTGATCCGGTTGAAGAGCGGCGGCGAGACGGTATTGATAAAATCGACCACTGCCTGGGAGGTGGGGCTGTTGCCGATGATGTTGCCCAGACGGTAGGAGGAGACATGGGGATCCTTGTAGGCCACGTCGGTGGTCAGCCGGTTGACCTCGCTCTGCAGACCCTCGATGCGCTGCAGATCCGAGATGTGACGTGCGGTCAGACTGCCGATGATCTGCAGGATGCGGCGGTGCTCCTCGCTGAAGTAGTCGTAGTGCAGGGAGTTGAGGCAGATTACGGCGATGACCTCATCATCGCAGATCACCGGAACCGCGATCTCGCTCTTGAGCAATTCGCTCATCGAACGGTGGAATCCCCCGGCCTGCAGTTCCTGCTCTACCCGTGCAATCGTCTTTGGCAGCTTGGTGTGGGCCACGTAGCCGGTCAGACTGCGCTCCTCGGGGCGCAGTTCCTCCCCCCCTATCAGGAACGGCGGAATGTACTTTTTGAGCCATTCCTTGTTCTTGGCCCCGATGATGGTACCGTTTTCATCCTCCACCACCAGCCATCTGACACCGTCCCGCTCCGTTACCAGCGCGATGCTGCCGGTATCGGCCCCGATCAGCTCGGTGGCCTTGGAAAGCACCTTGCTCAAAAAGGGCTGAAGGCTTTCGGTCCGCTCGTTCAGGAGATCGGTGATCTCAGACAGGGCGCGGATTTCGAGATGCTCGACCCCCACCTCGCTGATTACCCGCTCGACCATTTCGGCATGGGTCTGCAACAGCCCCATTTCGAAATCGGAGAAACGGTACAGCTCATGGGAATAGTAGTTCAACAGACAGATGATCTGCCGGCTGTCCGGCGCAAAACGAGGCACGACATACATCGAACGCAGGGCCATGGATTCGGTCAGCGCCCGCTTCTGCAGATTGTGCTGGGTCAGGTCGGCCACGAAGAGCGGTTTCAGCAGGCGCTCGTCGGTAATCACCCCCTGGTCGTTGACGTACTGGGAGATCAGTGATTTGCCCTTGCCGAGATCGATGGCGCCCTGCTGGTCGTACAGGGCCTTGAGCCGCTCGTCTTCCGAGTAGCTGGCCAGGACGTTCATGGCCAGGATGCCTTCCTTCTGTTCCGGCACCAGCACTGAAGCCAGTGAAACCTTTTCGATCAGCCCCACTGCTGATTTGACCATCATGCCGGCCGCCTCGCGCGCTTTGAACTCCTCCAGGCGGCGAGCCAGCTTGACCTGCTGATGATAGATGCGGGCCTGGTCGAGCCGATCCGCCATCAATCCGGCCAGCTCGGCCAGATCGGACTTGGCGCGGGGTTCCAGCGTCTCGGCCGGCTGATTCTGATCGATGCACAGGATGCCGATGGATTTGCCCAGGCTGACCACCGGCATCACATAACTGGAACAGAAACCGAACTGTTCGGCAAACGAGTTGTCCGCCGCATTGCCCGTTCCGGACGCTATCCGGAAATCGACCGGATACTGGCTGACAAAAACGCTGGAGACGATCGCTTCGGAGGAAATGATCGGGAAGTCGGTTTCGCCGATCCGGGAGGCTTGCGGGCCGGTGGCATGCACGCAGGAGAGCGTGCCGCGCGTCAGGTCTTCGAGGTAGATGCGCACCTGGTCATTGCCGGAGATGAGTTGCGCTCCCTCCGCCAGGGCATAGAGCAGTTCGCCCAGGTTTTCCTTGCCGTAGGTGGCGATCTTGATGCGCAGAGAGGCCAGGTAGTTGTCGGTGGTCATGGATCAATCCTGTGTAAATAGATTACTCAGGTGAGTGTAGCGTCAAAGGGCGCAACGAGTCAAGCGCATCTCCTCAGGGTGCCAGGTGCGCCCTGGATGCCATTTTCGGCAGCCGGCTATTGTATTTGGCCGGTCTTCCCGCTATGCTGATAGCCAAACATTTACCTGGAGGGAACATGGTTTCCTTTGAACAAGCCCGCAGCACGATACTCGCCAGCGTCCAGCCGCTGGGGAGCGAGCGCGTGAGCCTGCCGGAAGCGGCGGGACGCGTGCTGGCCGAAGACCTGGCCGCCCCCTGGAACATGCCGGCCTGGGACAATTCGGCCATGGACGGGTACGCTGTCCGCGCCGCCGATTGCGGTACCATTCCGGTCCGTCTCACGGTGACCGGTTTTTTGCCGGCCGGAGCCAGGGGGGATGACCTGCGGGTGGAGCCGGGCTGCGCCGTCAGGATCATGACCGGAGCACCGCTGCCAGCCGGTTGCGATGCGGTCGTGCCGGTGGAGGATACCGAGGGGGGGCAGCAGGAGACAACGCTGAGGGAGCCGGTACAAAAAGGGCAGCATATCCGTTTACGCGGCGAAGATGTTACTGTCGGGACGATTTTTCTCCGCTCCGGCGCGATCATCCGTCCGCCGGAGATCAACATGCTGGCCAGCTTCGGGATGGCACTGGTGCCCGTATTCCGCCGCCCTACCGTGGCGATCCTTTCCACGGGCGACGAACTGGTCGAACTGGGCCGGACGCCGGGAACGGGGGAAGTGCTCAACAGCAATACGCTTTCGCTGGCCGCGTCGGTGCGGGAGGCGGGAGGCATACCGCTGATCCTCGGCATTGCCCGGGACAATCGCGACAACCATATCGAAAAATTGAAGCAGGGGCTCAAGGCTGACGTGCTGATCACTTCTGCCGGGGTTTCAGCCGGCGACTGCGACCTGGTGCGCGACGTGCTGGCCGAACTGGGAGCTGATCAGCTGTTCTGGAAAATCGGCATCAAACCGGGCGGTCCGACCGCCTTTGCGCTGCATGGTGCTACGCCGGTCTTTTCGTTGCCCGGCAATCCGGTCTCCACCATGATCACCTTCGAGGAATTCGTCCGCCCGGCGCTGCTCCGGATGCAGGGGCACCGCCGGGTAGTGCGGCCACGCTTCAAGGCGGTGCTGCGCGAGGACCAGACCAAGAAGCCGGGAAAAGTACAGATCGTGCGGGTGCGCCTGGAGCGGGACGGGGAACGCTGGTATGCCAGTTCGGCCGGCAAACAGCAGACCGCTATTCTGAAGACGATGGTGGATGCCGAAGGGCTTGCGGTCCTGCCGGCCGAAGGCACCCGTTTTGCCGCAGGCGAGGAGGTGGAGGTTCATTTCTACGGCAGCCACATCGAATTGGTGGAGGAACAGCCATGAGCGACTATATCGGTGCCCACATGTCGATTGCGGGTGGTATCCATCTGGCTGTGGACCGGGCCCTGGAAGCCGGTTGTGGAGCGCTGCAGGTTTTCACCCGCAACACCAACCAGTGGAAAGGCAAACCGGTCAGCGAAGCCGATGCGGCCCTGTTCCGGCAGAAATACGCGGCATCCGGGCTGAACGACGTTGTTTCACACGATATCTACTTGATCAACCTAGCAGCTCCGCCGGGGGAACTGCGTGACAAGAGCCTGGCAGCCTTCCGCGACGAGCTGGAAACCTGCGCCCGGCTCGGTATAGCCAAAGTGGTGATGCATCCCGGTTCGCACCTGAGCGATACGCGCGAAGCGGGCCTGGAGCGGGTCGTCGCCGCTTTTGACCAGTTGTTCGGTGAGGTGCCCCGATTCGAGGGGCAGGTTCTGCTGGAAAATACCGCCGGCCAGGGTTCCAACCTGGGCAACTGCTTTGAGGAGCTGCAGGCCATCATCAGCGGTTCGCGTTTTTCCGACCGGTTCGCGGTCTGCCTCGATACCTGCCACACCTATGCGGCCGGGTACGATATCACCACCGAGCAGGGCTATGGCGATACCATGGCCCAGTTCGACCGGATCATCGGGCTGGAGCGGCTGGCCTGCTTTCATTTCAACGATTCAAAGAAAGGGCTGGGCTCGCGGGTCGACCGGCACGAGCATATCGGACGGGGGGAACTGGGGCTGGAACCGTTCCGTTTTATCCTGAACGATGCGCGCTTCGCCAGGATTCCCAAGATCCTGGAAACCCCCAAGGGTGACGATAATGAAATGGACAGGATCAATCTGGAGGTGTTGCGGGGATTGATAAAAGGGTGAGGATGAGGGGCCGTCCGCCCCGATCACGGCTAAAGGGTGCTGCGAAGGAGTCGCAGCACCCTTTTTTTGTCAGTTGACGGCTACCGGTCTTCGCTTTTCCGGCTGTAGAAGCCGATCAAAAAGTCGGCATCCATGGGGGACAGGTCGAATTTGAAGATCGCCTCCTGGACGAGCGGCATGACCGGCTGGTCCTGGTTCTCCTGCAGATGGCTCGAAATCCATTTGACCGCCCGTCTCAGATCTTCCCCTTGCGGCAGTATGCTTGACATGACTGTTGCTCTCTCTCTTAGAAGGTTGTTGAAAAACGATCATCTCGCCGCCGTCCTCGTCAGCCACCTTGTGCGGCGTAGCGCTGCAACCCTCACCCAATCCCTCTCCCAGAGGGAGAGAGCAAGGCATGCTTCCCCCTCTGGGGAAGAGATAGAGAGAGGGTCGGCCTCCGCGAGGCTTCCTGCGGGTGCGACGATCTACCCATTTTTGAACAACCTGAGAATTTCAACAACCTCTTAGAACAGATCCAGGTTTTCCAGCGCCTTGAAGGGCTGATTGCCGAATGACTGGCGTTCCCGCTTCAGAGATGCCTGCTGTTCCGGCAGTACCTCCGAGACCGGCGCCAATACCGTTTCCGATTCCTCCTCGTAGATGCAGGCTACTTCCTGATCCTCGTCCATGCCGTTGCCCTTGAAGAAATAACGGTCATACAAGCGGTGATGGGCGGTCCAGCGGGAGGTGCTGACGTTCTCCTTGGCGATGTGGGCGCGAATACCGTTGATCTTGGAATCCATGTCGTCCAGGTAGTTCAGGATGGTGGCCTCGACCGTTTTGGGGCGCTTGGGAGAACCATATTCGTACTGGCCGTGGTGGGAGAGCAGCATGTGCTTCAGCAGCAGCTCCAACTCGCGCGGAAATCCTTCCATCCGGCGGATGCGCTCGTTGAGTAGTTCGACTCCGATGGTGATGTGTCCCAGCAGCTTGCCGGCATCGGTATAGTCGATGGAGCGGTCGAAGCTCATTTCGTGGATCTTGCCCACATCGTGCAGCAGCGCCCCCACCACCAGCAGATCCTCGTTGAGCCCTTCGTAGAGCGGCACCATGGCCTTTACCAGTTTGACCAGGGCCAGGGAATGCTCCAGAAGCCCCCCCAGATAGACATGGTGCATCCCCTTGGCGGCCGGCGCCGAGCAGTAGAGCCGCATGAAGGGCTGATCCGCCAGGAAGAGCTCCATGAGCCCCCGCAGGTACGGGTTGTCGAGGGCCGCAACCACCTCTGCCAGCTCGGCACGCATTTCGGCATTGTCGCGCGGCGATTCGGGCAGGAAATCGGCCAGATTGACCTCCTCTTCCGGAATCCTGCTGATCTCCGCCACCACCACCTGCATCTTGTTCATGTAAACGGAAGCCTTGCCCCGCACCTGTACGAAATCGTCCCGTTCGAACAGTTTGTCGAGCACGTCGGTGTTATCCCAGATCTTGGCATCAACCTCGCCGCTCTTATCCATGAAGCGCAGGTTCATGTAGGGTTTGCCGTTCTTGGCCATGGCCATGATCTTGTCCTTGACCAGGAAAACCGCATGGACCGTATCGCGGTCCTTGATATCGGCTATGAATTGTTTTGCCACGTCATGCTCCTTTGAAAACCGTTCTTCAAATCGTTTCAAAAATCTTTTACCACGGAGGACACGGAGAACCACAGAGAAATTAAAAGGCATGGAACGCGGAAAAGGCGGTACAAGCGGATCACGACGGATAATTTTGATTGGATCCTGACGTTTCCGCTGTTTCCGTGTGCCGTGTCTCTTCCTGTTCTTTCGTGTCTCTATGTCTCTGTGGCAGATTCTCTTCCAAGTTTAGCCGCGATAGTATCGGCGATCTTGATGCCGTCGATGGCCGAGCTCATGATACCGCCGGCGTATCCGGCGCCTTCGCCGGCCGGGTACAGTCCCGGCAAGCCGCGTGACTGGTAGTGCTCATCGCGCAGGATTCGCACTGGTGCCGAGGTGCGGGATTCGATGCCGATCAGGGTTGCCTCGGCCGTGACAAAGCCCCGCAGCTTGCGGCCGAAGTGGGGGATGCCTTCCTTCAGGGTGGCGGCAATGAAGGGTGGCAGGACCTCGTCCAGGTCGGTCTCGACGATACCGGGACGATAACTGGCAGCCGCTGGCTTGCCCCCCGGCAGTTTCAGGAAGGCCAGCAGGTTCTGAGCCGGTGCGCGATAGTCTCCGCCGCCCGCCGTGAATGCCCGCCGTTCCCAGGAGCGCTGGAACTCGACCCCGGCCAGGGGACCGCTGCCGCCAAAGTCATCGGGGGCTACATTGACCACCAGGGCGCTGTTGGCGTAGGAAGAGCTGCGTTTCTGTCCGCTCATGCCATTGGTCACCACGCCCCCCTCCTCCGATGCGCCGGCAATGACCACCCCGCCGGGGCACATGCAGAAGGAATAGGCGCTGCGGCCGGTGGCGCGGTTGTTCCAGGTGACGGCATAGTCGGCGGTTGGCAGGTTGGGGTGGCGCGTGGTGCCGTACTGGATGCGATCGATCAGTTCCTGGGGATGCTCCACCCGCAGCCCCATGGCGAACGGTTTGCGTTCCAGCGGCACCCCCCGCCGTTCCAGAAGTTCGTATGTATCCCGGGCACTGTGACCGGTGGCCAGGATCAGCAGGTCGCAGGGCAGTTCCTCCTGGCCGGCGATGACCGCAGCGACCTGGCCGTTGCGGATCACGATATCATCCAGCCGGCAGCCGAAGCGGATCGAAAACCCCTTGTTCAGCAGGTGGGCCCGGATGGCGCTGACCACCCGCCGCAGGCAGTCGGTACCGATATGCGGCTTGGCCAGGTAGCACACCTCGGAGGGCGCTCCGAAATCGGCCAGACGCTCCAGGATCCATGGCACGAGCGGATCTTTTGAACGGCAGGTCAATTTGCCGTCGGAAAAAGTTCCGGCGCCCCCCTCGCCGAACTGTACGTTGCTTTCCGGATCGAGCCCGCCGTTTCTCCAGAAGCGCTGGACATCCTGTGCCCGCTGTTCGACCGGCTGGCCCCGTTCGATGACGGTGGCGGTCAAGCCGTATTCGGACAGGCGCAGGGCCGCGAACAGGCCGGCCGGACCGCTGCCGGCAATGACGATCCGTTGTTGCGACCGTAGCCGGGCAAAGGCCGGAGGTTGAGGAACAGGCTGCCACTCCAGGCCGGTCAGGGAGGGATCGTTGCTGATGCGGCTGCGCAGCAGAGATTCGTCGGCAAGCGCGAAGGAAACGGTATAGACAAACTTGATACGCGGCTTCTGGCGGGCATCGATTCCTTTGCGGACGATCCGGAAGGCATTCAGCGCTTCGGGAGGCAGGCGCAATTGCGACGCCACGACAGACGGCAGGAGCTGCTCGTTCTGATACTGCGGGAGCATGATGTTGCGATAGAGAAATGGCATTGGTTAGTCCTGCAGAAAGCTTTTCCGCTCCAGGCGCTGGGGGACGATGATGGCGATGGCTGCTCGGGGTGTTGGCGGGGTATGTTCCCTGGTCATTTCCGGCGGGCTTTCGATCAAAACTTTTCCGCGTGCTCTTTGGCTCATGTCGATCTCAATTGCTGAAAATAAACCTGATACTACACCAGCTGCACGAAAAAAAGAAGGCGGAAACGGCCGGAGTGAAGCATCTCGCCCGTTCAGGCGGAAAAAGCTGGCTTGGGGGCACTGCGGGGGATCGCCGACCGGTGTCCGATCAGCGCAGAAGGGGAGGCATCCCGGAGGCAGAAGACCGGAACCGTAGAGTCAGGAGATGCCGCAATTATGGCCGGCGGCGAGCCCGTTGACCCGGGGACGGTAATGATTGCAAGGGCAGGATAAAAGCGAACTCAGCCTTCAGGCGAGAGACGGATCGTCAGAACCGGACAGGAAGCGGAGCGGACTACGCGCTCGGCGGTGCTGCCGAATATGAGGTGGTCGAGCCCGGTCCGGCCGTGGGTGCCCAGCACGATCAGCGAGGCCCCGATCTCTTCGGCTTTCCGGTTGATCTCTTCATAGGGTATTCCGGTTACGATGGCGGTGGTATAGTTGCCGAAGCCGGCCAAGCGTTCACTGCAGAATCGTTCCATCATGGTGACGGCGCCTGCCTCGATCTCCCTTTCCAGTTGTTCGAAAGAGATGTGCGGCACGTAGAAACCGCGCAGATCGACAGGTTCGTTGATGACGTGCATGATGGTCAGCTCGGAGTTGAACTGTTTTGCGAGGGTCAAGGCGTATTCGAAGGCGTAGGCTGAATTCTCGGAGAAATCGATGGCGGTCAGAATCTTATCGAATGTTTTCATTGCAGGGCTCCTCTTGAATGGGGGAATGGCTGAAATGGCTGTCCTTGAAAATCTTGTCGATAACCTTGAGCAACTCCTCGACCTTGACCGGTTTGTTTATGTATTCGAACGCGCCCAGATTCATTGCCTCGATATACGACTCCACCTCACCGTAGGCGGTGATCATTATCACGTTGCTGGCGGGATGGAGACGGTTGAGCTCTCGCAGGAACATCATGCCGTCCATTTCAGGCATGTTGATATCGGTAATGATCAGCTCGACCTGATGGCATCGCAGGTAGTTGAGGGCTTCGTACCCGTTGCCCGCCGATGTGACTTCGAAACCCTCGCGGCATAGAATCTTCGAGAGTGTGATACGGGCGTTTTCCTCATCGTCAACCACCAGTATCCGTCTCACGTCTTCTGCCACGGCAAGCTCCCCGCCCCTCGATGTAGTTTTCTATTCTAACATCGGGGTGGGGGCTGTCAAGAAGCAGGCGAGGCCCCCCGGGCCATTCTGTTGGATGCCACCTTCTGGCGCAGTTTGATGGCTGACAGAATCAGATTGGCGATAATCGAAACGAAATAGATCTCGTCTTCGGGAAAGCTGCGCATGGACGTCGTCTGCAGATTGATGACGCCATAGACGCTTTTTCTGTCCGTAATCGGGAACGACAGCATCGAATTGTACTTTTCCTCGTTCAGCTCGGGAAACACCTTGTAACGCGGGTCCTGCGAGGCGCGGCTGAGATTGAGCGGCTGCATCTCCTTGGCTACCGTCCCGGTTATGCCTTCGCCGATTTTGAGCCTGATCTGGCCGATTTTTTCCTGCTCAAAGCCATAGGTCGCCTTCAGGACCAGCTCCCCTTCCTCAAGCAGATAGATGTTACAGACGCTGGCATTCAACTGCCGGGCCAGTTTGTCGGCCACAGACTGGAGAACGTCCGCAAGCTCGAAGTCGGAGGACACCAGCATGCTGATCTCTTCCAGCGAAATGATCTCCATGTGCTCCCGGTTGGCCCGCTGCATGGTCAGCACCATCTTGCCCTTTTCGCTCTCCATGTAAGGGGTGAAGTTGGCTTTGTGGTAGAAGGGATTGACGGTCTTGACCTTTTCCGTAATGGTGCGGAAATCGGAGAAACCGCATGGGCAGGTCATTTTCACGCGATAGTTGTCGATGCGCTGACTGCTCATGGCTCTGCCGCATTTGCGGCAGCGTGCTGCGATCTGCATGGCTGTGCTCCTTGCTGCGAATGGTTATGGATTCAGGACTTGACGCCATTTGCGTCAAGCGTCACATATGCCGGTTTGCCCTCGGGCCCCAAAGGCTTGATCTGCCTGCCGTTCAGCTCGATTTCGACCCCTCCGGCATTGGAAAGTTCCAGGATGATGCTCTTGTCCGCCTTCCATTCGATGACGTCACCGACCGAAAGTTCATAATTCTGGGTAGCGGAACCGTCGATGGTCACGGCAAGCGTACCATTGCGGATCACTTTCATCCGCACGATGAAGTCCTTGGGGGCTTCGGCCGGCGGCGGTGCCACACCGGGACGCTCCGGCGGGGTGATGTGTTTTTCGGAAACGGCTGCCGGTGGTGCGGGGCTGGTAACGTGCGTTACGGACGGTACATTGCTGACACTCGAGCGGACTGGCTGGACAGGTGCGGCTATCGGGGTGCCCGGTCCGGGCGGCAGGGTCTGGCGCCGGGCCGGGGGAGTGGAAGAACGGTCCAGAATGTATGAGGTGACGATCAGCATCAGCAGCAGTACGGCCGGCAGTATCAGCTTCTTCCAGGGTACGCGGCGCCGTCTGGCGACTCCGCTGTCACCTGCGTTCAACGAGTGGTCGTGGCTGGTGGGAGAAGCATACAGCTTTTCGTACAGGCGCATCATGTCGTCGGCATTGAGGCCGAGATGGGTGGCGTAGATTCTCAGGAATCCCTTGAGATAGGCCTGGCTGGCGAAACCCTTGATCTGGTCCTTTTCCAGCGCAGTGAGATGGTCGGTGCCGATTTTGGTGGCTTCGGCCGCCTCTTCCAGTGAAATGCCATGATATTCGCGGCAGCGTCTGAGAATTGCGCCCGGTGAGTTGGCGGAGTGATCCTGATGGTGGGTTTCATTAATGGACAAGCGGTCCTCGATTACTTGAGCAGGTCCAGATATCCCAGGGTCAAATGGCCAAGTTCGGAATCCGGGATGATCCGAAGCACTTCCTTGAAGGCTGCTTTGGCGGCCTCTGTGTCATTCAGCTTGAGCTGGGCCAGACCGAGGTAATAATAGGCGGCGCCGTAATCCTTGAAGATGTCGAGCGCCTTGCGGTATTCGGCTATGGCCAGTTCGGTCTTGTCCATTGCGAACCAGACCCGCCCGATCGAAAGACGGATGACAGGGTTGCGCGGATTGGCCACCGCGGCCGAACGCAGCTCTTCCAGAGCCTTGGCATATTCGCCCTTGCCCAGATAGGCCAGCCCCAGATTGATGACGGCATTCTCGCTGTTGTCGTAGAAGATGTCGTCTTTGACGATCTTGAACTGTTGGATCGCACTGTCCCAGCGTTTCAGCTCCAGGTAGGCCACACCCAGGTCATTGCGGGCCTTGGTAAAATTGGGCTTGAGGGTCAGGGCCCGCTGGAGTTTCTGCTCGGCCAGGTCGGGACGCTTCTTGCCGAGATAGGCGAGACCGAGATTGTACTGCAGCTCCGGGTTGTTGGGATCGAGCTTTTCGGCCTCGGTCAACTCCACCAACGCACGGGTGAAATTGCGCTCACCGAGGTAGGATAGCCCCATCTGGTAGTGGTAGACCTCCGGGTTCTTCCGGATCTCCTGCTGGCTGCGTCCGGTAGCGCACGCGTTGAGGAGCAGCAGAAAGAGCATCGGAACGAACAATGGCAGACGCATCGTCATGAATCACCAGCGTGGAATCTACCCGTGCTGAAACAGGTGAAATACTGATAAAAACTAGCAAACTAACCCGGCAATGTCAATAAAATGGCTCTGCAGCCGGTGCGGGTAAAGACGCCGCTCACAGCGGCGCGATGTCCCGGAAGCTGGTAAGCGACCTGAAGCTTCTGTAGCGGGCTTCGATTTCCCGGTATTCAAGACGCTTCATGCGCTCCAGACTGAAGTCCTCCACATTGAACGATGCCATAACACTGCCGAACACGATGGCCTGGCGGATGCCTTCCTCGGTCAGGTCTCCGGTGTTGGCCAGGTAGCCCATGAAGCCGCCGGCAAAGGTATCACCGGCTCCGGTCGGATCGAAAACATCCTCCAGCGGATAGGCGGGCGCCGCAAAAACCGAATCGGCCGTGAACATCAGTACGCCGTATTCCCCGCGCTTGACCACCAGGCGCTTGCACCCCAGGGCAATGATCTGGCGGGCAGCCTTGACCAGGTTGACCTCGCCGGTGAACTGGCGGGCCTCCCCCTCGTTGATGACGACGATATCCACCTTCTGCAGCACCTTCCTGAGTGCCTCAGGCTTCGAACTGATCCAGAAATTCATGGTATCGCAGGCGACCAGTTTCGGCGAGGATACCTGCTCCAGAACCTCAATCTGCAGGTCGGGGTCGATGTTGGCAAGGAAGAGGTACTCCGCATTACGATAGCTGTCCGGCAGGTTCGGGCGGAAGGCGGTCAGCACGTTGAGCTGGGTATCCAGGGTCTGGGCCTCGTTCAGGTCATAGCCGTATCGGCCGGTCCAGTGAAAGGTCCTGCCGGGGATGCGCTGGAGGCCGTCAGTATTGATGTCACGCGACTGGAGGAACCGGACGTGTTCCTCGGGAAAATCATCTCCCACCACCGCCACCAGTGATACATCGGTAAAGAAGCTGGCCGAGGTGGAAAAGTAGGTGGCCGACCCGCCCAGAACGTTCTCTCCCCGTCCGAAGGGGGTTTCGACCGTGTCAAAGGCTACGGTGCCGACAACGACGATGCTCATTGAAAAACTCCTTTTTTTGCCACAGAGAACACAGAAAAAAAATTGCGAGAATTGTCGGCTAAGCCATAAAGGGGGATTGCGAGGACTTGTCCGTCAATCCGTTTCGTTAAATGATCCGGTTCTTCCGGTTTCCTCTGTGGCCTGTGTTCTCTCTGGCGGTGAGGTTTTATAAGTATTTCCCTATGATCGGCTTCAGCCGTTCCTTTGCCTCGGCCGGAATGGCGGCACGGTCGGTGATAATGGAGTGCTGCATGGCGCTGCTGCAGGTGCAGGTCCGCTCCCGCTGGATCTCGGCCACTGCCTGGCGGATGATGTTCTTCGCCATGGCCACATTCTGGCAGATCACGGCAATGACCGCCTCCACCGAGACGTCGGCATGGTGCTCATGCCAGCAGTCGTAGTCGGTCGACAGCGCGATGATGCCGTAGCAGATTTCAGCCTCGCGGGCCAGTTTGGCCTCGGTCAGATTGGTCATGCCTATGATCGAGGCGCCCAGACCCAGGTACATGAACGACTCTGCCCTGGTGGAAAAGGCGGGCCCCTCCATACAGATGTAGGTGCCCCCTTTGTGAACCGTTGCTCCCGCAGCGCGGGCGGCGTTGTAGAGCGTATCAGAAAGGGTGCCGCAGACCGGATCGGCAAAGCCGGCATGGGCAACGATGCCGTCGCCGAAGAAGGTGTCCTTGCGGATACCCTTGGTGCGGTCGATGAACTGATCGGGGATCACGATATGTCCCGGGGCAATGGCCTCCTTGAGGCTTCCCACGGCGGAAACGGAGATGATCTGTTCGACACCGAGTTGCTTCATGCCGTAGATGTTGGCACGGTAATTCACCTCCGAGGGCAGGAGCCGGTGCCCACGGCCATGGCGCGGCAGAAACACCATCCTCACGCCGTTCAGTACGCCGGTCACATATTCGTCCGAGGGTGCACCGAAGGGGGTTTCCACTGAAATCCGCTCGACACCCTCCAGCCCTTCGATGTCATACAGACCGCTGCCGCCGATAACGCCTATGGTTGTCGTCATCTATTCTTTCCTTTCAGCGATTGCTGAGTTCACTTCATGGGGAAGTGGCGAAACGCATTGTACAAGGGATTAGACTCTACGGGTTTCAGGGGTAAAATTCAACGATTATTTTCCTGAAAATGCCCGTGTGGATTGGAATTACATCGATTTTCCGACCGGATCATATTTTGATCTGCGGCACCTGTCGGCCGCAACGCCGGCTTGTTTCCGCCACCAAAAAACCGAAGTCAGGGGCCTTCCGGCACGGCGCAGGTCGCAAAGCCTTCATGAAAATAATGGCTTGCGTTTCTGCTGAAATAGCTCTATGCTACCTGTCAGACTGTCACCCGAACAACGGCATGGTGTCCGTTGTTTTCTTTTTGATCATCGCTTACCGACCCCCTGATTCACTCCACTTCTCGAAGTTGGCAGAATGCTTGGCAGGCGAAGATTTATGTGCCTTCACAATGCGGCTTGCGCCTTTGCGCCCCGGCTGCATCTGTTCGGCACTGTACAGCCTGCACACGCAGTACTGCCGTCCTGTCCCGAGGATCAACGGTTGATCCCGCGGCCTGCGTGCGCTCCGGTCCAGACACCGCCAACGCCCAAAAAGGAAAATAGTATGACCTTCGCAGAACTCAACCTCAATCCGGCCATTCTCAAGGCGGTTACCGCCTGCGGCTACACCAATCCCACGCCGATCCAGCAGCAGGCCATCCCGATCGTGATGACCGGGGCTGACCTGATCGCCACTGCCCAGACCGGCACCGGCAAAACCGCTGCCTTCGTCTTGCCCGGCCTGCAGCGCCTGACAACACCTTCCGCCATTCCGGGCAAAGGACCGCGCATTCTGGTTTTGACTCCTACCCGCGAACTGGCCGGCCAAGTCATGGATGCCGCCCGCACCTACGGGCGAGGCATGAGGCTGCGCTGCGGTTCACTCCTGGGAGGAATGCCCTACCGCGAGCAGTTGCGGCTCCTTTCGGCACCGGTCGATATCATCGTGGCCACCCCCGGACGTCTGCTGGACCACCTGGAACGGGGCAGCGTGCGGCTCGACCGCCTGGAGATGCTGATCCTGGACGAGGCCGACCGCATGCTCGACATGGGTTTCAGCGAAGACATGGAAAAGATCGTCGCCCGTGCGCCGGAGACCCGTCAGACCTTGATGTTTACTGCCACTATGGAGAATTCCGTGCTCAGGCTGGCCCAGAAGATGCTGCGCGAGCCGCAGCGCATCGAGCTGGCGGTACGCACTGCTTCGCATGAACTGATCGAGCAGCGCCTGCACGTGGCCGACAGTCTGCATCACAAGAAGGAATTGCTGCGTCACCTGGTCAGCGACCAGAAACTCACCCGTGCCATCATCTTCTCCGCCACCAAGCGGGATGCCGATGATCTGGCCCGTGAGCTGACCCGCGACGGCCATCCGGCTGCGGCGCTGCACGGCGATATGAATCAGTTCGCCCGCAACAAGACCATCGAGCGTATGCGCCGGGGTGGCATCCGCCTGCTGGTGGCTACTGACGTGGCTGCCCGGGGACTGGATGTGACCGGCATCAGCCACGTGATCAACTTCGACCTGCCGCGCTTTGCCGAGGATTACGTCCACCGCATCGGCCGCACCGGCCGGGCCGGAGCGAGCGGAGTCGCCATTTCGTTCGTCTCGTCCTCGGAGCTGAGCTACCTGGAGCGGATCGAGCGCTTCATCGGCAAGCGACTGCCGGAGCAGAACATCGACGGTCTGGCGCCGCTGACCGTGCTGAGGCGGGTGTCGTCGGGCAACAATGCCCGCCGTCCCGGCGGCCCGGGGAAGGGGCGTTATGCCAAGTCTTCCGGCGGCAACGGCGGCAGAAACCAGTCCCAGGGCAAGAGCTGGGGCGGTTCGGCCAAGCCTGGTCGAGCCGGGGCTCCGGGCGCAAGTCGGCCGCAGCGTAGCGCCACCCATCAGCCGGTAATCGAGTACCGTACCCGGCGGGCCGAGGCGATGAAGAATCAGCCGTAACCATTCCCCGATCATCATCGGGACGACAACATGAAAAAAGACCTGCGTGCATTGGCTGCCGCAGGTCTTTTTCGTTCTTCAGGCTGGAGTGCGAGCATGGGAAACAGGGGTTATGCCAAGGGCTCCCCCCCCTGTCCCAGACGTCCCTTCAATTGTCCGCAGGCGGCGGAAATGTCGCCGCCACGGCTGTCGCGGGTGATGACCGTTACATGGCGATCGATCAGGTATTTGTGGAAGGCATCGATGGCGGCCTGGGAAGGGGCCTTGAAATCGCAGCCTTCATGCTCGTTGAAGGGGATCAGGTTGACCTTGTTGGGTATGTCGCTGATCAGGCGCAGCAACCGCTTGGCATCCTCCAGCGTATCGTTCAGCCCCCCCAAAAGGACATATTCGAAAGTCACCTTGCGGCGGCCGGGCAGCGGAAATTCCCGGCAGGCCCGGAGCAATTCCTTGATCGGATAGCTGCGGTTGACCGGCATGATCCGGTTGCGCAATTCGTCGGTGGTGGCGTTCAGGGAAACCGCCAGGTTGACGTTCGGTATCTCGCGCCCCAGACGGGCCATCTGCGGTACCAGTCCGCAGGTCGAGACGGTCACGCGGCGGTTGGAGAACTGCAATCCGTTGCCGTCGATCATGATCTGAATGGCGGGGATGACATTGTCCAGGTTGTGCAGGGGTTCGCCCATGCCCATCAGCACGATGTTGCGGATCTCGGCCTGTGACTGCGAACGGTCGCCATCCTCGTCGTCTCCCCAGATATCATCCGCCGATTGGGGGGTGGGGGGATTGCGGGCGATGTCCCGCCGGACTGCCATGATCTGGTTGACGATCTCAGCCGTGGTCAGGTTGCGGGTCAGCTTGAACGTGCCGGTCAGGCAGAATTCGCAGCCCATGGCACAGCCTGCCTGGGACGAGATGCAGAGCGTGTTGCGCCCCTCGATCGGGATCAGCACCGATTCGACCGCATTACCGTCTCCCAGGTTGAAGAGATACTTGCGGGTGCCGTCGCTGCCCTCCTCGACCGCCTCCGGCTCGAGGTTGCTGATAAAGGCCTTTTCGGTTAGTTCCCGGCGCAGCTCCTTGGAGATATTGGTCATCTCGTCGAAGGTGCGGGCATCCTGCTGGTAGATCCATTTGAAGACCTGGGTGGCGCGGAAGCGCTCCTTGCCATGGCCCAGCAGGAAATGTTCCAGGGCCGGGAGGTTCAGGTTCTTCAGGTCGGTTTTGCATGCGGCTGTTGTCATCGTGCTATCCATTTGCGGTCTAAGTGAAGAAAAATGTTATTTATTGCTTCTCCGGCGCCGCCTCGTGCGGGCCGGCTGCTGGTGCGGCTTCGTTCCCGGCGGGGGGCTCACCATTGCCGGGAATTTTTTCTGTTTCAGTGGCTGGCTGACGGTCAGGCGCGGGTGACGGCTCGAGCGGCTTTTGCGCCGAGGAGGTGGCCGTGAAGATCGCCTCCTTCTGGATGCTCTCATCCACCTTGCGCTGGAGCCGGCCTATATTGGGTGACTGGGCCAGGGCGGTCTGGTATTCGCTCTCGCTGAGCACGCCCTTCTGGCGCAGCAGCCTGAGGATCATGTCGGAACGTTTCAGCACGCGGTCCAGGTTTTTGTACGGGTTGTAGGCCAGCCGCGGGCCGGGCAGCATGGCTGCCAGAAAGGCACATTCCCGCGGGGTAAGAGCCGCGGCGGGCTTGCCGAAGTAGTATTGGGCTCCGTGGCCGATGCCGTAGACCAGCGGTCCCAGTTCGGCCACGTTCAGGTACAGTTCGATGATGCGCCCTTTGGTCAGTTCCTGCTCCATCCGCCAGGCCAGATAGATCTCCTTGACCTTGCGGGTGATGGTCTTTTCGCGGGAGAGGAACAGGTTCTTGGCGGTCTGCTGGGTGATGGTGGAGGCTCCGCGCTTGAAGCTTTTCTTTTCCAGGTCGTACTTGATGGCCTCTTTGATAGCCTTCACGTCAAAGCCTTCGTGCTTGTAAAAATTGCTGTCCTCGGCCAGGATTACGGCCCATTTCATTTCGGCCGGAATACGGCCGGAAGAGGTCCAGTAGCGATTCGTCGGGCCGACGACAAAGGGAAGGTATTGGCCGTGCCAGTCCTTGACCTGTATGGTTGTCGTGTATTTGCGGTTGGCCAGCCCGGACAGCGGCGGCATCAGCCATAAGGATACGCCGACGTAGGCGGCATATCCGACAATCAGGCAGATGAGGGCTATGATGAATCTTTTCACGAATCTGTTCCTTGTTCCGGTACCTGTGCCGGATAAACGCCCTATGAACAAAATCCCCTGGGACAGGCGTTGTCCAGGGGATTTCCGTTGCGCGCCGACGAAGGGAGCCCCCGGGAGAGGTCACCCCTTTTTCAGGACTTCTTCGGCCAGGCTTCTGCCCAGTTCGGAGCATTGTTTCAATGCTTCGGCAGTGGGGGTGAAGATGGTCTTGACAATCGGTTCGGTGACTCTGAAGCCCATTGACTTGAGGCGCTCTTCCGCCATCTTGCAGGCCTCGCCGCTCCAGCCGTAGCTTCCGAACAGTCCCGCCAGATTCGTCTTGAGCTTGACGGTGCTCAGGTATGCCAGCACATCCCACATCGGCTTGGGAATATCCCGCGCGATGGTCGGAATGCCGAAGATCAGGGCATCGGCATCTTCCATAAGGTTTCTGACCTCGTTTGAACTCAAATGGCTGATGTGGTAGCTGCTCACCTCTATGCCGTCGACAGCGGCGCCTTCGGCAACGGACCGGGCCATTATCTCGGTGTTGCCGTGTGGTGAGATGTACAGGATCACCACCTTTTTGGCCCAGGAGGTCGGCTTGCTCCAGCTCTCGAACTGCTCGATCGCCCGCCAGGGAGCTTTCCTGAGAATCGGCCCATGGCTGGGGCAGATCATGTCGATTACATCGTGGCGGATCTTTTCCACCGCCGAAAGTACCTTGTCTTTGAAGGGGCGGAAGATACAGTCGAAGTAGAAATGGCGGGCCGAGGTGAAATCCACATTCTCATCGTTGAAGACCTTGCCGGGAGAACAGTAGTGCGCTCCGAAGGCATCGCAGGTGAAGAGGATGTTCTCTTCCTCCAGCCGGGTGAACATCGTGTCGGGCCAGTGCAGAAATGGAGCGATGATGAAGCGCAGCGTGCGCCCCCCCAGATCGAGGGTGTCGCCATCCTTGACCACCAGCGATTTGAACGGCCGGTGCAGCAGGTTGGTGAGAAAGTTCTTGCCGGCCATGGTGGATACCACGGTAGCTTGCGGGCACTGCTCCAACAGATAGGCCAGGGCGCCGGAATGATCCGGTTCAGTGTGGTTGGCGATGATGTAGTCAATGCCTTCGAGGGTTGTCAGGGCCTTGATCTTGTCCATGAATTCATCGGTCCGCTTTGCCTTGACCGTGTCGATGATCACGGTCTTTTCGGTGCCCTTGAGCAGGTACGAGTTGTAGGTGGTGCCGTGCTCGGTAGGGAACAGGTCATCAAATGTGCGCAGATCCGGGTCTTCCGAACCGATCCAGAAAAGTCCCGGTTTTATCTCTATGGGTGCGGACATCGGAGATCTCCTTGTGGGGAAAAAAGTATTTCCAGAGCCGGCCATCGTTGTGTCGGCCACTGCATATAATATGGCCTTCTACAATAGCAGAGGGCTCAAGTTGAGACAAGCTGCAAGTGAGCATCTGTTGCTGGCCATCCTGCATGTGCGTGAGCCGGCGCAGAGGTCTTGCAGGACATAAGATTGCCGTGCCGATAAAAAACCCGGCACAACTCATTAATATTATAGTATAAACCATATTTGTCAAAACAGCGCCATTGATCCGCGCCGGTTGACACCGGCTGTGGCAGCTTCTACAATCAATAAGATAGATGCAAGGAGAGGGCTTGAAACAGAAAACCATATTCACCTGTCAGAAGTGCGGCTGCCAATCTCCCAAGTGGCTGGGAAAATGTCCCGATTGCGGTTCATGGAACAGCATGGCCGAAGAAGTTACCGCTGCAGTGGGCGCGGTTTCTCCGGGAGCGGAGCGTTCACGCCCGATACCGATCTGTGATGTCCCGGCACAGGTGGAATCCAGGCTTGTCACCGGCATTGCCGAACTGGACCGGGTCTTGGGCGGGGGAATCGTTCCCGGCTCGCTGGTGCTGATCGGTGGCGATCCAGGCATCGGAAAATCGACGCTGCTGCTGCAGGCCATGCATAATCTGGCAGAGGGGAGCGGCCCGGTTCTGTATGTTTCAGGGGAGGAATCCGCATCGCAAACCCGCTTGCGAGGGGAGCGGCTGAAGGCCTCCCATCGCCAGTTGCTGGTGCTGGCGGAAAACTCGCTGGAGGCGATCCTGGGCCACGCCGCGACGCTCAAGCCTCGGGCGATGGTGGTCGATTCGATCCAGACCATCTGGACAACAGCTCTGGAGTCGGCCCCGGGCAGCGTCAGCCAGGTGCGGGAGTCGGCCGGCAAACTGATGATGATGGCCAAGGGCAGCGGAGTGCCTGTCTTCATTGTCGGACACGTTACCAAGGATGGCGCCATTGCCGGTCCGCGTGTGCTGGAACACATCGTCGACACGGTACTGTACTTCGAGGGGGACGGCAGCCACCCTTTCCGTATCCTGCGGGCCGTCAAGAACCGTTTCGGTTCCACTAACGAGATCGGGGTGTTCGAGATGAAGCAGGAGGGGTTGTGCGACGTGCCCAACCCGTCCGAGCTGTTCCTTTCGGAACGGCCGCTCGGAGCATCGGGGTCGGTGGTAACCACCTCCCTGGAAGGCAGCCGTCCTTTGCTGGTGGAACTGCAGGCCCTGGTGACGCAAACGTCTTTCGGTGTTCCCCGCCGTACCACCATCGGGGTGGATCACAACCGTCTGGCGTTGCTGGTGGCCGTGCTGGAGAAGAAGGTCGGCATGCACCTGACCGGTCAGGACATTTTTCTGAATGCCGCCGGAGGCGCCCGGCTGAACGAGCCGGCTGCCGATCTGGCCATGATCATGGCGGTGGCTTCCAGTCATCTGGACAAGGCGATCGCTCCCCAGACCGTGGTGCTGGGGGAGGTGGGACTGGCTGGCGAGGTGCGGGCCATCACGCAGCCTGAGCAGCGTATTGCCGAGGCTGAAAAACTGGGATTCAAAACCTGCATTCTGCCGGCAGGCAATCTGAAACGGCTCAGAAGTGGAAAAATCAAGCTGCACGGTGTCTCCTCGGTCGATGAGGCGATGCAGCTGCTGATTCAGTGAACTCTCATTTTTTTACTGGACTTGAACAACGGGAGTTACTAAAATTATAGAATTCACGCCGAAGTCAGGAGTTGTGCTATGAATGCGGAAAAGCTGGAATTTTTCAGAAACGTGCTGAGCGAAGAGATGAAGACGCTTTTGAGCGAGGCTGGCAAGACCGTTACGGAGATGACGTCTGATTCATCCAATTTCCCTGACCCCACCGACAGGGCCACCCAGGAATCAGATCGCAACTTCGAATTGCGCATCAGGGATCGAGAACGCAGGCTGATCAATAAGATCAAGGATGCGCTTGAGCGCATTGATAGCGGTGAATTCGGCATTTGCGAGGAATGCGGTGACGAGATTACCGAAGCTCGTCTCAAGGTGCGGCCGGTCACCACACTCTGCATAAACTGCAAAATGGAAGAAGAGCAAAAGGAAAAGCGTTTGTAGCTTCTGCATCTTCACTCCTGGCAGCGGGTGCCCATGGCTGACGTCAGTACCCCTCATATCGGTGCAGCAGACAAAAAACTCAACGAGCTGGCTCTGCTGTACCAGTTCAGTAATACCCTCTTGTCCACCATCCGCCTCAACAAGCTGACCCATCTCATCCTTACCGCACTTATTTCAGGTCCATCCCCGATATTCGAACGCGCAATGCTCTTCATGCGCAACGAGAAGACAGAGGTCTTGCAGGGCATGCTGGGGGTGACTCCGGACGCCGTCGAGGGTCTGGTTGTTGTCGGCGAGAGTGAAACATCGCTCAGCAGCCGCTGGGATATCAGCGATGAAGCCATGGCCCATCAGCGGGCCACGGAATTTTGCTGCCGTGTAAGGGTTACCCGGATCGAAATTGATGAACAATGCCCGCTGATCAGACAGGTAGTTAAAGAGAACCGCCTGCATTACGCCGATCAGCCTGATGACGGCGAGCTTGGCTGTCCCGCCTGCGGAGCGATCAGGAGGCTGGGAGTCTCTGTTTTTGCGGCGGTCCCCCTGTTGTCACGGGACAAGAACCTCGGCATGATCGTGGTCGACAACCCGGTTTCCGCAACCCCGATCAGCCTGGACGACCTGCATTTCCTGAAGCTGTTCGCCAGCCAGGCCGGCATGGCGATCGAAAATTCGATGCTTTACAACCGCATTGAAGACGCCCATTCCAATCTGCAGGATGCCCGTGAACGGCTGATGCATGGGGAGCGGCTGGCTGCGATCGGCGAGATGGCTGCCAATCTGGCACATGAGCTGAAGAACCCGCTGGTAACCATCGGCGGATTTGCGGGAAGATTGCTCAAAGCATTGCCGGATGAAAGCCGGGAGCATCGCTATGCCGACACGATCGTTAGGGAGATCAGCCGCCTGGAGAAAATGCTGGCCGACATCCTGGCCTTCTCCCGCAAGCCGACCATCTGCTACAATTACTGCGAACTCGGTGAAATACTGAGAGAATGTCTCGAAAATTGCGCCACCAGCCTGGAGGATAACAATATCCGCCTGAACGCCTCGTTTGGCGGCCATCCCTGGCCTGTTCTGGGGGATGCCTATCAGCTCAAGCAGGTTTTTCTGAACCTGATGCTCAATGCCTGCGAGGTGATGCCGGATGGCGGCGACATCCAGGTGGCGGTGGAAAAGGTAATTCTTGACAAAGAGCATGTTATGGTTAGCATAACTGATACCGGCGGTGGTATTTCACCGGAGATGCTGCCGAAGATCTTCAATCCATTTTTTACTACCAAACGCCATGGCACCGGGCTCGGCCTGGCGATAGTCAACCGGATACTTTTGAATCACAAAGGGACCATTGAGGCGGCCAACGAAGGAAAAGGCGCGGCTTTCAGGGTCACCTTGCCACTGATGGAACTGGCTGAATAAAAAACATACGGGGATGTAGCTCAGCTGGGAGAGCGATGCGTTCGCAACGCATAGGTCGACGGTTCGATCCCGTTCATCTCCACCAATAAAAACGAGGAGCTGCGATTGTTTCCGCACTCCTCGTTTTCATTGTGCCCTTCAATAAAAGTCCCGCCACTCTTAATTCTTCTTCCCATTTTCTGTCCTCTCCGAAATCCCTGACTTTAAAAGCATCCCTCTTGTCGTCAAATGCCATTGACGGGAAATGCCAATAGCGGTAATGTGCATATACACAAAACACGGAGGTTATGTACCATGCATAAAGCAGAAGACACAAGGAGCACTGCCGACGGTGTTGAGGCACCTTTGAAAGACCGACTGACGGATGAGGGGAAGAGTCACGACTCATGCTCCGGGCATGGCAGGAAATGTTGCGGAAACCATCACACCGGACACGGCTGCTGCGGTAAATAAGTAAGGAGCGTTTATCCATGGCGCCGCGTCCCAAAAAGAATCGCATCTGCAATTGCCAGCTCCGTGAGTGCCACAAAAAGCTGTTCAAGCCGGCCGGTTCCAGGCTCTCTGATTTAGAGGTGGTGTGTCTTGATCACGATGAGCTGGAGGCATTCATTCTCTGTGATGACCGGGAACTCAACCAGGAGGACGCCGGACGGCACATGGGCGTATCCCGCGGTACAGTGCAACGGCTCTTGGCCAGGGCTAGAAAAAAGGTTGCCTCTGCGCTGGCAGAAGGAAAGGCGCTGTCGATTGCACCTGTCCGGCATGCTGTTTCACCGCCGACGTGTACAGTCCATGACACTTCCTCCTGTTCCCAGGATTGCGCGTCAGACACTGTCTGACATCCCACGAATCCACCCCAAAGGTTTAGCCTTCAATGAACATCTCGTCCCGTACTGTGTAGGCATGGCGAACTCCATTCCCGAAACCACAATTCTGAAGAGCATCGGACTTTCCCATCTGGTAAATGCATATATCAAGAGTGTTACCGGCGATCTTGCACCTATCTGCGGTTGCGCCATCGCCGCAGGAGCTGGGGCTGCCGTTGCCATGGTCTACCAGACCGCGGGCAAGGACATGCATGCGATCAATCTGGCGGTCAATACGCTGATAAGCGATCTGGGAGGCATGCTGTGCGATGGTGCCAAAGGAGGCTGTGCGCTCAAGGTGGTCAGTTCCGTCGATTCCGCCATACGCGCCGCATACATGGCACTCAATGGCCACGGGATTACGGATGAAGAGGGGTTTGTCGGAAAAAGCGCCGAGTAGACGATCAGGCACATGAGCACCATTGGCGAAATCGGCATGTCTCAGGTGGATGAGATAATGCTGGGAATTATGCTTGGCAAGAAAGGAGCCAGGTCGTCCCTCGGTTGAGTTTGCACCTCGACGATTATGGCTGACTCCATCAGCAGGAAAGCGGGAAGTGCCCTTATTGTGGTGCTCCCCGCTTTTTTTTTGCCCTCTTCGGGAGCATTACGTCCCGAAGCGGTTGCCAGTCAACGGTTTGGAGGTATGCTTAACAGACATACTGGTGTTCAGTTCGGGTCAGGAGGTGCCCAGTGGGTTCGTCCCTGCGTGTGAAATCAAATAATTCCCTTAACGGTAATAACCCCTGGTATGGGGTGACTGTTCCGGAAAATGCTTCCCTGAACGTGGCACATGAACGCATCGTCGAGGTTACCGCTCGTGCCTTCAGCCACTTCTCGGAAAATGGATCGGCCACGCCTGAATACGGAAAACGGCTCACGAGGGAGCTGATGGCACACATGTCGCTGCTTTTGGTGCGGAAACCGGAGCATGTACTCTGTGCCCTGGAGGTCCTGCTCGACAATTACCGGTACTATTGTCGCAGGGTCAAGGAATGGACGCTTCTGGACATGACGATCGAGATGCTTGTGAAAAACAGCGAGTGCCACTCGCCAGAATGTGTCGAAATAGTGTCAAACATCCGGGCGCTGGTGGAAAGGCGGGCATTGATGGCTCTCCTCGCCGGCCCGTCGGCATAGGCACTGGAGAGCGCATCGGAGCATAAGGGCCGGCCGCCGGATATTGTCTTCATATCCGGCGGCAGCGTTCACAATGCCCGGAAACAACAGCGGGGAACCCATCAAGAGGTTCCCCGCTGTTGTTTCCGGTGGTGTTGTCCACCATGTGATTCGAGGTGGCTTAGAGCCCCTTCAGGTCCTTGCCGGCGCTGAATTTCCCGCTCTTGGAGGCTGCAATCTTGATTTCAGCCCCGGTCTGCGGGTTGCGGCCGGTGCGTGCTGCACGCTCGGATACGCTGAACGTGCCGAATCCGGGGAAGGTGACCTTGTCGCCGGCTTTGAGAAGTTCAGCGACGGTACCGGTGAAAGCGTCGACGGCTTCGGCTGCTGCAGCCTTGGTCAAGCCTGTTTTGGTTGCTACTGCTGCTACAAATTCTGCTTTGGTCATATGGTGTTGCCTCCTTGTGTTGATGGCTGGCCGTTCTCAGAACTGGCAGTCCAAATTACTGGCAACCCTGGTGGGCTGCCAGATTTTATCAGGTATAAGATTGAGGTTCTTTTTGCACCATTTCTGGCACTCGGACTTGAGTCTGAACTGCAGTGCGTGCTGCACGTTCCTCGTTACATAGTTTGTAAAATCACCGAAAGGTTCCGGTTTTTCTATTGCAAAAATCCCGGGCAGGCTTGCTACCTCGGGAATCCAAACGTATTTCCCTGCGCTCATTCCTCCAAAAAATCCTTCCTTTACCGGTTCAGGTCGTAAAGACGCAAAAACGGGGGGCTTGATGAGCTCCCCGCTTCGCCAATGCTTGTTAGTGCCTTGTACTCACAAGCGTGTATGACGTGATGTATAGCATGCAACCTCCCAGATATCAAGCGGCCTTCGTTCAAAATCCTTTTATAGCTTTAAAAAATGCTAATAAGGTCAGTTGACTTTGCCGAAATCGATTGTTTAATTGTGTGTGAATCTTAACAAAGCAACGATGACGACCGCCTGCAGGATCGAGCATCGGAGCAGTTCATAAGACCGCAAAGGGGATAGCTCATGAAACCACCACAACGGGATCGCTTCAGAATATTCCGGGCAGTCTCGGCATCGGCGGTACTTTTCCTGCTGATTTTTTCCGGTTTCATTCAGCTGTCTGCGGTAAGACAGGCAGAATCGGCACCCACTGCGGCCCAGCAAAGCCTCAGCGGCCAGGTCGTTGCACTGCCAAAAGCGTCAACCGCCCTTTATGCGGCTGAGCCGGAAGCGCTGACTACGGTCCAGTGCGGACAGTGCCATATCTCCATTTTCAGAGATCTCAAGATCGATGGTGGTCGACACAGATTTTCCTGCCAGGAATGTCACAAGAAACTCCACGAATACAATCCGGTGAAGGGGAATTGGCAGGAGCTGATGCCCAGGTGCGGAAATTGCCACGCCACCCCCCATGGCGAAAAGCTGGTTGCCTGCACGAACTGCCACGACAATCCGCATGCCATTGCCAAAGTTCCCCTGTCCAAAGCCATGCTGGACTCATGCACGATATGCCACCGTGAGGCCGGCGAACAGTTGCAGAAGTTTCCCAGTGCACACAGCAAGCTGTCCTGCAACGCATGCCATACGAGCCACGGATACAAGCCCGATTGCAGCGCCTGCCACAAGCCCCATCTGAAGGACCAGGATTTCAAAACCTGCACTCCGTGCCATCCGGTGCATATGCCGCGCGAGATCGTTTTCAAGCAGGACGGGGATGTCAGGACATGCAGTGCCTGCCACAGCACGATATACGAAAAATGGAGCAAAACGCGGAGCAAGCATGGGCAGGTCAACTGCGCATCATGCCATAAAAAACACCGCTCCGTACCGAGCTGCGAGTCCTGTCATGCCAAGCCGCATAACGAGCAATTGCTTCAGAAATACCCGAAGTGCCTGACCTGCCATCAGGACGCGCACGATCTGCCGGTCAAGTGATCCGACCGGGGTGCAACAGGGACTGAACGATCTCAGGGTGTCACAAAGCCCACTTCCGAAAGGAGCAACAATGGATAGAAACACCATCATGTACATTCTGAAAGAAATCATCAAATTGTCCGACAACATCGAAACAAAGCTGATTGCCATCAAGAACAATGTCAGCGACGAAAACTCTGCCGATCATGAATACATCGAAAATATCCAGAGTCATGTCGAGGAGATACGGTATACGATAGCCGACTATAAAGCCGAGATCCAATGAGAAGTATTCGATAGGCGCCTGGTCTGTGGGGACAGGCGTCGTGTTGCATGGCACCTGAGTGAATCTGCTGGGGATGGGGGTGGATTGCACCATTTCTGTGGTGGACAGTGTGACAGATCAGGGGACGTGCATCAACCGGCGGCGGAGTGGGAAGCGGATCAGCGATCGGCTATTTTCACTATCCAGCCCTCGTCCCTGCGCTCGATCGAATCGATGGTGCTGTTTGGAGGAATGGCGCGCATGGCTGCTTCGAAGGTAGTGCCGGTATACATGGTGCGATTCTGACACTGGGCGTCGTCGTCGATTGCAGCATCAGAGGGCTTGGCAACGGGTTTTGCCGCAAGTTCGGCAAGGGCTTTCTGCAGTTCCAGCAGGCTGTCCTCGAGTTTCGTAAGGTTTTCCCGCAGGTACAGCAGACGAAGTTCGTTGAGTTGATCGCCCATGTCATACCTCCACGTTGAGTATATCATTGCAGATTCCACTCGCAAGGCGTCCACCGAAACATATCATCTTCGTTGCCACACAGCTCAGCCCTTCCGTCGATCGTTCTCCGGTCCCACGTTCCGCCATGATTGGCCATAGACGGATGTATGAAAATAGTGCACTATGGCCCGCACCGGTTTTCAGTAATGCCAAGGAACAGTCGTGCCTGTCCCCCGCACTGCCCTGATATATTCGCCCCTGTTTGGAAGCTACAGTTACGGCGATGATCATCCCTTCAAACTGCAGCGCTATCATCTCGCTCGTGATCTGATGGATGCCTATGGGCTGTTGGATCTGCCGGAGATGGAGATCCGCGATTGTCGTCCGGTGGATGAACAATTGGTTCTCAGCTTCCATGACGCGGCCTACATCGATCGATTGAAGGAGTTCAGTCTGTCGGATGAGCCCCGGGCCGATTTCCTTTTCGGGCTGGGTGATGCCGACTGCCCCGTCTTCAAAGGACTGTATGAATGTGCCGCCCTGGGGGCCGGAGCAACCTGGGAGGCGGCACGCCTGGTTGAAGAGGAGGGCTTCGAAGTCGCCTTCAACCTTGCCGGCGGTTGGCATCACGCCCATCGTAGCCGGGCCTCGGGATTCTCCTATCTGAACGATGCGGTACTGGCGATAAACTGGCTGGTGGCTCGTGGCCGGCGGGTCGTGTATCTGGATATCGACGCCCATCATGGCGACGGTGTGCAGGAGGGTTTCTACGACAGCGACCAGGTACTGACCATCTCGCTACACGAAAGCGGTATCTACTTTTTTCCCGGCACCGGTTTCGAGGAGGAAACCGGCGAAGGACGTGGATGCGGCTATACCGTCAATCTGCCGTTGATCGCCCATACTGACGATGCAATATACATGAAGGCCTTCGACGAGATCGTCTATCCGCTGATTGCCGCCTATGATCCGGATGTGATCGTGACCCAGATCGGCGCCGATACCTTTCGCACCGATCCGCTCACGCGCCTGGAGATCACCACCCACAGCTACGGATATATAATGCGCAAGCTCAAGGCGCTCAAGATCCCCTGGGTGGCGCTGGGCGGCGGCGGATACGACCTGATGAACACGGCCCGGGCCTGGAGCATCGCCTGGGCCGTCATGAACGGTGTCGAACTGGACCCACGCCTGCCCGATTCCTTTGTCAGAAAGGTAAAGCCGCTGGGATATCCTCACCGGGCCCTGCTCGATGCAATGCACTGGTCCGAAGAGCAGGAGCGCAATATCGCACTGGAAGCTGCCGAGAAGAGCATCGCCAGAATAAAGGAGCTGATTTTTCCGGTGATAATCGGAAGGTACAGCCCCGCGTGAGGATTCCGGGCAGTTCCTTCCAAATGCCGCACACCACAGGCGGCATTCGACGTGTGCCTATCTTTGCGGATTTTCGTTTTCATATGAAGGCACCACAAACTTTCATACTGCACAGGATAAACAAATGAACGCCACTACCGAAGCTGAGCCCACCCGCCTGAAAGGCATCCGCTATTTTTCGCCATCGGCCGGATATGTCCTGACAGGTCGGGATGGCCTTGTCCACCTTCCTTGGGAAGGCCGGCCCCCCATCCCGCTCCTGGAGGAGGAATATCCGGCGGCGGAGAAGGCGGGAGGGCCTGATTACGACATGGTCGGACGCGGCATCTACCAGGCTTTGCGGCTCGATCCCGAGTGTGCTTTCGCCGTACACTATGCGGAAGTGCTGAAGGAGGCCTATCCCCACATCGTTTCTGAATTGGGGGGGCAGGTCATCATGCTTGAGGCTAAGGAGGTCGATACTCCCTATCTCGATCGTAAGATCAATTTTCTCAAGATCCTGTCCTTGCTGGATCAGGACAATCCCGGCTTATTGGTTGAGATCGCGGTTACATTCATGGAGAGGGGATCGCGCCTCTCGACCTTGCACCTGGCCGTGGACAGCTGGTACCAGGCGGAGAAATATCTGAAAAAAGCCCTTGAGCTCGATTCGGGGCTGCACCATGCGGCCTATGCCTATGGAGAAACGCTCTATGTGCTGGGACGCTATCAAGCCGCGGCCGAAATCTGGCAGAGTGTCGCTGCCGGCTTCGGTGTGGAGGAAAAACGTCGGTTCGAGGCCCGCATCGCTTCGATTCTTTCCGGCAGGGTTCCACTCGTGCCGCCAGTGGATTACCTTACGGCTCTTTCGGTGGCGGTGGAGCAGCATGATGCCGGACATAACGACGAGGCAGCCGCCATCATTGAGGATGTGCTGGCGGACCAGATATTTGCCGAGCAGTTTCCGCTGAGCGAAATCTATTATCTGCTCGGAACCTGTTACCAGGAATTGGGCTTGGCTGCCGAGGCGGCCGAGGCCTTCAAAAGGTCATAGAAGGTAAAGGAGTCAATATGTTCGGTTTCAGCATGGCGGACTGGATTTTTATCGGATTTATCCTGGCGGTAATCTATGTATGCGTTGCCATTAGCGCCTGGATTCAAAAAAAGAAGGGATGATATTCTCGCCTGTTATTGAACGGCAACCGGTGCCGGTGCTCGGATTTCCTGATGCGCCATGCGTGTCGCAATCGGTGCTTCCCCCTTCCCTCTCCGGTTTTTTGTTTCAAGCCTTGTCGAAAATCAGCTATAGTGGGGCATTATGGGCCGAATTCTGCTGATTGATGATGACCAGGGCTTCACCAGCTTCCTCTCCGGCTACATTCGCGAAACCTACCCCCTGCTGCAGGTGGAGATCTGCAATAATCCCGTTACCGCCTTGCACCGCATAAAGGCCGGTTGTTACGATCTGTTGCTGATCGATCTGGAGATGCCATCCCTGGATGGCCTCAAACTCCTGGGATTCGCCATCCAGGCCGGCATGGACAAGAACCGGATCGTGATCCTCTCCGGGAGAGAGGCGGACGTGCTGCACCAGCTCTGCCCCATGGGTACGTGCCTGGCCGTGCTGAACAAGTTCGAAGCCCGGCAGAAGGCTGTCCTGGACATGATCTTCAGCTCCCTCCAAAAGAAATCCGGAGGAACCTGACAGGCATGACCGATCTGTCCGAAACTACCGCCGCACCGATGCTGATCGTAACCCTGCTGTGCCGCAAGCCCATGGCGGCTGTCCCGCCCATGTGCGCCACGTCCGGCACGAACTCCCCGCTCTTACCGCTTGCCGCGCATGCTTCCTCGATATGTTATGCGGAAATAACGCAGATTCCTGGGCTGACCCTGCTCGAGCTGATGGTTGCATCGCTGTCGGCTCCATTCTACCGGTGCCGGGCTTTCGCCGCCAGAACGGGCTTCCTCCGCCCTGTCGCCTTCTGTTGATGCAATGCATCGTATCCATGTACCACCCATAAGGAGAGACTCCATGTTGAAGCGCATCATCTATCTTTCAGCGGCATCCCTGACTGTTATCGCCCTGAACGGGTGCCTGGTCGCGGAGAGCAGGTATCTGCAGAAGGTCGGGGAAGCCGATACCCTGACCCGCGAGCTCGACGACCTGAAGCAGCAGCACGCAAAGCTGACATCGGAGAACAATGCCCTGAAAGGCGAGTATGACAGGCTCAAGGGCGAGGCAGGCGGTCTGTCACGGGACAAGCAGGCACTGGCAGGGGAAAAGAAGGAGTTGGAGAGTCTGTTGGCTGCCAAAACCGACACCTTGTCCCGCAGCATCAGCGATCTGCGTCAGAAGATGGCAGCCCTGGAAGCGGAGAATCAGGGACTCAGAACAGATATAGCCATGCTGCAAAAGACCAAAGAAGAGAAAGTCCGTGAGGTCAGTGGCACCTACGAGCAGTTGCTGCAGAACATGAAAAACGAGATTGCCCAGGGCCAGGTGACGATTTCCGAGCTCAAGGGCAAGCTGACCGTCAACATGGAAGCGGCAATTCTGTTCGATTCGGGCAAGGCTGACATCAAGCCGGATGGGTTGGTGATTCTGCAGAAGATGGTGGACACCCTCAAGGGGGTACAAGACAAGGCGATCCGCATCGAGGGCCACACTGACAATGTCCAGATCAACGGTGCGCTGACGCGGATTTTTCCGACGAACTGGGAGCTTTCGGCTTCGCGTGCCATCAATGTCACCAAGTATCTGCAACAGCAGGGACTGGATCCCACAAATCTCTCTGCCGCTGCTTTCGGTGAAAACAGGCCCGTGGCCGACAACGACACCAGGGAAGGGCGTGCCAAGAACCGGCGGATCGAAATCACGCTGGTGGCCAAGGACTGATGGCCAGGAAGAAAGCGCCGGAAAACAGACCGAAGGAGGCGCCTTTCCGCGCCACCCCTTTCAGCGCACTCAAGGGGATCAGCATATCTGCTCCTCCGGCTAAGCAGGAACCTTCACGGCCGCCTGTGGTGCAGCCACCGACTGCCATCACCGACGATAGCGCGCTATTTCTGCAGGCCATGGAAGGGGTCCGCAAGGTCGATGGCGACCGTAAGGGGGCTGATGGAGCCGAGGCGAAAAAGACGCGGCCCGATACGGTGAAACCGCCTGTTGCCGTTCCGGCAGAAGTCGATCGGGTTGAACGCGAAACGTTCGCTCAGGCAATTGGCCGCCTCAAGCTGGACAAGACCTTCAGCGAGCAGGTGCCCGAGGACGAAGAATTGAAGCCCTTGGGGGGCAATCGTCTGCGTCAGTTGAAGAGAGGTGTCATAACCCTCGATCGGCAGCTCGATCTGCATGGCCTGACCCGTGAGGAGGCATTGGAAGCGCTTTCACGCTTTCTGAAAAGTGCTGGTGCGCATGGAGAGAAGGCGGTCCTGGTTATTACCGGCAAGGGCAATAATTCCCCCGGAGAGCCGGTATTGCAGCAGGCCGTGGCAGGCTGGCTGAGGGAAACCGGCCGCCAGTTCGTGGTGGAATTCGCGCCAGCACCGCGCGAGATGGGTGGCAGCGGAGCTTTCGTGGTGTTTTTGCGACCAGTCAAGCCAATCGTTTGAAATGGAGAACGGAAATTTAAGGAAATAGCCCCGGTTCGCCAGGGCTTATTATTTTGGAGAGAAAATTCGGCCAGTCGATAAGCGTTTTCATTCCCCTTCTGCGGCCCTCCTTGCTTCTCTTGCCTGTCGGCGCTGCTCTCTTCTTGCTTCCCTTTCGAAAGAATTCTTCTGAGGCTGCGGTGCTACGACCTGCGGCTTGATGCTGACCGTCTCATCAGGTTTTGCCTTCTGTACGATGGCGGCGGGCTGAGGCTGTTGTGGCGGCGTCGGCACTTCCGGCTTGGCTTGGGGGGAGGTGGGCTGGGCTGCGGACTTAGTTTGAGGAGTCGTTGTGAAATCTGCCTGTTCCGGATACAGTGATTTGGCTCTGGCCCGATACCGGGCAGGAATTTCGTAGGCTTTATTGGCGTAATGCGTGATACCTGTTGTATCGGTCCAGGAGTAAACCATTCCATAGGCGGCGGAATTGGAAATGAGTATCAGAAAAACAAATAGATTTTTTCGCATCGCTTTTGTATCTCTTTCGCTGAATGATAAAGATGTCTTCACCGGCCAAGGATCTACTTTTTTCGTACAGCAGAATGCATGGCCATGGCAAACGAATTACAGCAAGTATATAAAATACTCCGGATCGGCCGACAGCGGGCAAGGAGCCACATGCAAGGGTGGGTGAGCCAAATCGCGTACAGGGCACAGCCGATGTCGCCATATGGCTTGATGGGTTGTTCTTCATGCACAGGAAGTACCGGAGATAAGCGTTTGTTTTTTACATGAATACGTTCTTGGTCTCCTCTATGCGCTGCTTGGCACATTTGTAGCAGGGCGTCAAAGGTTCGTCCATCCGCTAATTCCAGAGAATTCGTTAGTATAAAAAACACTTGTTATGTATGTGCTTACTTCAGGATAGGAGGGCTTTTATGAAAAAACTGCTTTACCATTTGTTGCCGGCATTATTGCTGTCGGCCATGCCTGCCGCTGCCCTGGCAGACACCTCGGTTGATTCAACGACTATCGTGCGATTTTTCCAGGATGGCCGTACCGGTTCCACCAAAGATTTCGTAGCGCCGGCAACCGAGTTTCTGACCCTTGACGCTGACAAGCTCGGGGATGGCAAGCTCTCGGTGCATCTGTACGGGTGGGGGCGTGTGGATCTGGCGGACAAGAGCTTCAACAACAACACCTTTGATGGTAGCATCACCTATGCCTACGCCAACTACCGCTTCGATCAGGCCAATGCCCAGATCCGTGCCGGGCGCTTTTTCGTCAACGAGGGAATCGTCAACGAGCAGGTGGATGGCCTTAGTGCACGGACCGACCTGCCTCTGGGATTCGGTATTTCCGCCTTTGGTGGCGCTACCGTTCACACCGCTCATATGGCGAATGAAAGTACCGACGGCAAAGGTGATGGCATCATAGGTGGGCGGTTGAATTACCGCTACAAAGGAATGTTGGAGCTGGGAGTATCCGGCGTGTATGAAAGCGATGCCCCCCATCTCACCAGCCCTGCCAATATAGCGCTTGAAAACGAGGGTAAGTTCGGCAGTCACAGGCTCGTAGGGGGCGATGTATGGTTTTCTCCCCACCGTGTTTTCGACATCATGGGGCACACCAGCTACAACACTGAAACCAAGGCAGTCGCCGAGCACAGCTATCTGCTGAACGTCAGGCCAATCAGCAACCTGGTCTTGACGGGCGAATTCAACGAATACCATAACCGCGACATGTTCTTCAGTTCGATCCTTTTTGCCAGCATGGTCGACCGGCTGAACGAGCGCTCCCGTTCCATTGGCGGCCGCGCATCCTATGAGTTCAACAAATTCTTCGAACTCAGCGGTGATTACAAACACTATACCCGGGATATCGGTCAAGCCGATCGTTTTGGCGGCGATGCCCGCCTGACGTTGCTCGACAAAACTGTTCGGGCTGGCCTCGGCTACCATTATCTACGCTCGGGCGCCAACTTCGCCCTTTTTCCCGCGCCGAACGCATCCGGTTCCTTCCACGAAGCGCGTGTCTATGCCATGCATGATACCAAGGGATATTTCTCCGCCATTGACGCCATCGGTTACTTCTTCAAGCAGAATATCAACGGCAGGCCGAGCGCCTGGGAAGTCATCGGTTCGCTGGGCTACCATATCACCCCTGCGCTGGCACTCTCTGGTGATATCAGCTACGGCCAGAATCCGCAGTTCGTTGATGAGTTGAAGGGGCTGATACGACTGACATACAACATGAATTACGCGTCAAAAGGAGGCTCGAAATGAAACGCTTCACCATGATGTTCCCTATCCTGGCTCTGGCCGGGTTGCTTGTTACGATTGCGGCCTGTGCCCAGATGAAAACCTTGCCGAGTCTTCCGGCCTCCCATCCTGAAGAGCTTGCCGCCGGGCGGGTAAGCTGCGCTGAGTGCCACGAGGATCAGCAAAAGGGGACCATGAAGCCGTTTGCCAACTTCAACCATACTACGGCGTTCGTTAAGAACCACCGTTTCTATGCCTCTTCGGACGACCGCCTTTGCGCCACCTGCCACAAGCAGGCATTCTGCAGTGACTGCCATACCAACCAAGTGGAAATGAAGCCTTCCATAAAATATGGGTACCGTCCCGATCGCGAAATGCCTCACCGCGGGGACTTTCTGACAATTCACAAGATTGAAGGCAAGGTTGACCCGTCCAGCTGCTATCGTTGCCACGGCAGGGCCAACAATGCACGCTGCATAGCCTGCCATCGATAGGAGAAACCATGCATATCTTTAAACTCATCTCGATAGCTGTAGCAAGCTTGGCACTTTTTGCCTGCGGGAAGGAAGTTTCTTCCAACGGCAGTGCGAGTCATCCATCTAATGCTGATTGGGTTACCAAGCAGCATCCGTCAAAGTTTGTTGACAATGGCGTCTCCACACCCTGCGCCTCCTGCCATGGGACAGATTTGTCGGGCGGGATCTCCAAGGTCAGCTGTATGTCAGCCACACCGGTTATCGGTTTCTCCTGTCACGCTACCAGTCCAGTAGATAGTCCCACTGGATGTATATCGTGCCATGGGGGGCTGCCTGAAGGTCCCGATGGTTTGGTTTTCCCCAACAGACAGCGCGCCCATGGTGTGCATACCGCTTTGCCAGGTGTAACCTGCGTCGCATGCCACAACGGCCTCGGAACCGGTACTCCTCATCATGCCGACGGCACGCAGGTTGTCAGCTTCTCGGCAGACTTCAATGCCCAGTCAGGGGTCGGTTCCTATACTCCCATCAACCCCAGCATTCTTACTAATGGCGGTACCTGTTCGAATGTCAGCTGCCACGGTGGCAAGTCAACGCCCGAATGGTCCGAAAAGCTTGCATTCGTCAACAACAACAACGTTCTCTGTCTCAAGTGCCATGAGTCGGGCACTGCCCTGGGGTCGCCGCAATTCAACAGCTTCTATTCCGGAAATCCCAACCAGGTTCCGACAGGGTTGCCTGAAAATACCGTTGCGACCTTGCATGAGTTCCATCTGAATCCTGCTGATGTGAAATTTAGGGCTCAGAGTGTTACTGGCACCGATACGGCCAAGGCACAGGGATATGCAGTCAACGGAACAATTTATTGCACCGATTGCCACAGTCTCAGCAGCTTGAAAGATGCATCAACCCATTACGGCGGACTCGCAAATCGGCCTGTGTCCCTGCGGAACCCCAGTGCTACCATCAGTAATGAGAACATGTCCTATGATGCCGTGACAACTAAATGCAGTAATGTCCTCTGTCATATCAGCGGATTTTCACCGACCTGGAAGTAGTCCGTTCTTTTTCTTCGATGGCTGCGAGGCCCCTCCCGACACTAGGGAGGGGCCTCGTGTCGTTATATGGCCGGTTTGCGTATTTTCCTTTTGTGACCACTGCCACTCCTTCTGTAGTCTCGATTCCATGTGAGAAAGTCTGGTCCGTCGTCTTACCGCAATCACGTGATAGCCTGTCTTCGGTACCTCTCGGCGCCTCTATGCTTCCAGGTTGTATACGATCCCATATCATCTTAATGATGGCGGGCCAGTTCCGGCGCTGTGGTGCGGTTAGCGATTCAATTTGGCCCAAGACGTGCAGTACAGTGTACATGTATCGCAGGGATGAGTGGGATATGGGTGGGTGTAACAAAGTTTTTTGATCCATAAATCAGCCCCTTTCCTGTCTGGCAAAAGGCCCGGAGTGTGAGAAGGTTCCGTGCTTTGGCGATATGATGAGATGTGCGGCCGGCTATTTCGCTGTCTATATCGTTAGGCACTGTCGACAGACATATCGTAATAATGTCGCTAACTGAGAAAGAAGAAGGAAATCGTAATGCACAAAAGTAAACACATGAATTACCTGAAAGTCGCGTTTTTTGTAGCCATGGTTGTTTTGTTGCTCGCCGGGTGTGGCGGTGGTTCGGGCGGTCCCGCTCCGACCTCAGGAACAATAACAGGTAAAATCACTCTCAATGCCAATGGACTCAATGGCGTGACAATCGCAGTTACAGGTTCGGAGACCGCAACTCTTGTCACCGATGGCAGTGGAGCCTATTCAAGTAGCAGTATGCTGAACGGCACGTATACGGTAACACCCTCGCACCCGGACTACACGTTTTCGCCGGCAAGCCAGACAGTTACCGTGGCCGGTGGTTCAGCATCAGCGGTCTTCACCGCAACCGCCCCGAATACCATATCCGGCAAAATAAGTCTGGGCGACGGCAGTGGTGTTCCCGGAGTTACAATGCTCCTCAGAGCTATGTCGGAGACTACCGGGCAACCTATTGATGGCGCACCCACAGTCAGCACGACGACATCGACCAGCGGCACGTACAGTATCACCGCAGTCAAGGATGGCTTCTACCAGCTGATACCCTCGCGCGCCGGCTATAACTTCACGGGAGATTCAAACATTCGCATTAACGGCGCGGACGTAGTGAAAGACGCGACCGCTGCCCTGGCTTCTGGGGGAGCGGGCGGCATAAATATACATTGGTAATACGAGGAAGGTGTGTAGGCCCGGAAGAACGAGCGGCCGGTCACACTGCGACAATTAGGAAACGATCCACATTTTTTAAATAAAACAGAAGGAGGAGTTCCGTATGAGAATCAACTGGAAAAGGCTTGTGTCAGGAGCCTTGCTCATCGCCTCTCTGTCACTCATTCTTTTTGGATGCAGTGACATGGGGAGCGCTCCTGAGGCGAAAGCGCCCACAAAGGCCATTGGCGGAGTAGTGTCCAATCCGGACACCGGTCTGCCGCTTCCCGGCGTAACGGTAACCGCGTACGCTGTCGTAGGTGGTGTGACAGCGACAACACCGTTGAGCACCCCGGCCAGTACGACAACCAATGTCAATGGGAAGTACACCTTATATATCCCTGAGAATTTTGCGGGAACGGTTGCTGTGGAAGCATCGCTCTCAGGCGCCTCAAAAGTGGCCGCCAAGTCAGGGAAGCAGGTTTCGCTCTCGAGTGTCCGGAGGATAAGAGCTTTCCTTCCCAACATCAAGAAAGAGCAGCTTATACTCCCGCCGGTCATGATAAGCCTCGCAACGGAAATGGTTGCTCTCTATGTTGAGCAAAATAAAAGCGGCCATTTCACCCCTGTGAACATTCAGACAGCGATCAGCGTGTTGGAGATGTTTTTTGGCGCCAACTTTACTGAGATCCCTCCTCCGTCGAGCACCGGCTCAATTGTGAGCAGAGCACAGCAAGACTTGACCGTAATGATCCGGGCCATCAGCCAAGTCGTCAGCTCGGCAGGCGATGTGGCTACTCTGATCGTCGTCGATTCATCTAATATGATCGGCTTGGGTGGCAAGGCCAGCGAGATTAATGCAGCAATTAATGCCGCCAGGACCGAGTTGGTGGCAAGCGGCGTACTACCGACTGCCTATGCAACGACGGCTCTCACTACCACGGTCACACAGTCTGCAACCACTCAAGTATCCGAGACTCTGGCTGATTCCGTCCCGTCGGCGCCAACCGGTCTCAGTGGCTCAGCAGACTCGACCACGGCAACTCTTACCTGGAACCTTGTTGCCGGAGCCAGCAGCTACCTGATCTACAGGGACGGTGTCTACATCAACTCAATTGTACCCTCTGAGTCTCCGACCACCACCATCGGCTACACAGACACCAGCCTGGCATCCTCAACGGAATACACCTATGAGGTTAAGGCCCATAATTCGGCGGGCAATTCTGCCTCAGCCCCGGTTAAGCTTACGACGTTGCCGGCAGCCAAAACTTATACCGTAAGCGGCGTTGTAACCTTTGCCGATGGATCAAAAATCCCGGGAGTGAAAGTTACTCTTACGGGTGATGCAACCGGCACGACAACCACCGATGCAGCCGGCGCCTACTCTTTCACGGTCAAAAACGGCACCTATACCATAACGCCGCTCCTGACGTCTCTCAACCCGGCGAGTATCCAGGTTGCGGTTGCAAACGGCAATAAGAGTGGGCAGGACTTTATTTCGACACTGACAGGCGGCGGGGTCACCACGGTAATTACCAACCCAGACGGTTCAGTCACCACCACGACCACGTATCCGAACGGCACAGTATCAGTTTCCACGACTTACCCGAACGGCACAGTATCAGTTTCCACGACTTACCCGAACGGTACGATATCGGTTTCTACGACTTACCCGAACGGTACGATCTCTGTTTCAACGACCTATCCCGATGGATCCGTCACTACCTCAACGACCTATCCCAATGGATCCGTCACCACCTCAACCACCTATCCCAACGGAACAGTGATCAGCACGATTACCTATTCGGACGGGTCCGTCATTACCACAACCACCTATCCGAATGGTTCAGTCACCACCACAACCACCTATCCGAATGGGTCCATTTCCGGCTCCTTGGTTGATGGGTATCTGGTGTCGGGCACGGTTGTCGACAACAGTAATGCTGCGTTGCTCGGAGTAACCGTGACCATTACCGATGGATCGTACACCGCAACAGCGGTTACCGGCCCCTTCGGCACATATACCTTCCGCGGCGTGCCGGCCGGCAGTTACAGCATCACGCCTGTGCTCGCGCCCTACACCTTTGTGATGGCAACGGGGATTACGGTCAGTACAAGCAACGTAACGGGGCAAAATTTTACTGCGGGGCCATGACCTAACCCGTCTTGGTATCACTGTTAATTGTAATGGATGTAACAAACTGGGAGTTGCTCGAAACATCATGAAAAGAAAGGGGGGGGATTGAGAAGGCGTAATACCAGAAGCAATTTGCAATGAAGTTTTGATGTGAACAGAAGCCAGATTCAAGTATTAACGAACCACAGGTTCGGAAGCCCAATCTAGTAAAGGAGAAAGCATGATGAGAAAAAGCACAAGTATGCTGCACTGTCTGCTGGTTGCCCTGTTTTTATTGGCAATGGCAGGCTGCGGCGCAAACAACGTGGCTGGCACCGCAGACAGCAGCCCGAAGACGGGCGCCTTGAAGGCCTCGCTCGATCTGCCGACATCTAAGGTTGCCCAGTTGGCAGTCGGCGGTATCGCTACGGTCGAGTTCACGGTAACCGGTTCCGGGAGCAACGGCCCCCTGCCGGTCGTGAAGAAGTCCTTCGCTGCCTCGGCCACATCAGGCCAGGTTGACGGCATTTATCCCGGCACGGTTGCGGTTGCCGTGTATGCCAAGGACGCCAGCGGCAACACCCTGCTCGAAGGCTTTGCCCTCAACGCCACCGTAGCCTCCGGCGCCACCACCGATGTGGGTGCAATCAAGATGTCTCCGGTCGTTACGAAAGCTCAGGACACCCCCTGTATCGGCTGCCACGAAACCACCCTGGACAAAACCGGGCAGAGTGTCGTTGCGCTCTACAAGCAGTCAGGCCACTACACGAACAGTAACCAGGTTCCCCTGACCAGCGGCGGGACGAAGCAGCCCGGCTGCGCCGGCTGCCACGATTCTTCGCATAACAACCCGACACCCGACGCCAGCGGTCGGTGCGGTGACTGCCACAGCTCCGTCAACGCGAACCATGAAGGTAATACTGTCTACGTTCAGGATGTGAATGGCGGCGTCAGGAATAACTGCGGCACTTGCCACCAGCCGCACAACCCCCTCGGCCCGATCGTGGGCGGCAGCTGCGTGAAGTGCCATGCCGTCGGTCAGAATAAGTTCAACGGCGGCGTCGCCGGTCTTGTCAACGACAACAACGGCGTGCGCGCCATTGTCCCTGAATTCGGCAAGAATTCTCACCACGTCAGTGGTCGTACTGTAACCGACGCTGACTGCGCGGTCTGTCACTTGGAAGGCAAGGTCGTCAATGGCGCCATTGCGGTGGATACGAACTTCCACATGAAAGACAGCAAGATCTATCTGCGCGATGGCGGCGGTGTTACCAGCTTCGCCAGCGAGATCGGCGGAGACAAGCGCAGCACCTACACCGGCAACCTCAAAGGCTTTGTCTGGGATCCGGCCAACCCGGACCACAACCTGATGGACCAGTTCTGCTTCTCGTGCCACAACAGCAACGGTGCACTGTCCGCCGTCGGCATCGCTTCCGGCAACAGCGCAACCAATCCGTTCAACAGTGGCCTGACCAATGCTTATGACCAGTTGAAGCGTCCGGCTGTCGTGGCTGTCTACGATCAGTTCAGCCCCAGCAATCCCTCGCATCACGCCGTCCGCGGCAAGAAGTATCAAACCAGCAAGAAACGTATCGAAATGACATCCGCTGAAAATGCGGCTTTCACCACCTACTCCGGCAACACCGCCGTAGACGGCGTTACCGCCGCCAACGGCCAGTGGAAGTACCCCGGCACCAAGCGCAAGACCATCTATGAAGCCGGTCGTTTCGCAGCCGGCTACAGCCCGCTCGGTACCACCACCTCGGTGCGTGACGACTCGACACTCCACTGCGGCGATTGCCACACTGTCGGACAGTGGAAAGCCGGCACCGTTCCGGTCGTCAAGGCCGACGGCACCGTCGACACCACCGCCAGCGCATCCGTTGCCATCGGCGCCCACGGCTCGGCCAACGAGTACATGCTGCGCAACCGCCTCGGCACCGACGCGCTGCACAACATCACCAGCAACACTGCCGGCACCTATGTCTGCTTCATCTGCCATAACCTGAGCACCTACTACGGTAGCACGCACTTCCAGGGCAACAACTCCTGCAACAGCGGCAACGCCAACTCGGCCGGCATGACCGGCTACGGCGGCGGCTTTGTTGCCAGCACCGGGCCCCGCGTGCCCAACATGGTCGGTTCTTCCGGCTACGGCAACGTGTTCGGCTACACCTGTGCCCACTGCCACAACGGTGGCACCGGACAGCAAGGCGGTTCCTTCGGCGCCATCCACGGCGTAGCCGCCACCACCACGTACGGCACCTACAGCACCAACAACAACACCGCTGCCAGTGCTGCTGGCGAATTCAACATTGTGGCCAAGAAGTCCTATCGCTTCATGGGCGGTCTCTCCAATAAGTACCAGGGCGGCGGCAGCGACAGCAGGTGGGAGGCAACTCTGACCGCCAACCGCTTCGAAGGGTGCTACAACCATGACACGGCCGAAACGACCACTCCCAAGACTCTCTGGGGCTACAAGGCCGGCACCGGCACCGCCGGCGTTACCAAAACCGGCCCGCAGACCAGCACCAACGGTGTTGTTGACGAGGCAGCCGAAAATCCTGCTACCTCCGGCTCAGCACCGTATGTTTCCGGCAGCGGTATGACCGGCTCTTGGGGCGCATGCAGCCACCACAAAGGCACCTCGACCTCCGGCGCGCCGACTGCGCCCGCACGGCAGTCAACCAGTTCCGGCGTGTTGCAGCGGCCGCTCAACTACTAACCTCCAGCCCGCCGGAAGGGATCAGTCCCTTCCGGCGGCATTTGCTATGTTGTGACGATTAACGCCGGCGCCTCGTGCGCCGGTTTTTTTTGGTGAGAGAGGCATACCGAAGGCTGAACTGCCACAAAGAACACAAAATACGCAAAAAGCTGAAGTTGCCTCATGCACGAAATATCCTCCGAAATATTTGCGGTCATCGAGTGTCGTCTTGAATGTTTTGCTTCGCCTTTAGTCTTCGGCCTTCAATCCTGTTTTTCGGTTCCAATTCCAAGGCCATTTTGCTATTATTTCACATTTGAATACAGACAACTACTCAGACACCAAGCCGTGGTTAATGGAGGGGTGGCCCGCATGCCGCATAATAGCAACGAATCGTCGCTGAAGAGACTTTTGACAGTATCCCCTTGGTTCCCGCTGGTCTTTTTCGTCCTTCCTGCCTTGGTTGTGCTGTTCAACTATTTTCCACGGCTGCGGGTAATCCCGTTCGGGCCGAATCTTCTCCTGCTCAATAACGTTGCCTTTCTGGCGCTGATGTTACTCAGGCTGGTCCGTGCCCTGGCGCTGCTGAAGACGCCCATGCCCCACGCCGGTGCCCCACGCCCGGAAGGGGAAGGAGACATGCGTCCCGGCCCCGCCGGCGCCGTAAGGAAAGAGCTGTCCGCCGCCGGATATTGTTTTGACGAGTCCGGTTCCTTCGGTGAAAAACGGAACGCCGCCACCATGGCAACTGCGATCCTCTACGCCGGGCTGACGCTCGCCTTTCTGGTAGGGTTTGTGGATTATTCCCGGCAGTATTCCAACGTAGTGCTCCTGGGAGTGGGCAACCCGATGAAGCTGAGTGAGGACGAGGAAGGTGTCATGATCGGCCAGGGATTTTTCTCCAGCACCCGCGGATTGCCGCAGCTACAGGTGATGAGGCAGATTCTGCCGAGCAGGGAGTGGCCCAAGGGAGCGACCGAAATCGTTCTGTGTGACAACAGTAACAAAGAGGTGGCCCGGAAGATCGTGGCCTGGGAGGGGCAACCGCTCGTCTACGGCGGATTCGAATTCCATATGGGGCGTTTTCTTCATGACATCAATCTGGTCATCACAACCGTCGATCGCGACAAGCTCGAGTTTGATAATTTCATAAAACTCCTGCCGATGCCCTCGCCGGAACCGCCGTATACCCACTGGCAACGTTTTACCGGTTATCGCGGTACGTGGCTCGTACGCTACGATCCGGTCGGCAAGGCCATTCGCTTGACCATGAAGAACAAAGAAGGCGCCACCCTGGCAGACGGCGTCACTATCTTTCAAAAGGACCAACAAAAGACCATAGGACCTTTTGTGGTCAAGATCGGTACCATGGGCGACTGGTCGGAACTGCATGTCGTGCGCCATCGGCATATGACGCTGGTGTTTGCCGGTGTGACCCTGGCCTTCATAGGGCTGGTGCTCAGGCTCCTCTTCCGGCCGCAGCTCGTCTGGCTGCAGGAGACGGTGGAGGGGACGAGGGTGTGGACAGCGGGGAAAGGATTATAAATGGCTTACTGGGAAACGATTTTCTTCTGGGTTACGCTGGTACTGTTCTCTTTGGCAACCGGTGGCTACATCTATTCCATCGTTTTCAAGAATCCGGCGTTCATGCCCAAGATGACCTGGCTGGTTGCACTGGGTCTCGTGGCACTGACGGTTGCTATCGGCGCCCGCTTCCAGGCCACTGGGCATCTGCCTTGGTCCGGAGATTACGAGAGCAGTCTCATGGGAGGATGGTTTATAATTGGCGGAGCTTTGTTGGTGGGGTGGCGAAACCCGAAGCTACAGGGATTTTCCATGGCGACAACGCCTCTGGTGATCTTTCTCATGGCCTATGGCTACATGCAGAGCCCGGAACTTACCCCCATGGCGGCCAGTCTGAAGACTATCTGGCTCTATATTCATGTTTACTTCGCCTGGCTCGCCTTTGGCGCCTATGCCCTGGCCATGGCGGCCGGTGTACTCTTTCTGCTGAAGAAACGCGATGCCGCACGGCCAATACAAAACCCGGCCTATGACCGTTTTCCTTCCCTGGCCAGTCTGGACGAACTGATTTTTCGCTATGTAGTGTTCGGCTTCATCACTGATACGATCATGATCGCTGCCGGCGCGGTTTGGGCCAAGGATCTCTGGGGCAGCTACTGGAGCTGGGATCCGGTCGAAACCTGGTCGCTGGTTTCCTGGCTGATCTACGGCATCGCCATCCATCTGCGCGTCACGTTCGGCTGGCGGGAGAACCGGCTGGCCTGGTTAGTCATCTCGGCACTATCGACCGTAATCATTACCTTCTTCGGTATCAATCTGGTGGTAAGCTCCAGTTTACACGCGTTCAAGGTGCGGTGAGAAAGGCATAAACAGACTGGAGACTAAGGGTGAAAATTTAACTCTTCAGTTTTCAGCTGATTCTAAAGACATGCTCAAAAAAGTGACGAAATTCCTCAGTTCTCTCAAGTTTACCATCTGGCTAATCAGTCTGCTGAGTTTCATGTTCCTGCTAGGTCTCTGGATACCGCAGAAACGGCTGGTCAGAGAGATGTATGTTCAATGGCACACCAATGCGCCCAACTTAGTAACGTTCCTCGATACCCTCCAGTTGACGGACATTTACGCATCTCCGATCATGCTGACCCTCTGGACGCTCTTTTTCATCAACCTGGCGCTGGTCATGTGGCAGCGTCTGCCATTGATCAAAAGCCGTATTGCCATTTCCGACAGTAAAATCGCCGACCCAGAGATGGCGCCCGGCTATCCTTTTCGGGCCTGCTATTCTTTGCCGGAGCAACTGCTCGATACTGCCATCACGGAGCGCCTCCGTAAGCGAAGGTATACAATTCTGGGTGACTCCTCAGGATTCTACGGGGTCAAGAACCGCTTGTCGCCAATAGCGTTCGGCTTGTTTCACTTGAGTTTTTTTCTGATACTTCTGGGGGGGCTTACCAGCATCTACACCGAGTTCATCGGCTATTTGGAACTGGCTGAGGGAGAGGAGTTTCACGGTGATATCGATCGCTACGTTCAGCGCCCGGTTCCCAAGATGCCGAAGCTCGGCACCCCACCGCAAGTGGCTTTTGCAATCAAAAGCATTGTGCCGACAGCGTCCGGGTTTACCGAGACGGGACTCAAGGTGCAGATAGCGGATGCAAAAGGTGAAACGCACAAACTCGATATAAACAAGCCCTACAATGTTGACAGCAGCAGTTTTGTGCTCAAGTACCTGGGAGTGGCGCCGCTGTTTGTCCTCAAGGACGCATCAGGCAAGGAACTCCAAGGCGCCTATCTGAAACTGGATGTGCTCAAGGGGAAAAAGGGCACCTTTTACATGGGAGGGTATGAGTTCCAGACCCTTTTTTACCCCGACTACGTGGTGAGCAACGGTGAACATACGACCAAGTCATCGGAGTTCAAAAATCCCACCTTTAGAATTGCTGCAGGGAAAGATGGAAAGCTGATTGCCGAGGGGGTGGTTTCGGTAGGAGGGGAACTGCAGTTTGACGGTCAGCGCCTTGAGCTGCGGGAACTTCCCTTCTGGGTTCGTTTTTTCGTCACCAAGGATCAAGGGATTCCGATCATTTATACCGGGCTTTTTATTGCTTCACTGGCGATAGTCTGGCGTTTTCTGTTCTTTAAGCGGGAGCTGGTTGGCGCCGTGAGAGTGCGGGACGGCCAACGGTTACTTCTGGTCGCGTGCCGGTCGGAATTTTACAAAAGTTTGGCGGAAGAAGAATTCGAGAAACTGTTTGGAGAACTGCTCAAGGCCGAAGGCTGAAGAAACGGGCTGAAGCCGGAAGACTGGCGATAAGGCTGGAACATCAGCCTCCAGGCGTCAAGGTAATACAAAGGAGCTAACTGCATGAAATATTCAATGATAATTGTACTGATGTTGTTGGCAATCTGTGCCGGCTGCCAGAGAAGTAACACCAGCGTGGTCAATTCGAAGGACACCTCCCGTTTGCTAGTCAAACAGAATGGAAAATTCGGTTATTGCGATCGCAACGGAAACATGGTGATTCAGGCCCAATTTGAAAGCGCCTCGATCTTTTCCGAAGGGCTGGCAGCAGTGAGCCAGAACGGCAAGACCGGCTTTATCGATACCAGCGGCAAGATGGTCATCGAACCTCGATTCGACGGAGCTTCATTCTTTCGAGAAGGAAAAGCGGCGGTGCAGTTTGGCGATCGTTGGGGGTATATAGATAAAACCGGAAAAAACGTCAGCGAGTATAATTTCATTGCTACATCGGCTTTTTTTGAAAAACTGGCGTCCGTGGTTGTAATATCCGATCCCAAGGTAGGTGAAGCCAAGGCAGGATTCATCAACGAACAGAACAAATTAACCATCACACCGCAATTTGACGACGCCACCTATTTTTCGGAAGGGCTGGCCGCTGTGAAGCTAGGCGGCAAATACGGCTATGTGGATGCAACTGGAAAGACAGCAATTCCTGTAGCTTTTGACGAGGCCGGTCCGTTTCGGGACAAGCGGGCAAGGGTGAAAATCAATGGGAAATATGGGATCGTCGGTTTCATCGATCGCGATGGGAAAATTGCCATCACACCTCAGTATGGTGAAGCCACAGACTTCCATGAGGGGATTGCCGCAGTGCGCAATCGAGGTGCCCGGGAAGACAAATGGCTGCTGATCGATACGACAGGTGCCAAGGCCGTAGACCAGGAGTTCGACGCACCGACCATATTCAGCGAGGGGTTGGCACCATTTGTCGAGAATAAAAAAGTCGGCTACTTGGATAAGACCGGAAAAGTCGTGATCAAGCCTCAGTTCGAGGCAGGCTCGATCTTCTTCGAGGGGGTGGCTCCAGTCAGGCAGGATGGCAAGCTCGGATTCATCGATAAAAGCGGTGCCATGGTCATCAAACCGGTTTTCGAGTGGGATCAGCGCACCATCGACATGTACCTGACCTATTATGCAATGATAAAATAGACAAAATTTAATCGAAAATAGATGCGAGATGAGGAGTGAATGAGGTAGCAATGGCACAAGGCGAGACCGTATGTTTTTGGATTACTTTGACATGTTACGCGATAGCAAGTGGTGGGTACATCCAGTCGTTTGTCTTAAATAGCCAACGTTTGCTGCCGAAGTTGACCGTTCTGGTGGCAGTCGGTCTGGTTATCCACAGCTGCGCCATCGGGTTCCGCTATTTGAACACCGGGCATCTCCCGTGGGCAGGAGACTATGAGAACGCGCTCATGGGTGGATGGTTCATTATTGTCGGCACCCTGTTCGCCACTTTGCGCAATCGATCCCTGCAAGGATTGGGGGCTAGCACCATGCCACTGGTTATCATTATGATGTTGTACGGATTCGTGCGCCATCCGGTGATGACGCCGATGGCGGAAAATCTTAAGAGCTACTGGCTGTACGTGCATGTCTACTTCGCGTGGCTGGCCTTCGGGTCATATGCTCTGGCAATGGCGACCGGCGTTATTTATCTGCTCAAAAAGAAAGATGGCGGCTGTAATCAGTTCTATGGGCGCTTCCCTTCACTCGAGCGTCTGGATGAGCTAATTTTCCGGTACATGGTATTCGGATTTGTCACAGATTCGATTATGATCACGTCCGGAGCGTTCTGGGCCAAGGATATCTGGGGCAGCTATTGGAGCTGGGATCCAGTGGAAACGTGGTCACTTATTGCCTGGTTGACCTACGGCAGTTGCATCCACATGCGAGTTATCTTTGGCTGGCGGAATGCGCGCCAGGCATGGATGGCGGTCGCCGCACTAAGTACCGTCATTATCGCCTTCTTTGGCGTCAGTCTTATGGCTGGGAGTCAACACGTATTCAATCAGCCGATGAGATGAGTAAATAGAAAGAGAAAGAGCGAGAGTCCTCGTTTTTTCCCGTCTGTATTTAGAAAGGTTCGAATGCAATGGATTCATTCAATCAGTATCTGACCCATCTACTGTTGCAGTCGCCAGGGTTGGGCGTAGCCGTAATGATGAACAACTATTTTCACGACGTGGCCACGGCACTAATGATCGGAAGCGCATGTGCCCTTCATGCGATTATCAGGATACAGACATCAATGAATACCCCGATAGGAACTCTGTTTTTTCTCAAAACATACAAACAGATGGTGAAGCTTTTCCGGTTCTCATTTTGGTGGATCATCATCGGTGGCGTGCCACGCACCATTTTCTATGCCAGTTTCGAATGGAATCACTTTGCCGACAAGCAGCAGGTTCCGGCACTGATGGTGAAGCACATCCTCATGGCTGCTGCTGTCATCTATGGCATCATTGCCTGGAGACGGCTGAAGGTGAAGGTGGCGGTGTTGCAGGAATCGCTACCGATGGAAATGCAGAAAAATTTTGTTGAGGGCTAAGCATTGAGGGTTGAGAAAACCTATCATCATGCAGTTCTTATCTCTCAACCTCTAACCCCCAACGGTTTTTAAAGATGTTACTCCGTATTCTCAAAAATTCCTTCCTCAAACGCCCTAAGGCGGTCTTTCTGGTACTCCTCTCCATAACGATGGGGGCAGCCGTTGCGACGGCCTTCCTCGGCATAGCCGGCGAGGTATCCCACAAAATGGCGCTGGAACTGCGCAGCTACGGTGCCAATATTCTGTTGGAGCCTGCAGCGGCTGATGGCGGCGGTTCTCTGCGTGAGGGTGATCTGCCCAAGATTAAGACCGTTTTCTGGAAATACAACATCACTGGTTTTACTCCCTACCTGTTCGGGGTGGTTGACCTTTCGTCCGACCAAAAGCACGAGCGGGGGGTGATCTCCGGTACCTGGTTCAGCAAACAGCTTGAGGTGGAGGGAGAGGATTCGAGCGTACAAGGGGTCAAGATCATTGCTCCTTGGTGGGAGGTACAGGGGACATGGCCATCCGCTCCCGATGAGGCGATCATAGGTGCCGGATTGGCGCGCCGGCTCGGTGCCGGCCTTGGTCAGGATGTTTCGGCATCCGCTCATGGGCGAACACAGCGATTTCATGTAGTGGGAATCGTTACAACCGGCGGCTTTGAAGAAGAGCAGCTTTTTGCGCCATTAATCACCGTCCAGGAACTCCTGCAGAAGCCCGGCCAGATCTCCCGGGTTCTGGTGAGCGCGCTTACGGTGCCCATGGACGACTTTGGCCGTAAAGACCCGGCCACCATGACCAAAGACGAGTTCGAGAAATGGTATTGCACCGCCTATGTGACCTCCGTAGCCAAGAATGTGGAGGAGGTCATGGCCGGCAGCCGGGCCAAGCCGATCTGGCAAATCGCCAGCGCCGAGGGGGAATTGCTGAAGAAGCTGAACGGCGTGATGATCTTCCTGACAATCTTGGCCCTTGGCGCAGCCGCCACTGCTGTTTCTACCAGCCTAATGGCATCCATGGCCGAGCGCGGCCCGGAAATCGCTCTGATGAAGGCAGTGGGGGCCGACCGATTCCAGATCAGCGCCATCTTTTTGGGAGAAATACTGGCAATATCCCTGGTTGGCGGTTTAGTTGGGTATCTTATTGGTGACCGGCTTGGGGCACTTATCAGCCACACGGTCTTCAATTCCACGATAGTGTCTCCACTCTGGCTCTTCCCTACTGCCATAGTCTCGGCCTTGGTTGTGGCTATTATCGGCAGCATAGCCCCTCTGCGGCATGCCCTGCTGATCGAGCCGGTGAAGGTGTTGAAAGGCTGAAGTTAGCTAGGCAGAATGTTTTAATTCTTCTTCTTTAGCTCTTAGTCAGTCTCCCGAAAAGGTTTTGCATGAACAAACGTCGCTGGCTCGTACATATCGTCGCACGTGCCCTGGCCCATCGCAAAGGGCGTACGATCCTGCTACTGGCCGTCCTTACCATGGCATCCAGCCTGGCCACGGCCCTGGGGATCGTCTCATCCTCCATGGGCAAGAGGGTGGCGGAAGAGGTGCGAAAATACGGTGCCAATCTGGTTATCGTCCCCGAAATGGCACGTCTGAACGTGGGAAGCGGCGGGCTCAATTTCGGAGAGATCAGCGAACCGGAATACCTGGAGCAACATAAGGTGGAGAATGCTCTGGCCAAAAGCGGCCTAAAAGCCGGCCGTTCATTCCACCTTCGTGGTGCATTGCATTTCAGGAAGGGTGACGTCATGGTGGAAGGGATCAATTTTGCCGATATCCGCCAGTTGTTCCCCTGGTGGCAGATCAGGGGGCAATGGCCGACTGTGGGCGAAGCTGTGGTGGGACATGACGTTGCTGACCGCTATGGCATGAAAACCGGAGAAACGGTGGAACTGACCGGACCGGAGCAGACTGTACGACTGCGTATCTCGGGTATCGTCTCAACGGGTGGCGAGGAAGACGACCTGCTTTTCCTGGCCTTGCCGGAGCTCCAACGGGTATTGGGGCTTGAGGATCGCTTGACCTCCGTGCGTCTGCTGGTCACCGCAGAGGGGGACAGCCACAGTCTTGGCTCGAGGGCGGCGGCGCTTCAGAGCCTCTATTCCGGAGCCAGGGTTACGGAGGTGCGCCAGATTGCCCGTACCAGTGAAGGACTGTTGGTCAAGGTTAAGCTGCTGATGTTGCTGGTTACCGCCGTGGTGTTGATATCGGCAGGCAGCAGTGTGACCGGGACCATGAGCACTACGGTACTGGAGAGGAGCAAGGAAATCGGACTGATGAAGGCCATGGGGGGCACTCGTTGGGGTGTGATGCTCATATTTTGCAGTGAAGCGGCCATGCTGGGCATCCTCGGAGGCATTGCCGGTTATTTTTTCGGCAGCGTCATAGCACAGTTCATCACCCGCACAGTTTTTTCGGCGCCTGCTGAATTCGCTCCGTGGTTCGCTGGCATTTCCCTGCTGGTTAGCCTGTTCCTGGCGCTGCTGGGGAGTCTGGGGCCGATGGTTTCGGTGTTCAGGTTGGATCCGGTAAGAAGTCTCAGGGGCGAATAAAACGGATTGCACCGCACGATTTTGCGGTTCAGATGGAAAGGGTTCCCGTGATATCCAACATGATAGAAACCAAGGGCTTGACGCGCAGCTACGGTGACATTTGCGCCCTTAAGCCACTTGACCTACAGGTGTCTGAAGGGGAATGGCTGTCGGTCATGGGGCATTCCGGTTCAGGCAAGAGTACCTTCATGAACCTGATCGGCGGGCTTGACCGGCCCAGCGGCGGCTCGCTGAGAGTTGGCGGGGAAGACATGCTGAGCCTCAACGAGGACGGCCTGGCCCGTTTCCGCCGCGAGTTTGTCGGCATCATCTTTCAGCAACATCACTTGATACCTTATCTGACTGCAGTCGAAAACGTCATGATGGCACAGTACTTCCACAGTGTCCCCGACGAATCTGAGGCCGTCACCGCCCTGGAGCGCGTTGGACTGGGACACCGGCTGAAGAACCGGCCAGGCGAGCTTTCCGGGGGGGAACAGCAGCGGGTCTGCATCGCACGGGCGATCATCAACAGTCCCAAGCTGCTCCTTGGGGACGAACCGACCGGAAACCTCGATCACAAGAGCACGATCATGGTTATGGAACTGCTCAGGGAATTGCGGGCCGAGGAGCGTTTCACTGTCATCATGGTCACTCACAATCAGGAGGTTGCCGGTTGGGGGGATCGCACCATCTATCTGGATGATGGGGTGCTGGTGCGTGAAGAAAAGTCGAAAGTTTCTGACTCCTGACTTTTGGATTCTGAATTCCTTTCCTCATAGGTCTTACAATGGCACTTATATACAAACTGATACCCAACCTGTTGGCATTCGGAGGAGTTATACTCCTGCTGATGAGGGGCTGCGCTGGGATGCGCAAGAGGGTGGCAATTGCCGGATGTGCCAGTTTTATTGCTGCCATGGCAGCGACATTTCCCTTTGTGCGGATGGCGGGTGAGACTGCCGTATTCAACCTGGTGAAAATGTCCTTGGGAGTGAGCTTTCTGTGGTTGTGGGGGGTGGCAGCTGTGACGCTCTATAGTGCTACCTCCCGCAGCCTTCAGAGGAGGCTGGGCGAGCGGATTGCCGCTACTGCCGCAGGGGCGATAACCGGAGCATTGATTGCCGGAACACTGGCCGGCATCATCAGCGGCCTTCGCCTGGTGGGAGCCGAAAAAGCGCCGACGGTGTTCGCACTGGCTACCAGCGCTGCCATTGCGATAACGCTCCTGCTTCTGGTATTTGAACAGATGATTCCGCGACCTCTTGTCGTGTCTCCGGCTTCTCTGGTGGCGTCTGTGTTGGGGCTATTGTTCTTCAACTCTTCAGCCATGCTCCGCCTTGATCTATTTGCGCCACTGACCATGAGGGTGATGAAGTTCGCTCATGATTTCGTGCACCAGTTTTTCGAATCCATGTTGATCCCAGATCATCTCTTTTTCAGCACTACGCTCTGGAATTACATTGGATTCTTGTTCGGCAACGAGGTTGGCTTCTGGGGGGCTTTGATTATCTGGCTGACTCCTCCTCTTCTGATCCTTGCTGCTCATGCCTTCGATCCCCTACCATCGGTTGCCCATATCCGTCAGGGCGCCCGTCGACGCAGGCTGATTGCAGATGCCATCGCCATGCGCCGGCTCCGCATGATTGTACCGGGCCTGGCGCTGGTCATGTTCGCCGGCGCGATCTATCAAAGCCGTTTTCCCACGGTCGAATACTGGGATCCGAAACCACTAGCGATTTCGGCAAGCCCTTCCGGCGAGATCATCATCCCCATCAAAGGGGATACGGATCTGGAGGATGGCAAGCTTCACAAATACATCTACTCGCAAGGGGGTAGGACGGCGCGTTTTTTTGTCCTGGTGAAGCCAAACGGGGAGTGGACGGTGGACCTCGATGCCTGCGCCATCTGCAAACCGGACGGCTATGGTCAGGCAGAAGGGACAGTGATCTGCTACTACTGCAAGACGCTGATACCTCTTGACACGGTCGGCAAGCCCGGGGGCTGCAATCCGGTTCCGATGCGGTTTACAGCCAAGGAGGACGGCATCCATATCGATGCGCTGGCGCTCATCAACAGTTGGGATAATACGGTGCAGGCGACAACGCGGGGCCAGGAGGGTGGCAAATGAAACGTTATTCCGACGCCATCTGGAGGCTTCTTTCGTCACGCCTGCTGACTCCGCTGGTGATCGGCCTGTTTCTGCTGTTGTATATCGCCATCGCATTCAGAACCGAGGATGCCTTGATGGCCCTGATCACGGTTACCCGCTCCACCCCCTTGCTGATTGCCCTGTTCGCCCTGATCCCGCTCAACAGGTTGTTGCGCCTGATACAAGAGATCCGTGACCATTTTGCCTTGCAGCGTCTTATACGGGGTATAAGCTCGGATTTCCGCCCCGAACTGTTTGACGAAGCAGTGGAGATGGAAGGCTCGGCAGTTCCGTTTGCTGATGTCGGTCGCCGCTTGACCGCGTCCGGATACACAATCTCCGAAAAAGGAACCATTCTATCCGCATGGAGAGGGATCGGCATTTTTCCTGCCCGCTTCATGTTTCTCGGCGCCACCGCGCTGCTCTTCTGCGGTATCCTCTTGAGCCTTGGCGGACGGATGTCATACCGGGCAACGCTTATCGAAGGCGAACCGCTGCCAGTAAAAGAAGGAGAGCCGGCGGGCGGGCTTGTGGGGATAATCCTTACAGAAGAAAATGGTCTGTTTCTGGGGAAAAAGTTGGCAATAGAAGTTTCTCCTCAAGGTGACAGACAAGCGAAACGTATTTTCGGTCTCTATCCTCCAGCCCGTTGGCGGGGATCGTTCGTCTATCCGCGCTATCTGGGGATCGGTCTGTATTATCGTCTCTCAGCACCGGATCTGCCGGATGCCTATGGAGCACACGATGTCCTCAGCATTCATCCGGCGGGCAAGGAGGACAGCAGGCAGGTGCCAGGAACTCTTTACCGTCTGGTCTTCAGCCTAGCCCAGCCGGATGACGGCAGTGATCCATACGTGACCGGGCGCATGACGGTCCGCTTCAAGCTGCTGAAAGGAGCGGAGCTTCTGTTTGAGGGTTCGGCGCCTAGGGGCGGAAGCTTTTCCCGCGATGGATACCACCTGGAGTTCCCTGATATACGGCGTTTGGTAATAACTGACTTCATTCATGACCACGGGGTGATGCTCATCTGGTCGGCGATGGCACTTTATACGGCTGCCCTTCTGTTCTGGCTTTTTGTGTGCCTGGCCTGTCCCCGGCGCGAGATCGTTTTTGTCCGCGACGGCGACAAAGTGTTGACCGCCTCACGTGCCGAGGGGCGCAGAAGAAAGCATGTGGGAGTATTCCATGAAGCGCTGGACATGCTGTAGTCGGGATTCAATCCCGGATATGACAGAGTGGTTTCCGGCGTGATACGCCGGTTCCGGAAGTCGATGTACTTACAATTCCGGTGGCAACGCGATGGTGCTGTTAATGGAGCTTTGTGGGGTTCCAACGATACATGGCATAGGCATAATTGTAGCATTGGGAGGTCCTAGCTGACGTGAAATACTCGCAACTTCTGAAAATCGGCGCCGCAACGGTCAGGTCAAACATTACGGGGGCTCGAATTCCGCTTAACGTGATGATCTCCGTTACCAATCGCTGCCCTGCCCGATGCAGCTACTGCAATATACCGAACAGGCCTCAGCGTGAGATGAGCACTGAGGAACTTATTTCTCTTTTTGATCAGTTAAAGCACCTTGGGACGCAACGGATTGCGCTCTGGGGGGGAGAGCCTCTTGTCAGGGACGACATCGGTTTCCTGATCGACTATGCCAGAAACCGATGCGGTTTTTTCGTAAGTATCGACAGTAACGGGTATCTACTGAAAAAGAAATGGGAAGCTGTCCGGAATCTCGACGTACTCGTCATGAGTTTTGACGGACCCCGGGAGGTCCAGGACCGTAACCGTGAACCGGGAAGTTTTGACAAGGTAATGGAATCATTGGAATGGGCTTCCCCCCTGATGCGTGTATTCACCATTACCGTTCTCACCAGGGAGAACCTGGGCCACATTGATTTCATCCTTGAACAGGCAAGACGCTGTGGTTTCTTCACGTCGTTCCAGTTGCTCCATCACACGAAATCACTCGCATCCGATGAAGAGGATACGCTGCTGCCTTCCAACACCGAATATCAGGAGGCAATTCGCCTGCTGATCGAGCGAAAGCGGCAGGGATACCCTATTGTCTCGACGATTCCGTATCTCAGATATCTCCTGAAATGGGACGACTACTCCCGGCCCACATCATCAGTAGGAAAGGGACTGATCTGCCGGGCTGCGCAACTCTACTGCAATGTCGATACGGACGGATCCGTCTATCCCTGTTCATGTCTGGTTGAGCAGGTGCCGGCTAAAAATTTTCTCGACGTGGGATTTGAAGAAGCCTTTCGCTTTTCATCCCGTGGCGGGTGCCAGGCCTGTATCGCCTCCTGCTTCAACGAATACAACCTTATGCATTCGTTGAATATGCAGGTTATCTGGAGTTGGTTTCAGCACACGAAAAAGACGTAGAAAGGCTCTATTGCAATGCGCCTCTCGGCTCTTGGGAGGTCAGGAGACATATGAAACAACCGTTTATCGCCGCAATAGTTCTTGCAGCTTGCGCACTTGCCGCGCTTGCCGTCCATGTCGCCAGTCGCCAGGCCCGCAATTACGGCCCTGTGTCCTCTTTTGTCGCCGGCAAGGGGAGCATCGCGATGGTTCAGACGACTACCGCCCTGTATCGCCTGTGGGAAACGAAAGCTGTTCGTGGCAGGACAGTTGTGCACCTGGGGAAATTTCTCCACTATATGGGTGATGACTCGTCAAGCGGTTATGCCGTTTCTCAGGCTGCTCCGCCTGCCCCGTATCCTCTGAAGGTGACGAAATCCACGCCCCTCGGAGGCGAAGAGATAACATACCGCAATTTTTTGCGGGCAACCATGGCGGGGGGGATAGCGCGAAAAATCATTAACGTGCTGCCTCCGGAGGAGTTCCGGAAACGGTTTGGGGCAAAAGCCGATCTTGCTCCGGAAGTGTTCGAGTACGAGTATGTGTCGCCGCGAATTGTTGCCATGCGCATCGCCCCCCAGCACGAGCCGGTACTCCTGAACATCGATGCATCGTTCTTTGCGGACGAGACTGTTCCCGCCGTGATCGAAATGTTGCGGAGATCGGGGGTGACTGCCGATGTGGTTACGGTCTGCCTGGCGGAAGATTCCCCCGATGTGACCGAAAGCAGCCGGGAAAAAGCGCGAGAATTCATGCAAACGATTAAGGCAGCCGGCTGGAGCGTTGCAGGAGAGGGAGCACATTGATGAATCGTGAATTCTCGGGATGGTATGAAATCGATAATGACCGGTTTCTGCTGGGGCTGGCGATTATTACCGCAGTTGCCGTGGTGTTGCGCAGTTATGGGATCGGAGCGGCTCCTATGACCTCGGATGATGTCGGGGCGGTTGCTTCCGCCTTCGATTTCGTGCGAGACGGACGTTACGGTCCGACCATGTGGCAGCACCCGAAGCTGCGCGACATTCTCAATTTTATCTTCCTGAACCTTTTAGGTGGAGGCGCAGGGGGGGTCAAGGGGGCGAGCATCGTCCTTGGGACGCTGTCGGTGCCTCTCATCGGGACGGTGACCAGCCGTCTCTCCGGCTCACACATCATGGGGTTGCTGGCAGCGTTGTTTCTCGCCGTTGATTCCGTCCACATTGATTTCTCCCGCCAAGCTATCCAGGAGGTTCACCTTCCGTTTTTTGTCCTGTCCGCGCTTTTGGTCATGCTTATCTATCGCAGTAACCGAAAGTCCCATCTGTTGGTTATATCGGGAATTCTCTTCGGCCTGGCTCTTGCCGTAAAGTGGTCTGCCCTCTTTCCTCTTGCTGCAACAGCAGCCTTTCTTCTTTTTGAGTGTGCGAAAGATGACCTGCCGTTTCATGATAAATGCAGTGACATAGCTTTCATTGTGGTGTCGTTGGTTGTTCTTCCAGCAGCGGTATACTTTCTCACCTATGTCCCATGGTTTGTGCGGGGTGGGCATGATCTGTGGGACTGGCTGGCAGCCCAACGTCTCATGGCCAGGGAAAATGTGATCCATCAAGGATTTCAGGCGTATACCAATGAACTGACGTCATATCCGGTACTCTGGTTTCTCAAACCGGTAAACTGGGCCGACTTCACCTTCTTTGCAGGGCATCCGGTAGTGTTCGTTGCCATTTCCAATCCGTTGGTCTGGATGCTGACCCTCCCTGCATTTGCCCTTCTTCTGTACAACGGCATCAAGGAGAAGGCGCCGAATCTCCTCTTTCTTTCATTGCTCTTCTGGGGTGCATATCTTCCTCTTGCTCTCGCACGCAGACACATCTGGCTCAACAGCTCCTTTGCCGTAACCCCCTTTGCATTCATGGGAGTCGCCTATTTCATCATTACTTGGCTCAAGCGGATACCATACCGGAATCTTCTCTGCTCCCTCTACCTGGCTGCAATGCTGCTTACTGCCGTGCCACTATATTTTCTCGCCATAGGTAAAGGATACGGCAACCCGATCCTGCATCCCGTCGTGGAACTCTTCAGGCCTGCCAATGAGCGGTAAGCACATCGTCATCGTCGGCGCCGGCATCACCGGTTTGTCGCTGGCCTATCATCTCAGCAGAGATGGTCATCAAGTTGTGCTGGTGGAAAAAGAGAACAGCGTGGGGGGACTGGCGAGAAGCTTCTCCTACGACGGTTTTGTTTTCGACATCGGGCCGCACCGTTTCCATACCGATATCCCGGAGATCAACAGCTTTATCGAAGAGGTGCTGGACGTACATTTACGCCGCGTTCTCAGGAAGAGCGGCGTTTACATGTTCGGAACCTATTTCGACTGGCCCTTGGCACTCCGGTCCATGATCGGGCTTCCCCTCGGGGTGCTGATTCGGGTTGCGGGAGACTTTTTCAGGAAGCGTAACCGGGAGAGCGGTAATTTCGAGGACTATATCGTTGGCAGGTACGGGCGGACCCTCTACGAGATCTTTTTTCGCCCCTACACTGAGAAGTTTCTCCTGATGGCGTGCCGCGATATCTCGCGCGACTGGGCCATCACCGGCATAGATCGGGCGGTGATCGACAAGAAGGCGCAGTTCAACGATCTGCTGTCGCTGGCGAAAAGTCTGCTCGGGAAAAAAACGCCCATGCGCTTCATCTATCCGACCGGGGGGGGGATTCAGGTTTTTTGCGACATTTTGCGCGAAAAATTTGTTTCATTCAGAGGTAGGGTAATAACAGGTGCCACCATCGGACAGATACACCGCTCCGGAAGCGCTGTTAGCGGCGTATCGATTGGGGGCGAGATCTTGCCGTGCGACGACTTGGTCTGGACTGGCGGCTTGAACGATCTTCTTTTTCTTCTGGATGAGCCGTCGTCGAATCTCCGGTATCTGGATATGGTAGTCTACAATTTTCGCTTGAAGAGTTCACCGTTGCTCGATTATCAGTGGTGTTATTACGGCGCCGACGATATTCCGTTCAACAGGATTTCCCTGCCGACTCTTTTCGATCCTTCCCTGGCTCCGCCCGGGCATGGAGGGTTGTGCGTCGAGGTAACCTGCCGGGAGGGGGATGACGTCTGGACCCAGCCGCAGAAGCGGGAGAGTGCCATCCGGGATTATTTGGTTCGCACGGGGGGTGTCGCTTGTGAAAGCGACTTCGTCGGGTGCGGTATCGAAAGGATCGAAAAGGCGTATCCGGTTTATTCCAGTGGTTACCGGGCAGAACTCGAACAGGTGCGGTCGAGAATCAATCGCTACGAAAACGTTAGGCTGCTGGGCCGAACCGGCGCTTTCTGGTACAACAACATGGATCATTCCATCGAGGCCGCCTTGGCCTGCCACCGGGAAATGGCGGACAAGTACGGGAAGAACTAGGGACAAATACGAACAGTACGTCATGAACCCTCATTTGTCATTGATGCAGTATTAATTTCAACATAATCGAGTACAAGTATGATTCCACTTTTCAAGGTGCATATGCCGCATTCCGTAACAGAGCCTCTCAATGAGACCATTCTGTGCGGTTTTATCGGTGAAGGTCCTAAAGTTAAAACGTTTGAGGAAGCGCTTGGCAGTTATTTCGAAAACACCTTCACACTAACGTTGAACAGCTGCACGTCGGCCATTCATCTAGCTTTGAGGCTCGCTGGCGTGGGATGGGGTGACGAGGTGATAACAACGGCCATGACCTGTACGGCAACAAATGAACCGATCCTGGCCAACGGGGCAAAAATTGTTTGGGCCGATATCGATCCGAAAACGGGTAATATGGATCCGGCTTCACTCAAGCGCAAAATTACAGAGAAAACCAAGGCTGTCATTGTTGTGCATTGGGGGGGGCTACCCGTTGATCTTGATGAAATAAACGCCATCGCGAAGGCAGCCGATATCAAGGTTATCGAAGATGCAGCCCATGCCTGCGGGGCCGAGTACAAAGAGCAGAGGCTCGGCCGACATTCGGATTTCGTTTGTTTTTCCTTTCAGGCCATCAAGCATATCACCACAGTCGATGGCGGCGCCCTACTCTGTAAGTCCGAAGAAGATTATCAGCGCGGAAAGCTGCTCCGCTGGTACGGCATCGACCGTGAACAGCCCCGTGCCGATTTTCGTTGCGAGGCGGACATCGTAGAATGGGGCTACAAATTTCATATGAACGATGTTGCGGCGACGATCGGCCTTGTCCAACTACCGCACCTCGATTCCATATTGAAACAAAGGCGCCAGTTAGCCGGGTTTTACGACACGAACCTGTGCGATGTGCCGGGGGTAAGACTTTGTCATTGGCCCCAGGACCGACTCTCGGCATTTTGGCTTTACACGCTGTTTGTGGAAAAACGTGAGTCATTCATGCAAGCGCTCAAGGAACGTGGAGTATCCACCTCTCAGGTTCATGCCAGAAATGACAGCCATACTATGTTCCGCGAGTTCCGTACCCCCTTGCCCGGTGTTGATGAGTTTACCCGAGATATGATCTGCATCCCGATGGGGTACTGGGTCGGTGAGGCGGAGCGGCAACAGATAGTAGAGGCGATTCGTCGCGGATGGTGACTGCAGACCTGATTGGGACGAAATCGAACCTCCCTGGGCGTTTGGCCATCATCACCCATGAATATTTTCCGGTCTTGAGCGGTGGTACGATCATGGCGGAAAAGCTTGCGATGGAACTCACCCGTATGGGATGGGAAGTGGATATTCTCACCACACGGATTGGAGAAGAGTATCCACGACACCAGCAGTGCGGCGGCTTCCAGGTGTATCGTTTTCCAACAGCGCGACAATCGAGAGGTGACGCAACCTTTTTCGAGCATGCAAGCTATTTCGGTATGGGGTTGCCGCAGATGCTGGCCCATGCCCGGAAGCGGCGTTACACGCTATTGTTTCCCATTTTTGCCATTCCATCCGGGCTGATCGGCATCATTATGTCGAGACTGCTCCGCATTCCATCTGTCGTATTTGTTGACGCAGCGGACACACCGGGTCTCGAATCGGCAATGAAGACCTATGTGCAATATCTGGCCCCGGTCTTCCGCACGGTGGTCAATCGTTCACACGCAGTCGTCGTCTGCGAGGGGCTGGAGGACCTGGTCGAACCATTCCTCAACCACCGGCGTTTTGTCGCGATTCCCAATGGCACTACGCTGCCAACGGTACAGGCGCACCCGAACCGGAACGGTTCCCCTCTCCAGTTGCTTTCTATCGGCAGGCTCGTGCTCCGCAAGGGGTTTCAGGAGATCATCAAGGCGCTCGGCATGGTGCGGCGAGAGCGCGATGACTTCCACCTGCGGATTGTCGGCTATGGCCGGGCCGAAGATGAAATACGCCAGGTTCTGGAAGAGCATGACATTGGCGACAATGTGTCGCTGCTGGGGCGGGTTGAATATGGGCAACTCGGCGAATATTTCCTCAACTCGGACGCATATCTGTTCTACGGGGACCGGGAAGGCTCTTCGCTCGCAATGATCGAGGCCGGCGCATACGGATTGCCGGTCATAGCCAGCGACCACCCGGGCAACCGCACCTACGTGAAACATGGCGAGAGCGGTTTTCTGGTCGAGTACCGAAACCCGGAAGCCTTGGCGCGGTCCATCCTTTTCATGCTTGAACACCGGGATGCATTACCCGGCATGGGGCGATGCAGTCGCGCCATTGCCGAAACATACACATGGGCCAACGTTGCACGGCGCTACGATCTGGTCCTGCGCGACGTCCTGCGGGGGCCGTGATGCTCCCGCCTCGCTATCTCCTGCGTGAGGATGTGGTACTGCGCCGGATCGACCACTCAGGAAACAGCTCAATCGCCGACATCGGCTGTGGCGGTGCCGAGATCCTCATTCCTTTGTCCCGTCTGGGCCACCATGGCATTGGATATGACCCTTCTCCCGTTGCCCGTGCATGTGCGCGACAACGTCTTGCGGAAACTGAAGCGAAGGGGTTTACGATCATTGACGCCTGGCCTTCAGGCATGCGCTTCGAGGTTGTGTTGCTTCTGGAGGTGCTTGGCTATGCGGATGACCAGGTTGAGCTGCTGTCGGCATGCCGGAAGCTACTCGTGCCGGGTGGAACGCTATTTGTCTCCTTCGTACGCACCGGGGCGGGATATGACCCATTGGTAGTACAGCAGATGAGGTGCTTTTCATCCGTGGAAGTGAGAACTTTTCTTAAAGATGCCGGTTTCCGAGATATCGAGATAGTAAATTATGGTTATCCGCTTGCAAACACCATGGTGGGTATTATGAACGCTCTCCATGGATTCAGTGTCCGCCGCACCCAAAGCCGGGGAGGGCGGGTAGAAACAGGGCTCTTTCACCGTTCGAAATGGCTTGCCCCACTCGGCATCATAAGCAATCGTTGGACCATCAAACCTTTTGTGTTGCTGCAACGCTTGTTCGCGCATACGGAGCAGGGGAACGGCTTTGTTGTCCGTGCAAAAGTCGGATAGCCATGGGGGAGCCTCCTCGAACCAGCGAGGGGTAGCATATTGGAAACCGATACGTCGGTTTCTTGCTCTGTGTGCAACAGTGCTCTGTCTTGCGTATTTCGGAGTGGAAGCGGCGCGCTACTCCGATGCGGTCATGAAGCTCCGCTGGACATGGTTGCTTGTCGCGACGATGTCGGGTGCATTGCTTATGCAGATCGGTTGTGCATTGCTGGACGCCTGGTCGTGGAGATGGCTGCTGAAACTTTTTGAAGTGCCGACTACTCTGCGGCAATCGCTGGCGGTTTTCAGCATGGCGCAGGCAGCGAAGTATCTTCCCGGCAACATTGCGCAACATGTCGGACGTGTTGTGCTCGCAAGGCAGGCGGGGTGGCATTCCGAGCGGGTTATTCTTTCCGTCTTGATCGAAAATTTGTTTGCCCTTGGCGCCGGGGGGGTGCTGTCAGTCTCCGGACTGATGATCTCAACCGGGCCTATTGACGACAGTCGGCGGCTCATTGTCGCGGCAGCAGTCATGACGTTGGGGTGGCTGGTGATGGCGATTCTCTTCCGTCGTACGCTTGCCGATCCTCCAATGTTTCTGCGCAAGTGTCTCACCCTCGATGCTCCCTTGCCGATCAGCCACCGTGATCTTGTGCTCTATCTCGGCATCCACCTAGTCAGCTTCATTTTCATGGGATGCAGTCTGATACTTCTTCTGTGGGGGCTTGCAGGCAATTGCCCCCCTGCCATCTGGCTTGTGCCATGCGGTGTGGCCGTGGCATGGATTGCCGGATTCGTCATCCCCGGTGCTCCTGCCGGGCTTGGAATTCGTGAGGCGGTGCTCACGCTGTTTTTAAGTCCGCACATTGAAATCGGGGTCGTCATATCAGCAGCCCTGCTTTGGCGGGTCATTTCCCTCGTGGCGGATGCGTTTCTGGCGGGTGTCGGCTTTTCACTGAGCCGTACCCCGGGTGATACGCCGGCCTGACAACAAGACCGGAAAAGACATTCGCAAGTAGTTTCGTCAGCCGAACTATAGTCTGTGAAACTATTTGCCATATCCTGATAGCGTGGTTACTCAAGTCGCCAGGATAGATTCTGTTAACTTCTACCAAGCGGTGTGATTCCAGCATGACCTTACTAAAACTTCTACCGGCTTTTTGGGGCCTTGTTCTACTCGTTTCATTCATTGGCTATGGTGCATTGCTGCGACGGCTCCTGTTTACCGCCGATGACTGCGGATGGGCAAATCAGGCAGCCTGGGGCATGGCATGTGTCGTTGTGGCTGGCGGAGTTTTTAACCTTCTCAATGCGATTTCACGCCCTCTCCTTCTTATACTTGTTACCTGCGGCGTCGTAATGACTGTTCTTGATCTCCTTGTACGGCGCACCTCTGTAACAGACCGGTTCAGCTCGTTTCGAGCATACATGCGGGAACATCCTATCGCATGTGCCCTGAAGCTGGCTTGCCATGGCGCTATCATAGCCCTGGCTGCCATCCAGTATCTGGCTTCGACCGACCTGATCCCCGTTGCTGAACATTCCGGAACGTATAATTTGATGGATAATCTTGAGGGATATTTCATCTTCCCCAAGCAGATGTTGGACGCAGGCGGCATAACCCCCGATCCCTTCAATAATCTGCGCCTGCAAAACGGGCTCGGCGGTCAAAGCATACTGCATGCGCTTGTTCTCGCGTTGTTCGATTTCAAGAACATCGATATTGTAGACGGCGGAGTGGCCCTGATCATCGGTCTCGGGTTGATTTGGCGCATTGCGAAGGAACGAGGACTTGTCTTTCCATGGCAATGCCTGCTCGCACTTTTTTTCCTCTGTGTCCCGTACTATCCGGAACTGCGTATCAACAGCTCCAGCTTCACGACGGGTATGGTGATGTTTCTGGCGCTGTTTGCCTTTCTCGACCAGGATGGAATCCATGATGACAAGCCTGCCGGTAACGCTGCGCTGGTCGGCTTGCTTGCTGCCTGTGCGTTTGCTCTTAAAACAAATCTGGTCCCTCCATGCGTGCTGATCATTTTTTTCTCGTATCTCTGGTACCTGATTGATTCCCGTGGAAAGAAAGAAGCGATACTTGAAGCGGCACTCGTACCGCTTAGTGTCTTTCTGCTGCTGCTGCCCTGGATGCTTTCTCTCCTGCGGACTTCGGGAACCATGCTCTACCCGATTCTGGGAAGGGGTTTTGACGAATACGCCTACGGAAATTTTCCTTCCGAAGACTTCGCCGACGGATTGACGCTCGGGCGTGAGCTGGTGATCATCATAAGCTGGATATGTTCTGACTCTCTTAGCGTTCTCTTTGTTCTGGCAGGGGGTGTTGCGCTCGGGATCGCACGGATGAAGCGCCGCGCAACGGTTCAGTCATTCGTGCTGGGCAGTATCATATCGGTCTTCATTATCATGCTTAAATCAGATTTAAGCAATCTCGGCCCATTTAAGCGATACCTTTTTGTTTGTATCTTTATTTCACTCATTACTGTGCTTGCCTCGCTCCTGGAGAAATTGTCTCTCATTGGAGCAACCACCCGTACCCTAAAGCAGTATGTCGCAGAGATATTTAGTGACACAAACACGGCCATTGGTGCAGCCTGCGTTTCCGCTGCGTGCCTCGTGCTGCTGGTCTTTAACGCCGACTCTGCCCTATCGATGTATAGGGGGATGATCCACAGTATTACCGATGCTGATGATTGGGGAGGAGGGGCAAGTGCAGGACTTATTGAACGCCATAAGAAGGCTCAGGCTACCGTGCCACCAGGTGAAAAGATCCTGTCGCGCGATGATGATACGCTTCGTTTCGATTTCAGCAGGAACAGGATCTGTTTCATAAACGATCCGGGCGGCTGCAGCCCTCCGCCAGGTATGCCTTACTTCCAAGGACCTGAAGCGGTCGCCGCCTACCTGCTCTCCCATGATATACGCTATGTTGCCTACGATTATAAAGACCAGGCCGGATTTCCGGTAATCCAGAACCTCTGGCGGCATAAGCCGTCCCGGCCCTATTATCACCGAATCACAGAAAGGGCTAAAGTTGCCCTTGATCGCGTTTTCGGAGAACTTGGCGCGACGAGAAAACGGATTTTCGACGACGGTTCGCTGTTTGTTCTCGATTTGAAGACTTCGGCAGAGACCGCCAGCGAATACCACGAACCGAATTATTTTCAGATCGGCAAAATCCTGACGCCGGCGTGGGCGGATACGCGAGGATTCGACAGAAACAAAGTCTGGACAGATGGCCACGGAGTTATCGAGAATATTAACTATCAGCCCGAGCCGCGTGATAACATGCTCATTCTCAACACGTTCGGTTTTCACCCCTGGGAAGGGGACATGCAAAAACTGAAACTTGTTGTTTCTGCCAATGGCATACCGCTTAGATTTTTAAAACATTCGCGGAAATCGTATTTTTTTTCTCTTGAGTCGGTTCGCTCTCCAATCACGAGCATTGCCATAGATTCTGCGACATTTGTGGCGCGTAACGAGAACGTCCATATCGGCAAGGCCGACGACCGGGTTGCACGTGGAATCGACTTCGATACCATCGAGATTTCAAATAGCGAGGAGTATGTTCCGTAGCTGCTCGGAAAATGATGGGATGGGTCGACGCAAGTATGTCTCATGTAATTTAGAAATGAACTAATAACAGGTCTTTGAGGAGGGGGGCCTCGTTATTCACTCTATTCACCTTCCGTATTAGGGTGTAATTGTCGTAATCAGTAGCATCCAAGCAGCGCTTCAGACTCAGAGATATTTGCCGCCGAATGTTTTCCAGGGGGGACTACTTTGCTGATATATGCTACAAATAGCGCGAGATAGCGGCTGATAAATGAAGGAAAGACATACCAATGTCTATAAGTGCATTTGAGAGAGTCCGATGAAGCGTTCGCTAGTTCATTTTCTGGATGGTGGCGATGCCTGTGAGTGTAAACTTGTCTTCACATTCTGTCTTGCCGCCATGCTCAGGGTTTTTCTTTTTTGCGCTGCATTTCCAGTTTTTAATCCCGTGGATGAACTGCAGCACTTCGATGCGGTTGTCAAGTACGCCAACGGTTCAATTTACCAACATGACAACAAGAGTTCCCGCCTGGAGCTGCGGACTGCCAAGTCGCTGGTGCTTTACGGTTCACCCGAGTATCTGGAGCGAGTCCCGAAAGATGCGCTACCACCTTTCAGGGAAATGGTTGGTCCTCAGTTCGATCCAATGGTAAATAAGATTTCATCGATGGCAGCTGAAAGCTACGCAAACCATGAAATGCATTCACCGCCGCTCTATTATTTTGTTGCAGGGAAGTGGCTTGAGCTCGGCGATATGCTCAAGATGAGCGAAGGCTTACTGCCGTATTGGGTTAGATTTCTGAATGTGCCGTTGTACGGCGTCATGGTATGGCTTGCCTATCTGTTCTGCAAAAGCCTGTTCACCACAGATCGCGTCTTGCGTATTGGCGTTCCCCTAGTACTGTCCGCATTTCCAAACGATATATTTTACTCCATAAACAACGATGTTTTCTCCCCGCTGGCCTGCCTGGTCGCCTTTTACCTATTGCATCAGGTGCATGCTCATGACAAGTCGCCAGGATATTATATTCTGACGGGGATCGGGGTGTCGTTCACTCTGCTTGTCAAGCTGACAAACATGCCAGTGTTCCTGCTATGCGGAGCTTTTGTAATCATTCTGTTATACCGCAAGGTTGCATCCCGCCAGCCCCTCTCGGCATTTGTGCCCCATTTTACGCTACTATGCCTGTGCAGTATTGCGCCGCTCCTCTTATGGATGGCGTGGAATTATCACGAATTGGGCGACCTCACCGGTGCCTCTGAAAAATTACGAATTCTCGGGTGGACGAGAAAACCTTTCTGGGAGTGGTTCTCCCATCCCATGTTCACCGTGGCCGGCTTGGACAACCTGATCGGAAATCTCAGGCTGCTTGGGGCGACCTTCTGGCGGGGTGAACTGGTAGTATGGCAAGGCGTCAATGATTCTCCCTTTCTGGCGGACCTCTTGTATACCATCTCGTCAGTGCTGTTTGTTGCCGCCGGGATTGCCGGTTTGTGGTCCAGCAGGCAAGAGGGGCTTTCAACTCCGTTTGTGGCTAAATCTGCCATTTTATTGCTGCTACTTCTTTTTCTTTGTTTTTTGGCTATCTTGTCGATTCAGTTCGATTTTGGAGATTGCCCCACGCCGTCACGGGAAAATCCCTATTTCAATAAAGGAAGACTTATCCTTGGTGGCCTAGTACCGTTTGTCATTTTTTATGTCGATGGATTGCGCCGCCTGCTCTCCATGATAAACCCGAAGGCAAACCCGTTGTATGCAACGGGTGCTCTCAGCGTACTCATCTTGCTGATCTCAACCATTTCGTCATCCCGGGTGTTCGGAAGTGAATGGAACTGGTTTCGACTGCTACATTGAGGAGATTGCATGGTCCGTAACGAGTCTTCAGATGAAGTTCAGTCACTTGCCGAAACCGTCAAGACCGTTGCGCCGGCCAGCGCGGCGCCAGACCCGTTTTCCGGCGAGCGGGTGAGGTCCTGGATAGCAGTTGCCATTCTGGTCTATTTCGGCTTTCGACTTTTCTACTACGCCACAAGCATCTCCCCTTACGTGCCCCCCGACGAGATAACCCATCTCGGAAAATGCAGGATTTTCTCCACGTTCCTTTTCCTTGCGGAAAACTCATCCGAATCCTATCAGTACGGGCTGGTGACCAATACCCCCTGGCTCTACTACTGGATCATGGGTAAACTCCTGCACCTCAATTTCTTTGGGCTCTCCGACCTGGTGTTTCTGCGCCTTATGAACATCCCGTTAGCGTTCGGGACGGTTTACTATGTCTGGCGACTGTTGAAGTTGTTGACGGACGACCGCCTGGCACAGGTGCTGCTGCTGACGGCAATGACCAACACTATGATGTTCACCTTCCTCTCGGCGTCGGTTTCCTATGACAACCTGGCAAATCTGCTGGCGGCCATGTCCATCTACTATGCGTGCGTTTTCGTCAGGACGCGCTTGGGGGATGCGCTGGCGATGTCTCTCGTTTGCCAGTTGGCGGGGTGTTTGACAAAAAATGCCCTGCTGCCTTTTGTGCTGATTCTGAACATCCTCGTTCTTGCATATGGGATAAAAGATATCAATAAACTGCCGGTCGCTTTGAGAGATTGGTTCAAGGGATCGGGGAAGCGTGCCATTGTCCTGTGTATGGCGCTGGCAATCGGGCTGGTACTGAACGCCCAGTTGTATGGCGGCAACTATCTTCGCTATGGAAAGCTCGATCCGGAGACGTTCGATGTGCTCCCGCTTGAACAGGCGCTTCAGTATCGTCTGGCCGCCCGGACGCACATCTTTGACCGATTCCGCGAAGGGCGTCTCTCTCTCGAGCAGGCCTTTGCCATGGCCAACCGGATCGAACACCCCGGCGATCGGGCGGACACGGTATATTTGATTGAAAATTATGTGGAGATGAAAAATCGAGGCATCCCCCTTATGGGACTAGGAGAATATCTGCCACTCTGGATCAGTCAAATGGCCGCAGGTACTTTCGGTATTTTTGGTCATCTGCAAATACCCAACTATTGGCCATTCATTGCGCCGTTTTTTCTGCTGGCACTGCTGGCCGTCATTGCTTTCGTCATGCGCTGGCGGCCGCGCGACGGGGGCAGGATTGCAGCTGGCCTAATCATAGTTGTTTTGGCCTATTCCTTCATCCTCCTGTATTTCGTAAATTACAGAACCTACCGTGAGACCGGTGCATTTGGCATGGCGCTGCAGGGACGCTACATTTTTCCGGTAATCGGCCCCGTCTATGTACTTGCAAGCTGCTATCTGATGCGATTGTCTCAGGGGCGGAGAGCACGGCTGGGGCTGTTGGGGCTGGCGGTGTTCATTTTCGTGATAAGTGATTTTCCATTTTTTCGGGTCGCCTCGACCCCTGAGTGGTTTATCCGACCCTAAGTACTGCTGGCATCAGGTTCACGAGCCGAAGTCACGCCCACTGATCTCCAGTTTTTTCACCCGGTACTGCACATCCTCCATCAGGCGTCTGTTTACCGCCAGCAGGTCCGCCAGGAACGCGGTCAGCATGGTCTGGAAGCCTATACCCAGAAGAATCGCCGCCAGAATCAGTGACTGGACGTGCCCTCTCCCTTCTCCCGCCAGCAGGTAATGCAGGTAGCGGCACCCGATCAGAAATCCGACCCCGGCGCAACAGAGCCCGATCGACATGAAAAAGCGGAAGGCCTTGTAGACGACGAAGATGCGGGCCATGGTGATGCACGATTTCCGTATGTACGACGGGATGCCTTTCAGCAGCCGGGAGGGGCGTAACTCACCGTTGACGCGCACCGGCACCGAGGTGATGGCGATGTTCTTCTGCCCGGCCTGGATAATGGTTTCCAGGGTGTAGGTATAATCGTTGAACACGTTGAAGCGCAGGGCCGCCTCACGACTCATGGCGCGGAAGCCACTCGGGGCGTCCGGGATGGAGGTGCTGCTGACGAGTCTCACAACGGCGCTGCCCGCCTTCTGGAGCAGTTTCTTGATGCCGGAAAAGGAGTCTATCGTACCGATGGGGCGGGCTCCCACCACCACGTCGGCCTTGCCCTCCAGAATCGGGACGACGAGCAGCGGAATGTCGGCTGCCACGTATTGGTTGTCGGCATCAGTATTGACGATCACGTCCGCGCCCAGCTTGACGGCGGCATCGAGCCCCGCTAGAAAGGCCCTGGCTAGCCCCTGGTTATTGGTGAAGCTGACTAAGTGATCCACCCCGTGCTTGCGAGCAATTTCCACCGTGTTGTCCGTGCTGCCGTCGTTGATGACCAGCCATTCGACGGTCTCGAAACCCGGAAGTTGGCGCGGCAGGTCCGCCAGGGTTATGGGGAGGATTTCTGCCTCATTGAGACAGGGTATCTGAATTATGAGTTTCATTGTTATCCAATATTAGAGTTTTTTACATTCCAAATCTTCGACGGTAGACGGTGATGAACGATTCGGACACGGGGGTGTAGCCAGTCGCCTGAGCACCCCAGTAATAGCGCGACGCTCCTCCAGTGTCGGAGATTTCGGTGATGCCGGTTCGTTCATAGAATTCCCTGATGTATTGCCCCCCCCATTCGATGACAGCCCGTTGCGAGTCCGGCCTTACCAGCCACGAATAGTCCACGTTGACCGCCACGATGTATCTCGGCCGCACGGCTTCGATCTCTCTGACCATAGCTTGCTGCATCGCTTCGGCATTACGGTGATTTTCCATCAGGCCATACATGTATATATGACCAGTGGCTGACATGCGCCCGGCATAGAAGCATATCTCGGGCTCTGAACCCAGGACCGCAATCCTATCCTCCGGTGAGGTATGTTCCCTGAGGTAGTGTGCAATGACCGGTGCCTCCGGGAAGGGGTTAACACCATATGTAGCACGACTCACCTCTTCAGGGGAGAGAATGAAAAAATGCGAACGTTCGCTGAAAAGCCCATAGGCGATTGCCAGGAAAAAAAGGATAGCCGGGCCGTATGGCACTAGCCGTCCTTGCAGATCAGGGGGCATGACGTGCGGAACGGAGGTCAGCGCATATCCGATCAGGATCGAAACTGCGGGTAGCGTCATGACAAAATAATGCTCGCGAAAATGCAGACCTGGACAGACCGCTAGAATGGAGCTGATGACGAGACCAATAACAAATGGACGCAGATTGCGGTTTCCTCTCTTTGAGACCAGAAAAACGAAACCGGCGATGGCCATGAGCCAGAGCGGAAGTTGGACCATGAATTTGACTAACGCCGTCATCAGGTTGTAGATCGCCGTATCAAGCGGTACACCGGCAGCGTAGGTACTCGCGTAGGTGACGGTCCAAAACCAGAATTTTTCGAGTGCCCCGACTTGTGACAGCCAGAAAACTATGAGGACGAATGGCAGGACCAGGCCGGCTAGGAAGAGCAAGCAGCTGCGTGTCAACGCTGTCGGCGAAACGGATGGGTTCAATCTGCCGTGCCGGATAAGGAGGACAAGCCCGAAAATCGCCAAGAAAGCAGCATGCTGCTTTGTCGCGAATGCGAGCCCGAAACAGAGTCCGCTCACGAACAAAATGGGAGAGCGGGGGCATTCAAGACTGCGCAGCAGCAGGACTAAACCGGCTAGGGAAAAGAAAACGACAAGGTGAGTGGCATGGGCAAAGGCACCCAGAACAGATTGGCTGAGGGAGAGGAGTGCATAACTTGCACAGGCGATGAGTGCGGCGTTATTGTCCAGCAATCGCCGAGTCAGGAGATATACAAGAAAAATGTTGAGAACATTGACCAGTAACAAACCTGCGTGAATGCCCGAAGCTGTCTGGCCGAAAATCGTCATGAACAGGGCATACATTAGCCCTGCACCGGGCAACTTCATGGTGTAGACACTGGCATAGGGAGGGATGCCCTTGAGCAGAAGCTGCCCCATATAGGCGTATTCCCCCTCGTCCCGCTCAAGCGGGACCGGCAGGAGGCGAATGCGGACATAGGCGACCACAGCGAGAACAACCAGCAGCAGAATCACATATGGGTATGTCGAAGCGCTTTTCGCTCCATCTCTCATCCTCATTCCTCACCGATTTTTCTTCATTCTCCGGTATTCCCGTTCTTCCTTTTCCGCATCCGCCTGTCTGTTCATCATCTTGTACAGAAGCGCCAGATTGTAGGGTATGGCGGGATTGCCGGATTCCAGAGAGCGGGCTTTTTCGAAATAGGTGAGGGCGCCATTCAGATTTCCCTTTTCAGCCATAATGCCTCCCAAGTCGATCAGAGCCGGCACAAAGGTGGGTTCCATGCGCAAGGCCGCCCGGAAGAGCCGTTCCGCGCCGGCCAGATCCCCCCTGGCGGTCAGCTCTTCTCCCTGACGGCAGAGAGCAAGCGCCCGTTCCGTAAGCATACTGAAAACCAGTGGGTTGATAGCCAGCGCCCTGTTACGGAAGCTCTGCGCCATTGCTTGATCCCCCATCTCCTCGCGAATCTTTGCGGACATGACCAGAGCTTCGAGGTTGGCTGGTTCCTGTTCCAGTTTCCTGGCTAGGAAGGGCAGGGCTTTGGCCGGCTTTCCCATGTCGATGAACATGGATGCAGATCCCATCAGCATCTCGACGTTTAAGTCCTTTTTGCCCGCGGCTTCCATCAGGTATGGTTCGGCAGCAGCAAATTCCCCCCGGTCGAAATGAAAAATACCGAGCCTCTGGAAACCGATGCTCATTGCCGGAGCATCCGCAACCATCCGGCTGAACAAAGTCTGCTCATTGCGCCAGTAGCCGTTCCTGTGGATGTCGAGCGCACCGTAGGTAATGAGCAGCAGGCCGAGCAGGGCAAGGGCCACTTTTCGTGGAGTGGAGCAGATGGCCCAGGCAAGCGCCAGACTGAAGCCGAAGGAAGCGAAGTAGGCATAGCGGTCAGCCATTTTGGTGATGCCGAGGGGCAGAATGGTGGATACCGGCAGGAGAAAGAGGAAAAAGACGATGGCAGCGTAGAGAAGCTCGCGTTTTCCTCGAAAACGATAAACCGCACCAGCAATGAGCGCGAGCAGACCAATGTCGCTCAGCAGCGACAGTATGCCCGGTCTATCGGCAACATCGTACATGACCTTGATGTTGAACGGGTTGAGCATGTTCCAGAGATATGAGACGTATACCTGAGGGGCTGTCCAGACTGCACCGGTCAGATCGAGCCTGTTCACGATCCCCGCGCTCTGGACAGTAAACGCCCGCAACGAAAGGTAAACGCAGATCGCGGCCCCATAGGGTGCATATGTTCGCCACCCTGGTTTGTCCGAGGAGATGACCCGATCGTGCATGATGAAGATCACCGGCAGAAGGAGCGCGAATTCCTTGGAGAATATGGCTGGGACAAAGCACGCCAGAGCCGGCAGGTAGCGTTTGTTGACATGAAACAGCAGTGACAGTAATGCAAAGCAGGCGCAGAGCAGAGTATTGCGGCCCCCTGCGTGAAAATTGACAGTTTCGCCCGCTATCGGATGTAGCGCAAAGAGCAGCGCGGCGGCAAGCGCCAAGTCCTCCCGCGAAAACAGGCGCGCAACGACCCGGTAAAACAGCAAGGCCGTTGCGATATGCAGAAGGATATTGGTCAGAGTGAATCCGATGGGATTGAGCCCCCAAACTGCCCGGTCAATTGTAAAGGAAACATAGGTCAAAGGCCGGTAATACCCCGTGGGGCCGTCGGACATGTCTTCGGAGACGAAGAATTTTGGAATGTTGGCAAGACTGGACGTAAGCGGATTATTGGCAATGATGTCGAAATCATCCCAGACGAAACCATGCCCGAGAATGCTGCCGTATACCGCCGCAACCAGGATTGTGATGATACCCAGGGCATAGATGCGGCGTTGCGGAAAGTCGATCATGATCTCATATCCTTTTGTGTGAATGATTGCATGGTGGAGTCAGGATAACGAAGGGGGCCCACGTTGCGCTTCGGTCTATATCGCACCGACGACATCACCCCCCACCTGTTCAGCCTGAACTGCAGTGCCGTCCCCAGTACCCCCAGCCCATAGATTACGCTGCGCCGGAAGTTGATGGAGGATGCTTCCCCGAAGTATTTGGTGGGGCAGGAGAGTTCACCGACCTTGAAATCGAACCAGACCATCTGGGCAATCATCTGGTTATCAAAGACAAAGTCATCCGAATTCACGTCCAGCGGCAGTTTTTCCAGCACATCCCGTGAAAAGGCCCGATAACCGGTGTGATACTCCGAGAATTTCTGGCCTAAGAGGATGTTTTCAACACAGGTAAGAAAGCGGTTGGCGATGTATTTGTAGAGCGGCATGCCCCCCTTGAGCGCTCCAGTCCCAAGAATGCGGGAAGCGAGTACAGCGTCGAACTCCCCGTAGGCGATCATGGCAGCCATGGCAGTGACGAGCCGCGGTGTATACTGGTAGTCGGGGTGAACCATGACCACAATGTCGGCCCCTCTTTCCAGAGCGGTGCGGTAGCAGGTCTTCTGGTTGCCGCCATAACCGGTATTGTTTTTATGGATTATCGTGGTAATTCCCAGCTTTTGCGCCAGTTCAGCCGTTTTATCCCGGCTGCAGTCGTCCACCAGCACAATGTCATCGACCTCGGGAGGAATTTCCCGCCACGTATTCTCCAGGGTTTTCTCCGCATTATAGGCCGGCAGCACCACAACTATCTTTTTCCCGTTAATCATCCACATGCTCCTGGACATCCATCGTTCCGGCGGTTACGCACATCTATTCCGTCCATCGGTTCAATGGCTTTCGCACAACGTCTTCATCTATAACTCAAAATTGCGTCTCAAGGTAGCATGGTTCCCGTACGGACGGCAAGGACTACTGGATGGAGGCGGGATACGTCCCCCTGCTGGCCGGAGGGATGAATGTATTGAAAATATCGGGAGTTTAGGGCTATAGTATAGCCGTGTGCACATGGAAAAAGGATTCATTGCAGCCAGTGCGTCCTTAAAGGGTTTAAAAGGGAGATCCTCATAGAAACAGCCGCCAGACCCAGGAAAGTCCTGTTTGTAACTCCCCCTTACCATAGTGGTGTGGATGAAATTGCTGGTCGCTGGATTCCCCTCGGCCTGCTCTATCTGGCCGGTGCCGTTCGCCAGGCTAATCTGGAGGCGGAAATCTACGATGCCATGGCCAAAGGGCACGGCTATCCGGAGATTGAAGGCCGTTTGCGTGCCTCCAGGGCGGATTACGTAGCCTCCACCGCGATCACCGCCACCATTAACGAAGCCGTCAAAACTCTCGAACTGGCAAAAAGGATCAAGCCGGATACCGTCACCATCCTGGGAGGGATACACCCGACCTTCATGTACGAGGAGGTGCTTTCGGGCTCTGCCGCCGTGGATTACGTCGTCATCGGCGAGGGGGAGGCGACGCTCCGCCACTTGCTGGAGGTACTGGAGGGTGGCGGAGACCCGGCAACGGTTCCCGGCGTCGCCTTCCGGCGGAGGGGCGAGCTCGTCGCCACCGGCCGGCGCCCGTTGATCGAGGCTATCGATGACCTGCCGGTTGCCTGGGATCTTCTCGATTGGGACAATTATCCGAGCCTGGTGATCCCCGGTGCGCGCATGGGAGCAATCAGCACCTCACGCGGCTGCGGCCACGGCTGCCGATTCTGCTCGCAACAGATGTTCTGGGAGAAGTCCTGGCGCGCGCGCGATCCCCGCACGGTGGCTGACGAACTGGAACACCTGTACGGAACGTACCGGCTGAACGTTTTTCTGATTACCGATGAATACCCCACCAGCAGCCGGGAACGATGGGAAGCACTCCTCGACGAGATCATCGCCAGGGACCTGCCGGTCCATCTGCTGATGGAAACCCGGGCCGCTGACATAATCCGGGACAGGGATATCATCGGGAAGTACCGAAAAGCGGGAGTCATCTATATTTCTCTGGGTATCGAAACAGCGGACCAGTCCGTTCTCGATGGGCTTGGAAAAGAGCAGACAGTGGAGGAAGCGCGGCAGGCATTCGATATCCTCCGCCAGCAGGAGATCGTGTCCGAGGCATCCTTTATGGTCGGCTTTCCCGGCGAAACCTCCGACAGCATCAAAAGGACCATGCAGCTGGCCCAGGATTTCAACCCGGACATCGCCAACTTTTTCACCTATATCCCCTGGCCCTATGCGGATGGATACGACGAGCTCAAGCCGCTCATCCGGGTGCACGAGTACGGAAAATACAACATGGTCGATCCGGTCATCGAACCGAGCGCCATGAGCATGCTTCAGGTGGAAGTCGCCATAGCGGACGGCTATCGCCGTTTTTACATGGGCAAGATCATGGAATACATGACCATGAAGGCGACCTTCAAGCGGGATTACCTGATGCGCATCACCAAGCTGTTCATGGGCAGCTCGTTCGTCATGAGGAAGCTTGGAATCGGCATGCTCGGCAAGATCCCGGCCAAGGTGGCGGAAGTGAAAAGGAAATTCCGGGAGTGAGATGAGGGGGAATCGTGCGGCCGCTTGAACTTGCTGATAAGATTGACCAGGGACAGTCTCCCGTAGTGGTTGATGTCCGTACCGGCTTCGAGTACCGCTCCGGTCATATTCCCGGGGCGATCAGCGCGCCGATATGGAAAATCCTGTTGCGGCTCGCCCCGCTTCCGCGGGACAGAAACGTTGAGCTGGTCGTGTTGTGCGAGCTCGGCCCGCGTGCCTGGATGGGAAAGATCCTGCTCGGTTTCCTCGGCTTTCGCACGATCACACTGCTTGAAGGGCACATGGCCGGCTGGCGGCGCGCAAAACTACCTTTGGCCATGTGATCGGAGATATCGGATGTTCCCACCAACCGGAAACCAGGGTACCGTGCTGATCGTGGAAGACGATCGCAATACGGCCGCTCTGGTTGCAACATATCTCGAACGTGAGGGATTCTCCACGGTGGTTGTCCACGATGGCGGCCGGGCTCTGCAGGCTGCCGGCCAATGCAACCCGATTTTCGTGATTCTGGACGTCATGCTGCCCACCATGGACGGCTGGGAGATCTGCCGGGCCCTGCGCAGGAATTCCGATGTGCCGGTGCTTATGCTGACGGCTCGGGAAGAGGAGATCGACCGGGTCACGGGGCTGGCGATGGGTGCCGACGATTACGTGGTCAAACCCTTCAGCCCCCGTGAACTGGTGGAACGGGTCAAGGCGATCCTGCGCCGCAGCAGGCCGGCCATCCCGCGTCCGGCCGCCACTCTTTCCTTCGGCGGTTTGGAGCTCGATTCCGAGAAACACAAGGTAACCCGCGACGGCCGCCCGATTATGCTGACTTCATCGGAGTTCAAGATCCTGAGGGCGCTGATGGGATCGCCGGGAAAGGCCTTCTCCCGGGAGGAACTGCTGGATCAGTGCTACCGTCAGGGGGAAGCGGTCATCGACCGGGTCATCGACGTCCATATCGGCAAGCTCCGGCAGAAGATCGAGGACGACCCTTCCCAGCCCCGTTTCATCCAGACGGTGCGGGGACACGGATACAGGTTCAGCGAAGAAGAGGGGGAGCGGGAAGCATGAGGCAGCGCCTGCTCTGGAAGTTGCTGGTCGGACACATCGTCCCTGTCTTTGCGATCTTCGGCGTGGTGGTCTGGCATGCCATTGACCGCAGGGCAGCCGACTATTACCGGGTGCTTGTGGAGCGCCAGGATGTCGCGTCGGCCGAGGCGCACCGCGCCTTCCTTTCCGGCATTCACCACGACCTGGTCTGGGGCATTCTTGCCACCCTGGCCATTACCCTGCTTCTGACGTCCCTCCTGACCAGATGGGTCTTGCGCCCGCTGTTGCAGATCACCGCCATCACCAAAAAGGTTGCCGACGGCGACTATTCCGGCCGGGTAAACGCGGCGTCACGCTATGAAGGGGGGCAACTCGCCGATGCCTTCAACCATATGGCCGACAACCTGGAGGCGATCGAACGGCTGCGCAAGACCATGGTGGCCGACATCGCTCACGAACTGCGGACTCCCCTCACCAATCTGCGCGGTTATCTCGAAGGCTTGAGCGACTCCGTCATCCCCCCCACCCCCGAAACCTTTCGAATGCTGGAACAGGAGGTCCTGCGGCTGGTGAATCTGGTGGAGGATCTCCAGCAGTTGGCCAGGGCGGATGCAGCCAGGGCTTTTCTGGACCGCCGCAAGCTGTCCCTCCATGAACTGCTCGGCCAGATCATGGATCTGTACCGGCCGAACTTCCAGGAGAAGCAGATCGTGGTGCAATGGCAACTCGAACCGGGGAGCGATGCGGTGACGGCAGACCGTGACAAGCTGCTGCAGGCGATCCGCAATCTGACCGACAATGCCTGGAAATATACGCCGCGCCAGGGGACCGTTGCGATTTCAACCCTGCGAACCGAAGGCGGCATCAAGACCGTCTTTACCAACAGCGGCTCGGTAATCGCGGCACATGACATCCCCTTCCTGTTTGAGCGTTTCTTCCGGGCGGATCGTTCGCGTTCCCGGGATGCGGGAGGGGCCGGTATCGGGCTGGCGATCGTCAAGGAGCTGATCGAGGCGCATGGAGGCACGGTGGGTGTCGAAAGCGATGAAAACGGCACCCGTGTATGGTTCACACTCCCTGTCCAGGATGAACCGGCCTAGCCGGAGGTCGGCCTTCGGGAGGCGACAAGCCATAGTAGCTTGCCAGCGGGACATTTTTCCCTCCTCTTTACCGAATCTTTACAATTCCATTACTCTGCCTTTACCCTGATTTGTTATTATCGCGATGGATTTGAGAACCGTTTTCGAAAACGCTCGGGCCGTGTCATACCGCCCGGCAGCACAACCAGAATGGGAGAAAGAATGAGCAAGATCCTCTTTATAACAGCTCCGTACCACTGCTGGGGAGTACAGGTTGTCGGCAACTGGCCCCCTCTTCATATGGCCTATCTGGCCGGTGCCGCACTCGACGCGGGACATGAAGCCGGGATTTTCGACGCCATGAACAAGGGGCTCGGGTTTGACGATATCCGCGAGGAGATCGAACGGGTTCAGCCCGATTATGTCATGTCCCTGGACTATCTGCCGGTCACCGGCGCCATCAGCACCGCCACGGTCCCCGACTCCCTCAGGATTCTGGATATTGCCAAAGAGGTAAACCCCGCCATCGTCACCCTGCTGGGGGGGCCCCATCCCACCTTCATGTTCGGTGAGATCCTCGAATACGAGAAGAACCACGTGGATTTTATCATCAAAGGGGAGCCGGAGCACATCCTGAAGCAGCTGTTGGCGGCCATTCCGGAAGGAACGGGGAAAAGCGTCAAGGGGATTGCCTACCGCGAAGGGTCGGAGATCGTCAGTACCGAAAACCAGCACCACATCGTCGAACTGGACTCCCTGAATCCGGCCTGGCACCTGTTGGATTGGGACGACTATCACTATCGCGTCGAGCCGGAGGGCAGGATGGCTTCCATCCTCACGTCCCGCGGCTGCGACATGGGCTGTGCGTTCTGCAGCCAGCGGATGTTCTGGCGGGAGGACTGGCGCTGCCGCAAGCCGGAGAACGTCATCGAGGAGATGGCCCATCTGATCGAAACCTACCAGATCGACTATTTCACCCTGATCGATGCCTATCCTACCAAACACCGGGACCGCTGGGAGCTGTTTCTGGATCTTCTGATCGAGCGGAATTTCGGAGTCCGTCTGCTCATCGAGACCCGCGTGGAAGACATCATCCGTGATGCGGATATCCTGCACAAATACCGGGATGCCGGCATCATCCACATCTATATCGGCGCGGAGAGCGCCGACAAGGACACCCTGAACAGCCTCAACAAAGGGACCAGTTTCGAGCAGAACAAGCAGGCCCTGGACCTGTGCCGCGAGGCGGGCATCATCACCGAGGCGTCGTTCATGATCGGCTTCACCAATGAAACCTGGGACTCCATCGAGAACACCATCGATTCGGCCAAGTACTTGAATCCCGACATCGCCGTATTCCCGGTGGTGACCCCCATGCCCTTTACACCGCTCTTCAAGGATATGAAGGATCGCATCCGAGTGTGGGACTACTCGAAATACAATCTGGTAACACCCATCGTTGAGCCGCTTGAAATGACCATGGATGAGATCACCCAGGCCCTGGGCACCTGCTACATGCGTTTCTACAGCGACAAGGTGCAGGAGATCGTGGCGCTGGAGGATGGATTCAAGCGCCGCTACATGCTGAGCGCATTCAAGCTCATGATGAAAGACCACGGCAAGCACTTCGATTTCGCCGGTTCTGAAATGCCGATGCACTTTTCGACGGATGTTTTCAAGAGCTACTGATAAATAAACCCATATAGTAACAACAACGGCCCGACGAGCAATTTCGTCGGGCCGTTGCTTTACATGGTGTCTGGCAGTTGACCTATCTCAGATCCATTTCCAGTTTTGGTCATGCAAAAAAATGCCCCCGCTTCTTGCGAAGCGGGGGCGGAATTTCAAATGTTGCTTATACAATACAACTACGGACGTTCAGGATTGTTCCACGCGCCAGTGGTGCGGTTCCATCCCAGGAGGTACAGCATGGCTTCGGATGTACCGGTATAGGGGGTGGTGATGGCGCTACCAGTTGAGTTATAGGCATTGGTGCCTTTGGTGAACAGCGGGTTGTTGTTGGCATCTTTCATGCCGGAATTAACGGCAGTGACACCAACAGACAGATTGATCATGCCGTCATCCAGGAAGTCGATGGTATCGTACACAAGCCTGCGGGAGTAGCTACGACCGTGGGCGTATGCGGCGCTGTCCTTGGTGAGCAGCTGGATATTGAAGCAGGCGCCCATGAGCTTTTTGCCCAAGGCTTGATTGCCGGTGCCGTTAGTCCAGTTTTTGACCGCATTGGCAGAGGTGTGAGCCAGGCCGCCTTTGAAGAAGTAGGGATAGGCATTGGCGTCATACTCGATGTTCCATCTGTCCTTGAGAAGCTTGACGGCAAGCGCCAGTGAGTTCTGGAACGCCTCAGCCTGCGGTTCGATGAAATAGGCCTTAAAGTTCGCGCCGGTCAGCGGAACAGTGTTTTCCGAGCCGTGGCAGTTGGTACATACTTGGTTGTAGGCGTTCTCGTCGATGGCCAGCGTGTGGCCGTGGGCCTTCCTGGTGCCGGCAGGAGCGCCGTTAGCGTTCATGTGGCAGGTCACACAGGGGCCATTGGCATCGAATTTACCGGCAACGAAGACCGCAGTGTTATGGCTGTCGCCATTGATGGCAGGAGTGCCCAGCTTACGATGAGTGCTGGTTACACCGCCGGCAATGCCGTAGCCGGGAACGGAGGCGTTGTCCGGCATAAGTGTCTTGCCGTAGGTGGTGGTGCCGATGGTCGCGTTGGCGGAGGTGAAATTGATGAAGCCGGAAGACATGTACATGATCGCAGCAGCCGGCAGGTAATGGGAGTTCTTGAATGATGCGTTGGTGAAGTCGGCGACGGCATCTACGCCATTCTCGCGGGCCGAGTGGCAGGCAATACAGAGATTGCTTTCACCCGCATTCGGGAAGGTGACGGTTGTGGTATTGCCGATCTTGTACTGGGCCGTGAATGCGCCCGGAACACGAACAGTGAAGTTGTTGTCGCTGTGGCAGGCGTCGCACGCAAGGACCTCGCGTGCCTGATCCTCGGCACTTGCAATTGAGGCGGTCGGGAAGGTTGTAAAATTGCTGTTGACGAACATTTTGAAGCCGGTAGCGGTATGGCAGCGTTGGCAGGCCTGCTGTGAAGGCTGCTGCATGTCCTCGGTGGCCCAGGCTGCGCCATTGACATCCCCATGCGCCGATTTGGCCCAGGCTTTACGCTCTGCCTGACCAACCGTGGTATCGTGGGGCTGGTGGCAGGCGTTGCACTGTCCCTGGTAGTTGGTGGCCACGTACATGGCAGGACGGGCAGCCGCACCTGTGTTGGGGCTAGGGTTGCTGTGGACGTTCACTTTGTCCTGATGGCAGTCGAAGCACCTGCCGGCCGTGTAAGGATTGGGGATATTGTGCGCGGAGCCGTGGCACCCGGCGCACCCGGCGGCTACACCGTTCGCATCCATGAATGAGCCGTTGGCGTAGTGTCCGGACTGTTTGAAATCGGCGACCAGATTCTGACCGGTTGTGTCGATGGTGTTTTCATGGCAGCCGACACACGAGGCATCCGCCGGTTTTACGAGGGGGCGGCTCATTGTGATGGTGCCGACATCGCTGGTCTGTCCTGCAGTAATGGTTACGTTCAGGGCCGCACCTTCGTAGACAGTGGCGCCTGCGCTGTCGAGAGCGAGTATAACGAGACTGACCTTGCCGGGGACGATGCCGCTGATCTGCCCTTGGGTGGATGTGCCACCTGTCACGGCGATTTCATTTCTAACCACCGGCACGTTGGCGCCCGAGACGGTCATACGGATCTTGGCCACCTCCAGTGGAAGCGAAGCAACCGTTTTGGCCGTTGCGTTCTCCGCCCATGTCATAGATGCGTTAATCGCGCCCTTTCCGACAGTGGAGCTGCTCGCCTGGTTGTTTGCACCGCAGCCCGTCATTACCAGCAATAACAGAGCAGAAAGCAGGTACTGAAGATGTTTTTGCATGTTTTCTTTTCTCCTTTACTTAAGTTTCCGAACCGAGGTTCTGTTGGCCTCCAGAATGAAGCTGGGCGGCTTGGTTGGCGAGGTGATACGGCCAACCGTTGTTACGATCCCCCTTTCTTTGTGTGGGTTAAAACCAGCATACGAAAGCAGCTTGTATCGCGATTCGGCGATAACACATATGCTGTTGAGTTATTTCGCGGAAAGTCACTCTGATGGACGTCGCTACAAACGCCGCATGTACTTGCATGAGCTCGATATTATCGGGCTAACCTTGAATGAATGTGCAATTTCAAAGCCAAAGATTAGAGCGTGGGCTCGATCTATTCGCAACATGAATTTCAGCTGTGGATGAGCAGGGACGATGAAAGGTGGGGAGAGGTCAGTATCGATGACTGAATGCGTGCAGCTTTTGAAGGAGATGGGACAGATGCCCGGAGCAGGTTATTTCATGCGCATCATGCCGGAGATGGCGCCGCTGAAGAAAGCAATCAGCCAGCAAGTGTAGATGCTCAGGCTGACACGATGAAAGACGCGGTTGACAGCCTCGGCCCTGTTGGCCAGGGAAGCAGTCAGCGCCAGCAGAAAGTGGAAGGCCATACCACCCAGGGAGGCGATACCGGTGATGTTGTGCCATTCAGGGGCCTTACCGTAGGCCTGGGCAAACAGGTTCATCTGGTGAGTGCCGAGGTAATCGCACAAAAGACCGATGCCGAAAATGATCAGGTGCTTGCGGTGTAATCCCTGTTTGCGCCCACTGAAAACGGCCCACGTGTAGAAAATCAGCGCCAAATTCATCCATATTACAGCTTGCAACAGCATTTAATACGTTCTCCCTCTCGATAATGACTTCGGCATGCATAAACTTCATTTGTATCAGTCCATGGCCTTAGCGGTCATGGAAGAATTTCTATATGAGGTCGTGTTTTTTCCTGGATTTTGAAGTTGCCGCAGGATCAGTTTTACGTCGTATCGTGGAGTACGCCGGTTTACTAGTGCATGTGTGAACGAATGGTGGCATCGATAACGCTCGGTGGTGAGCCGGTTGGATTTTGATCGTAAGGCTGATATTCGGCAGAGAGCAGTTCGGCCGTTATCTTGCCAATCGGAATGGATGTCACAATTTTTACCGGTACTTTCTTGTTGTCGTCCGTCAACCAGATCATGACTTCGCCGGTTCGTCTGAAAATCCCGGCGGTTTTCTGGAGCGGGCGTATCACTAGGGTGTTAACTTTTGTGAGGTTAGATAGTTGTAACTTTTCTCTCCGTAAGACCTCGACCGGCACGTCGGCGTAAGTTTCACTGTCATAGATGTGGAGGATTTCGGTTTTGCCGACCTCCAGTTGGCGGTTCCTTAAGTAATAAATTCCGGACAAGGTATCGACTGCCTCATCGGTAGGGAGCATCACTTTTTGGCTATGGCCTCTGATGTTGTCAAACCAGAAAACCCTTTTTTTACTACGATTTATGCTGAATCCTTCATCTCCCCTGAAAGAGCCTTCCCGTTGTCTGATTTTTGTCAGGATGAACCTGCCGTTGATATGGCGGGTTTCAACAACATCGTCTACAGGATAAATGCTGGAAATGGCAGTATTGGACCTGACTTTAAGCGTGATCGAGATTTCGCCCTCATTATTTGCTGACTCAAGTTCGGCGCTTCCTACCGGGAGACCGAGCATCTTTATCTGGTAGGTAAGTCTTTCATTTTTCGATGCCAGAAACATGCTGCCTTGGGAAGGCGGTATAACAGGGCTTGCAGCAACTGGTCTTGGTAGCTCCGCAATCGAAGCGGCAGTAATGGTCTCACTGGCCCGGCTTCTGAATGCTTGCTCCTCCTCATAGAGAACAGCTTTCTCCTCGAGTACTGGCGCAGATTCGCGGGATTCAAAGGCAGCGACCGGAGTGTTGAGTTCATGTGCCGCCACCGGAGTATCATTCATGGTAGCCTCATCTTCCGGAGACTCAGGTATTTCGTTATTGTCATTACTTTTCTGTTCCGTCACAGCAGGAGGAGCATTTGGCTCGTCCGCCAGATCAACCAGGATGGTTTGTGATACATCGACAGGTGTGCCGAAATTGTAGGTTTCGAAAACCCTCATTGCATACATGAAGAGGAAGTGCACCAGGATGGAGAGTATCAGACAGGATGTAAGCGGATGTTGTTTATAGTACTGAGTAAACATACGGTGATCTTGAGCAGTGGAATCGAAATCTATCCTCACGATATTAGAATATTCGGTCCTTTTTTACAACAAAACACCTCAATGCTGAAGACAATGATCAGAGCCCGTTCCGGGAGCCGCCATTGACAAATCTGCCGCTCTGTCATTATATTTAAGACATCAATCTAATTACTCCGAGGAGAAACCCGATATGCCGATGTACGAGTACCGTTGCCAAAGCTGTGAGCACCAGTTCGAATTGCGCCAGAAGTTTTCCGATCCGCCGGCCAGTGAATGCCCGGAATGCGGCGCAGAAGTGAAAAAAATGATTTCCTCCACCGCCTTCAGCCTGAAGGGGGACGGCTGGTTCAACACCGGCTACTGCCCCAAAACCGAAGCGCCCAAGCCGGTCGCCTGCGCGGGTGGTGGCTGCTGCGCGGGGTGATCGAAGGGGTGTGTCCGGACGGATTCGGGCCTCCGAAGTGTAAAGCTTCGGGGGCCTTCTTTTTTGGTGTAAACCGGCTTTACAAAGTGGTGAGTAAGACAGTATGATGCCAGGACTTTATGGGCCAAGGAGGCAGACAATGGCAAGAATCATCGACGGCAAGGCGATTGCCGCAAAAATACGGACCGAGATTGCGGCGGGCGTACAGGAACTGAAACAGCAGGGTGTTACGCCGGGGTTGGCGGTGGTGCTGGTAGGCGACGACCCGGCCAGTCGCGTGTATGTCAGCATGAAGGAGAAGGCGTGCCACGAGGCAGGCATCTTCTCCGACGAGTACAAGCTGCCCGCCGAAACCAGCGAGGCCGAACTCCTGACGTTGGTGGACAAGCTCAATAACGACCCGCGCATTCATGGCATTCTGGTGCAGTTGCCGCTGCCGCCGCAGATCAACACCGAAAAGGTGCTGGAGGCCATCTCCCCACTCAAGGATGCTGATGGATTCCATCCCTACAACGTCGGCCGTCTGTCGGTCGGCAAACCCCTTTTTCAACCCTGTACCCCGTACGGCGTTTTGGTGATGCTGAAGGAGGAGGGGGTCGACCTGAACGGCAAGGAAGTGGTGGTGATCGGCCGTTCCAATATCGTCGGCAAGCCGGTGGCCATGATGTGCCTGGCCCAGAACGCCACGGTCACGGTATGCCATTCGCGTACCCGCGATCTGGCTGACGTGGTCCGCAGGGCCGATGTCGTTATCGCTGCGGTCGGCCGTCCGGAGATGGTCAAGGGTGATTGGATCAAGCCGGGCGCCGTGGTCATCGATGTCGGGGTGAACCGCGTGGGTGAAAAGAAGCTGGTGGGCGACGTCGATTATGCGGCTGCCAGCGAGCGGGCCGCGGCAATTACCCCGGTTCCGGGCGGAGTCGGACCGATGACAATCACCATGCTGCTGTACAATACGCTGGAGTCGGCACGCCGCGTCGCCGGGGCATAAACGGCTCGCTAATTTCCGATGTGCCTGAGGTGCTGACCATGAAAGTCAAAAAAGCTGTTTTCCCGGTTGCCGGTCTGGGTACCCGTTTTCTGCCGGCCACAAAAGCGTCACCCAAGGAAATGCTGCCGCTGATCGACAAACCGCTGGTGCAGTACGTGGTGGAGGAGGCAGTGGCTTCAGGCATCGAGCAGATCCTGTTCGTTACCGGGCGGGGCAAGCGCTCCATCGAGGACCATTTCGACATCTCCGTCGAACTGGAAGCGCACCTCTACGACAAAGGCAAGGACATCGAACTCTCGCGGGTGCGGGAGATTGCCGAGATGGTCGATATCTTCTACGTGCGGCAGCGGCAGGCTCTCGGGCTCGGCCATGCCATCCAGTGCGCCAAAGATTTCGTCGGCAACGAGCCCTTTGCCGTGCTGCTGGGAGACGACATCATCGACAGCGCGCGCCCCTGTCTGCGGCAACTGCTGGATGTCCATGACGTCTATGGCCGCTCGGTACTGGCCCTCGAGAAGGTGCCGCTGGAAAATATCTCCTCCTACGGCTGTGTCCGTGCCGATGAGGTATCCGAACGGGTTTACGATGTGATCGACATGGTGGAGAAGCCGAAGCGTGCGGAGGCCCCCTCGGACATGGCCATTATCGGGCGCTATGTCCTGACTCCGCGTATATTCGACATTCTTGAGCAGCAGGAGCCGGGCAAGGGGGGGGAAATTCAGTTGACCGATGCCATCCTGACCCTTTCAAAGGAGGAGAAAGTCTACGGATGCCTGTTCGAAGGCCTGCGCCACGACTGCGGTGATAAGCTGGGATTTCTCAAGGCGACTGTCGATATGGCACTGAAGCGCGAAGAATTCCGGGGCGAATTTGAAACGTATTTACGGGAGCGGCTGTGTTAGAAGAAGAGGCTGTGTGACGTGCAGTCAGGACCGACAGGTATGAACAGCACGAAAAAAGGCGGGACCCACGCGGGGTCGCGCCTTTTTTTGTGGGGAAAGTCGCGGAATCGTATTATTTTTGCTCTCCCATGGAGTAGGTGGTTTCCCGCTTCGGGTCCCACCCCTCCCATACATAGGGAGGATCGATCATGGGGTCGTAGTAGCCCGGCTGCGGCACCAGGAAAAAGGCGGTTTCGGTGACGCCGATGAAACTGCGGTACAGCATCATGCCGATACCCTTCAGCGGGCCGATCACATAGCCCGGCCCCCCCATATCGCGCACCGTCAGCATGCTCTGCTTGGGCAGTTCTGCAACACTGGTCACGATATTGGTCAGTCCGCGGGTGAATTTGATGGTCATCTTTTCCACGATCATTTCGGGCTGCTGCTCGGCCAGGGCTACAACCGGCGCAGTGGTCACGGCCACAAACATCAATGCGGACAACAGCAGTGTGCGTTTTCTCATGTCGCCTCCCAAAGCCGTTCTCGCTGCCGGAACAGCTTCGAGTCTCATATCACAAAGGGTATCCAGTTGCAAGGATCACGGAGCTCCGGCGGCTAGTCGAACAGCGTCGGCTGCTGAGGCAGGAATGGGTCGAACCGCTTTCTCAGCTGCCACAGTTTTTCCAGGTAATAGGGGGTGTTGACGTCGGGCCGGACGGGGTTGAAGGCGCTGATCGGGCGGCAGTGCTCATAGGCTACGGCATCTTTGCCAGAACCGCTGATATAGTAGCTGATCTGGTCGCCGGCACGATAGGGGCGATCGGCAGCCAAGGCGAGTTCGAAAGCAGCCGAGGGGCTGCGTTTGCCGGCCTGCAATTTCGCCTGATAGGTGGCAGGAGATTCATTGAGCGTCTCGGTTCTGGCCACCCAGCCGATGTCGAGATCCCGTGCCGTCAATCGGGCAGCATAGCGCTGATACAGGCGCTCGATGCAGCCGGTTCCCGTGGTGAGCAGCAGTTCGACCGCTTCCCGCAGAAATTCCCGCAGGTAAGGTTCCATCCCGCGGGACCGCAAACTGCTGCCGCGGACGGTGATGGTGCCGTCGTGCCCCAGCAGGGCGTAATTCTTCGATTTATAGGCGAACATCGAACGATAGAAGCCATCCAGTTCCACCTCGATCCCCTCCGGCAGGCCTGCCGTAAGACGGTCGACCAGCGCCCTCCGCTCCGGCTCGGTTTCGCAGCCGGGCGGCGGTTGAAAGTAGATCCCGTCGGTATCCACCTCTATCGGCCGGGCACCTTCCTGTTGCAGCAGTTCCATCATCGTCCTGATGGTCACCCTCCCCAGGCGCGTCACCTCCGCCGCGACCGCCGGGTCTGAAAAATTGTGCAGTGGAGTTCCCAAATACCCGTAGAAGGAATTGATCAACACCTTGAAAACCTGCTGAAGTGCTTCGAAGTACTGGCGCTCCTGTTCGTTGGCGCTCTCGCGGGCGGCCTTCTTGGCATCCAGCCGGAACGTGCGCAGACCGGCCAGCATCGGCAGGAACAGCTCCAGGCAGTCGTTGGCCGGCTTGAGACGATAGGCCAGCATCAGGGAGGGGTAGAGCGAGGCAACATCACAGTGCACGATCGGGCCATGCACTCCGCTTTCCAGCAATTCGGTATAGCCCCCCTCGAAAGGTGTGGCCGTGGCTGCGCGGGTCGGAATCGACTGCCCGCGATGCAGGTATTCCCTCAAAAACAGCGAGTTGATGCGGGTGGCATTGCCGCGCAGAGGGCAGTTCTGGAACGAGTAGGGAAAGATGCGCGTCTGCAGAAACCAGGGATAGGCCAGGATGCGAAAAACGGCTTCCGTTTCGCGTACATCGTCCAGATTGTAGCGGTAGAGCACTTCCGGGTCCCGGTGGAATTGCCCGGCGATATGGTTACCCTCCAGGTAGACCCGGTCCGGGGCGGCCAGACCGAAGTGCAGCGCGACCTGCTTCAATCCGTGACTTTCCAACCCGCGGTGTGCCAGATCGTAATGCTGTACCAGAAAATAGGTATCGATGATCTGGCGGCCGTAGATATCCCAGCGGGGGTAATCGATGGCTCGCTCGGCCAGGTTCCAGCGCGAATGGGGTGTGACATGTGGGGCAGAACCGTTGCGCCCCCAGCCGAGGCGTATGCCGTGCAGTCCGGCGCGTTTGCCGATATAGTCCAGGTCAAAGCGGAAGATATTGTGGCCGATGATCACATCCGGATCACAGCTCGAAACGATGCCGTTCAGCGCCAGCAGCATCTCCGGTTCGCTCATGCGGTCTCCCCGCAGGACGGTTTCGATGCCGTGGGAATCCTTGCAGGCAATGGAAATGATCCGGTCTTCGGGCCGCGACGGGTTGGGGAATCCGTAGCCCTTGGCGCAGTAGGTCTCGATGTCCAGAGTGAGGGTGCGCAGATCGCGGAAATCGAGCCCCTTGAAGAGGGTGGTTCCGCTGGCGAGCAGGTACTGGTGGGACAGATCCGAGAGGAAAAGGTAGGGCGCCTCGGCTGCCGCGTGCGACGCGCCGGTTGAGGCTGCCAGAAAATCACGGGCTTTCAGGCAGTCGTTCCAGGAGTCGAACAACAGCTGGTAGCGGAAGAACGCTTCACCGGCGAGCTGGCGCACCGAACAGGGAACCGGGCAACCGTTTGTCACGGCCGGATCGTCGATCAGGATGAAAGGCCGGAAGTGCTGATCCTGGAACTGAACGCCGTTGGGTGTTCGGTAGAAGAGGCGTACAAAATGTCCGGCCGGTTCAACCGCCACGATCCCGGTCCGCTGATCGCGGCCGAACAGAAGTGGTGTATGTTCTATCCTATGAATATCCACGGTTAAACTCTACGACAGTCACGGGCGGGTGGCAATTGAAAAGGGCGCTGCCCCGAAAGGCAGCGCCCTGACAATGCGACGGTTTCCGCTGAATGCGGTACTACTTTTTGGAATGCTTGGCCAGATATGCGGCCACCCCTTCAGCGGTAGGTTTCATGGCCTCTTCACCCTCCTGCCAGTTGGCCGGACATACTTCTCCATGGGTGTCGGAGAACTGAACCGCGTCAACCATGCGGAGCGCCTCGACCACGCTTCTGCCCAGCGGCAGATCGTTGATGACGCAATGGCGAATCTTGCCGGTCGGGTCGATCAGGAACAGGCCGCGCAGTGCTACGCTGCCATTGAACAGAATACCGTAGGCTTTGGCGATCTCCTTGTTCAGATCCTGCACGAGCGGGTACTGAACATTGCCGATGCCGCCGTTTTCGACCGGGGTGTTTTTCCAGGCCAGGTGAGTGAATTTCGAGTCGACCGATACGCCGATAACTTCGCAGTTCCTCTTCTTAAATTCGCCGATGGTCTTGTCGAAGGCCAGGATCTCCGACGGGCAGACAAAGGTGAAGTCCAGCGGGTAGAAGAAGAGCAGGACATATTTGCCTTTGTAATTGGAAAGCGTGATGGATCCGAAAGTATTGTCCGGAAGAACCGCCTCTGCAGTGAAGTCAGGGGCAGCTTGCGTCACCAGGGTCGTCAGGCACATGGCATATCTCCTTTTTTTTGGATTAATGAATTTAATGGTCAATTAATACCAGTCAATCCATCGGTTGTCAATAGGATAAAAATTATCTTTTTAGGCTTTTTGAAAAGACGCACCCTTCGGCATGCCAGCACGGCACCTGAAGTGCAGCGCGAGGCAAACTTTGCATATCCGGCCATGGATGCTTCGCCGCAGTGCATGCGGGAAGGCAACATCAGAGATATGGGGACAGCAGGCGGGCGAAATTATCCCTGAGCTGGACCGGCAGGCCGCGGGATTGGAGTTCTGCCGGAGTGATCTCCCGGGAGGCGTCCAAACAGGTCTCGAAATGTCGCCTGATAAGGGAGGCAAATGCGCTGTCGTAGATGCTGAGGTCCAGTTCGAAGTTCAGACGCAGACTGCGCGCGTCCAGGTTGGAGGACCCGATCAGGGTATAGGTGTCGTCGACCAGGAAGAGTTTGGTATGCGCAAACGGGGGCGGCTGGTAATAGAGCCTGATGCCGTTGGCGATCAGCTCTGCCTGCAGGGCCCGATTGGCCCAGTGCATGAAAGGGAGATTATTTTTCTCGGGCAGCAGGACCCGTACGTCGACTCCACGCAGGGCAGCGGTGATCATGGCCGACGTCATCGGCCGGTCGGGAATGAAATAGGGGCTCATGATCAGGATCGATTGCCCGGCGCAGGACATGGCTCCCATCAGTATCTGTTCGAGTTTGCGGTATTCCTTGTCGGGACCGTCGCTGATGCAGCGTGCCAGCATGCTCCCCTGGCACTGCGGAGGCGGGAAGAACAGCGGATCATCCAGCCGTTTTCCGGTAACGAAATGCCAGTCTTCCAGAAAGGTGCTCTGCAGGTCGTTGACCACCGGGCCCTGTACGTGGAAGTGCATGTCGCTGACCGCATCCTGGATCGGCGTTTGTGAGGTTACATGGCGGCTGCGGATGTTCATCCCGCCGGTGAAGGCTTCGATCCCGTCGATGGTCAGCAGCTTGCGGTGATTGCGCAGGTTGATGTAGGCCCCGTGACGCAAGGGGAGATAACGTTCGAGATGGACCCCTGATCCCGCCAGTGCAGTTCGGGGAGACAGCCGGCTGTACTTCTCTCCCAGCGCGTCGATGATGACCCTGACCTGGACTCCCCGCTGTGCCGCCTCTTTCAGATGCCGGATGAATTCCGCGCCGACACCGTCAGCGTCGAAAATATAGCTGCACAGATTGATGCTGGACCGCGCCCGGCCGATGGCCTCAAGCATGGCAGGATAGGCTTGCTCGCCATTGATCAGCGGAGTGATCAGGTTTCCCGGGCGCAGCGGTGTTTTTACCAACCGGTCTGCAATCCTGCGCAGGTCGCGCAGGTGGTAAGCGGAGGGGGGCAGAGGGGGCGGTTCAGCGGTACCCTGATCGGCCGTCCGGATGGCAATCCCGCTGATTCGGCGGCCACTTTTTTTCCAGATATGGGCTCGCCGGGAGATGCGGTTGATGCCGAGGCACCAGTACAGGAGTGGCCCCACATAGGGCAGGGTCAGGCACAGGCTCATCCAGCCCAGGGCCGAGCGCGAATCGCGCTTGTGGAGCAGGGCGTGTCCGGCTCCCAGAAGTGAAAGTATACCGTAGCCGAATAGGAAAAAGGTGGTCAGGAGATGATCCAAGGGGCACTCCGTGCGTCCCTGAATGGGACTGGGGCGAAGGGGCCGCCGGTTTACTCCAGATCGACGAGAATGTCGTCTCCACTGATCTGAACAGGATAGATCCTGAGGGTGAAATCGGGGTGATCTCCGCAGCTGCCGTCAAGAAGGTTGAAACGGTAACCGTGGCGCGGGCAGGAGATGGTGCCTTCCTTGACAATACCGGCAGTCATCTGGCTCCCCTGGTGCGGGCACTCGTTCTCGCAGGCATGGATGGTCCCTTTGATGTTGACCAGAAGGATCTCCCGGCCGGACACGGAAACCACTTTCTTGCCGAAATTGGGGACTTCGCCGATCTTTGCCACAGGTGTCATGTGTGCCTCCTGAACGCAGTTTTGGGTGCGAAAGTATAGAAGAAATTACCGAAAAAAAAGGCGCAGTCAATTGTTTTTGCTGTTTTGCCTATTTTTTGTACAGAAGTGGCAGGGGATGTCTGACTAATTTGTATGCAGAAAATCGGTTAGAACAATGAGTGACGTTGAATCAGTGACGTCATGAAATGGTAAGTTGTTATAAAACCAACAAAAATAAACATGGCACGCAACGTGCTAATTAAGGGTCAGGAGGCTTGCCACTCACATTGTGGCCGATACAAATCATACACTCTGCAGAACGTGCAGTGATGAAACCAAGGACGCTTTCATCCCAACACCGTTCAAAATCAACGATGAAAAGGAGAGGAAAGATGAACTTGGGAAGGATCATGGCAGCAGCATCGGCAATTGTAGCATTGATGAGCGGCATGGCGATGGCAACGCCCTCAACACAGATCTGGATTCCATCACCCGACGTGAAGGGCTTTAAGGACATCCACATCGATGTCGACAATTACATGCGTTTCTCGTCCAAGTCGGATGCGGGCCCCAACTATTACAATCTCGGGGTGAGCGCCGGCGTGCTCCCCTCGGAAAACGTCAAGCTCGAGATAGGGGCTGACATGCTCATGAGCAGCCTACAAAACGACAACACGGCCGACAACCACCCCTTCTACCTCAATGCGAAGCTGGGGACTCCGGAGGATGCATTCGGCATCAAAGGACTTCCGGCATTCGCAATCGGTGCCTACAACCTCGGGTTGTACGATAAGCCCGAACGTGCCGCTGCCGTTGCCGGCGATGTCCTTTCCACCCGCCAGAACATCGTCTACGGCCTGGTGGGCAAGACCCTGCCAGTGATCGGGCGCCTCTCGGCCGGCGGGTACTACGGTTCCGAACGAGCCCTTTCCACCTCCGGCAATCCGAAGAATAACAACTACGGCGTCATGGCCTCCTGGGACCGCAGCATGCCTGAAATCTCCGATAAGCTCTGGCTGGCCGTAGACTACATGAGCGGCAACAATGCCAACGGCGAGGTATCGGTTGGCGGCTCCTGGACCTTTTCAAAACAGATATCCCTGCTGGTGGGAGCGGTCTTCTTCAATCCCTTCTACAACGTTTCCGCCGGTGACGGCGGTGCTCTGCCCGGCGGCAAACCGGCCCTGACGACGCAGCTCGATATATCATTCTAGGCAATTCCTCTCCTTCAATCCGGGGAAGGGGGAGCCCCCTCTCCGATTTTTCAAGGAGTCGTCCTCATACGCGCACAAAGGAGGTAGGTGCAATGAAACTCATCGAAGCAATCATAAAACCGTTCAAAATGGATGAAGTGAAGGATGCCCTGAACGAGATCGGCATCGAAGGCATCACCGTCAGCGAGGTCAAGGGGTTCGGGCGGCAGAAAGGGCATACGGAACTGTACCGTGGCGCCGAATATGTGGTCGATTTTATCCCCAAAATCAAGATGGAAATCGCGGTCAGCGACGAACTGGTCACCAAGGTGGTTGAAACCATCCAGAATACTGCCAAAACCGGCAGGATCGGTGACGGCAAGATCTTCATCATCCCGCTCGAAGAAGCGGTCAGGATCAGGACAGGTGAAAAAGGCTCCGACGCGATCTAGCGAGACGCCAATCAATTCAAACGGAGGATATCATGAAACTTAAGCACTATCTTGCCACAATACTGTTCGTCATTCTGGCCGGTCTGGTCCCCGTCGCTGCCATGGCGGAAGAGAAGAAAGATGCCGCTCCGGCCGCCGCTGCCACCGCAGCTCCGGCTGCCGATGCTGCCGCAAAACCGGCCGACGCCGCTGCCGCGGCGCCGGCTACCCCTCCCGATGTCAAGCCGGTACTCAATACCGGCGATACGGCCTGGATGCTGGTTTCCGCGGCACTGGTCCTGCTGATGATTCCCGGGTTGGCACTGTTCTACGGCGGCATGGTCCGGCAGAAGAACGTGCTCTCCACCATGATGCATTCGCTGGTTGCCATGGGTATTGTCGGGGTGCAGTGGACACTGATCGGCTATTCGCTGGCCTTTGGCGGTGATGTGGCCAAGATGGGCCTGATCGGCGACCTGAGCAAGGCCATGCTGAACGGCCTGATCATCATGAAGGATGCGGCCAGCGGCACGGTCGAATGGACCCTGTTCCAGAACTACGCCAAAGAACCGGGCGCGATTCCCGAACTCGTCTTTGCCATGTACCAGGCCATGTTCGCCATGATCACCGTTGCCCTGGTCTCGGGCGCCATGGCGGAACGCGTCAAATTTTCCGCCTACTGTGCATTCGTTCTGCTCTGGACCACGCTGGTATACGATCCCCTTGCCCACTGGGTGTGGATGACCGACGGCTGGCTCTTCAAAAAAGGCGCCTTGGATTTTGCCGGTGGTACGGTCGTTCATCTCTCGTCCGGTATCTCGGCCCTGGCCTTCCTGGTTTTTCTCGGCAAACGTCACGGTTTTCCGACCGAGCGCATGGCACCCCATAATCTCCCCTTCACTCTGCTGGGGGTCGGCCTGCTCTGGTTCGGCTGGTTCGGGTTCAACGCCGGTTCCGCCGTGGTGGGTGCCAATACATCGGATGCGGCCGGTGGCCTGGCTGCCCTGGCTTTTGCCACCACCACCATCGCTCCGGCAGCAGCAGGCCTGTCCTGGATGATCGCCGAGTGGATCCACTCCGGCAAACCGAGCGCGTTGGGCTTCGGTTCCGGTGTCGTGGCCGGTCTGGTGGTAATCACCCCCGCCGCTGGTTTCGTTCAGCCGGGCGCGGCCCTGCTGATGGGTCTTGCCGCCGGCGTCGTCTGCTACGGCGGTGTGCTGCTGAAGGCCAAACTCAAGTATGACGACTCGCTGGATGCCTTCGGCGTTCACGGCATCGGCGGCACCTTCGGCGCCATCCTCACCGGTGTTTTTGCGACTGTCGGCGCCACCGGGCTCTTGGCGGGCAATGCCAAACAGCTGATGACCCAGCTGATTGCGGTTGTGGCGGCCGGCGCCTATGCTTTCATCGTCACCCTGATTATCTCCTTCGTGCTCGACAAGACCATCGGTCTGCGTGTCGAGAAAGAAGACGAAATCATGGGTCTCGACCAGACCCAGCACTCGGAGTCAGGTTACAACATGTAGTAATCCCGGCTTCACTCCCCTTTCTGGATGGGGGTGAATACAACTCCACGCTCTGCATACACGAAGCCGCCCCTTCTGGGGCGGCTTTCGTGCCGTAGCACGAGATTTCGGAGCGCCCATGAAAAAAACGCCAGCCTGGCATATCGCAGGAGACATCAACGGAGATCTCCGGACGCCCACAGACGAGGCAGGTGCGTCAATGGATTCGTTTTTTGCCGGAAATGGGCAAAAGCCGAGCGCGGACTTGTTAAAACAGTTGGCCCACAATGAAAAAATGGCCGAACTGGGTAGAATCTCTGCTGGTGTCGTACATGAACTCAATGCTCCCCTCTCCGTGATCTCCTCCGCTTCACAGATGATTTTGCGGGAAGAAGGGGTGCCGGAGTCGGTACGTGAAATGGTCGCACGAATCGACAGCGAGGCCCAGCGTCTCTCCCAATTGGCCCGTGGATTGCTGAATTTCAGCAGCCGTCAGGAGACGTCCAGCGAGGTGGACGTCAACCTGACGATCGGTTTTCTGCTCGATTTCCTGCGGTACGAGGCGTCCAGGCGCGGCGTCGTCGTCAGGCGCGAGCTGGACTTCAGCCTGCCGGCCATCAAGCTCGACGGCAACCTCCTGAAACAGATCCTGCTCAATATCATCATGAATGCCCTGCAAGCGATGGAGGACCAGGGGGGGGAACTGCTGCTGCGGACCATGGTTTCCGGAGCCGACCGGCTCTGTGTCATCATCCGTGACAACGGTCCCGGTATTCCGCCAGAGGTGCTGGAAAATATCTTCACACCTTATTTTACTACCAAGGAAATAGGGGAAGGTACCGGGCTTGGACTCTTCGTCAGTCGTCAACTGGTGGAGGAACTGGGGGGGCGGATCGAGGTGTCGAGCAGTGTGGGAAAGGGCGCCGAGTTTACCGTAACGCTTCCCCTGCAGGAAAAACCGGAAGAATGATGCTGATGCCGTAACGCTAGGCCGGTTCGTCCGGCGCTCCTTCCGGCAGCGGAATGATGACCACCCGCATTTTCCCCTTGCCGTACAGACCGATCTTTTTGGCAGCCGCCTGGGAGAGGTCTATGAACGGAAATGATTTTTTGGCACAGCGGTCGTTGACCGTGACCTGAACAGCCTGGCTGGTAGCCGGATTGACAACCCGCACCACTGTTCCCAGCGGCAGGCTGGCATGGGCAGCAGTCATCTTCCCGGGATGGTAGCGCTGGCCCGATGTGGTCCTTCTCCCCGAAAAGCGATTGGCGTAATAGGAGGCGAAGCCATGCCGTGCTTCTCGCGGGCCGCTCTTGGCGACGAGTTCTTCCAGCGGGCTGAGGGAGCTTTCCGACAGCTCGCTCAGGACAGCATCATTGTCGGTCGGTGGTATTTCGGCCCATCCGCAAACAGCCGCACAAAGAAGGGCCGCGCATAGCAGCAGGGACCGACGCAGATGTCCTGATCCGAGGGGTATGCGCATTTTCATGGCATGCTTATATCGTACTAATGCATGCCGGTCAAGTTTTGGAAGACGGTTTCTTGAAAATAGTGTTTAAAATCAGTAGTCTATGTCTGGTTTGTAAAGTGGTCTTGCGGGTGTTGTACAATTCGCTGCAGGGGAGCATCTATTAGCTTGAAATCAGGAACATTTCAGGTTCTCTGGTGGCCTGCTCAGGAGGAGTGCTGCAGATATTCGCGTATCCCCTGGCGGAACTGGCGTGGCTCGAACCCGAAGGTCAGCTTCCAGGCGCCGTCGCAGGTATTTCCCTCCAGCAGCATCTGGAGCTGGTCCATGGTGATCGGGAATTGCGGTATACGCTGCAGGGTGGGAATCATCAGCTTCATCAATCCGACCGGCAGGCGGGGCTTAACGGGAGGGCGCGTCCCCGTGGCTTCGGCCACACTGTCCAGCAGTTCCAGGTAGGTAAGCCGCTCGTTGCCGCACAGTTCGAAGCAGTGTCCGATGGTTTGGGGCAGTTCCAGTGCAAGGGCGAAACAGCGGGCCACGTCGTCGGCATGGATCGGCTGGAGGCGGTAGTGTCCATCCCCGATGACCGGCATGACCGGTGCCAGGCGCAATTGCGCCGCCAGCATATTGACGAAGGCATCCCTGGGACCGAAGATCAGCGACGGACGCAGGATGGTCCACTCCAGCCCGCTGTGGCGTACCAGTTCCTCGGCCCGAAATTTGGTGCGGTGATAATCGGAAACAGCAGCGGGGCGGGTGCCCAGGGCCGACATCTGCAGAAAGCGCCTGATGCCGCACTGTCTGGTCATGGCCAGCATGTTGCCTGTGGCCTGCACATGCAGCTTTTCGAAGGTGATGCCCCGGCCGGGGTATTCCCGGATGATCCCTACCAAGTTGATGACGGCCTGACATCCCTCTGCTGCCCGTTCGAGGCTCTCCTGGCGGGTAACATCCCCCTCGATCTGCTCCACGTCCGGTGCGATATCCGCTGAACGACGATGGATCAACAGGCGCAGACTATGTCCCCGCCGCAACAGCTCGCGCTGGAGGTGGCTTCCCACGAAACCGGTTCCACCGGCAATGAAGATCTTCATGGTCCCCTCCTGCCCATCAGCGTTCTCGGCAGCCGCGGCATCGGGATGCTTCCGGAGGATGCAAAGAAACCGTGCCCGTCCCATCTACATCTATTGTAGCATCAAACCGGCGAGCCAGGCTCTTACTCGGCGCCGTTCGCGAAGTGGCGGACGAACCGGCGTACCTGCGGCATGAAACTGTGAAAGTCGTCCCGCAGGTCCTGGTAATGCTCCACCAGTTCCTGTTGGCCGCCGGCCAGCGGGTTCGGCCGCCTGACCCGTTGCGCCATGCGTTCCAGTGCCCTGCCGATGCCTGAAATCTCCCGATAGGAGGGGAGCAGTTCCTCGAAGATGATCGGTACGAGCGACTGGAGGTTCGGCGGCAGCCACTCCCGGTTGCGCTCGACCATCGAGCGCGCCCGGACCAGGTAACTTTCGAAGCTCTCCGGCGACCATTCGATCCACTCCACCACCAGGAAATGATCGTAGAACAGATCGACCAGCACGCCGCGGTACAGGCCGTAGTGCGGGGAAAGCATCTGCCGGCTGTGCCGGAACGGGAGTGACCGTTCGGCAAAGGCGTCGATGCCGCGATGGAGCCTGAGCCCCTGCTCGATTCCCTCCGGATAACTCTTCACCAGGGGACCCTTGACGAAATCCCCCATGAAGTTGCCGGTCAATAGGTCTCCATCGTCCCCGGACAGCAGCAGGTGGAAAAGAAAATTCATCGCGCCCTCCCGAAAGGTGGCGAATCGAAGAGAAGCCGGGCGCGCATGGCGGTTGCGACAGGCGACATCAGGTCAGATCCACAGTCTGTCACGCAGGCCGGAATTCCGCACGATACGGCGCTCCACGGCAAACCGGAGGGCCTCTTCCGTTCCCCAGATCTCGATCCGGCTGCGGGCCCTGGTGACGGCGGTATAGAGCAGCTCGCGGCTGAGCGCCTCGGAAATGCGGTCCGGAAGTATCAGCAATACCCGATCGAATTCGGAGCCCTGGCTTTTGTGGACTGTCAAGGCAAAGGCAGGTTCCCAGGGAGGCAGACGCAGCGGTGAGAGGGACCTGAGTCCACCGTGGGGATCGGAAAAAAATGCGGTCATGCGGTCGTTGTCTTCGGCCTTCATCAGCACGGCGGTATCACCGTTGAAGAGCCCCAATTCATAGCTGTTGCCGGTTACCATTACCGCCAGACCACTGCAGGTTTGCCCTTCCGGGCGGCGCAGCCCCAGGGCGTGTTCCGCCAGCCGGTTCAGGTGTCGCACTCCGCCGAGGCCTTCGCGGTAGGGCGAAAGCACCCGGAAACGCTCCAACTGCTCCAGTCCCGCTTCCGGGCTCGTGGCTGCGGCGTAAGGGGCGTACCCTTCCGTTACGGCTGCCGCAAAAGCCTCCTCGAAAGCCGCCCCCTCGGGGATCTGCCGCCACAGCAGATCAGCATGGCTGCCCGATTGCAGCAGATCGAACGCCTTGCCAGCCTCGCCCGCATTGATCAGACGGCTCACGGTGCCGATGGCGCTGGCATCGCCGAAACGGTAACTGGTACGCAGTTGGACTACAGCATCGGCCAGAGGTGCATGAGCGCTCCCTGAGGCGGGTTCCGCGTCAGGGAGCGGAGTGCCGGTATCTCTCAGCAGTGAGCGGAAGGCTTCAGAAAAGGGTACCTGTCGGCCATGGTTGCAGATATCGGCCAGCACGGCACCCGCCTCGACCGAAGCGAGCTGGTCCCGGTCCCCCAGCAGGATCACCCGGGCAGAGAGCGGAAGCGCGTCGAGCAGTCTGGCCATCAGCGGCAGATCGACCATCGAGACCTCATCCACAACCAGCAGATCGCATTCCAGCGGGTGGCTGCGGTTATGGCGGAAGCCGGTGGAGCCGGACACCCCCAGCAGGCGGTGGATGGTCTGCACGTCGTCCGGTATGCGCTCCCGGACCTCATCGCTCAGCTCCAGCCGCTCGATGGCCTGCAGGATTGACTGGCGCAGGCGCATGGCAGCCTTGCCGGTGGGGGCGGTCAGGGCAATACGCAGGTCGCGCGCACCGGCCTGTTCGATCAGCAGGGCCAGTATTCGTGCGACGGTAGTGGTCTTGCCGGTGCCGGGCCCGCCGGAGACCACCGTGAAGCCTCTGGTTACGGCCGCCGTTGCGGCCACGCGCTGCCAGTCGGTCTGACCGTCTCCGGACGGAAAATAACGGTCCAGCCCCTTCTGCAGCAGCTCCCGGTCGAACGTCACGGCTGCCGAGCGGGCCAGGATGCCCTCGGCTATCAGGCATTCATGATTCCAAGAGCGATGCAGGTAGAGCCGTCCGGCTCCATCCAGCACCAATGGGGTGTAGTCTCCCGGCTGCCCCACCGTGCTGCAGGCTGCCAGGACCTGCTGCCACGGTTCAGTCTGCGGCGTCAGCAGCCTTTCTCCCGGTTGGAACGGTAGCACGCCCTGCCCGCTTCCCTCTGCCAGGTCCAGGCAGGCATGTCCGCGGGAGGCTGCCGCGCTGGTCAGAGCCGCAGCCAGCCATAGTTCTCTGCCCGGACTGTCGTCGATCCCGTTGATGAAGTCAGCGAAATGGTGATCGAGAACGCTCAGTTGAATGGGATCGTTCATCGTGGATATTCCTCGTTGCGGCACGCCATCCCGTTATCCTTCCGCCGGATCGACCCGGGAAGGCCAAAAAGCCGTCGGGTCACCGATTTTTCCCGTGGGGCCGCGTTTCCGTGATACCTCTGTCGGGAGCTCGTCTGGCACCTGTTGCTCAGGCGATGGTTCTGAGGGTTATCCAGGCCGTGACGATGTAGCGCAGCAATTTGCCCGAGGCGACCAGCAGCGCGAAGAGCCAGAAGTTGATGCGCATCATGCCCCCCACCAGGCAGAGCGGGTCGCCGATCAGCGGCACCCAGGAAAAAAAGAGCGAGAACGTGCCGTACCTCTGGTAATAGGCCCGGGCTCGCTCCTGCTGTTCTTTTGAGACGCGGAACACACGTTCGATCAGCCAGGTGCCACCGTAGACGCCGGCCAGGTAGGTGGTGACCGCTCCCAGGCAGTTGCCGGCGGTGGCGACCGTGATCGTGGCCGGAACGGAATAGCCCTTGACCAGCATCAGAACCAGCAGCCATTCGGATCCGATCGGCACCAGCGTGGATGCCAGCAGGCTCATCGTGAAAAGTGAGCCGTAGCCGGGCTGGCTGAGCCAGTCGTGCAGTACGACAGGATACGTCAATACTATATTGTCAAAATTGCCCAATTCGTTACAATACCCTTGCCTTCAGGTCCCCATGGAGAAATGGCTCCCATTGTAACGGGAATTTCTTTTTCGGCAAGGAGTGAATATGCAAAAGGGCAAACCGGCGAAGAAATATTCACAGGCGGGGCGGCTGCATACCATCATCCGCCTGCTGGAGGCGCGGCGCGGCATGACTCTCGATGATCTGGCCGAGGAATGCGGCGTTGACCGGCGTACGATCCACCGTGATTTGAACGCCGTGGAGGAGGCTGGCTACACCCTGACCTCCGAGTGGCAGGAGGGCAGGAAGGTTTACGGCTTCCTGACCCGCTCACGCAACATCCCGCCGATCACCTTTACGCTGCAGCAGTTGATGTCGCTCTACCTGCTGCGCTCGCTGGGCGCCCACCTGGGCGGCACCCCTTTTCAGGCCGGCATCGATGAGCTGTTCCGCTCGATCACCTCGGTTCTGCCCGACCGCTACGTGGCCCACCTGGAGCGGATAGCCCGCGTGTCGCTGCCGCTTCTGCACGGCGCCCGCGACTATTCGGCCGCTGCCGGGCATGTGGAGGAGCTGCAGCGGGCCCTGCTGCACCAGTACCGCATCCGGCTCGACTATGCAAAGAAAGGGCGGGGCCGGGCCGAATCCTACGAGCTGGACCCCTATACCCTGGTCTTTCACAAGGGGGGCATCTACCTGCTGGGGCTGGCGCACAACCGCAAGGGTGTGCGGTTGTTCGCCCTGGAGCGCATCCGCGGGATCGAGGTCACCCGCCAGCGCTTTGAAATGCCGGAGGGCTACCGGCCGGAGAATCACTTCACCAAGGCCTTCGGACTGGTGAATGAACAGCCGGTGAACGTGAAGGCGCGCTTCTCGGCCGAGGTGGCCCATACGGTCATGGGCCGCCTCTGGATGCCTGGCCAGAGCGTAGCCAGCGACAGGGAGGGGCGGGTCACGATCGCCTTTGAGGCAGCGGGCAAGATGGAGTTGATCTCGTGGATCCTCTCCTATGGTGTGCACGCCGAACTGCTGGAGCCCCCCGAGTGGCGGCGCGAGATCAAGCAGCAGCTCCGCGGAATGCGGGAATTCTATCGCAAGAAAGAGAAAAAGGCGGGCATCGGGGCGACCGATTTTCCTGGCACGTGACACTGTGATGCAGAGGCTCCGGGGCCTGCACGACTCTGGTGGAAGTGCGGGCGCAGGCGGAGAATCTCCAGGCTCCATTGTTTGACAATGCCGGTACAGTGATTTATAAATGATGCCCCTCTTTTATTTTCAGGAATGAAGACATCATGACAGATACGACACAGCTCACCGACATCATTACCGCCCGTATTGCCGACCAGGGACGCATTACCTTTGCCGCCTTCATGGAGGCGTGTCTCTATGAACCGGGCCTGGGCTACTATACCTCTCCCGGCCGCAAGGTCGGTGCCGAAGGGGATTTCTACACCAGCATCTCGGTGCATGCCGCCTTCGGCCGGGTCATTGCGCGGGAGATCGCCCAAATGTGGCGCAGCATGGGCACCCCGGAGGAATTCACCCTGGTGGAATGCGGGGCCGGCAACGGCCGGCTGGCCTGCGACATCATGGGTTACCTGGCCGAACGAGAATCGGACCTGTACCGGGTTCTCAACTTGGTGCTGGTGGAGCGGGAACCATCGCTGGAGGCGGCCCAGGCCGGGCTCCTGGAAGCGCACCGCCAACGGGTCAGCTGGCTGACGCCCGAAGCTCTCACCAGTGGCTCCTTCACCTTCAGCGGCTGCCTCTACTCCAATGAACTGATCGATGCCATGCCGGTCCATCGGGTCGTGATGACCGAAGAGGGGCTGCAGGAGATCTATGTCGCCATGAGGGAGGGTATGCTGGCCGAGGAGGCGGGGCCGCTGTCGACCCCGGAGATTGCCGGCTACCTGGAGAGGATCGGCATAGAACTTCACCCCGGCAAGGAGGCCGAGATCAACCTGGCGGGGCTTGGCTGGCTGGCAACCGCTGCACGGGCGTTGCGACAGGGTTTCATTCTGACCGTCGATTACGGGTTCCCGGCCAAGGAGCTCTTCGCTCCCCATCGCAACCGCGGCACGCTGTTGTGCTACCATCGTCACACGATCGAGGACAATCCCTATATCCGCCTGGGACAGCAGGACATCACCTCGCACGTCGATTTCACCAGCCTGATCCGGCGCGGCGAAGAGCTGGGGCTGCAGGAGGTCTGGTTCGGCGAGCAGTACCGTTTCCTGATTTCAAGCGGCATCATTGAAGAGCTGGAGGACCTGGAGCGTTCCGACCGCTCCGAAGAGGAAAAACTGCGGGTCAGGTTGGCGCTCAAGAAGCTGATCATGCCCGAAGGGGGCATGGGCGACACCTTCCGGGTGCTGATCCAGTCCAAAGGGGTCGAGACTCCCCGGTTGCGCTGCCAGCGCGGGATCGGGGGCTGAGGATGCCGTTGAACGGTTCCCACGATATCCGCTCGATCGTGTTCGATCTGGATGGCACCCTGTATGTCTCGGACGCCTTTGCCGCCACCATTCAGGATGAGGCGGCCGCCTATATGGCAGACCTGAAGGGGCTTTCCCGGGATGAGATGCGCCGGCTGATGGCCGCCACCCGTGTGCGCCTGGCCGAGGCAACCGGGGCGGTCCAGACGTTGAGTGCGGTCTGCACCGAGCTGGGGGGCAGCATCCCGGCGCTGCATGCCCACTTCGAGAGGCACTTGCGGCCCGAATCGTTTCTGATGCGGGACAACCGGGTGATAGCGCTTCTGGAGCGCCTGCACCGGCGTTTTTCGCTGTATATCTACACCAACAACAACCAGGCGGTGGCAACCCGCATCATCGATTACCTGGGGTTCAGCGCCAGCGTGGACGGCCTGTTTTCCATCGACGACGGGTGGCGGGCCAAGCCGGACGACATCCGGCTGGAGCAGATTCTGGCTGCGGTCGGGTCGAAGCCGGCCGAAGTGCTGTTTGTCGGCGACCGCTACGAGGTCGATCTGAGGCTTCCGGAACAGAAGGGCTGTCCGATTTTTCTCAGTCAGAGCGTCGAACAGTTGCTGCGGCTGGACGAATTGCTGGCCAACGGAAAATGCTGAATCGGATTAGGTGCAAAGCCGGGTTTATATCTCTAAAGGAGAATGTGTATGAGCGAGAACAAGGAGTTGCTGGACGCAGTCATGCGGGCCATCGAGCTGGAGAAGGAAACCTTCGATTTTTACACCAAGGCTGAGCACACCACCTTCAACACGGCGGGCAAGCGCATTTTCAAATGGCTGGCCAAGACCGAGGAGGCCCATTACCTGAAGCTTTCCGACCTGTACAATTCGCTGCATGAAAGCGGGCGGTGGGTATTTTACGGCGGCTCCGACTTCGCGCTGGCCCCGGCCGGCGCCGATGAGCAGAAGGTCAGCTTCGACACCGACGATATCGTTGCGCTGGAGATCGCCCAGGGCATCGAGAAACGGGGCATCGAACACTACGAAGCTTTGATCGCCCGTGCCGGTGACCCGGAGGGCAAGGCCATGCTGGAGACTCTCAGAAACGAGGAAATCGAGCATCTGCGGGTGATTACCGAGAAGCTGGCGGAAGTGAAGAAAAGCTAGGCTGAGGTTAGAGGTTGAGGTTAAGGAAAAGCTTTTACTCAACCTTAACCTCAACCTGTTTCATCTCTGAAGTATGAAGGTTACCGGTCCGTCGTTGACCAGCGACACCTGCATGTCGGCCTGGAAAATGCCGGTGGCGACCGGCAGTCCCAGTCGTCGGGCCGCCTCGACGAAATAGTCGTACAGCCGTTTTCCCTCTTCCGGCGGGGCGGCCGTATCGAAGGAGGGGCGGCGCCCCTTGGCGCAGTTGCCCGCTAGAGTGAACTGCGATACTGCCAGCAGCTCTCCGCAGATGTCCAGCAGCGACAGGTTCATCTTGCCGGCCTCGTCTTCGAAGATCCGCAGGGTGACGATCTTCTCCGCCAGCCAGTCGGCCTGCTCCTCTCGATCCCCTTTTTCAATCCCCAGCAGCACCAGGATGCCCCGGCCGATTCGGCCGACGATCTCCCCATTGACAGCAACCGACGCCGATGTAACGCGTTGAATGACTGCTTTCATTGCCGAATCTTCCTTTTTACCACTTCGCCCGCTTATCCATGTCGTTATTTCAGGCTGACCCGCGACTCACCCTGGGCAATGACCTGAACCGACAAGCGATCGTCCTTGACGGTTGCATCGCCAAGAGCCAAGGATCTGACTGCACCGCTCATTTTTACATGCTCGGCTATTTGCGTTGAGGACAATGCCGAGGAGGCTTTGAGCCTGGCCTGCTCCAACTGTTCCACGACCGAGGCGTCAAGCTTGGTCTTGATCGTGTCGCGAATGGTGCTGCTGAAGAGCCAGCTTCCGACGCTGATCAGCCACCCGGCGTTCTTGGTGTCGAAGTCGACCTCCTCGAAGGTCAGCGTATTGTTCTGGACGTTGTGCACTGGCTTGGCAAACAGCGTCAACTGCCCGTCAAAATCTCCGGTGGTGGTCAGAACGACCACCAGCCGTCCGTTTTCACCCTTCAGGCTGAAGCTCTTTATGGTGATCTTCTTGTCCTCGCCAAAGGTCTTGTCCAGCAGCACGGGGTTCAGCGAATTCACCAGATCGGCGAAGAAGATGTCGGTGGCCAGCTGGATATGAAAACTTTTGTCGAAGGATGACAATTGCTGTACGGGAGGCAGCGGCCTGGCGGAAGCTGCAGCCGGCCTCGGGCCTACCGTTACCTCGGCACCGGTAATGACGCCGAGCGACAGCTGAATCTGATTGTTTGCCGCCAGGAGCGGACTCATGACGATCTTTTCAGGGGTAAGCTTCAGCCAGGCGCTGAATTCCTTGCTGACCAGGATCGGGGAAAAAGCATTCTGCCACAAGGGGGCGACCCGCGATCTGAGCTGGACGGCATCGTTGATCTTCGTGTCGATGACAGGGGTGAGGAGTTTCTGCACCGGCTGGGAGACCGCCTCGACCATGCTTTTGGGTTTCAGGGACAAGGGGCCGAGCTTGAGCGTATCGGCCAGATTGTCCGACAGGCCGGTATAGTACAGTTCGGTCTTGAGACGCCAGTCCGGGGTGACGTTCACCTTGGCCTTGAAACGCAGCCCTGCCCGAAGGGGATAGCTTTCGTACAGGGCATAGCTGAAGGTCAGCTGCACCGGCAGGGTGAGATAGACGTAATTGTCGGCCGCCGTAACGACCGCCGGGCCGGTGCGCAGCACGGTGACCGATGTCCCCAGGCCCCCCTGGCCTTTGTAAAGTTGCTGGGGGAGCGACTGGTTGATGATGGCGGCCAGATCGCTGGCAGAGGCATCCACGCTCAGGTTGATGGAGGAGGGTGGCACAGCGGCGAAGGCGCAGGTTGTGCTCAGTAACAGCAATATGAATGGGATTACGATTCGGTACACAATAAAGGGCCTCCTGAAATATTTTTATGGCTGCCGACGGTGAGAGCAGCGGCACTACAGGTCAATGGCGTTTTCGACTCATCCACCTCGTTTTCTCGTTTCAAGCCTCGCTCTAGTCATCCGCTCCCGCAAGCCGCCTTCCTTGAGAAAAGCCTGTTCCAGAGACTTCAACTGTTTGTCCAGCAGAAAACTGGTAACCCTGATAAGCCCGATAATCACATTGGCAGAAATTGCCGGATCATTGTGCTCAATTCCCCTTCTGAATGTCTCGTAGGTAGAGTTCGGTGTCCGGTTAAGTTGCCGCAGTCGTTGTGCATAGGGGTGATTTTTATCCCATTCCGCCAATCCGCGGGTTCTCAAAAAATCCCGATAGTCAGCTAGTAACTCTTCCAGACTCGCTCTTGCAACGTTAGTCAGCTTGATCTCCATCTCTTTGGAGGTGCCGGAGGCCATGCTCCCTTCGATGATGTTCTGTTTGCCCGAACGCGCCGCCTGAATCATCTGGTCATGGGTACGACTACGCCGGTCAATGAAGCGGTCACAAAAATAAGCCGTAGCGTCATAGACGATCTCTGCCTTCTGGTAGGAAAGCAGCTTGTGATAGCCGCCATGAGGCGGGATGAAGCTTTCGGGCATTGCAAAGCTCCATGGAAAGGGACATAAAGGACTCAGAGGACAGCAAGGACAAAATTCGTCATTGTTGTCCTTGTGGTCCCTTAAGTCCTTTGGCCATTGTTAATTTAAATCTTCACCAGCTCATACCGCCTGCTCCCCAGCCCGATCTTCTCGCCGTGCTCCAACTGGACCTCCCAGGGAATCTCCGGATACACGCCGCGGAACTTGTCTCCCTTGGGCTCATGGCCGCTCTTCAGGGCCGAGCCCTCATTGCCGCGGGCCGCGTTGACCAGGTCGGCGCAGGCTTGGTCGATGGCCACCGGATCCAGCGAGGCGCAGATGCCGATGTCATTGACGATCGGGGCGTCGGCGTGGCCGTAGCAGTCGCAGGCCGGGGAGACCTGGGTGATGAAGTTGAGATACACCATCCGCTCTTCCTTGCCGCTGACCGACGCCTTGGCATACTCGGCCATCTTCTTCATGACCAGGTCGGCCGCCTCGTTCCACTGGATGTTGACCGCCTTGATCGGGCAGACCGTGATGCAGCGGCTGCAGCCGGCGCACAGCTCCTGATCGATGGTTGCCTTGGACTCGATGATGCGGATCGCGTCGTGGGCGCAGGCCTTGAGGCACAGCCCGCAGCCGGTGCAGTATTTTTCCGCCACTCGGGGCGCCACGGTGGAGTGCTGGATCAGCTTGCCCTTGCGGCTGGCGCAGCCCATGCCGAGGTTCTTGATGGCGCCGCCGAAGCCGGTCAACTCATGGCACTTGAAATGGGACAGGCACACCAGGGCATCGGCCTCGACGATCTCGGTGCCGATGAAGGCCGACTTCAGCAACTCTCCCTCCACGGCCACCTCGGTTTCGGTCACCCCCCGCAGACCATCGCTGATGATCAGCGGTGCCCCGACGCAGGCGTAGGCAAAGCCGTTTTCGATGCCGCACACCAGGGCCGAGACCGCTTCCTTGCGTTCTCCGGGATAAAGGGTGGATGAATCGGTCAGAAACGGTTTGGCGCCGGTCTTTTTGATCTCCTCCACCACCTTGCGGGCAAAGACCGGGCGAATATAGGCATGATTGCCCTTCTCCCCGAAGTGGATCTTGACCGCGGTCAGGTCCCCCTCGCCGGCGCGCTGATCCAGGCCGCACAGCGCGAGCAGCCTGCCGATCTTGTCGAACAGGTTTTCCTTGTGCCCGGCCCGCATATCAGCGAAATACACTTTTGACATATTGACCTCCTGGGGAATTATTGATACATGCCCTGTTGAGTTAAATCCGGATCATGATCATAAATTAGTCTTACCACTTGATCCCGCCCAAAAAAGTGAATAAAATTTGACCCTCGTCAAACTATCAGCCTGTAGTTTGCAGTAGTGTTCATACCACATAAACGCACCAAACAGGTAACCATCTTTGCACCATCAAAACTCAACGGGAGGAGAAACAACATGTTTTGTAACCAATGCGAACAAGCGGCAAATGGAACGGGATGCAACATCTCCGGCGTGTGCGGTAAGAAACCGGACGTTGCTGCCCTGCAAGATCACCTCGTCTACGGTCTGAAAAGCCTGGCGCTGTATGCCGACAAAATCGGCCGCAATGCCGAGATCGATCGTTTCACCATTGAAGGGCTCTTTACCACCGTCACCAACGTCGACTTCGAGCCTGCCCGTATCGGTGGCATGATCAAGCAGTGCTACGAGCTGAAGGAAAAGGCCAAGGCAGCCTACGGCTCCGCCGTCGCCAATCCGGCGGCCGACTGGAAACCGGCCGAAGATCTGGCCGGCATGGTGGCCCAGGGCGAGGCCCACGGCATCAATACCCAGCACGCCAACGAAGACATCCGTTCCGTGATCGAGATCCTGATGTATGGCCTCAAAGGTATGGCTGCCTATATGGATCATGCCATGATCCTGGGTAAAACCGACGATCAGGTAATGGCTTTCTTCCAGCGTGCCCTGGCAGCCACCACCGACGCCAACCTCGGGCTGATGGACTTCGTCGGCCTCGCCATGGAGTGCGGCCAGCACAACCTGACCGTGATGGGGCTCCTGAACACCGCCCACACTGACACCTACGGCCACCCGGTACCGACCCCGGTCCAGCTCGGCACCAAGGCCGGCAAGGGTATTCTCGTTTCCGGCCATGACCTGAAGATGCTGGAAGAACTGCTCAAGCAGACCGAAGGCAAAGGCATCAACATCTATACCCACGGCGAAATGCTGCCGGCCCACGGCTATCCCGGCCTGAAGAAGTACAGCCACCTGGTGGGCAACTTCGGGGGCGCATGGCAGGATCAGGCCAAGGAATTCCCCACTTTCCCCGGTGCGATCATCTTCAACACCAACTGCATCCAGCGTCCGGCCGATTCCTATACCGACCGGCTCTTCACCTGGGGCCTGGTGGCCTGGCCCGGCATCAAGCACATCGACGGCTGGGACTTCTCCGCCGTAATCGAAAAAGCCCTGGAGTCCCCGTCGCTGCCCGAGAATCCGGGCCAGGAAATCCTGACCGGCTTCGGCCACAACGCCGTGCTGGGAGTGGCAGACAAGGTCATCGCCGCGGTCAAGTCCGGCGACATCAAGCACTTCTTCCTGGTCGGCGGCTGCGACGGCGCCAAGTCGGGCCGTAACTACTACACCGAGTTCGCCGAAAAGGCCCCCAAGGACACCGTCATCCTGACCCTGGCCTGCGGCAAGTACCGTTTCAACAAACTCGATTTCGGCGACATCGGCGGCATTCCGCGCCTGCTGGATATCGGCCAGTGCAACGACGCCTACTCGGCCATCCAGATTGCCGTGGCCCTGGCAGGTGCCTTCAACTGCGGCGTGAACGATCTGCCGCTCTCGATGGTGCTCTCCTGGTACGAGCAGAAAGCGGTCGTCATCCTGCTGACCCTGCTGCACCTGGGCATCAAGAACATCAAGATCGGCCCCTCGCTGCCAGCTTTCATCACGCCGAACGTGCTCAACTTCCTGGTGGAGAACTTCAATATCGGCCCCATCACCACAGCGGATGCGGATCTGAAAGCCATTCTGGGGTAGGCGACGGAACACCGGCAGCATCCGGCTTTGTCCTCCAAAACAACGTAACATTGTAAAAAAAATGGCCTCCCGATCGTTTCGGGGGGTCATTTTTTTTAGGAAAAAAACGGGCGCTGCGGAGTGACTTTTGATGGTTTCGCTGTTGAAAATGGGTCGGATGCCATCAAAAATCAGTAAAAATGGATAAAAAGAGGCTGCGCACGAACTGGCATTCTGTAAACAATATGATAAAATACTTATTAAAATAAAAAAGAAAGGGGGATGCAGCCTACCTGATGGTCATGTTTTTACTTCAGATCGGCCTCATTTCGATACCATCACTTGGCGGATTCATCGGAGGTAAACATGAAAACGGAAGATCTTTTATTCAGTAAAAAGGTATCTGGCGGTGTCTCCCGAAGGGATTTTCTGAAGTTTTGTTCGATCATGGCCGTGGGCATGGGGCTGCCGCTCAGTGCGGGCGCGAAGATCGCGGAGGCGGTCGCCGACCCCCGGCGTCCACCGGTAATCTGGCTCTCATTCCAGGAATGTACCGGCTGCGTCGAATCCTTGCTCCGTTCCACTCACCCCACCCTGGAGCATCTGCTGCTCGACCTCATCTCGCTCGATTATTCCGAAACCTTGAGCGCTGCGGCGGGTCATCAGGCAGAGGCGGCCAAACACGCCTCGATCTCCGAAAACAAAGGCAAGTTCATCCTGGTGGTGGACGGCGCCATCCCCACCCGGGATAAAGGCATCTACTGCAAGATCGCCGGCAAGAGCGCCCTGGAGATCCTGCACGAAACAGCTCCCCATGCCGGCGCCATCGTGGCCATGGGGTCGTGCGCCTCGTGGGGGGGCATCGCCGCCGCAGGACCGAATCCCACCCAGGCCAAGGGGGTGCCGGAGATCCTGGCCAACCGCCCCGTGGTTTCGATTCCCGGCTGTCCGCCAAATCCCTATAACCTGCTTTCGACCGTGCTGCATTTCATTACCTACAGCAAGCTCCCCGAGCTGGATCAGAAAGGTCGCCCCAAATTCGCCTACAGCCGGCTGATCCATGAAAACTGCGAGCGACGGCCCCATTTCGATGCCGGCAGATTCGCCGGGCAATTCGGCGACGCTCAGCACAGGAGTGGAGCCTGTCTGTACAAACTTGGCTGCAAGGGGCCGGAAACCTACGCCAACTGTCCCTCGGTGCTGTTCGGCGAAACCGGTGCCGGCACCTGGCCGGTGGGGATCGGACATCCATGCTTCGGGTGCTCGGAAAAGGGGGTCGGTTTTTCAACGCCGCTGCATCAGATGGCAAACCTGAAGGACCTGACCCCTCCGGTATTCTTTAGCGAGGCCTTCCCGAACACCCCGGGTGTCTCCCCGAATATCAAGTCTCTGGCGGCCGGGTCTGCCGGGCTGGTGGCCGGTGCTGCCGGCGCAGCCATGGTGACCGGACTCGGCAAAAAGGGGGACCGACATCGGGACAATCAGTCCGGAAACAGCGAGGTGAACACCCCGCACAAGGAGGGGTAGCCATGACGATCAGCAGACGAAGATTCATGAAAAGCGTCGCTGGCGGAGGTGGTGCACTCCTGGCTTCCCGCATACCCTGCGCCCAGGCGACTATGTCGACGGAGCTGCCGTCGCAGGCGGTCGGCATCCTCTACGACGCGACACTCTGTGTCGGCTGTAAATCCTGCATGGTCAACTGCAAGAAGACGAACAGCGTACCCGGTGGGGCGCTTTACAACAAGGGAATGACCGCTCCCCCGTATGAGAGCGGGGAGTTATCCGGCAAAGGGGATATGTGGGACGCCCCCCAGGAGCTTTCTGGCAAGACCCTCAACATCATCAAGGTCTACAAAAACGGCACGGCTGCCACAAAAGACACCGCCGTCAACGGCTATGCCTTTTTCAAGCAGCAGTGCCTGCACTGCATCTCCCCGGCTTGTGCCTCGGTATGTCCGGCGGGAGCCTTCAGGAAGGACCCTGAAAACGGGGCGGTCTATTATCTGGCCAGCAAGTGCATAGGCTGCCGCTACTGCCAGCTCGCCTGCCCCTTCGGCGTTCCGCGCTACGAATGGGACTCGGCCTGGCCGGAGGTAAGGAAGTGCCAGCTCTGCAATCACCGCTACAAGGAGGGGAAATACGCTGCCTGTGCCGAATACTGCCCCACCGGGGCCACCGTTTTCGGCAAGGTGCGCGATCTGCGTGCAGAAGCTCGGCAAAGGCTCGCCCTCAAGCCCGGCCAGGAATATGAGTTTCCGCTCCAGACGGTCAACAGCCGGGAACGGACCCGCCGGGAGATGGCCCACTATATCAATCACGTCTATGGACTGACCGAGGCGGGAGGGACGCAAAACCTCATGCTTTCAGGGGTGCCATTCGATCTGCTCGGGTTCAGGAAAAACATCGCCAACTTCGATTTACCCTCCCTCACCTGGGCTTACATCGCCAAAATTCCCTGGGTCTTTGCAGGCGTTTTCCTGGGGGGCACGGCCCTGTACAAGCTGACACACCGCAAGGACAAGGAGGGCTCGAGCCATGATTGACTTTACCAAGCGCTTAGGTCCCAAGTACGGTGACATGCTCAACAAGATGCTGGACGATTCCCACAGCGCCCACCTGGGGATCAGGATGAATACTCCCTTTACCCTGCTGCTGGTGCTCCTGATGGCCGGGGCTGCCGTGGCGGCGGTCTACCGGTTGATTTTCGGAATCGGGGCGGCCAGCAACCTGAACGATCTCTGGCCTTGGGGGTTGTGGATCGCCTTTGACGTTCTGGGGGGGGTGGCCATGGCGGCCGGCGGATTCCTGATCGCCGCAGCGGTGTACATTCTTAACTGGAAAAAATACAAGTGCATCGCCCGGGCCTCGATCCTGAATGCCTTTTTCGGTTATCTCCTGGCAGCCATCTCGATCTGCCTCGACATTGGCCGCTCCTTTGTCATCTGGCATCCGATGGTGATGTGGCAGGTCAACTCGATCATGTTCATCGTCGCCATCCACGTCGTGCTCTACACCTCCACCCTGGCTACCGAATCCAGTCCGATGGTGTTTGAAAAGCTCGGCTGGAAGCGGGCCCTGGAGCGGGTCAACCGCTGCATGGTCGGCATTGTCCTGTTCGGAGTGCTGCTGTCGCTTCTGCACCAGTCCTCCCTGGGCGCGGTCTACCTGATCGCTCCGGGCAAGCTCTCGGCGCTGTGGTACAGCAAATACCTGCCCTACATGTTCCTCATATCCGCGGTCATGATGGGGATCTCCATGGTCAGTTTCGAAACCATCCTGACCGGCAAGGTCTTCAACCATACGGTGCCCTCGGAGGTGATTACCGGTCTGGCCCGGGGGGTGATGATCAGCGGAACTTTGTACCTGGCCATGAAGATCGGCCACCTGGTGACGGGTCCCGGCATCGGAGCCGTGCTGAACGGAAGCTTTCTGGGAAACCTGTGGCTGCTGGAAATGGCGGTGGGGGTTGTACTGCCGCTGGCCCTGCTCTCGCTGCGTTCCGTGCGCCATGATCCGCAACGGATCTTCGCAGTCAACATCATGGTCATTCTGGGGGTGTTGCTGAACCGGCTGAATGTGGGCATTTTCGGGGTTTCGGAGTTTGCCACCCGTTCCGGCGGCGACTACATGCCCTCGATCATGGAATTCATGCTGACGGCCGGCATGGTGGCCTTCGCGATCCTGGGGTTCAAGGTCTGCGCCAAGTACCTGAACCTGTTCCCGGAGACGCACCACTGATGTCGCAACACGAACCGGCAACCGAACTTTCTGCACATCCAATGAACGCACGGGGAGGACGATATGGCCACGCGAATCACTATTGACCCGGTAACGCGGATTGAAGGACACCTGAGAGTAGACTGCGAAATAAATAACGGCAAAGTCAGCAAGGCATGGTCGTCGGGGCAGATGTGGCGCGGAATCGAGCTGATACTCAAGGACAGGGACCCGCGCGAGGCCTGGCTGTATACTCAGAGGATATGCGGTGTCTGCACTACCGTGCATGCCATTGCTTCGGTTAGATCGGTGGAAAATGCCCTCAACCTGGAGATTCCGCTCAACGCGCAATACATCAGGAACATGATGATAGCGGCCCATGCCGTCCAGGATCATATCGTGCATTTTTACCACCTTTCGGCGCTGGACTGGGTCGATGTCACCTCTGCCCTGAAGGCGGATCCCCAGAAGACGGCGGCAATGGCCCAGAATATGTCAACCTGGCCCCTGAACAGTACCCAGGTTTTCAAGGATGCCCAGGCGAAACTGAAGAATTTCGTGAGCAGCGGCCAGTTGGGCATCTTCGCCAACGGCTACTGGGGGCATCCGGCCATGAAGCTCACTCCGGAAGTGAACCTGCTGGCCGCAACCCATTACCTGCAGGCGCTGGAAGTCCAGCGCAAAGCGAATATGATCGTCTCCATCCTGGGGGGCAAGACTCCTCATATCCAGAATCTCGCGGTGGGGGGAGTGGCCAATCCGATCAACACCGACAGCCCCTCCACCCTTACCATGGAGCGGCTCTATTACGTCAAGACCCTCATGGACGAACTGGGCAGCTTCGTCAATCAGGTCTACTTCCAGGATGTCTGCGCCATTGCCGCTGCCTACACGGATTGGACCAGGTACGGCGCCGGCGTGACTAACTACCTGTCCGTACCCGATTTTCCAATGGATACCAAGGGAACGGCGTTCGCCCTGCCGGGTGGCTATATCGCCAATGCCGACCTGGCCGGCTTCCAGCCCATCAAGAGCTTCCAGGACGAGTCCATCAAGAAGGGGGTCAAGGAAAGCATCAAGCATTCCTGGTACAATGGCGCCTGGACCCGCCACCCTTGGGAGGAGGAAACCGAACCGCACTACACCGACTTCCAGGATGACGGCAAGTATTCCTGGGTCAAGTCCCCTACCTTCAACGGCTTGCCCGCCCAGGTCGGCCCGCTTGCCCATGTGCTCGGCATGTATGCTGCCGGCCACGCCCCCACCAGAAAGCAGACCGAAAAGGCGTTGAGCCTGATCAGCAGTCTGTCGGGCCAACAGGTAACGGCCGCCGCGCTTCATTCGACCCTCGGCCGCCATGCGGCCCGTGCCGTGCGGGCGGCGGTTCTGAACGATGTCCTCCAGAATCAGTGGCAGGCGCTGATGGAAAATATCGGCAAGGGTGATACCACCACCTTCAATCCCCCTGCATTTCCAAAAGGGGAAATCAGGGGAGTGGGACTGCATGAGGCTCCCCGGGGTGTGCTTTCCCACTGGGTGGTCATCAAAAATGGCAAGATCAAGAATTACCAGGCCGTGGTGCCCTCCACCTGGAATTCCGGACCGCGCAATGCCCAGGACAGCCCCGGCCCCTATGAAGCCTCGCTGGTGGGCAATCCCGTGGCTGATCCCCAAAAGCCGCTGGAGGTGCTGAGAACGGTGCATTCCTTCGATCCCTGCCTGGCCTGCGCCATTCATGTGGTGGACAAGGAGCGCAATCAGGCGGTCACGGTCAGGGCGTTGTAGCTTATGGAGCCCAAAGCGAACATTCTGGTGCTCGGCGTCGGCAACCTGCTCCTTCAGGACGAGGGGGCAGGTGTGCGGGCGTTGGAAGTCTTTGCCCGGACCTATACTGTTCCGGATGGAGTGGAGCTCCTGGACGGGGGCACGAGCGGACTCGACCTGCTGCACCATATCGAGGGGCGGGACTGTCTGGTCATCCTGGATGTGGTCAAGAGCGGGAAACCGGCCGGGACCCTTGTCAGGCTGGAAGCGGAGCAGGTGCCGGCCCTGCTTGACCGGAAAATTTCGCCCCATCAGCTGGGGCTTTCCGACCTGCTTGCCATTGCACGCCTGACCGATACCATGCCGGAGAAGCTGGTGCTGCTGGGGGTCGAACCGAAATCATTCGACACGGGGCTGGAAATGTCGGAGGAGGTCGGCGGGTGTCTGGAGGGATTGGCCGCCATGCTGGCCGGGGAGCTCGGGGCCCTCGGAGTGGAAGTACAGAAGTTGCCCGAGTAGCCCCACGCTGCCGGCCGGACCTCACCGACCGGTAATGACGTCCGAGGCCAGGGCCGGCCGGATGGATGAAAAGAGAGCAGCCCTGCATTCCGATGCAGGGCTTTTGCTGTTACAAGGGAATCACGCAGCTTCGTGGCGTGGCGGCTTCAGCCATACTGCGGCCGCGCTGCCGGAACGGGAGAGATCATGACGGTGCGGGAGCGGAAGGAAGAGATAGCGGCGGACAAGCTGGTGATCTACACCATTGGACACTCGACCCGTTCGCTGGATGACTTCCTCGAACTGCTGCGTCATCATGGCGTCGCGCGCCTGGTGGACGTGCGCACCATTCCTCGTTCCCGGCACAATCCGCAGTTCAACGGCGAAACCCTGGCTGCCTTCCTCCGCCATCATCGCATCGGGTACCGGCACATGAAGGAACTCGGGGGGCTGCGTCATGCCCGGGCCGATTCGGTCAATACCGGCTGGCATAACCTGTCGTTCCGCGGCTTTGCGGATTACATGCAGACAGCGGAGTTTGCCGCGGCCCTGGCAGAGCTGCTGGAACTGGCCCATGAACGACCGACCGCCATCATGTGCGCCGAAGCGGTGCCGTGGCGGTGTCACCGTTCGCTGATCGCGGATTCTCTGACCGTACGCGGGGTAGAGGTCAGGGATATCCTGAGCATCACCGGCATAAAACCTCATCAGGTGACCCGCATGGCACAGGTGGACGGAATCCATGTGACGTATCCTGCCGGGCCGGATGGAGAGGGATAGCCGGGATGCGGCATGCTCCTCCGCTGCCTGGGCACCGTCGGAAAGGAGCCCGGCCTGCATCGCAAGAAAGTAGCTGTTTATGAGTCCCAAAATGTGCTATGTACATATCGTTCCAGCACCTGGATTACTAATGGACGCACCCGAGGATGCGTGGGGACAGGTTGTAAGCAGCTATGAACAAGACCAAGACCAAGATCAACCAGATTATTTCGCGCCGGGTCATCAGCGTTGCTCCGGAAACGCTGCTGTCCGAGGCGGTCGCCACCATGGCCGATGCCAGGATCAGTTGCCTGGTGGTCACGGAGAACGACCGGCCGGTGGGCATCTTTACCGAACGTGACCTGGTCAGGCTTGCCCACCGCCAGACCCTGCTCGGGCGTCCGATCCGGGAGGAGATGACCAGCCCGGTGGTTACCATTCCCGGCGCCCTCAGTATCTATGAAGCCTACAGTCTGATGCTCACCAACAAGATCCGCCATCATGTGGTGGTGGACCACAGCGGCAAGCTGCTGGGGCTGATGACCCAGTCCGACCTGATCAATCATCTCGGTCACGAATATTTCCTGGAACTGCGCAAAATCGAACAGATCATGACTGCCGGCGTGACAACCGTCACCGCCGATCAGTCGGTCGGCAGGGCCCTGTCCACCATGGCCGGAGCAGGCATCAGTTGCCTGGTCGTAGAGCATCAGGGGCGGCCGCTCGGCATCCTGACCGAACGGGACGTGGTCCGGCTGGTGGCAGAGGGGGCCGATCTGGCGGGCATCACGGTCGGCGATGCCATGAGCCAGCCGGTATTGACCGTCAAAGCCGGGACCACGGTTCACAGAGCCACCATGCTGATGAAAAAGGAGCGCATTCGCCGGGTGGTGGTGGTCGATGGCGAAGGGCGCATCGGTGGTATCATCACCCAGTCCGATATCGTCAAGGGGCTGGAAGGAAAGTACATCGAACTCCTGAAGGAGATTATCCGGGAGAAAGAGGATGTCTTCCAGCAGACCGCCCGCGAGCTCCTGGACAAGACCATCTACCTGGATAATATCCTCAACTCTTCCATCAACATGGCAATTGTCGCCACCGATGACACCTTTGGGATCAAGTATTTCAATCCTGCGGCGGAAAAGGTGTTCGGCTGCGCCGTTGCCAAAGCCATCGGTTGTTGTGCAACGGATTTGCTTGTCCTGGAAGACATCGCTCCCTACAGCCTGTACCAGGCCCGCGAGATTGTGGAGCAGGAGGGCAAGTGCCTTTTTCCGGCAGAGTTCAGGCGGGATGGCACGACCCTGTACTACGACGGCAGTCTGTCAGGCATCCTGGACAGGCAGGGCAGGTTGGCGGGATTCGTGCTCATGCTCAACGACATTACCGAGCGCAGGCGGTACGAGGAGACGATACATCACCTGGCCTACCACGACGCCCTTACCGGGCTGCCGAACCGCATTCTGCTCAACGACCGTCTCGGCCAGGCCCTGGCCTCGGCCAACCGTACCAAGACGAAAGGGGCATTGATGATCCTGGACCTCGACCGGTTCAAGGATGTCAACGACACCCTCGGCCACAGCATGGGGGATCTGCTGCTCAAGGCGGTCGGCGAGCGCTTGAAGGGGCTGCTGCGGAAGAGTGATACCGTGTCCAGGATGGGGGGGGATGAATTCGTGCTGCTGCTCCCCTCCATAACGTCGGCGGAAAGTGCGGCCGTGACTGCTGCCAAGATAGTCACCGCCTTCCGGGAGCCGTTCGTCTGCAACGGCCATACCCTCAACGTGACCGCCAGTATCGGCATCGCCGATTTTCCCGACGACGGGCAAGATGCTGAGACGCTCCTGAAAAATGCCGATATAGCCCTCTATCGGGTCAAGGATCAGGGGCGCAATAACTTCCAGCGCTTCGGCTGTTGACGGAACGATCGTGCCGGCTGGCCCGGTTCTTCCATATTTCCCACCGGTCAGGGATCAAAGCTGCGTCAAATTCCTTGAACCGCCGCAGTGTTTCCCGTAAACTCACGAAATGCCAACGTTCAACTCCGTAGCCGAAAAAGTCCGCGCCAATCAGCGTATCTCCACCGAAGAGGCCCTGTTTCTGTTCGCATCCAACGACCTGCTGGCCATCGGCGAGCTGGCTGCACTGGCCAACGAGCGCAAGAATGGCAGGCAGGTCTTCTTCAACGTCAACCGCCACATCAATCCCACCAATATCTGCGTCAATCGCTGCGCCTTCTGCGCCTTCTCGCGCACGACCGGGGAAGCGGGGGCCTACACCCTGGAGCTGGACGAGATCTGCCGCCGGGCAGTGGAAGCCGAAGGGGACGGTGCCACCGAGGTGCACATGGTCGGCGGCCTGCACCCCGACCTGCCCTTCGAGTTCTACGAAGAGGCGCTGTCCGCCCTGCGCCGTGCGGCTCCATCCCTGCACATCAAGGCTTTCACCGCGGTCGAGATCGACTATTTTGCACGCATCTCCGGGCTGAGCATCGAGCAGGTTTTCCAGCGGTTGATGGCGGCCGGGCTCGGCTCCATGCCGGGCGGCGGAGCGGAGATCCTGGTGGAGGAGGTGCGTCAAAAGATCTGCCCGGAAAAGATCAGCGGCCAACGCTGGCTCGATATCATCCGACTGGCGCACCGTGCCGGGTTGAAGACCAATGCCACCATGCTTTACGGTCATCTGGAGGATGCCGCGGACCGGGTGGCGCATATGGCGATGCTGCGCGATCTGCAGGATGAGACCGGCGGTTTCCAGGCTTTCATTCCGCTAGCCTTCCAGCCCGAGAATTCCGACCTGAAACTCGGCACCCGCGGCACCTCAGGGCTGGACGACCTGAAAACCCTGGCCATCAGCCGTATTTTTCTGGACAACTTCGACCACATCAAGGCCTACTGGATCATGCTGGGGGAGAAGATCGCCCAGGTGGCGCTGGCCTTCGGCGTCAACGACCTGGACGGCACGGTGGTCGAGGAGCGCATCGGCCACGACGCCGGCGCGCGGAGCCCGCAATCGCTGACCATGGCGGGCATTGTCCGCCTGATCACCCTGGCTGACAGGGTGCCGGTGGAGAGGGATACCCTCTACCGGCCGCTGCGCAGTTTCTAGCCGCTCAACCACTGCCCGGGATCCGGTATCGCCCGCCAGACTCGTCAGATGTTCAGTTTCTCGCCATCCCTGGACCCTGCCCGCGCCTCAGCAGCGCTTGCCACACTCCTGAAGCACCCGGACCCGGACCTGTTTCGCGCCGATGCGCGCCGTCTGCGGCAGGCTTTCGCCCTCTTTTCGTCCTACTGTCCACCCCCCTGGCCTGCCCCGGGCCTGATCGTCCCCCCGGAAGTACACTATCTGAGCGAAGTGTGGCTGCCGCTTGCCCTCATCAGGCCATCTTTCGAGCGCTTGTACCGCGCCGCGCTGACTTTTCCTCCGGTCCTCTCCAGTACCCCTTTTGCCAGTGCCGCGAGCTGGGCGGCGCTGGTGGCCGCCATGCCCGACCGGCTGTGCCGCGGAGGCAATCCCGCGCTCCTGATGGAGCGGCTGTTGCACGATCCTGTCCTGCTCGCCGATTTCCTGTTCTGGTCATTCATGCCCCAGCGTTTTTACGGAGGAGGGGCGATACGTTATCCGCAGCAGGCGCTCTTTCTGGAGGATCTGATCGGATGTTTCCCTGCAGACAGGCCGCTGCGCTGCCTGGACGCAGCCTGCGGCGACGGCTCCGACAGCTATCGCCTGACAGGGATGCTGCTGGACAGCGGCCGGTCCGCTGACCGTTTCACCGTCGAAGGGTGGACTCTGGATCCGCTGGAGGTATGGGCCGCCGCCCATGCTGCGGTCCCGCTTGACGGTGCGCATCAGGCCGTCTTGCGGGAACTGGCGCAGCCGGTCTTCGACCGGCGGGGGAACGGTTCGATGCTGTTCCGGCAGGCCGACCTGCGTGAGCCCCCCGGGCAGAGGGAACGGTTCGACCTTGTCGTCTGCAATGGACTTCTGGGGGGACCGATCCTGCATCGGGCCGGGCAGATAGAAACGGTTGCGCGGAACCTGGCGTCGCTGCTTCGTCCGGGAGGAATGCTGCTGGCTGCGGACAGGTTTCACGGGGGCTGGAAAAAACAGGTTCCCAGGGAATGTCTCGGGAACCTGTTGCAGGGGTGCGGGCTGGCCGTATGGGAGGCCGGCGAGGGGTTGGCGGCAGTGAAACAGTGATGAGAATCAAGGGCCGGGTTGCTTGTGATCCGGCCTCTGGTGACTACTTTTCGGGTTTTCTCGGATCATGGCTGTACCGGATAACCGTAGCCTTTTCCAGGGTGATCATGCCGCCACCCATCATCTCATCGATGCGGGGCATGATGGCATCGATCCGCTCCTGACTATCCACTACCTCGACCACCAGGGGGAGATCGGCGGACAGGTCCAGCAGCTTTTGGGTATGAAAGACGCTGTGCGCACCGAAACCGCACACACCCCGCAGCACCGTAGCGCCTGCAAAACCCTCCTTGCGCAGGAGTTCCACCAGGGCCTCGTAGAGCGGCCGGTGTCCGCAGCGGTCGGCCTCTCCGATGAAGATCCGCATCAATACGTTTTCGCCAATCAGTTTCGTCATTGCTGTCCTCCTGTCATGTGAGCGTGCGAACCGTGACAATACCCAGCCAGGTGAGCAGCAGACAGACTGCCACGCTCGCCAGAATATTGGTGAAGGCGACAAAAAACTGGCCCTCCTCAAGCAGCCTGAAAGTCTCATAGCTGAAGGTCGAAAAGGTCGTGAGCCCGCCCATGAGGCCGACGGTCAGACCGATGCGCAGAGTATCGGAGATGGCGGTACTGCGCAGGCCCAGCTCCATAATCAGGCCGATAAAGTAGGCACCGATGATGTTGACGGCAAAGGTGCCGTAGGGAAAGACCCGGCCCAGTTGGCTGTAGACCCAGCCCGAAAGGTGGTAGCGGGTCAGCCCCCCCACGACGCTGAACAGGGCGATTGTCACGGCTGTTTTCATCGGAAGTTCTCTCCTTGTAAACATTGTATCCCGCCTGAGGGCGGCTGCTTCCGGATGTGCGGTCGCATCGTTGCGGCAAGGATCAGGCCGGCCAGAGTAACCACGCCACAACTCCAGAGTACATCACTGACAAAGTGTCCTCCCTGAGCGATCCGTTCGATTCCCATGAGTGTTCCGTAGACGATGCCGAGGGACAACCAGGCACGTGCCTGTCGCCGGTTTGCGCGGCGTAGCACGAAATAGGGTGCCATCAGGTAGAACGCCGCCGAGGCATGACCGCAGGGAAACGACTTGCAGTCGGTGCGGTTGCCGTTCTGCCACGGCTGATGAAATGGGTTGCTGCCGCCGAATTCCGCCACCTGTCTGGGGCGCGGCCTGCCCCAATGGTCCTTGAAAACGGTGTTGACCAGCAGGCCGGGGCCGAGAGCCAACAGCAGGACGATAAACAGGGCAGGCCTGCGATGCCTCCTCAGTCCGGGCAGGAAAAAACCGGCGCTGAAGACCAACAATGAGACACCGGCCAGGAGATATGCCGGCCACACGCCGTACCGGTACAGCGAGTATCCGGGTTGCAGGTCGCCGTAGGGGAAGCCGGTCCCGGGGACGTAAAAGAGTTGTGCAGCCTTCATGTCCAGGCCGGTGACGGCGATGAGTGCCGTAGCGGTCAGCAATACCATGGTAACGGCGATAAATTCAACAGTAGCGGATTTCCTCATCGCATCTCCATCCGATGCCGTCTCCGTTCGTCCCGGTAGACAAGACATCTAACGTCTCAACGTGGCCACCAGTCTCTGAGGGGTGCGCAGCAGCTTCAGGGCATCGTGGATGCTTCGTGCCACGATATCGGCATTCCGCAGCGCATCGACGGCGCATCCCTCGCCTTCGATGACGGCGATCCCGATCCGGGCCGCCTTGAGCATCAACCGGTCATTGGCCCCGTTGCCGATGGCAATGACCTGTTCCGGGCCGAGATCCCTGACATAGCGCTCCTTTTGCCGGTCGAGACCGGCGCCGGACAGGACCGTCAGGCTGCACTCGATCCCTTCGAGGGCTGCACGGGACGTCCGGAAGGTGTCGGCTGTCAGCACGTGCAGGTTCAGCACATGGCCGACTTCCACCAGCAGTTCCCTGACACCGGGGAGCAGCACACCGTCCACGGAAAGAGTGCCGGTAAAATCGGACACCACATGTCGGACAATGACAGTGCCGAAGCCGGGGATCTCTATCGACAGCATGGAGCGCCCCCTCTCATCTCCGGGAAAAGACATCCCTTCCTCTGAACAGGGCGCATGCCCCCAACTCCTCCTCGATGCGCAACAGCCGGTTGTACTTGCTGATCCGCTCGGTGCGGCAGAGCGACCCGGTCTTGACCTGGCCGGCGTTGACAGCCACGGCCAGGTCGGCCAGGGTAGTGTCCTCGGTCTCGCCCGAGCGGTGGGAGATCACGGTGGTGTAGCCGGCACGTCCGGCCAGTTCGATGGTGTCGAGAGTCTCGGTCAGGGTGCCGATCTGGTTGAGCTTGATCAGGATCGAATTGGCGATCCCCTGGGCGACCCCCTCCCTGAAGATCTTCGCGTTGGTGACGTAGATGTCGTCTCCGACCAGTTGTATCCGGCTTCCCAGGTGGTTGGTTATCTTCTTCCAGCCTTCCCAGTCGTTCTCGGCCATGCCGTCCTCGATGGAGATGATCGGGTAGCGTTCGACAAGATGCGCATAAAAGTCGATGATCTGGTCGGCGGATTTGCGCGGCTGATGCTCCGCCTTCATCAGGTACCGGCCCTCCTCGTAGAATTCGGAGGCGGCCGGGTCGAGGGCCAGGAATACATCCTCGCCCGGCTTGTAGCCGGCCTTGATGATCCCCTCCATGATGACTTCCAACGCTTCTTCATTGGACCTCAGGTCCGGGGCAAAGCCACCCTCGTCGCCGACTGCGGTGTTGTATCCGCGCGCCTTCAGCACCCCCTTGAGGGCATGAAAGACCTCGGCCCCCATGCGCAGGGCTTCCGAGAATCGTGGTGCACCGGCCGGCACGATCATGAACTCCTGGATGTCCACGTTGTTGTCGGCATGGGCTCCGCCGTTCAGGACGTTCATCATCGGCACCGGTAGCTCCCGCGCGTTGGTGCCGCCGATGTAGCGGTACAGCGGCAGCCCCGCCTCCTGGGCGGCTGCTCTGGCAACCGCCAGGGAGACCCCCAGGATGGCGTTGGCCCCCAGCCTGCTCTTGGTCTCGGTCCCGTCCAGCTCGATCATCTTCCGGTCAAGCCCCGCTTGGTCGCCGGCCTCCATGCCGGTCACGGCGGCAGCCAGTTCTCCCGTGACGTTGGCGACCACCTTCAGTACCCCCTTGCCGTTGTAGCGGGACTTGTCGCCATCGCGCAGTTCCAGGGCCTCCCGTTCGCCGGTCGACGCGCCGGAGGGCACGATGGCCCGCCCTTCGGCCCCTGATCCGAGGCGTACCTCCACCTCGATGGTGGGATTGCCCCGTGAATCGAGTATTTCCCGTGCATGAACTCTCTGAATGCCGCTCATCGTTGTCCCCCTTCTCATGGTGGTTGCGTCTCCCCGATGGTCTGCCCATGCCCAAAAATGAAAAAACTCCTGCCCTCGGTTTCAAGAGCAGGAGTCATCAGCTTGCGGGCAAGCGGTTATGGCGAACTCCATCGCCGTTGGTTTTTAAGCAAAGATAGACAAGGATGCCGGTTATGTCAACGGTATGTTTTTTCGTCGTTGCCCCGGCCACGGTAAAGCCGTAAGGGCCGGGCGCGTCAATGGTGCAATCGTACCCCGTTCACGTCAACCCAAGCGGATGGACCTCAATCCAAGATTTTTACCTCGTGCAAAAAGATCTTGCTTCCGGAATAGAGCGGTTCTGTCCGGCCAATCGTGGGAGTGGAACTGACCTGCCGTGTCAGCCATCCCGACCTGTGGAACGTCACCAGTGCATAGGGTCCGATCCATGACAGGGCGAGAAAGGAATAAAATCCGTAGACAAAGGCCCACAGGGAGTCGAATGTCCCGAATTTCCAGGCGTATATGACCGCCGCCAGGCTGGCGGCGAGTATTACGCCAAGTACCGTGCCAAACCCGAAGGTTGCCAGGTGCAAGGTGAGCGCTACGCCGGTGACCAGGGTGAATACCGGGACCTTGATGATCGCGATCCAGTTGAAAAGCAGATTGAGCCGGGTGCCGATCATCGATTCCCTGCGGAAGTCAGTGAATATGAAGCGTGTCATGGCAAGGATTTCTCGGACGTCGCTGCGTGCCCATCTCAGGTACATCTTGCAGAGATTGGCATAGGTTACCGGAACCTCGGTGTATACCAGAGAATTCTGCTGAAAGAGAACGTGGTGCCCCTCTCTGATGATCAGGTTGGTCAAGGCGCGGTCTTCCCCGATGTTGGCGGGCTGGCCGCAGAAGGTCTGATGCAGCCACTCCTGCAGTACGGCCGCTACCGCGTTTGTGCGGTAGGCCGCCAATGCTCCGGGGGTGCACATGACCGAGCCGACCATGCTCTGGCTGGCGCGAATAAAGTCGAAACTGTAGACAAAGGCTACGTCGAGCATGCGGGGGATGATCCCCTTGTCCCGGTTGAGCACTCTGACATTGCCTGCAACGGCACCCACCCTGTGATCCATCACAAAGGGGGAGACGAGATTTCTCAGGGTATCGGCAGTCACGATCGAGTCGCTGTCAACGGTCACCAGAATATCTCCCGCGCTCTGCCGGAATCCGGCATAGAGGGCGTGGCGCTTACCCCTGTTATGGGGTTGCCTGATGATGGTGAGCCGGTCTCCCAGATGTTCCTTGGCCTTTTGAATCCAGAGCCAGGTATCGTCCACGCTGCCGTCGTCCACCGCTATCAGTCTGAGTTTGTCGTGCGGATAGTCGCTGGCGGCGAGGCTCTGCAGTGTCACATACACCTGTCTGCCCTCGTTGTAGGCCGGAACGACCACGGTGCAGGCAGGGAGAAGCTCGTCTGCGCAGCCGGGAATGGGGCGGTACCCGAGTGCCAGCAGTGCCCGCCAGATGAGTTCCGCTCCGAAAAGTGCCACGGAAACCAGGGTGAACAGCAGGAGCGTGGTTCCGAGGAGGCCCTGCCTGAACAGGTCGGCCGTTTCCCGGGCGCAGGCGATGCCGCCGAGCAATGCACAGGCGCCGAGCACCGCGCAAAGGATGACCGGAGACCTGCGTTTACTGGTCGAATGTGCTGGAAATGTCATCATGTCCGCCTTTGGGTTTTTTGCCCTGAAAAAACAGGTGTTGCAGAGGAGGTTGAGGAGCAGGGAGAAATCGTTGACAATCGGAACGTTTCACGGGCCGGCCGTCGACTTGTTTCTCAAAAACCGGCGTTTATGTGCGGATTCGCGCTCTCAGCATTCCGGGCCTGAGATAGCAAGGAGGATGCCAGTCTACCGGTGACTCGGTATGTCACTGATTTTGTGCAGTTAATTGCGGTATTCGTCGTGTGAGGCGTTGTGCCGTGGTGGCGGACTGAAGGGTTTTTCCTGCACGCCAAATGTTCATGCTGTGGAAAAGGGAAAATAACCGGTTGTACTACGGCACGTTGGGCGATTGTATGGTTTTGCCTACAGGGAGCTGGTGGGGGGAATTTCCTGGATTTGTGAGCTATCTTCACATTTGAGGACACACCTTATATCCTAACGGACCAGGAGGGTGTGTCATGAGAATGAACCGAAAATACGATGCCGAGTTTAAAGCTGAAGCGGTGAAGCTGGTTTTGGAAGACAACCGCACCATTCGCGAAGTTGAAAGCAGTCTCGGGATCACGCATGGAGTCTTAAAAGGATGGATCCGGAAACACCGTGACCAGCAGGATCCGGCTATAGCCAGTCAAATATCTGCCGAAGCAGAGCTTAAGCAACTCCGCAAAGAGAACGAGCAACTCCGTCGGGAGCGTGAAATCCTAAAAAAAGCTGTGGCCATCTTCTCAACGGATCCGCATCGTTATTCGGGTTCATAACCGAGCACCGCTCCGAATTCGGAGTGAAGGAGATGTGCCGAGTTCTGGGAGTGACTCGGAGTTGGTACTACGCCCATGCGGCCGGCCGAGTAACGAATCGGCAGCGCGAAGACCAGGCGTTGTTGCCAACGATCAAATCAGCCTTCGAAGAGAGCGACAAAACATATGGCGCGAAACGGATTACCCATAACCTACGGCAGTTAGGGCGGCGCGTCGGTAAAAACCGCATCTGGCGCCTGATGCGAGAAAACGGCCTTAAAGTCAAGACGACGCGGAAGTTCAAGGTTACAACGAATTCAGATCACAAGCGTCCTGTAGCGGACAATCTGGTGAAGCGTCAATTCTCCGCTGACGCTCCCAATCGGCTCTGGACCGGCGACATAACGTACATTGAAACGGTCCAGGGCTGGCTGTACTTGGCAGTGGTCCTCGATGTATTCTCCCGCCGGATCGTGGGCTGGAGCATGAACAAACGCATGACGGATGATCTTGTTATAGCTGCCCTTACCAATGCGATAGTCAGGCGTCGGCCGTCACCAGGATTCATCTTTCACACGGATCGTGGTTCGCAATATTGCAGCAAACGGTTTCGTGCCGTGGTCGGGAAAGCAGCTGGTATCCAAAGCATGAGCGGAACCGGATGCTGCTATGACAATGCAATTACGGAGACCTTTTTCTCCACATTGAAGAGAGAACTGATTTACCACTGCTCCTTCACGACCCGGCAAGGTTACATCGAAGGTTTCTACAACCGCAAGAGGATTCACTCTGCGATTGGCTATCTCACTCCTGAACAGTTTGAGCAGCAGGAGCTAAAGATGGCAGCATAGAATTTTGAGTGTGTCCTCTATTGCGAAGACAGGTCATTGCAGGAATCGTGGGGCGTTTCCGATCAGAGTACCGTCAGGCGATGGAGGGGGTGCGGATAAAAAAACTCCCGCTCCGGAAACCGGAAGCGGGAGTTTGCAATGAGAGATTCGTTTCCTACGCGGTCATCAAAAGCGGATCAGCAACCCGCCCCATGACAGTCCGCCGCCGAAGCCCATGGTCAGCACCAGGTCGCCCGGCTTGATCGTGCCGTTGTGCATGTTTTCGGCCATGACCAGCGCCACCGATGCGGCCGAGGTGTTGCCACAGCGGTCCAGGTTGAGCAGGAAGCGCTCCTTGGGGTAGCCGAACTTCTTGGCGATGAAGTCGATCATCCGCACGTTGGCCTGATGCGGAATGATGTAGGTCAGGTCGGAAGGGGTGATGCCGGCTTTCTTGCACAGCTCCACGATGATCTCGGGGATTACTTCGGTGGCAAAGATGTAGACCTGTTTGCCGGCCATTTTGAAGGTGTTCTCCCTGAGGGCGATGGTCTCGGCGGTAATCGGTTTGCGGGAACCGGAGGAGGGTACCCGGATCAGGGGCCAGCCGTTCCCGTCGCTGCGCATGTAGGTGCAGAGGACACCCTTGTCGGCCTCTTCGGTGGCGCGCAGGACTGCTGCACCGGCTCCATCACCGAACAACGGACAGGTGGACTGGTCCTGGAAGTCGAGAATCTTGGAGTAGGTGTCGGCGCCGATGGCCAGTACGGTCTTGTATTTGCCGCAGGTGATGAAGTTGTCCGCCACCTCCATCGCATAGACGAAGCTGCTGCAGACGGCATTGATGTCAAAAGCGAAGGCATTCTTGGCGCCGATGTTTTTCTGGACAATACAGGCGGTGGCAGGCAGGCACATGTCCGGGGTGGAAGTGCCCAGTACGATGCAGTCGATTTCTTCGGCTGAGATGCCCGCGCTTTTCAGCGCCTCCTGGGCTGCGATGGTCGCCAGATCGGAGGTGGCCTGATCCTCCCGCGCGAAACGGCGCTCGCGGATACCGGTGCGGGAAAAGATCCACTCGTCGGCATTTTCCACAAGGTTCTCGAAAAACGCGTTGGTCACCACCCGTTCCGGTGAGCATGCCCCACTGCCAATTACCTGCGCACGAATCATATGTTCTTAACTCCGGATTTGCTAATGTTAATGCGGCTTTGGACGAAAAAAGCACTTCACTATCACACAGGATAACAGTGTTTGTCAATCTGAATGCTGGCGGCCGCGGCCGGGCAGAAGGGGGTCATGATCCATCGCGGAAGCGGATGATATCAACCAGGGCATATGCCCATACCGCCACGAAGCCCCCTAGCAGCGCTTTGCCGAAACCTCCGATATTCTCCAGCGCAGCCAGCACGTCGTCCGGTTTGACCACGCTGGAAGCGATCTTGGCGGCAATGACCGGAGTCAATCCCTTGAGCACCACGAACACCGCCAGCAGCAGCAACAGGTTGACCAGCATCAGCAGCGCCGCTCCAATCAGCTTGCGCCCCAGGTAGAGTTGGCCAAGGCCCGGCAGTACCAGGGCGTTGAGCAGCACTGCAACCGTTTTTCTGTTCATCGGGCACTCCCGTGGGCCGACAGTGCCAGCAGTGCCACCATCTCGTCATGAATCAGCCCATTGCTGGCGAGGATGCGGTTATTGTCCACGGTAAAGGGCGAGCCGTCGAAGGTCGTTACGCAGCCGCCCGCCTCCCGTACCATCAGCACTCCGGCCGCCACATCCCACGGCTTGAGTTTCAGCTCCCAGTATCCGTCGAGGCGTCCGGCCGCCACGCTGGCCAGATCGAGGGCCGCTGCCCCGGCCCGACGGATGCCGCGCGCCTTCTTCTGAAAGGCGATAAAGCTGTCGAAGTTGTTGGCCGGATCACTGGCGCAGTCATAGGGAAAGCCGGTGCCCAGCAGGGTGTCCTTCAGGGGAGCGTGGTCGGAAACCCGCAGTCTGCGTCCGTTCAGGAAGGCGCCGCTTCCCTTGACGGCCGTGAACAGCTCGTCGTAGATAGGGTTGTAGATCACTCCGGCCACCAGCTCGCCTTCCGCCTCCAGGGCGATGGAGCTGCAGAACCAGGGAAAGCCGTGGGCATAATTGGTGGTGCCGTCTACCGGATCGATGATCCAGCGGAAGGACGACCGCCCCTGGAGGTTATCCCCCTCTTCGGCCAGTATGCCGTGATCCGGAAAGCAGCCCAGCAGATGGGAAACGATCAGCCGCTCGGACTCGCGGTCCACCTCGGTGACCAGGTCCTTGTCTCCCTTCATGTCCACGTCGAGCGGGGACGCGAAGCGATACCGCTGGTAACTGCCGGCCATGCGAGCCGCCTCGACGGCGGCATCAAGATAGGTCTGCCATGCGTTCATATCTGATCCTCATAAAAGAAGGCGGCCAAAAATGCCGCCTAGTAGGACAAACATGATAGCAGAGCACCGCGGGGAAGGCAAGCGCGGCTGTCATTCGGGCTTTGACATTGATTGCGCTTTAGGGCATATTTAATTATCCAACTCATAGAACAGGCGGGGCGTAACAGTGGTACTTTTCGGTAATATCTTTCTGGCACTGGCAAAGATCGTCGAACTGGCCGATGGCCTGCTGACGATCTACAAATATGTCCTTCTGGCCAGCGTGATCATCTCCTGGGTGCATGCCGATCCCTACAACCCGATCGTCAATTTCATCTACCGCATCACTGAACCGCTGCTGCGCCGCATCAGGCGGTACATGCCGGATACCGGCATGCTCGACCTTTCGCCGCTGGTGGCCTTTGCCTTGATCTACGTGGTACAGATCATCGTCTTCAACACGGCCTATCACTACCTGATGAGCGCCAGCATGTCACTCAAGATGAGAGGTTGACCAGGCATGAAGATCACCCCGATCGATATTCAGCAGCAGCAGTTCAAGGGCAAGATGCTGGGCGGACTCGACCCGAACGACGTGGATGCATTTCTGCAGTCCGTGGCGGGTGAGATGGAGAGTCTGGTCCGTGAGAACAATGAACTCAAGGAACAGCAGATCCGTCACAACCGGGAAATGACGGACATGGCGGAGAAAGAGCGCCAGCTGCGCGAGACACTCCTCTCTGCCCAGCGGGTGATCGAAGAGATGAAAGCCAATGCCCACAAGGAGGCGGCACTGATCGTCTCCGAAGCTGAGCTCAAGGCAGAGCGGATTGTGGCGGATGCGGAACGGCAACTGGGTGAACTCAAGGCCCGGATTGAGGAGATCCGCCGGCAGAAGGTGCAGTTCGAGGTAAGCCTCAAGTCACTGCTGGATTCCCACGCCCGCATGCTGACAGGCGATGACCAGAAGTGAACATTCTCTCTGCAGCGTAACGGCGCAGGGCATCATTCTCAATCTGCATGTGCAGCCGCGGGCATCGAAGAACGAGGTGTGCGGCGTGCAGGATACATCGCTCAAGGTCAGGCTGACCTCGCCACCGGTGGACGGGGCGGCCAACAAGCTGTGTCGCGAATTCCTGTCCGAACTGTTGGGAGTGCCGAAATCGGCGGTGGAAATCATTGCCGGAGAAACCTCCCGGCATAAACGGGTGCGGATCGCATGCGCCGACCCGGAACGGCTCCGCCGGGTTGTCGACGACATCGTCAGGCATCATTGCAGCACATCCTGACCGGCCTTCGGAAGCCACCCCCATCAAGGTCGGAAAAATCCCAGAGAGGAAAGAGACATGGCACAGGCAAAAAACGGTGATAAAGTCCGGGTACACTATATCGGCACGCTGGATGACGGCAGCATTTTCGATGCATCGGAAAACACGGAGGCGTGTGCGGATGACAGCTGTAGCGACGACGCCTGCGGATGCGGCACCGGTTCTGGTCCGCTGGAGTTCGTGATCGGGCAGGGCACGCTGATTCCCAAGTTCGAACAGGCGGTGATCGGGCTCGAACCGGGACAATCGGTCAAGGTGAAGATCGCCGCGGACGACGCTTATGGCCAACGTGCCGAGGAAATGGTGGCAGTGGTTCAGCGCAGCGAGATTCCGGCCGATATCAATCCCAAGCCGGGCGACCAGATGGAGGTGATCCTGGAAGATGGCAGCCCCATGCCGGTCCTGGTAACCGAAACCAGCGATACCACCATCACCCTGGATGCCAATCATCCTTTGGCCGGACTGGATCTGAACTTCGAGATCAGGCTGGTGGAAATCCTGTAATCGCCCTCATCAATTCAGGGCATGAAACAAAAGGCCGCTGACAGTCGTCAGCGGCCTTTTGTTTTGCCTCACGGTCAGGCAGCACCCCGACGCGTGCTACTGTTTCCCGGTTGCCACGGTCGAGCCGGCCGGCTCGACGCCGTAATCTTTCGCATCGGCTGCGGGTTTGGGAATGACGATCGTAAAAGGGATCGCCTTGCCGGGGGCAACCTCAAGGTTGGCCAGCGAATCGCCGAACTGGTTGGCCATGGCCGCCTCCAGCTTATCCATCGGCTGGGTGGTCAGTTGCTCCTTGTTCAGCGCGTTGCCGGCATAGGCATTCCTGCTGGTCAGCACCTGGCCGGCGGCGCCGTAGATCATGGCCTTCAGCTGTATGGCCGCCCTCGGTTCCTTGAAATTATTGACCGCTTCGCCGGTGATCACCAGCAGTTCGCCGGATTCCTTGTTCGTTACGAACGAGGCGTCGACGGAGCGTATGGTGATCCGACCGGTATCGGTTGCGGCCTGACTCTTAGCCTTGACGTCGGGCAGTGCAAAACTGAAGAAGCAGACTGCCGCCACGGTCACCACGCCGAGCAGGCCGAGCAGCACCGCCAGCAGCGGGCTCCGTTTGCGCCGCGAAGATATCGACAGAGGGGGCAGCTCGTCTTCTTCCGGAGCGGGACCGGATGCGAGCGGAACGGGGAGGGTTTTGTCTGCCGTTGCAGATGGAGCAAAGGGTATCTGATGGGCGTGTTCCACAGCCTCAGGAGTCACCTGCGCTTCCGCCTCCGGTTCCGGCTTTCCGGAATCGTCCGGTGCGGCGTCGACGGTATTCCCGGCCTGGCCAGTTGCAGGCGGTGTCATCTCGTCCAGCCTGAATTCGTCGAAGGTGAACATGCCGGCCGGTTCCACCCCTGCCGGAGTCGTGGGTGTCTCTTTGCCAAAAAGGTTCTCGTCGTCGAAATCAAAAAAGGAATTGTCCGGTTCCGTTGGCGGAGTCTCCTGAGGGCCCGACAGGTCAGGATCCGGGAAGGGCGTAGCTGTTGTCGGGGGGGTACCGGCATCTGCAGCCGGACTTCCGAAATCGAAGCTGCCGAAATCGAAAGTGTCTCCGGAAGGTGACTGCTCCTCCCGCTCCGCGGAGAGGGCCTTACTCTCCTGGGGGGAAAAGTCGAAGTCGTCATTGCCGGGAAAGGGGAAACGTTCTTCCCCACCAGGCTCAAAGGATTCGGTTTCGGCCCGGAGGGCTTCCGAGGATGCTTCCTGTTCGAAAGGGTCTGAATCGAAGGGGGAATCGAAGAAAGGTCCGGTGGATTGTTCCCGGTCCTCAGGCGCGGCATCGGGTGCGGATGCAGCGGAGAACGGCTCCTGGGGAGCGGAAGCTGCTTCCAGCATCGTCCCGAAATCGGCTTGACCGGTATCCTCAGGTTGTTCCTTGGTTACGGAGAATATGTGCCGGCATCTGGCGCAACGGACCTTGACCCCTTTGTCCGTGACCTTGGAGTCATCGAGCCTGAACTTTGTGTTGCACCGTTCACACTGGATTATCATCTGTTACTCCCGCTCAAACATGGTGACAATATGGCTTGTAATGGCGTAACTGCTTGAAACAACGTGTTCTATAGCAGAAAGGGGCAGGGGTGTCAAACGAATAGCACAGGCCCTTTGCCCCCTTTCACGAGCGTATCCCGCTGGCCCCCTTCAGGCGGCGGCAGGATTTTGCGGGCATATTTCCGCAATGCCGCAGGTCAGACAGATGTCGCGATCGACGCCGTTGCATTTCTCGGAGATGCCCAGATGAGCGAGGGAGAAGTCATACTTGACCGGGTCGTCCGGGTCGAGCACGCCCAACGCTGCGGTGATTTCGCGAGCCATGCGCCAGTCTGCGTTTTTGCGGCGGGTAAAGTCGAGATAGCTGCTGATACGCTGAATGTGCGTGTCAACCGGGATAACCAGTTGGGACGGAGCGATGCCGTGCCACAGGCCGAGATCGATGCCGTCGGCCGGTCGTACAACCCATCGCAGAAACATGCACAGGCGTTTGCAGGCGCTGCCGGAGGCGGGAGCAGGAAAGAAAAACGGAAAGTACGAATCGCCCGGCAACGTGTCACGTCCGAAGACCGGACGGTAATCGAGCCCCAGTACTTCCGCACTGTAAGTGTTCAGGGCTGCGGTCACATCCCCGGCAGCGCTGTCGTGGCCGGCCAGGAAAAAGGCGCCGATACTGCCGCGCTGCTCGATCATCAGCCGGATGGCCCACAGGAGCGCGCACAGATCCCGGCTGTCGTTGAAGCGGTGCTTGAACCCGCTGAAGGCGGCCAGGCCTTGTTTGGGCTCGAAGCACTCCGCATATCGCCGCGGTGATGGGCCGAGCGCCGCAAAGATCGACTCCAGTGTGCGCAGGATGATCAGGACGTTTCCGTAGGCGAAGGATGAGGCGATCACGGCCGCCACCTCGCGGTCGGCGGGATCAGGGTAGCGGTGGCAGAATGAGAGCGGGTCGTTGGCCAGGTGCCGGGGGGAGCGGGTGGCATAGAGGCGGTCAAGGACCATTTTTATGTCGGGTGCCGGCACCCATGGTGCTGGTCGGACGGCTCCGGAAAGATCGGCCCGGGCAGGGATCTTTCCGCCCGCCAAGCGTTGTGTGTCGAGATTCTTTGCCCTCCTGCCCATTCCGCGCTCCTTCCTTGGCAGCGTATACTTTCCCCCCGTTCTTTGCAATGGCTTTTGGGCCGGCCGCCGTGACTTGCCCTACCCCCTTCTTCTGTTACTATTGATTTTGAATCCGTTTTCCGGGCTCCGTGTGTCCACATGCCTGCCTGCCGGGCTTTCCACGGCTTTTATCGCTGCCGGAGGCCCATCCGGCAAGACGTTTCCACTGCACAGCAGGGACGTATCCGTCCCTTGCGGGCATCCCGGCATTGCTGCGTTCCGGATCAACCATCACGATGCGATCTTCAGCGCCGGGGGCTCAGGCGGCGGGAGGGGAGCCATGAGGCAGGCGAGATACGCAAGAGCACTGATCAGTCACGCCCTGATCTGGATGGTACCTCTGCTTCCAGCTTTATCTCATCCCGCATCGGCAGCCTCGAAATGGTTGGAGAAAAAGGTGGACCTGACCGTGGTACAGGGGGACACCCTGTTGGGCGTCTGCGGGAAATACCTGGAGGCGAAAAAAAACTGCCATAAGCTCGCCAGGATCAACCGCCTGAAGAATCCCGACAGGATCTATGCCGGCCAGAAGCTGGCGATCCCGATAAGCTTCCTCAAGGGAATTCCCATGGAAGGCCGGGTGACTTTCATCAAGGGGGATGCCTGGACCCGGGAGAACAAAAGTGCAGAATGGGCAGCGCTGCACCCGGGCGATCACGTGCGTGAGGGGAACAGCCTCAAAACCGGTGCGGGAAGCACGATTGAAATCACCTTCGAAGACGGTTCCTCCATTTTTCAGAATCCCGACACTGCACTGGAATATTCGACTACCCGGCAAGGACCGCTCCATCTCCTGCGCGAGCTGTTCCTGCTGGGAGGGCATACCATTACCCGGGTTAAAGGCGCCACCGGTAAGGAACAGCGCTTTATCATCCGCACCCCGTCAGCCCTGGCGTCAGTGCGCGGCACTGAATTCAGGCTTTCCATCGACGGGGCCGAGACGACCCGCTCCGAAGTCATGAACGGTATCATGGATGTGGGGGCAATGGGCCGGGATGTTGCGGTCCGGGAAAACGAAGGGACGGTGGTACAAAAAGGCCTTCCCCCGATCGCTCCGAGAGAGCTCCTTCCCCCGCCCCAGGTCATACTGCGGCCCCCTTTCGATACGCTCCCGCTGAACGTCGGATTTACCGCCATCTCCGGGGCGACCGCCTACCGGGTGCAACTGACCAGGGACCGCGACGGCAAGGATATCGTCAGTGAGCAAACGATTGAGCCCGAGTCGCCGTTCACGATCAACGAGATCGAAGACGGGGCCTACTATGTCCGGGGTATGAGCATCGACGATGCCGGACTGGCCGGAATGTCATCCGAACCGGTGCCCATCACGGTACGGGTGAATCCGTCTCCCCCGCTGCCCGTCTCCCCCGCGGAAGGGGCCGAACTCCGTTCCGATGTGGTGGAAATGAACTGGCAGACGGTACAGGAGGCAGTCGGATATCATCTGCAGATAGCGACGGACAGGACCTTTTCGAAGACCGTGGTCGATATGGCCCCCGGGGATGCCAGGTATGCGGCCACTGTGCCCGAACCGGGGCACTATTTTTACCGTATCCGTTCCAGAGCCGCAGACGGTTACGAGGGGGCTTGGTCGGCAACCCGCAGCTTTATCGTCGTACCGCCACCACCGGTGCCGTCACTTGAAAAGCCTGCGGTGGAGGGCAAGGAAATCCGGATCAGGTGGCATGATCTCGGCGCCGCATACACCTATCACTGCCAGGTGTCCCGGGACAGCAGCTTCAGGGAGGTGATGGTCGACCGGAAAACGGACGGTCCGGAGCTGGTCATCCAGAAGCCGGAAATGCCGGGAACCTATTATGTGCGGACAAGTGCCATCGATTCCAAGGGCTATGAAGGGAACTTCTCGCCGCCGCAGAGCTTTGAGGTTGAGTCCCGGTTTCCCTATGCCCTGCTTGGCTTTGTTCCGCTCGGAATGCTACTGTTGCTGCTGTTCTAACCGCGTTTAGAAACGGTGATACGACTTGGGAATAGAGTGGAGGAAAATCCATGGCCTACTGATTGTCTGCGCCGGTTTACTGCTTCTCTTCATAGACTTCCTGGGACTCTTCGAAGGCATAAACTCTTTTCTTTTCGATCTGTCCTTCAGGATCAGGGGGGGGCGGCCCACCGACAGCAGGATCGTCATTGCCGCCATCGATGAAAGGAGCCTGGAGACCCTGGGGAGATGGCCGATACGGCGGAGTTGGTACGCCGATTTGCTGGACCGTACAAGAAAGGCCGCAGTGGTCGGGTTCGACATCATCATGGCCGAACCGACTGCTGACGATGCCCTTCTGGCCGAAGCCATCAGGCGGCATACCCGGGTCGTGCTCCCCGTCTACGTATCCGCCGGCAGGTTGGCGGTCATTCATCCGGCCGGGGCGTTCGCTCCGGCCGGAACGGGACATGTGCATATCGAGCCGGGCATCGACGGCATCGTCAGGAAGCTGTTCCACTCTCTCTACTTCGACAATGCCTCGCTCCCTTCCCTGGCTTCGGTCATGTACGAATTGGCACGGAGCACGAAGGACGGTTGGCGGCCCCACTATCCGGGGCGCGGTCTGCCTGCGCCGGCTGGCACCATCGTCCAGGGCGATCCGATGGGGATCAATTATTACGGAGGGCCGCACAGTTTCCGGTACGTTTCATTGGCGGATGTCGTGGCAGGCGCATACCCACAGAGCTTTTTCAGGGATAAAATAGTACTGGTGGGGGTCACGGCCGCAGGGCTGAAGGATGAAGTGCTGACCCCCTTTTCCCGTCAGAGGAACCGCATGCCATCCGTCGAGCTCCAGGCCACCGTTTTGAACAACCTCCTGGATGGCAACGGCATCCGGGACATTCCCGGCTGGATAAATGCCGTGCTTGCCATGGCGCTCTTCGGCATCTGTTTCGCGCTGACCGGGGGCGAGACTGACCGGCGCATCATCTCCCTCTGGTTGGGGGGACTCGTATTGGTGACGTTGGCTTTTTTCTGCTCGTTTTCGTTGTGGGACCTTCGGGGGGCGCCGGCACTGTCCTATGCCTCGGTCACCGTGGCCTGCCTTATGTCATACCTGTTCAGGCTCGACGTACTGGCCAGGAAACTCGACCGGGAATATGCGGTGGTCGCCTCCCATCTCAACGTGAGCCCGGTCTCAACCGGCCGTCCCGTGCCGCAGACCGGACTTCCGGGGTGTATTTCGCCCAAAGGCCTCAATGAAAAGATCGAGATGCTGGTGATGCTCGTCGAAGAGCTGCTGAAAACGCATAGCAGGCTGGACAGGGAAACCACCGAGCGCATCGAGGCGATGGGGGAACTCCGGCAGAAAGAGCAGATGCTGATTCAGCAGAGCCGTATGGCCGCCATGGGAGAGATGCTCAACAACATTGCCCATCAGTGGCGTCAGCCGCTGAATGTGCTGGGACTCGCGCTCCAGCAGGTGGGGCTGTTCTATGAGTATGGCAAGCTGGATAAAGAGCTGCTCGACGCCAACATCGCCAAGGCAATGAAGATTCTGCTGCACCTGTCCCAGACCATTGACGATTTCCGGAACTTCTCCACCCCGGATAAGGAGAAGAGCCTGTTCAGGGTGGATCAGGTCATTGCGAGAACCGTCTCGCTCATCGAAGAAAGTTTCAGGAACCAGAACATCACCATCGAAATGCGCGTTATCGGTGAGCCCTGCATCAACGGTTATCCCAACGAGTTCGGCCAGGTGATCCTCAACATTCTGATGAATGCCCGCGACGCATTTCTGGAGCGGGGTACGCGCAATGCGCGGGTGGAGGTCTGCTCCCGGACCGAGCACGGTAAAACCGTGGTGACCATCGCCGACAACGCCGGCGGGATCAGCGAAGAGATCATGGGAAGCATTTTCGACGCCTATTTCACCACCAAGGAACTGGGCAAGGGAACCGGCGTGGGGCTGTTCATGTCGAAGACAATTATCGAGAAAAACATCGGGGGCCGTCTTACGGCACGAAATACAGGAGAGGGTGTCGAATTCAGGATAGAGGCATGAGGATGAAACCATCACCTGCGCAGGCACATCCCTCGCGTTCTCTGCTTGTCGTAGAGGACGACAAAGCGTCACGGGACCTGCTCGGTCTCATGATAGCCACCAAGTTCCCGGAGGTCACGATCCATTATGCCGAGGACGGCAGGGCGGGACTGGAGCTGTTCAAGCGGCATACCCCCTTTGTCGTCATCACCGACGTCAATCTGCCGGAGATGGACGGCATCCAGATGGCCACGGAGATCAGGGTGCTCAAGGCAGACACCAAGCTCATCGTGATCACCGCCTACAGCGACAGGGACTATCTGGAGAAGTTCAACCGGATAGGTTTCGATGCCTATATTCTCAAGCCCATTGTTTTCAGCAAGCTGTTCAATGCCGTTGAGGACTGCTTTGCGGAGGCGGGGATGGAGCCGCATTGACCGGAGGCGCCGCGTATTCCGTGGCGGGTTGCCTCCTGTCAATCGGGCTGTCTACTGCATCTGATAGACGACATTGACCGTTGCGGTAATCTCGATGGTTCCCAGCAGGAACGATGCTTCGCTGCTCCTGAGAGCTCCGGCTGCAACGGGGAACGGCTGCGCCTGACCTTTGTAGTCGTACTCGATCTGCCGGGCCGGTCCCAGCCCGCACCCGAATTTTTTCGCGAGAAATTCGGCTTTCCTGTGTGCATCATCCGACGCTTTTTCCAGTGCCGTTGCCTTGAGCTTCTCAATATCGCCGGAAAGGAACCGGATACCCTGGATACTGTTCGCACCGAGTTTGAGTGCGTTGTCCAGTATGACATCCAGCCGGGCAAGGTCATGGATTTCTGAAACGATATCCCTGCTGACCCGGTACCCTTCCGGGCTGGCGACGTTGCCCCCCTCCCGATGGAATTGCCCGCCTCTTTCTTCGTACACACCAAGGCTGGAAGTGTTTATGTCATCCGGCTTTACGCCGGAATCCAGCAGCATCTCCTGTATTTTCGCGACGTTTTCGTCAACAGCTTTTTTAGCGGAAACGATATTCCTGTCCACCCGTGAAACCTGCACATAGATGGTGGCCATGTCAGGTTTTACGGTAACAATGCCGGTTCCGGATACTTTGATCACCTTGTCTTCCTGCGCACTTGCAGGGGAACAGAGGCAATAAAGCCAGAAAAAGACCAGAAGGAGTTTCAGGCGGTTCATTTCTATCCTCGCATGATGTTCTGAAAACCGGAGCAGCAGTAGTCGGCCTGCTAGAGATCCGCTTCACGCAGGAAACGGGCAGCGTCCTCGGGGGAGGTGGGGTTGATGTAGAAACCGGTACCCCATTCGAAGCCTGCCACCTGGGTCAGGCGCGGCACCAGTTCGATGTGCCAGTGGTAGTCGTACTCCAGCGAACTCCAGTGGTTAGGTTTTCCGGTGCGGCGGTGCATCGGAGGTGCGGTATGCAGGATGAAATTGTAGGGTGCGTCTTTCAGCACGGTCTTGACCCTCAACAGCATGTCCTTCATTGCCACTGCCAGTTCGGCCAACTGGGCGTCGTTCATCAGGGCGAAGTCGTGACTGTGCCGTTTGGGGTAGAGCCGAAGTTCGAACGGCGAACTGGAGGCATAGGGGGTCAGGATCACGTAGTTGGAGAATTCGCGCACCACCCGCTCCCCCTCGCGCAGCTCGAAATTGATCAGGTCGCAGTAGATGCAGCGTTCCTTTTCGGAGAAATACTTGCGGGAAACCCTCAGCGCGGTGGTGGCCACCGGCGGCAGGAGCGGAACGGCGATCAACTGGCTGTGAGAGTGGTGCAGGGTGGCACCGGCCCGGCTGCCGTGGTTCTTGAACAGTACCATGTAGCGGAAACGGGAATCCCGGCGCAGGTCGAGATAGCGGGCACGGTAAGCGGTCAGCACGCCGCTGATCTCGTGGTGCGTCAGGTCGGCCAGGGTGCGGTCGTGATCCGGGGTTTCGATGATCACCTCGTGGGCGCCGATGCCGTTCATCACGTCGTACAGGCCGTAGCCGCGGTTGTTGAGCTCACCTTCGACCCGCAGCGCCGGATACTTGTTGGGTATCACCCGTACGCGCCAGTTGGCCGTATTGGGTGCGCCGCCGGGGCGGATGGCATAGATCTCGGGCGGGGTCTTGTCCTCGTTGCCGTAGCAGAAGGGGCAGGCCAGCATGCCGTCTCCTTCCGGTTCGACCTGAAAATCACGCGGCCGGCGGCCGCGTTCAGTGGCAATGATTACCCAATGCAGTTTGATCGGGTCCCAGCGTAGTTCGGACATACAGTCTCCATTCAGTGATTGGTGATTGGGGACTGGGGATTGGTAACGGCTTTTACCAGTCCCCGATCACCGGTCCCCAGTCACCGGTTTAAATCAGCCAGTTATCCAGCTCGATCTCCGGTCCGGCGTAGTACAGCATCAACGGCGCATCCGAAGGCCAGCGGCCGATCTCCTCGTTGTCGCGCACCAGGCTGACGGAGGCGAACAGCTTGCTCCTGGGGGCCAGTTTGATGCAGTCCAGCGGGATGGCCACCTCGCACACCTTGGAGATGTTCCAGCGGCAGTGACCGCGGGTCGGTATCCAGATGTTGCTGTCCTTGACCTGCAGCAGGGATTCTTCGCTGCGCATCTGCATCGGGAGGCGGTATTCCCGGTCGCTGATCAGGTGCAGGTTGAGGATGTCGATGTCGCGCAGCAGCCGGGAGAGGTCCTGAATGCCGTCGATGCGGAAGAAGAGCGTGGTGCGGTTGAAGCCGTAGTAGAAGCTCTGCAGCATGCGGTCGGAGGAATGCATGGCCGAGCCCTGGCGGGTCAGGTCGTACAGCCCGGCAGCCAGCCATTCGAAGTAGTCGCTGATCCGGCCGTCGATCTCCGGTTCGATGAAGGCGGCCGGTTCGCGCACCAGGCCGGCCGGACTCTTTTTTTTGATCGGTTCCAGCAATTCGCGGGGCGGGTCCTGCTGCAGCAGTCGATAGACGTTCATCAGGTGCAGGCGGAACAGCCGGTCGAAGCGGTCGCTGTGGGGTGAAAAATGGTCGTCGCCATACCACCAGAACCAGTCGCTCCCTTCGGCGGCATACAGCGATCGGCAGATCCGCTCGGCAGTTTCGTCGAAAGGCCCGGAAGGCTCGCCCGCCAGCAGGGCAGCCACTCCCGGGTGGCCGGTAACAGCCGCTTCGCGAGCCTGCGCCAGCAGATCCCAGCCCAGGTTCTCCTCGGGGTGTCCGATCCAGATGCCGTAGTTGGCGTTGATCCAGGAACCGGGATGGATGCCGTGCAGCCGCCCGTCGAAGCGGGTATGTTCCAGTACCGCCGAGCAGGTGGTCAGGGTGAGTTCAGGTGACGCGGCGATGTTGGCGTACATCTTCTGGAGGAAGTCGTAGGCGTTGTTTTCATAGTATTCCCAGGCGTTTTCACCGTCCAGAATGATCGGGATCACCCGCTGGTCGCCGCCGATATGCGACTTGATGGACAGAAGCCGGTTGCAGAAATCCATGGCAGCCCGGTTGGGGTCCCACTGCGAGTAGGTGAATCCCACCAGGTCGGAGAGCTGGTGGTCGCGGAAAAAGGCCCCCACCTCCCCCTGGGGACCGCTGAAACGCCAGGGGCGGTACAGGCGCTCCTTATGGTTGCCCAGCCCCCCTTCCATGCTCTTGGACAGAATCTCCTCATCGGTGGCGATCCAGCCGATGCCGCTGTCGGCGATGATGGCCAGCGCCTCGTTGCTGACCGAACCTTCCGAAGGCCACATGCCGCGTGGCCTGAAGCCGAAAATTCGCTCGAAGTAGTCAATGCCGCGGCGGATCTGGGCCCGGGCATCCTCCGGGTGCCGGAAGGGGAGTGTGGGCAGCGTGACGCGCGGCATGGCGGTCTGGGCAATGCGATTGTCACACAACAGCGGCAGGATCGGATGGTAGTAGGGAGATACGGCCAGCTCGATCAGCCCCTCCTCGTGGAGCCGCTTATAGAGCGGAACAATGGCCTGCAGCAGCGTGCGCTGGGTGGCGAACAACAGCGCCTTGTCGGACTCGGAGAAATTCTCCCCCTTGGCCAGCAGTTCGCCGAAAGGGGCAAAGCGGCGCCGGGCCGCCTCTCCGGTCCAGGCCAGGAAGAACCACACCTGCAGATCGCGCAGGTCCTGGTCGGAAAAATGCCGCACCCGGTCGCGGGCGCTGCCCGGCTTGCCCTCGCCCGCCATGTAGAGCAGCTCCAGGTAGCGCTGGGCCGGCTCGATCATACGCTGGCGGTTGGCCGAGAAGAAGTTCTCCAGCAGGAAGATGCGATCTTCCTCACCCAGGGTGGCGGGATCGGCCATACCTTTCAGCAGGAACGGGTCCACGGCGTCGCCGGCGGCATATTCCAGCAGCTGCTCGATCAGCGACGGCACCAGGTTGAACACCGCCCGGGCGCCGGGGGTGTCCTCCACGATGGCCGGCATGTCGAAGTAATCCTTGATGCCGTGCAGGTAGGTCCAGGGGAGCGCGTATTCGTTCTTGAGCGGGTCCTTGTAGTACGGCTGGTGCATGTGCCATATGATGACCACGTCGAGGGGGGCTGACATCGGGTATACGACTCCTCCGGAGGCAGGTTAAGGTTAAGGCTAAGGTTAAGGCTAAGGTTAAGGAGGTCAAGGTTTGAGAGTTAAGGATTTTCCTCAACCTCAACCTTGACCTTGACCTGCTCCTCTATTCCAGCTCTTTCTTCCAGTTTTCGACCTTCTTCTGATATTCAGCGAGCAGCCGGTGGGCCGTTTTCTGGTCCTTGGCCTCGGCCACGATGTGCACGCAGGGGAAATACTGGTCCGGCAGCACCAGCACCCACTCGTCGCCGAAATGGACCTTGATGCCGTCGATGAAGGTGGCTTCCTTGTCCAGGCTGTCCTCGCTCATCTTGCGCATGATGCCCCCCTTCATCTCCCAGACGCAGGGCAGGCTGGTCTGCAGGTAGGCCGACGCCGGCGCCTCGACCAGGGCCCGTGAGAGCGGGATACCCACCGAGGCGCCCAGCTCGATCAGCCGGGCAATGGCGAACATGCCGTCAAAGGCGGCCTGGAAGCGGGGCAGGGCGAAGCGTCCGTCGGTGGAGCCGGCCAGGATTACCTCGGTGGAACTGGCCGCTTCCAGCATGGCGCGGTCGCTGCTCTTGGTGCGGGTAACCTGGCAGCGTTTCTGGACCGCCATCTGCTCGATGTTGGAAGGGGCCTGCACCGGCACCGCGATGACCCCTTTCTGGCCGCTTCTGAGCGTCAGGTTGGTCATCAGGGTCAGCAGTTCGATGCCGTCCAGGATGCGGCCGGTCTCGTCCAGGAGAGTGATCGCCTCGGCCGTGGGATCGAGCCAGAAGCCGGCCTGGGCATTCAGCGAATTGACGATCTTGGAGAGCTGTTCCAGGGCGGGCTGCTTCTCCATGGTCCGCTTGACGCCGCGGCCTTCGTCCACATAGGCGTTCAGAGCGATGACATTGCAGCCCAGTTCGTTGAGAATCAGCGGCAGTATCTGGCTGGCAGGTGAGTAGTTGAAATCGATCACCACCGTCCAGGCCGCCTTCTTGAGCACTTCCCGGTCCAGGGCCCGCAGGAATCCCTCGCGATAGAAGTCGGCCACGTTGTTGATGTCGGTGATGGCACCCGGTTCGCTGTGGTGGGCTCGGCGGAAGTTCTCCTTGTAGAAGATACGCTCCGCGTTTTTGGCCATGCTGCTGGAGAAGTCCAGACCGTCGCCGTCCAGAAAGACGATCTCCATGGAGGTCGGATCGTCCTGCCCCTGACGGAAATGAAATCCCCCCACCTCGCCGAAGGTCTTGAGCTTGTAGCGCAGAAGCGGCAGGGAGGTCATCTTCATGTCGCGCACATTGACCCCGGCCGAAAGGATGCCCCCCACAAAGCTGCGCTTGAGCATGCGCGAAGAACGGTTCGAGTCGCGGCCGGCCAGCACGAAGCTCCCCTTGGGAAGGGTGGTGCCATAGGCGCAGCCGAGCTTGGCGCAGAATTCCGGTGTCAGTTCAACATTGGAAAGCCCTTTGATGATGGCTCCTTCGAAGAGCGACTTTTTCCACTTTTCTCCCCAGATCATATTGGAGGTGACGATCGAGCCGGCTTCGATCAGCTTGCGGGGCCAGATCTTGACGTCGGCCTTGATGACCGCCTCGTCCCCGATGGAGGTGTCGTCCGCCACGATGACCCCCTCCTCCAGGTGGGCGCTTTGACCGATGCGCACGTTGGTGCAGACCACGCTGTCGACGATGCGCGCACCCTTTTTGACGTAGGCATTGTCCCAGATCACGCAGCGCGACAGCCGCACCCCGCGCTCGATGGTGCAGTTGCGGCCGATGACCGAATCCTTGATGTGCACCCCTCCCTGAACCTGGGTGTTGTCTCCCACCACCACGGTCCCTTCCAGGCCGGAGGCATCCTCCAGAGTGACGTCGGCGCCGATCCGCAGGTCCTTGCCCACGAAATCCTGCTTGGGCTCGTCGATCTTCAGGTTGACCTTGCCCCGGAAGATGTCGTGATAGGCCTCACGGTAGGAATCGGTATTGCCGATGTCGCGCCAGTAACCCTTGGCCGGGAAGCCGAACAGCGGGTCCTTGTTTTCCAGCATGGACGGGAACAGGTCCTGCGAAAAATCGAAATTCTCCCCGTCGGGAATATAGCGGAAGATATCCGGTTCCAGTACGTAGATGCCGGTATTGATAGTGTCCGAGATGACCTCGCCCCAGCCCGGCTTCTCCAGGAACTGGGTGATGCGCTTGTCCTTGTCGGTAATGACCACCCCGAACTGGAGCGGGTCTTTGACCGAGGTCAGGGTGATGGTGGCCATGGCCTTTTTGTCGTTATGGAAATCGATCACCTTTTTCAGGTTGAAGTCGGTCAAAAGATCGCCGCTGATGACCAGGAAGCGCTCCTTCAGGTATTTCTCGGCCGCCTTGACTGCGCCGGCAGTGCCCATATCCTGCAGCGGCGTCACGTAGGTGATCTTGACGCCGAAATCCGAGCCGTCCCGGAAGAATTTCTTGATCACCTCCGGCTGGTGGTAGAGCAGCATCACCAGGTCGGTGATGTCATGTTTTTTGAGCAGTTCCACGATGTGGAGCATGATCGGGCGGTTGAACAGTGGAATCATCGGTTTGGGAAGGCTGCTGGTGAGTGGCTGGATCCGCGTTCCGAACCCGCCGGCCATGATGACTGCTTTCATAATGCGCGGCTCCTTATTGATTGAATTTCAATACAAAACGCCCGATGCAGCCGGAAGGCAAGGCCCTCCCGTCACTGCCCGCCCCTGGCCCGCTGGGTCTTTTTGGCCAGCACCCGCGCGATTTCCTGCTTCAGCTCGCTCAGGTCGCCGGATTTGACAATATACCCGTCCGCCAGCCAGGCCGAAAAATCGTCCTTGTAGCAGGAAAAGGCGGAGCAGAGCACCACCGGCATGTCGTGCCGTTCCTTCACCAGTTTCTGCAGCAGATCGATGCCGCTCTCGTTTTTAAGTTTTATATCCAGCACTGCCAGATCGAACTCCATCTGCTGGAGTTTTTCGATCGCCTCGGCAGTGCCGGCGGCGGTCACCACTTCATAGCCCTCCTCGGACAGCTCCTCTGCATAAAGAATGCGGATGTTGGCCTCATCGTCGACTACCAGTATCCTGCTCATGACGGCTCCTCCTTGCGTGTGGGAAGTGTGATTGAATAGGTGGTGCCTCCGTCGGGGGATGCCAGGACAACCAGCGGTATGCCCTGCTTCTCCAGCATGGTCTTGCACAGCGCAAGTCCCAGCCCCGATCCCATGTCATGCGTTATGGCAAAAGGGGTCAGAAGCGCCTCCAGTTCCTCCTGGGCAATGTTGTGCCCCTTGTTCTCGATCGTGATGCGGATGGCGCCCTCCACCTCATTGGCCTGCACGGTGATGGTCTCTCCGGCCTGGCCGTCGATGTCGTTGGCGATCAGGGTCCGCACGCAGTAAGAGACCTGCTTGAAATCGATATAGGCCAGCGGCAGGGAGTCACGGCGTTCGAAGCGGCATTCGCAGCCCTTCTCGACCAGCAGGTCGTGCACATCCCGGATGGATGTTTCGATCAGCTGGTTGGCATCCCAGAAATCCTTGGTCGGATAGAGCGAGTCGGAATAATTCAGGATCTCGTCCAGTACCCCCTCAAGCTGGCGGGCCTCACCGACGATGGATTCGATGAAGTCGCGCTTGGGGTCGCTTTCTGGTGTGCTTTTGAGGATCGAGCGGGCGAATCCGCCGATGATCATCAGCGGATTGCGGATGGAATGGGCGATGCTGGAGGTGATACGCCCCACCAGGGCCATTTTTTCCATCCTGACGATCAGCTCCTGCTGGTCCCGCAGTTTGTTGCTGGCCTCGGTGACGCGGCTGAGTTCGACCTGCAGTCGCTCGTAGAGCGAGGCGCGCTCGATCGCAAAGGCCACCGGAAAGGTGAAGGTTTCCAGGGAACGCATGTCCCCTTCGGTAATGGGGCGGTGGGTGATGCAGTTGTCGGCGATGATCATGCCAACCCTGCGGTTGCGGGAAATGAGCGGCATCAGCAGAAAGGTGTCCACGCCTAGCAGATGCGCGATGGCAGGATCGACTTCCGGGTGATTGAAGGCGTTTTCCACCAGCAGCGGGGCCTTGCTGTCGAGGGTCCTGACCATGATGTGGCCGGTATCGTCCAGGGGAATTGTCAGGCGATCCAGAATATACTGGAATTTGAGGCGTTCGGAGGTCAGCTTGTTGCGTCGGAAGGTCTGGGCCAGGGTCTGAAGATCCATGTCGTTGCGTGAGATCTCGTCCCAGGTGCTGTTGGCTTCTTCGGAGTTGAGCGGGCCGATGGCCTGATGCCCTTTGAGGATGCTGCTTTCGCGGTCCACCAGCAGCAGAAAGGCGCGGTTCATGCCGAAACCCTTGCCGGCGGTGATGGCGGTCAGGGCCACCGACAGAACCTCGTCCAGGTCCACGGAACTCTGCAGGACCGATCCGAGCTCGTGCAGGAAACGGACCTGCAGGGTCTTACTGTCGAGAAAGCTGACCAGGGACTGGATCTGGGTTTTCTGGTGCTGGTATTCGCTGTGAACCAGAGAGATTACCGGCGCCAGCGGATGGCCGCTTTCCCGAAAGCAGGCCAGGTCGTGCTTGAACCGGTCGCAGTCGCAGCATTTTTCCAGGATACGGCGCCGCTGGGAAAACAGCAGATCCTCATCCCCTGCATGGATGTTCGGGCATTCGCCCATTGCAACACTGACTCTGTTCCAGCAGCATTCCCAATCCAAGCAGTTTCCCCTGTTTTCAGTAGTAAAGTTTAATTATACCGGAAAACACAGGTGCTTCAATAGCAGGGGCCGGGGGCTCTAAAAGCTTTGAGTGCTTTTGACTTTCCCGGTCCCTGATTCCTGACGAGTCTCTAGCAGATTGTTGACATTCTCAGGTTGTTCAAAAATGGGCAGATCGTCGCACCCGCAGGAGGCCCCGCGGAGGCGTAGCACCCAAGGGTGTAAACAGCGCTACGCCGCACAAGGTGGCTGACGAGGACGGCGGCGAGATGCCCGTTTTTCAACAACCTTCTACTTCACGTTCCAGGTGGTGCCCTGGGGCGAGTCCAGCAGTTGAATCCCCTTGGCCAGCAGCAGGTCCCGGATTTCGTCGCTGCGCTTGAAATCCCTGGCCTTGCGCGCCTCGGCCCGCTCCGCGATCAGGCCTTCTATTTCTGCGGGGGTGATGTCGATTCCGGCGCTCCGGGCACTCCTGATGTTCTCCAGCCAATCCGCCGGACGGCTGCCGAACAGCCCCAGTACGCTGCCGGTCTCGGTGAAGCGCTGGCGTACATGGCTGATCAGAGAGAGTGCTGCCGGTGCGGGTTCCGGGGTTTCAGCCAGAAAACGGTTGGCGGCGCGGACCGTTTCGAACAGCACCCCCAGGGCTTGTGCTGAGTTGAAGTCATCGTCCATTGCCTCAACGAAGCGGGGGACCATCTGCACGGACTTCTCCCGCAGTTCTGCCCCTGCTGCGGAAAACGATGCGGCCGGCGGCAGCTCCCCGGATGCCGGGCGCTCTCCCAGAACGTCGTCCAGGGCCGCCAAACAGGCATAGATCCGTTCCAGGCCGGCCTGGGCCTCGCTCAGGTTCTGGTCGGAGAAATCGATCGGCGAGCGGTAGTGGGCCGAAAGGATGAAAAAGCGCAGCGTCTCGGCATCGAACTTGTCCAGCACCTCGCGGATGGTGAAGAAGTTGCCCAGGGACTTGCTCATTTTTTCGGAATTGATGTTGACGAAGCCGTTGTGCAGCCAGTAGCGCACGAACTGGCAGCCGTTGGCCGCCTCGCTCTGCGCGATCTCGTTTTCGTGGTGCGGGAAGATCAGGTCCTTGCCGCCACCGTGAAAGTCGAAGGTTTTGCCGAGGAACTCCATGCTCATGGCCGAACATTCAATGTGCCAGCCCGGCCGCCCCTCGCCCCAGGGGGACTGCCACCATGGTTCGCCCGGCTTGGAGCCCTTCCACAGGGCAAAGTCCATGGGATTGCGTTTCTTCTCCCCCACCTCGACCCGGGCACCGGCCTGCATCTCCTCCAGGTTGCGCTTGGAGAGCTTGAGATAGTCGGTAAAGGTGTCCACCGCGAAATAGACGTCGCCGTCGGAAGGGTAGGCGTGCCCCCGCGCGATCAGGGCCTCGATGATGGCGATGATGCCGCCGATATGGTCGGTTGCCTTCGGCTCAACCGTCGGCTTGGCCAGTCCGAGGCGCCCCATATCCTCGTCAAAGGCCTCGATGTAGCGGTCGGCGATGGTGCGGTAGTCGACACCCTCCTGGTTGGCGCGTTTGATGATCTTGTCGTCGATGTCGGTGTAGTTGCGGACATAGGTGACATCGTAGCCGGCATACTTCAGGTAGCGGTAGATGATGTCGAAGACGATGTTGGCGCGGGCGTGGCCGATGTGGCAGTAATCGTAGACCGTGACTCCGCAGACGTACAGGCCGGCTTTGCCCGGCACCAGCGGCACGAAATTTTCCTTCTCACCGGTGAGGGTATTGTAGATGCGTAATGCCATGAAGGACTCCTGAGGAAAATTGGGCCATTGTGCCTGTTTTTACGGGGGAAGGCAAGCGGGTACATGAAAGTCTAGCCCGTCATCGGATGCCGGCAAGACAAAAAGTGGGTTGACCGGCGATTTTTCCAGCAGCTGTTGAAATTCTCAGGTTGTTCAAAAATGGGCAGATCGTCGCACCCGCAGGAAGCCACGCGGAGGCCCTCACCCGGCCTTTGGCCACCCTCTCCCAAAGGGAGAGGGAACAGAATGCCCTCCCCCTCTGGGGGAGGGATAGGGAGAGGGCTGCAGCGCTACGCCGCACAAGGTGGCTGACGAGGACGGCGGCGAGATGCCCGTTTTTCAACAACCTTCTAGGAGTAGTCCCGGGCCCGGCGAAACAGCAGGATCGCCGCAGCCAGCCCGGTTACAGGAAACAGGAAGGCGGCATGGAAGGCCTGCGGTGGGGCGGTTGCGCCGATGCGACCGTAGGAACCGATGATCAGGCCCATTGCCTGCTGCGTGACCGCGGCGCCCATCAGCACGAAGAAATTGAGCGAGGTCAGGGCGGTGCCGACGATCTCGATCCTGAACATGGCGCGGATGATGGGATACACCATTACCCCGCTGGAAACCGCCATCCCCGTGGCAAAGAAGAGCACCCCCAGGAGCGGCTGCGGCAGTGATTCCGCCGGTCCCAGGAACGAGGACATCGGGATCAGCAGGAGGAGTTGACCGGCCAGCAGGGTCTTCTTGAGGGAGCGGAAAACGGTGCGGGCGACGGTATCGATCATCATGCTGCCCGAGATGAAGCCCAGCGAGGTGAACATCAGCGTCCGGCCGGCTGCGCTGCGCGAAAGACCCAGCACCTCCATCAGGTACGGGCCTCCCCATAATCCCTGCAGGGCCAGATAGTTGCCGTACCAGAAAAAGGCCACCCCTCCCAGCAACCAAAAATCCCGGTTGCCCAGGATCTCGCCCCAGGCGGAAAACAGCCCCTCCTTTACTCCCCCCGGCGGCGAAGGGGCAGGGTGGCTGGGAGCCGCTCCCGGAGAGGAGGGGGGACGGTCGCGTACTATGGTGTACACCAGCACGGTCACCAGGACCTGGACCACCCCGATCGCCAGGAAGGAGGAACGCCAGCCGACAGCTGCCACGGCCAGTGCCAGCGGTGCCGTTCCGGCCAGGTTTCCCAGGTTGCCGACCGCTACCATGAAGCCGGAGATCCGGCCGAATTCCTGTTTGGAGTACCAGTGGCTGAAGATGGTGAAGGTGCCCATCAGCACGGAGGCGGTGCCGATGCCGATCAGCACCCTTGCCGCCATGGCGGCGGGCAGGGTGTCAGCCTGGGAAAAGAGAATCCCCCCGGTGGCGGTCAGCAAGCCGCTGGCACTGATTACCAGCCGCCCCCCCAGGCGATCGATCATCGGTCCGAGAGGGATCTGCGCCGCGGCATAGACATAGAAGAGAATGCCGGCCAGTGCGCCGAGCTGCTGCGGGCTGAGCCGGAGGTCGCGGGAGATGTCGGCCGCCACCACGGCCAGAGATACGCGGTAGAAATAGACCAGGATGTACATCAGCGCCAGCGCGCCGAAGAGTCTCCAGCGCCGGCGCTGCAGAACGGTGTGATCGACCATGCCCTCTCTCTGTCCTGAATGATGTGGATGCAGCCGCCATCCCGCGTCCGCACCCCCGGAAGATCCGGCGGGTACGAATGCTGGTCAGTGCACAGTCTGATTACCAGAACGTGCGCTCTGAAAGCCACAACTATTTTTTGTGATCTCCGTCACCTCATTTCAGGGGCATTCTCGGCTATAAACGACCAACGCTTACATAGCTGCACAAAAGCCACGCATAGACGACAATACTAAACCATTCGCGAGAATGGGACGGAAAGCCTATTGGGTCTCTTCGAGACAGCCGGGTCGCCGAAATATCAACGATATTCGGCCCCGGCTTTTTTTGTGCCGCAAACCCCACGACGTTTGCCGGAACGGCAATCATTGTCAGAAAAGGAGAAAGAAGTGAGAAAACCATTACAATGCGCATCTATCGTCATCGCCATGCTGTCGCTGATGACTATCGGCCTGATGCTTGCCGGCTGCAGCGGCTCAGGAGGAGGGGTGTCGTCCCAGGTGGTGAGCGGCAACGCCTCGGTCGGGGCGCCCCTGGCCGGGCAGGTAAGCCTGAAGGATTCCTCGGCCCAGCCCCAGGAGAAGACCGCCGTCATCGGCAGTGACGGTTCCTTTGCATTCGATGTCACCGGACTGAAAGCCCCCTTTATCATTCAAGGGGTCGGCAATTCCGCCGGTACGACCTATAAGCTGCACTCCTTTGCGAACGGAACCGGCACGGCCAACGTCAACCCACTTTCCAATGCTCTGGTGGCAAGCGCGGCTGGGGTAAGCGACCCGGGGCAGGTGTTTCAGGCGGCCGACCCGGCCGTGCTCCAGAAGATCAAGGAAGATCTGCCTACAGCTACCAGTGATCTGCTGAACAAGCTGCAGCCCTTGCTCAAGCTTTACGGCGCAGAAGGCAAGGATCCCATTACCGACAGCTACCAGTCCGATCACCAGGGGCTCGACGGTCTGTTCGACAACGTCAGCGTCGCCATTCCCAACGGAGTTATCACGGTCGCCAATGCGAAGACCGGCGAGGTGATCTTCAGCGCGTCGGTCACGGATATCAAAAGCGGAACGTTCAACGACAATCCGTCTACTCTGCCACAGACTCCCGCCCAGACCGATCCTCCTGAGGAAGTGACCCCCACCCCCCCGGTCACCACGCCGCCGACCGTGACCGTTCCGGCTGCACCGGCCAACGTGGTCGCCTCCGGCGGCACCAGGCAGGTGACCCTTTCCTGGAAAGCGGTCAGCAGCGCCACCTCCTACAACGTCTATTACGGGACCGCGTCCGGCATCACCAAGGGCAGCGGCACCAAGCTGACCAATGTTTCCAGCCCGGCCGTGCTGACCGGCCTGAATGACGGTACGACCTACTACTGCATCGTGACCGCCGTGAACAGCGCCGGTGAAAGCGCAGCCTCGGTCCAGGTGGCTGCCGCCACAGTGAGTGCCACCCCCAGCCCGGTCATCCCGCCCGTGCCGGGCTCGGTCACCGCAACCGGGGGCGCAAACCAGGCCACCCTGACCTGGGCTGCCTCTTCCGGAGCCACCTCCTACAATATCTACTGGTCCAGCACTTCCGGAGTCACCAAGGCGAACGGAACGCGGGTCAGCGGCGTGACCAGCCCCTATGTCAAAACCGGCCTCTCCGCGGGCAGCACCTACTACTTCATCGTTACCGCGGTCAACAGCGCCGGAGAAAGCGCCGCCTCGGCCCAGGTTTCGGCATCCACCAACCCGCCCGTGACCAAGCAGCTCAGCCTGGCCTGGGATGGAGTTACCGGAGCCAGCTCCTATAACCTGTACTGGTCGACCTCACCGGGGGTGACTACCTCCAACGGCAAGAAGATCAGCGGCGTCAGCAGCCCCTACACCCATACCGGCCTGGCAGCCGGGACCACCTACTACTACGTGGTCACCGCCAGCGACGGCAGCCAGGAAAGCGCCGCCTCGGCCCAGGCTTCGGGAACGACCGGTCTCTGACGATCCCGTTGCCATAGCATAGCGGTCCCTTGCAAAGGGCTCCCCCAGGGGAGCCCTTTGCCTATGTAGTGTCCCCAAAAGCCGGATCGCTACGTCCTCCGCGGGCCCGGCCGCCGCCGATCATGATATCCGGGAAACCCCGCTCCCCACCTTCCTGTTCCCGGACCTGCCCTCTTCCTCTGCGACAAAAACGATGAAAAGGACCTCTGCGCTTTTACACCGTCGAATCTTTCTTCCGGCAAGGTAAGTGCGTGACTCCGTGAATCTTTTGTGAGATGATCGAGCGCTAATTTGAGCCGGTCAGAGGGTTGCCGATGAGCAGATCCGCTACACCAGATTCCCCACCTCAAGAAGGAGGCACTCCCGTTCCCCTGCGCAGGACAAGCGGTGCCGCCTGGTTTGGTCCGGCCGTCATGCTGGCTGCCTTTCTGCTGTTATTCGGCGCCGTACTCTGGCTCACGCACCAGATCAGCGTCCAATCACAGCGAAAGGAACTTGTCTCCGGTGGGGAATCGTTGGGCGAGACAGTTCGGTTACGGCTGAAAGGAAACGCGGATTATCTGCTGTTGCTGGCCCAGCAGCGCGGTGACGGCACCCTGGACGCCCGCTCGTTTCAGGAACGGGCCTCTCAGTACGTACGCTTTCACCCGGAAATGATCAACATCACCTGGGTGGATGCGGATTTCGTCATTCGCGGGGTGGCCCCGCTCGCCGAGAACCGCCAGATCATGGGGCTGAAGCTGACCCTGCCGGAACCGAAACGGGTCTCCGATCTGGCCATGCGTACCAGGCAACCGGTTTATACCCGTCCCTTCGAGGCCATTCAGGGCAAGCCATCCTTCGAGGTCTGGGTGCCGGTATACCGCGGGGACACGTTCCTGGGGCTGTTCGGCGGCGTGTATTCCTGTGAGCGGATCCTGAAGGAACTGGTTTCGCAGGAGCAGGGCAGGCAATACCAGATCAGCCTGATTGGCGCCGGAGCACTCTTGGCCGAACTTTCCTCGAGGGGGGAGGCTGATGAGGGACTGGTTCACCGTGTGGAGGTGACGCCTGGTGACAGCGGCGTGACGCTGAGGCTCAAAAAGTATCGGCAGGGGGGGCAGGATTGGCGCCTGCTGGTGCTGGAGCTGTCGTGCCTGGCGCTGGTGCTGGCCATGTCGCTTGCCATGTGGAATCTGAAAAGGGAGGTGGCGGCCCGGAAGCGGACCGAGGATGCACTCCGGGCCAGCCAGGCAGGGCTGGTCAGGCAGAAGATGCTGTTGGACAACATCATCGAGGGAACCACCGATGCGGTCTTTGCCAAGGACACTGCCGGGCGTTACCTGATCGTCAACCATGAAGTGGCGAGGATGTACAACCGGCCGGCAGAAGAGATCATCGGCCGTGACGATACCCATTTCCTTCCCGCCGATGAAGTGCAGCTGCAGATGGAGGCCGACCGTGACCTCATCGCACAGCCCGGCACCAGGACGAGGGAGGAATCGTTGACCACCATCGACGGCAGACGGATCTTCCTTGCCACCAAGGGGCCGATCAACGATGAACAGGGCACGGTGATCGGCCTGTTCGGCATCTCCCGGGACATTACCGAACAGCGCCGACTGGAGGAACAGCTGCGCCAGTCCCTCAAGATGGAATCGATCGGGCGTCTGGCAGGCGGGGTCGCCCATGACTTCAACAACAAGCTGACCATCATTCTCGGCTATGCGGAACTTTCCAGACTCGCGGCTCCCGAAGGGAGCAAACTGTGGCACAACCTGAACGGGATAATCACGGCAGCCGGCCACTCCCGTGAAATCACCGCACAATTACTGGCTTTTTCCAGGCAGCAGGCCATATCCCCCAGGCCGTTGAACCTGAACCATGCCCTGGCCGATACCCGGCGGATGCTTCCCCGCCTGATCGGAGAGGATATCGTGCTGACCTTCGACTTGGCCGACGACCTGTGGCAGGTCACGCTGGATTCCACCCAACTTGACCAGATCGTCATGAACCTGGCTGTCAATGCCCGCGATGCCATGCCCGCCGGTGGCCGTCTGACGATATCGACCGCCAACACCGCCGTGGATCGGATCTACTGCAACAACCACCTGGATGCCAAGCCGGGTGATTATGTCCGCCTGACCTTCAGCGATACCGGCCATGGCATCGAACGTGAGCAGTTGAAGCATATCTTCGAGCCTTTTTACACTACCAAGGAGATCGGTAAAGGCACCGGCCTGGGCCTGGCGACCATCTACGGTATCGTCACCCAGAACAACGGATTCATCAATGTGTACAGCGAGCCGGACTACGGCAGCGTGTTCAGCATATTCCTGCCCCGTCTGGAAATACTTCCCGATCCGGAAGTGCGGGAGCATCCGGCCTCCCTGAGCGGCTCCGGCACCGTGCTCCTGGTGGAGGATGACGAGACGGTGCGCGGCATGACGGTCATGATGCTGGAGGAGTTGGGCTATGCGGTGCGGGTGGCGTCCAACCCGGATGAGGCGATCCGCATCTGCGGTGATCAGGCGGTACCGGTGGATATCGTGCTCAGCGACGTGATCATGCCCGAGATGAACGGCAAGGATATGATCGACCGGATCAAAATCTTCCGACCGGGCATAAAGGTGCTCTACATGTCGGGCTACTCCTTCGAGGTGTTCTCGAACAAGGGGGTGATGGGGGCGGATATGAGTTTCATCCAGAAACCCTTTGACATGGCTATGCTGCACCGGATGATCAGCGAGACGATCGATACCTGAAAGGGCCGGGGGCAGCGGCGCTGTGGCGAAACTTTCGGCATCGCAGAGTTGCGGCGGGTTGACAGCCTGCTCAGGAGCACGGAGCTGGTATTCCATTATTCACAGGAGAACGAAGTGCAGCACATTTTTCCACTGCTCGGGATCGCAGGGGCCATAGCCATCGGCGCCATGAGCCCCGGGCCAAGCTTCCTGATGGTTGCACGCACGGCCGTGGCTTCGTCGCGCTCTTCCGGCCTGGCAGCGGCCCTCGGCATGGGGGTGGGTGGCGTTCTGTTCGCCATCGCGGCCCTGGCCGGCCTCCAGGCCGCTTTCACTGCCATTCCGGGACTATACCTGGTCTTGAGGATCGCCGGCGGGTTCTACTTGGTCTACCTGGGATGCAGAATCTGGAGGGGGGCTGCCACGCCGCTCATGCTTCGGTCGGAAACCGCCGGACCGGGCAGAACCGCAGCGCGCGCTTTTGTACTGGCGCTTGGAACACAGATCAGCAATCCCAAAGCGGCCGTGGTGTATGCGAGCGTGTTTGCCGCATTTCTGCCCCGGACGTTTCCTGTGCTGCTCGGTGTGGGCACGGTCGTGATCATCTTCATCATCGAAACCGGCTGGTATGCGCTGGTAGCAGCGGTTCTGTCCGCTGACGGCCCGCGTGCGGCCTACCTGCGGTACAAGGCATGGGTGGATCGTTCTGCGGGCGGCGTCATGGGCATTCTGGGGATCAGGCTGATCACGTCCGCCCGGGGAGGTTAATGAACCGCGGAGTTCTTGTTGGACGTATGTGTTTCGGGTGAGACCGTTGCCGGAGGAGGGTGAGCTCCCCGGAAAATTGTCCGTTGTTTTTTTATTCCAGAGGAGTATCCTTGAATCAGAAGCAGCAGAAAGACGAGTAATCCCGACGGTATTCCCATGAGAGTATCCGGGAATGAAAGTCCCGATGCGGCTTCTGAACTCATAAGAGTTGTGCTCCTGCTCCCGCGATTGGCTATAAAGACTATCGATCGCGCGTAAAACCCGTAGCTGACAAATAGCTGCGGATTCCTCAGGGGCACAATGATAACGCAAGGCCGGTTCACCCGAACCGGCCTTTTCTTTTTCTTCCGCCTCCGTGTCTCTGCGTGGTGGCGGAATTCATACCTCAGGCCCGTACTGCTATTGAAATGTGACGCTCTGAATGGCGACCGTCATGCCGGAAAGCGGCGCCCCTTCCGGGCTGGTGACGCTGTAGCCCCCCGCGATGCCGAAAACGTTTGCCGCCGGGACGTTTCCTGGAGCGATGTGGTAGGTCAGGGTAGCGAATTCGCCAGCCGGGATTCCGTTGGCACTGATGAGGCCAAGCACCACGGCCCCCACGGCGGCGGTATTGGGCGCCAGAAATGCGTCCGGGGCGGCCCCATTACCGGTCGCTGACACATCGGAAGTCCCGATGCTCAGTCCCGAGGCCGGGCTGGCGGTGACCGTTGCCTGAATGGTGCCGATCGACGTGTTGGCCGGCAGTGTTCCGGCTGTGTGCACCTTGACGATCGCCCTGGCAGGTGCTGGCCCTCCGTCTCCTCCACCGCCACCGCAGCCTGCAATGGCCAATGCCAGCATTGTCGACGTAATTCCCGGAACGTTCACGAACTTCATGAGCCCTCCTCTTGCCGCGTGTCGTCATGTCCTCATTGCAGGGGCGGTGGGGACGAAAGCGGCAACGTGACGGTGAACAGCGAGCCGCTGCCCGGTGTGCTGGCAACGGATATCGTGCCGCCGTGATTTTCGACGATCCCGTAGGAGACCGACAGGCCCAGGCCGGTACCGGTCGGCTTGGTGGTGAAAAAGGGGGTGAAGATATCCTTGAGATGCTCGGCAGGGATGCCCTGGCCGGTATCTGCAACGGTCACGGTGAGATATTCCGTCTCCGTATCGGCCGTTGCATCGATGGTCAGGAGCCCCTGACCGTCCATGGCCTGCAGGGCATTGACCACCAGATTGGTGAAAACCTGCCGCAGCTGTTCCTCGTCCCCTTCCATGAAGAGCACCCGGTGACGATAATTGCGGGCGATGGTGCAGCGTCCGAGATCGATCTGGTGTCCCACCTGGTCGAGAATGCCATCCAGCAGCGCCACCACCGAAAAGAGGCGGGACTGCTTGATGCCGCTGCGCGAAAAGGTCAGCAGGTTCTGGACGATGCGCTCGATGCGTCCGGACTGTCGCAGGATCGTTTCCACCTCTTCGCCCCCGGAGCCCTCTCCGGTGTAGAGTTCCAGCAACTCCGCATTGCCGCGGATAATCGCCAGGGGGTTGTTGATCTCATGGGCCACGCCCGAGGCCAAAAGTCCGATGCCCGCCAGTCTCTCCGCCTCGGCCAGTTCCTTTTGCGTGCCCAGCAACTGGCTGTTCCGCTCCTCGAGCTGCGCGGTGCGCTCGATTACCTTCTGCTCCAGGGTGCGGTTGAGCGACAGGTTTTCTTCCTCGCGCTCCGCCAGCCGGCGTTTCATGACATTGAATTCCCCGGCCAGGGAGGCGATCTCGTCGGAACCTTGCGCCGGAATGTCGGGCAGAGCTTCGCTGGCCGCAATCCGCCGGACCCCCTCTTCCAGTGCCTTGATGGGCCGGGCAAGGCTGCTGCCGAGCCAGGCGGAAAGCCCGATGCCCACCAGGGTGACGAAGAACAGCACCGTGGAGAAGATCAGGTTCATCTGCCAGCGCAGCTCACGGTAGGGGCGTTCGGGCATCCCGGCATAGAGCGCCCCGATGACCGCGCCCCGGTAATCCCGCAGCGGCTCGTAGGCGGAGAAGTGGCGCTCGTTCAGCACAAAGGCGCTGCCAGTCCAGCGCTCGCCCCGGCTGACGGCGGCATGCACCTCGGCCGACATCAGGCTGCCCACGGCCGGCTGGCCGCTGTTATCCGGCACGGTGGTGGCGATGCGCACATCGTCCAGGAAAATGGTGGTGTTGCCCGCATCCTTGGCAACGCTGTCACCCCGCCGGAACACGACCCTGGAGATGCGGTCCACCAGGCGCCTGTCGCTGTTCAGCAGCAGGCCGCCGTAGACCACTCCGGCTACCTCGCCGTCCGGCCCCGGCACCGGTGCGGCTGCCACCAGAAACATGCCGCGCTCTTCGATTTGTCTGGTGTAGGGCTGGCTATGGGGGGTGGGCAGAATGGAGATGCGCATCTGGCCCGGCAGCAGCGGATTCTCGCGGGCGGCCCGCTCCGGTGCGAGCAGCGCGATACCGCTGACGGCCGCCCCCTTGAGGGCATCGGCCACCAGCTTGTCGTCCCGGCGGGAATCTCCCGAGCTGCCCGGATTGGCGGCACGGTAGCGTACAAACCCGAAGCGGTCCACCAGGGTCAGAAAGCTGAGCCGTTCATTCCTGAGCACGACCTGCAGGGCCGGGGCGGCCGGTCCGCTGATCAGTGCAGCCGACAGTTCCGGAGAGCGGCTGGTGAGGCGGATGCTGTCCCCCAATCGGGCCAGTTCCCCCTGCAGCATTTCGTGGGCCGCGCTCAGGTCGGTCTCTACCCCCTGCTGGGCCTGGCTGAAGAAGCGGGTGGTGATGATCGAAGTACCAATCAGCCAGCACAGGACAATGGCGGCCATCAGCGGCACCAGAGTAGCCAGGGTCAGCTTGAGGCGTATGGAGTAGCGCAGCCCCTTCATGCGCCGCGCTCGTCTCCCATCCCGTATTCAACGATCTTGCGGTCCAGGGTCTTGCGCGAAATTCCCAGGATCTCCGCACTGCGGCTTTTGTGGAAACCGGTCTGGCGGAGCACCGTCTCGATATGCCGGCGCTCCACCTCCTCCAGGGCCACCAGCGCATCGGGTGCCGGAGGCGGGGCGTGCTCCCGACGCTCCCTTTCCAGGGGGAGCAGCGAAGCGGAGATGGTGCCGTTCCTGGCCAGTATGACTGCCCGCTCCATGACGTTTTCCAGCTCGCGGACATTACCGGGCCAGTCGTAGCGCAGTAGTGCGCCCAGGGCGTCATCGTCGATGCCGCGCACATCCTTTTTCATCCTGCGGGTGGCGATATCCAGAAAATGCCGTGCCAGCGGTTCGATGTCCTCGCGCCGTTCCCGCAGCGGGGGCAGGTTGATGGAAATGACGTTCAGACGGTAGTAGAGATCCTCCCGGAAGCGCCCGGCCTGGACCTCGGTCATCAGGTCCTTGTTGGTGGCAGCCACGAAGCGGACATCCGCCTTGCGGGGACGGGTGGAGCCTACGGCAATGAAATCCTTTTCCTGGATCACCCGCAGCAGTTTGGCCTGCACCGCCGGGCTGACGTCACCGATCTCGTCCAGAAAGAGCGTGCCTCCGTCGGCCTCCTCCACCAGCCCCTTCTGGTTGATGACCGCACCGGTGAAGGCGCCCCGCACATGTCCGAACAGCTGACTTTCCAGCAGGGTGTCCGACAGGGCGGCGCAGTTGAGCGATACGAACGGCTTGCCCCGGCGCGGGCTGTTGCGGTGCAGGGCATTGGCGATCAGCTCCTTGCCGGTGCCCGATTCCCCCATGATCAGGGTGTTGACGTCGCTCTCCGCCACCTGCAGGGTCAGGTCGTAGACCTCCCGGAAAGCGGTGCTTTGGAAAACGATCGAATCAGACCGCCCGGTGCCGCGCTGCAGTTCCTCGCGCAACTGACGATTCTCGCATGCGAGCCGGCGGTGGTCCAGCAGACGTTTCAGTACACCCAGCAGTTTCTCGCGGGGAAAGGGCTTCATGATGTAGTCGTAGGCCCCCAGCTTGATGGCCTGAACCGCGTCGTCGATGGTGCCGTGGGCGGTCATGATCACTACCGGCAGGTCGTGAAAGCGCTTGTGTACCTGTTCGAGCACCTGCAGGCCGTCCATGTCGGGCATGCGCACATCCAGCAGGATTGTGTCACATTCCCGCCGGTCCGCCGCACCGAGCCGGGCCAGCAGATCGGTCCCTCGGCTGAAGGTTTCCACCCGGTAGCCGGCCACGCTCAGCAGCTTGTCCAGGTAGCGCAGGATATCGGTTTCATCGTCACAGACATAGATCGTGGGCACGGATTGTCTCCTCTCGACCGGAGCCTGATCGGAATAAAGGGTCCGGTGGTGTATACGGGACAAAACGATACAGTGTCGGACAAAAAGTATCAAGCACTGTTTGTCATGTGGTCGGCTTCTTCCAAAAAAAATGGGCCGATACAGTCTTACCGGATATTCAGGCCTGCGCTGCCGTCTGTCTCACGGGCAGGGTAACCGTGAAGCGGGAACCATGGCCCGGCTCGCTCTGCACGCCGATTTCTCCGCCGTGATTCCTGACGATGCCGTACGAGACGGAGAGGCCCAGGCCGGTGCCGGTCTGCTTGGTGGTGAAGAAGGGGGTGAAGATGTCCCTGATCCGTTCCTGCGGTATGCCCGTTCCCGTATCCTCGATTTCGAGCCGGCAGAACCCCGGCTGGCGGTCCGGCCCGGTCCGGACGGTCAGGGTGCCACCCTGTTCCATGGACTGCAGGCCGTTCACGATCAGGTTGGTGAACACCTGCCGCAACTGGTTCTCATCGCCGTCGATCTCCGTGGTGCCATGGGGAGGAAATTCTCGCCGGAGTTCGATCCCTTCCAGCGGCACCTGGTGCCGCACCTGCCGCAGGATGTCGTCCAGAACCGGCTCGATCTCCACCCGTTTCACGCTCTTGCACTTCCGGCGGGCAAAGGAGAGCAGGTTGCCGACGATCTCCTTGACCCGCACCACCTGCCGGGCGATGATCTCCGCCTCTTCGCGGTTAGGGTGCCCCGGTGGCAGCTCCATCAGCAATACCTCCGAATTGCCCCGGATGATCGCCATGGGGTTGTTGATCTCGTGGGCCACGCCGGCTGCCAGCTCCCCCACGGCGGCAAGTTTCTCGGCCCTGACCAGCTCTTCCCTGGCCTTTGTCAGGAGCCGGTTCTTCTCCTCCAGTTCCGCGGTCCGTTCCCTGACCTTTCGCTCCAGTTCATTGCTGAACTCCCTGATCTCCGCCTCCCGCCGGATGAGGGTGGCGGTCATGGCATTGAACTCTGCGGCCAGGTCGCCGATCTCGTCGTTGCTGGTGACGCCGCCGATATGCAGGTCCCGTTCGCCGGCGGAAAAGCGTTTGACCAAATGCTGCAATTCGCGGATCGGCCGTGCCAGGCGTGAGCCGATGTACCCGGACAGGGCCAGGCCGAACAGGGAGCCCCCCAGGAGCACGGCGCCGAACAGCAGACCCACGTTCATCTTCAGGGCGGTGTTGGGCCGTTCCCGCATTCCCACGTAGAGGGAGCCGATCACCTCCCCCCGGAGGTCGAGGATCGGCTCGTAGGCCGAGAAGTACCAGTCATTGACCACAAAGGCCCGGTGTACCCATTTCTGCCGGTTAAGGATCACCCGGTCGTACACCTCGGCCGAGAGTCGGGTGCCGATGGCCCGGTTTCCGTCCTTGGTCTGGACATTGGTGCTGATGCGGGTGTCGTCCAGGAAGATGGTGGCGGTACCCACATCCTGCCCCTCGAAGCGGACCCCCTCGTACACGATCCGCTTGATCTTGTCCACCAAGCTGTTGTTCCGGTTGAGGAGAATGCCGCCATACAGGGCGCCCGCAATGCGGCCCGTGCTGTCCCTGACCGGTGCCGCGGCCACCAGCAGCATGCCAGAACGCTCGGTCGTTTTTACTCCCGGCCTGGCCCGCTCGGTGGGAATCACATCAATGGCGGCCATGTCCGCCAGACCGATCCCTTCGAGGGTCAGCCGCTCCGGTGGGAAGAGCGCTGTGCCGGCCGTTACTTCCCCTTTCAGGGCCCGCTCCGGCAGGGGATCGTTCCTGATCAGGTCGCCGTGGTCATCCGGGTTTCCGGCCCGGAACAGCACGCGCCCGCTCCGGTCCACTGCGGTCAGGATATCAAGCCGCTCGTTATGGCGCAGTGAGGAGAGCAGATCCGCAATCCTCTCCCGGTCTCCGGCGACCATCCCTTTGGCGATAAAGGGCATGCCGGCGGAAAAGCGCACCACGTTGCGGAGGTGGGCAATCTCGTTGTTGTACACTTCGCGGGCTGAATTGAGGTCGGTGCGCACCTTTTCCTGGGCTTGGGCGTCGATGCGCGAGTTGATGAGGGAGATGCCGGCCAGGGAACAGAAGAGGATGGCTACGAACAGCGGCAGCAGGGCGCCGATGGTCAGCTTCAGCCTGATGGAGACGCGGGGCCTTCCCATGGCCTACCTCTCCGCCCCCCTTTCCCGGGGAATGCTCAGGTCATATTCGGCAATCTTTCGGTCAAGGGTCTTGCGGGTGATCCCCAGGGCCCGGGCGGTACGGCTCTTTTGCCAGGCGTTTTTCTTCAGCACCCGGAGGATGTGGCCTCGTTCCATGGTTTCCAGGGAGTCGTTGCCGCTTCCGCCGGCAGGCGGCAGGGGAATGCCGTCACTGCGGCGCAACGGCAGGAGGTCGGCCGTAATCCGGTTTCCCCGGGCCAGAATGACGGCCCGTTCCATGACGTTCTCCAGCTCTCTGATGTTACCGGGCCAGTGGTATTCCGTGAGCCAGTGCATGGCGTCGTCGGCGATGGTGTCCACCTGTTTCTGCATCTTCGCGGAAAAGCGGGCCAGGAAGTGTCGGGCCAGGGGGGGCACATCCTCCTTTCGCTCGCGCAGCGGCGGCGGATTGATGGCGATCACGTTCAGGCGGTAGTACAGGTCCTCCCGGAAACGGCCTTCCCGTACCTCCCGCTCCAGGTCCCTGTTGGTGGCGGCCACGAAGCGGATGTCGGCCCTTCGGGGAGCAGTCGCGCCGATCGGAATGAATTCCCGCTCCTGGATGACCCGCAGCAGCTTGGCCTGCAGGGCCAGGGTCATGTCCCCGATCTCGTCCAGGAACAGGGTGCCGCCGTCGGCAGCTTCCAGGAGGCCCTGCTGTGTCGTGGTGGCTCCGGTGAAGGCGCCGCGCAGGTGGCCGAAGAGCTGGCTCTCCAGCAGGGTATCGGTCAGGGCCGCGCAGTTGATGGTGAGGTAGCGTCGCTCCCGCCGGGTGCTGTTGAAGTGGATGGCCCGGGCGATCAGCTCCTTGCCGGTGCCCGATTCTCCCTGGATCAGGATATTGGCGTCACTTGCCGCCACCTGGATGGTCATATCGTAGACCTCCCGGTACCTGGCACTGGTAAAGACGATCTCGTCGGAGGCCGGGTTCAGGTTCAGCTCTTCCCTGGGCCGCCGGTTTTCCGTCAGCAGCGATTCCCGTTCCAGCGCCTTTTCAAACACCTCCAGGAGCCTTTCCTTGGGGAACGGTTTGGCGATGTAGTCGTTGGCCCCCTGTTTGATGGCCTCCACGGCGGCATCTATGGAGCCGAAGGCGGTCATGATCACCACCGGCAGTCCGGACCGGAGTTCCCGCACCTTCCGCATCACCTCAATGCCGCTCATGCCGGCCATCTGCACGTCAAGCAGCAGGAGGTCGGGCCTGAAGGCGGGGTCTGCCTCCAGCCGGTCCAGCAGGGTCTGCCCCCCGCCGTAAGTCTCCACGGTAAAACCGTGGGCCTGCAGAATCTTCCGCAGGTAGCGCAGTATTTCCTTTTCATCGTCGCAGATGGCGATCTTTGCCTCCGGCACGCTCTCCTCCGTATTGAAATGTGTAAAAAGTATCCATCACAGGAAAAAAGAATACAAAAACGGCCAGGTTACCAGGGGTTGCCTCACGTAATCCACTGCGGATGCTTCGCAATTTTAGCTGGTTATACATAGCAAAATTTTGTTTTATTACGTGGATAAATAATGGCACGTGCGTTGCTGTAAATGTAGGTTTAATGCGCATCATGCCATCGTTATGATCAAGATTATGTATATAACATACTAATTTAAAAATTTATTTTATTTGAGAAGCATCTGGGTTGGGTTTACGTAATTACGATACAATGGTTTATTTATAAAATTCCAGTTTTTTGTACATCCATGATCGTTTCCCGACTTCTTGGGGGAGTACATGGGGATGCGTCACCATCAAATAATCGGGAGGAATATCTATGGGAGTGTCACGCAGGGACTTTCTGAAACTCTCGGGAACGGGGCTGGCGGCAACCACCCTTGGCCTGAACCTGTCGCCGCTGGAGGCAAGGGCGGAAGAACTCAGCATCCGCTACGCCAGGGAAACCACCACCATCTGTCCTTATTGCGCGGTCGGGTGCGGCATGATCGTCCATACCCTGGGGGGCAATGTTATCAACATCGAGGGAGACCCGGACCACCCCATCAATGAAGGTTCCCTCTGCCCCAAGGGCTCGTCCATCTACCAGTTGCGCGACAACAAGGCCCGCATCACCAAACCGCTCTACCGCGCCCCCGGTGCCACGGAGTGGAAGGAGGTTTCCTGGGACTGGGCCCTGGACGAGATCGCCAAAAAGGTCAAGAAGACCCGCGATACCTCCTTCGTAGCCACCTCCAGGATCAAGGTCAAGGAGAAGGTGGGCAACGCCGAGGTGGAGAATGAGATCGAAGCGGTGGTGAACCGCACCATGGGCATGGCCTCGGTGGGGAGCGCCGCCCTGGACAATGAAGAGTGTTACCTGTATCAAAAATTCCTCAGGGGGTTAGGCTTGGTGTATATCGAACACCAAGCACGCATTTGACACAGCGCTACGGTAGCGGCTCTGGCAGAGTCGTTCGGACGCGGTGCAATGACGAACCACTGGATCGATCTGAAAAACTCCGATGTAATTCTCATCATGGGAGCCAACCCGGCCGAAAACCACCCGGTTTCCTTCCGCTGGATCATGAAGGCCAAAGACGCCGGTGCCAAGGTGATCTGCGTCGATCCCCGCTTTACCCGCAGCGCGGCGAGAGCCGATGTGTATGCTCCGCTCCGATCGGGTACCGACATCGCCTTCCTGGGCGGCATGATCAACTACATTATCCAGAACAAGCTCTATTTCGGCGAATACGTCCGCAATTACACCAACGCCTCCTATCTGGTGAACGCCGACTTCAGGATGCCGGGGGATCTGGACGGCCTGTTCTCCGGCTATGCCCCCAAGAAGCGCAGCTACGACGTTAAGACATGGGGGTTCCAGAAGAACGAGGATGAAAGCGTCAAGAGAGACGCTACCCTGGAAGACCCGAACTGCGTCTTCCAGTTGATGAAGAAGCATTACTCCCGCTACACGCCGGAGTTGGTCTCGAAGATCACCGGCACACCCAGGGAGAAGCTTCTGGAAGTCTACAAGCTGTACGCTGCCTCCGGCGCACCGGATAAGGCCGGCACCTCCCTGTACGCCATGGGATGGACCCAGCATACCGTAGGGACCCAGAACATCCGCACCATGACCATCATCCAGCTCCTTCTGGGCAATATCGGCATTGCCGGCGGCGGGGTCAATGCCCTGCGGGGCGAGTCCAACGTACAGGGATCCACCGACCACGGTCTGCTGTTCAACAGCCTGCCGGGCTACATGCCGGTGCCTTCGGCCGATCAGAAGGATACAGCCACCTACATCGAGAAAAACACTCCCAAGACCAATGATCCACAGAGCGCCAACTGGTGGGGCAACCGCAACAAGTATCTGATCAGCTACCTGAAGGCCATCTACGGTGCCAAGGCGACCAAGGAAAACGATTTCGGCTATGCCTGGCTCCCCAAGCTGGATCCCGGCATGAATGGCTCATGGATGATGATCTTCGACAACATGATCAAGGGCAAGTTCAAGGGATTCTTCGCCTGGGGCCAGAACCCGGCCTGTTCCGGCACCAACTCCACCAAGGTACGCAACGCCCTGACCAAGCTGGACTGGATGGTGGCGGTCAACCTGTTCGACAACGAAACCGCTTCATTCTGGAAAGGGCCGGGCATGGACCCGGCCAAGCTCAAAACCGAGGTGTTTCTGCTGCCGGCGGCAGCCTCCTTCGAGAAAGAGGGGAGTGTCACCAACTCGGGCCGCTGGGCCCAGTGGCGCTACACCGCAGTCAAACCGCTGGGGCAGAGCAAGCCGGACGCCGAGATCATCCACGAGTTGTTCCAGAAGCTGAAGGAACTCTACACCAGGGAAGGGGGCGTTCTGCCGGAGCAGCTCACCCACCTGACTTGGAACTACGGCTTCAAGCGGGCCGACGGCACCATCAAGTCGGTGGACACCCATCTGGTGGCCAAGGAAATCAACGGCTATTTCCTGGAGGATGTGGAGGACAAGCCCAAGCTCAAGCCGGGCGAGGCGCCGCCACCCGCCCCGCCCCCCTGGACCCCCAAGAAGCTTCTGGGCAAAAAAGGGGAGCTGACCGGGGGCTTTGCCCAGTTGCAGGCGGACGGCAGCACCTCCTGCGGCTGCTGGATCTACAGCCAGAGCTACAACGAGAAGGGGAACCTGATGGCCCGCCGGGTGAAGAAGGACCCCACCGGACTGGGGCTGTTCCCGGAGTGGTCCTGGGCCTGGCCGGTCAATCGCCGCATCATTTACAACCGCGCCTCCTGCGACCCGAACGGCAAGCCGTACAACCTGAAAAAAGCGGTAGTCTACTGGAATCCCGCAGTCGTGCTGCCGGACGGCAAGCTGGGCGCCTGGGTGGGGGACGTGCCCGACGGCCCCTGGCCCCCCATGTCCAACGAAAAAGAGGGAAAGAAGCCCTTCATCATGCGGGCCGACGGCCTGGCGGCCATCTTCGGGCCGGGCATGAAAGACGGCCCCTTCCCCGAGCATTACGAGCCGGTGGAGTCGCCCCTGGCGCAGAATTTCATGTCCAAACAGATGTCCAATCCAGCTGCCAAAAATTTCAGCGGCACCGACATCAAAGAAGACGCCTTTGCCGCCAATGACGGCACATTCCCCTACGTGGCCACCACCTACCGGGTGACCGAGCACTGGCAGACCGGGGTCATGACCCGCAATACCCCCTGGCTGCTGGAGTTGCAGCCGCGCCTGTTCTGCGAGATCAGTCCGGAACTGGCCAAGGAGAGATCCATCGGCAATGGGGACCTTGTGGAGGTATCATCGGCTCGCGGCAAGGTTGAGGCCGTGGCCGTGGTGACGCGCCGCATGCAGCCTTTCAAGCTCGGAGACAAGGTCGTGCACCAGATCGGCCTGCCCTACTGTTTCGGCTGGTCCACGCCAGGGGTGGGGGACAGCGCCAACCTGTTGACCCCTACTGCCGGTGACGCCAACACCATGATTCCCGAAACCAAGGCCTTCATGGCCGCTATCCAGAGAAAGGGGTGAGCGCCATGACAGATATGGTAAAGACGGAAAACAGGAAGGGCTTCATGGTGGATACCTCCCGCTGCATCGGGTGCCGCTCGTGCCAGGTGGCCTGCAAGCAGTGGAACAAGACGGATGCCGACAAGACGGTCAACCAGGGCGCCTTCGAGAACCCGCGCGACCTGACCCCGGCGCTGTACAACCGCATCCGCTTCGTGGAACTGGGGGAGGAACCGGGCGGAGTGAACTGGCTGTTCCTCAACGAACGCTGCATGCACTGCGGCGAGGCCGGCTGCATGAAGGTCTGCCCCTCGCCGGGGGCGCTTTACCGCACCAAAGACGGCATCGTGGCCTACGACAAGGAAAAGTGTATCTCCTGCAAGTACTGCGTGTCGGCTTGCCCTTTCAATGTGCCGCGCTACGACGGCAATGACAAAGTCAGCAAGTGCCATCTTTGCCAAAGCCGAATCGAAGGTGGCATGACACCGGCCTGTGCCAAGGCATGTCCCACCGAGACCCTGAAGTTCGGCAACCGCAGCGAACTGATCGCCAAGGCCCAAACCACCAAGAAGACCCTGTACGGAGTGGGAGACCTGGGGGGGCTTGGCGTGGTGTACGCCCTTGAAGGGCCGCCGGAAAAATATGGCTTGCCGGCAGCCCCGCACATCCCGGTCTCCATCTTCCTTTGGAAGGACGTGATCAAGCCGCTGGGTATTCTCGGATTCTGGGGCAGCATCGGCGCCATGCTGCTGCACTACGTGACCATCGGCCCCAAGAAGATCGATGCGGCAGCCGAAAAGGAGGAACACCATGAGTAACTACATCGAGCGCTTCAGTACCAGCGAGCGTGTCCTCCACTGGATCGTCACCTGCAGTTTCTTCACTCTGCTTCTCTCCGGGCTGGGACTCTACTCCCGGCTGTTCAATGGCTATTTCGCCCTGTTCGGCAGCGGCAAGAATGCCATCATGGTCCACAAGATCGCAGGCGTGATTTTTTTCCTCAGCTCTCTGTACATGTTCCTCAACCACAAGAAGGATGTCTCCACCTTCGACGAGGATGACAAACAGTGGATCAAGCAGCGTGGCGGCTATCTCTCCCGGGGCGAGTCCCATTTCAATATCGGCAAATACAATCCGGGCCAGAAACTGTTCGCCATTTTTATCGCCGCCGCCACTCTGCTCCTGGGGCTGACCGGCCTGTTCATCTGGGCGCCAACAGCCTTTCCCCGCTGGATTGTGCAACTCTCGCTCATGACTCATGGACTCTTGTTTGTCGGTGCGGTCATGTTCGTGGTGGTGCATGTCTACCTGGCCACTGTCGGCAATCCGGGCACCATCGAGGCCATGCTCTACGGCAACGTGCGCAAGCGTTGGGCAAAAACGCATCATCCCAAGTGGTACCGGGAAATGACCGGAGAGAAGGCTGATGGCTGATGGACAGAGTAATCCCTTTTCCCTGAATGTGAGGAGGTGCGATGGTTTCGTACAGCAACAAGATCCACTGGCTTCGGCAAGCGCAGATGGCCTTGCCTGAATACGCCGAACTGGTCCCTCTTTTTGCGGAGCTTTTCCGTTATCTTGAAGAAAAGGGGGGGGAGACGGGGATCGAGCCCCGTATCAAACGGCAGGGGCTGAAGGAACGGCTGGAGAATGGTTTCCCGCTGCTCTCTTCCGGCGATCTTGAGATTGATGTCTCCGTTTGTACGGAGTTTTTGAAGGGGGCTATTGGGGTGCTTTCACAGTCCAGCCGCAACGGAGCAGACGGCTTGACGGACATTGGAGCTGCATTGACTGAGGGCAGGCTGGATCCGGCCCGGCTTATACGGGCTATTCTGGGGCGGGAGCGGATTGTCATTGAGGAAGCCGCTCAGGCAACGGGGACGCCGGCGCCTTTGGTGGAATATCTGTTCGAAATCCCGCTCAAGGCTGCGCTGGAGCGATGTGCAACAGGCTTCGCCCCTGAAGAGCTCGACGGCTGGAAAGAAGCGTATTGCCCGGTATGCGGTTCCCGGCCCGCCATGGCGGAGATTGCAGGCGACGAAGGACGGCGCTTCCTCTCCTGTTCCGCATGCACGTACCGCTGGCCTTTCAAGCGTCTGCAATGCCCCTGCTGCGGTAACGAAGAGGTGAAAAAACTCGGCTACTTTACGGCAGGCGAAGGCGCGACGCGGGTGGATACCTGCACGGCGTGCAGCCGCTACATCAAAACCAGGGATTCGCGAAAGGGGCATGCTGACGTACCGCTGGACGTGGAGGATCTGCTGACGATCCACCTGGACCTGCTGGCGGCGCGGGAGGGATTCGAACGGGGGAGATGATATGAATTATCACAATACCATACCCGGTGTGACCGGTGTCATTCTGGCCGGAGGCCGCTCATCCCGCATGGGAAGCGACAAGGCTCTGCTCCCCTACCGGGGTGGGCGGTTCGTGGAAGCGATTCACCGCCGGTTGTCCGGCATCTTCGACGAGGTGCTGCTGGTCACCAACAATCCTGAACAGTACGACTTCCTGCCCTGCCGGAAGGTACCCGACATCCATGCGGGCATGGGGGTTCTGGCGGGAATCCACTCCGGCCTGTACCACAGCAACAATCCCGCCATATTCGTCGTTGCCTGCGACATGCCCTACCTGGTGGAGGAGTTGATCCGCCGCCTGGCGTCCCGCGCCGATGCAGGGGGTGTCCTTATCCCGGAAAGCCCGCAGGGTCTTGAACCGCTCCATGCAGTCTACGGAAAGGGGTGTCTTGCCGCCATTGAGGCAGCCCTGCTGTCCGGGCAGCGGCGCATCGTCTCGTTTTTCGACCGGACCAATGTCAGCAAGATGAATATGGAGCAGGTCGCCCTGTTCGATCCCTCTTTTGTCTCATTCATCAATGTCAATACGCCCAGCGATTACTTCGAGTTGCGCGATGCCGAGCGGGGCCGTGATGCAGCGTATCAGTCTGCCATGCGGTATGAGGACGCACGCCGGGCGAGATAGCCCTGGAGATCAATATCATACACCGGACCTCGAAAGCCCCTGGTGGAGTAATCTGCCAAGGGCTTCCCTGTATTGCCCCCTCCATCAGTCCGAAGTCTGCAATACGGCGGCCCAGGGCCCGGCGGTCAGGGGCGGCCCTGTTCGATGAGCTGCAAGGATGTTGGTCGCCACAATGCCGTGGATAAGGTGATCAGCGCTGCGTCATTTCTGGACAAAACGACACATATTCGGGACACAATGAAACAGACTATTCCTTTCTGATCAAACGCCCGGAAGCGGGCCCCGCCGAAAATCCTCTTTATTACAAGTCATTAGGTAATGTCTTTCGACCCGATAACACTTGGCGCGCCACTTGCTAATACTGGCTTCGTTTACACGTATACATATTACATAGAGGCACGCGGAGGATTGGGATGAAAAAAGACGGTTTGCTCCCCGACGTTTCAAGACGGGATTTCATCAAAACATGCGTGACGGTTTCCGCCATGCTGGGGCTCCCGTTCGGGATGGTCAGCAAGGTGGCCGCTGCGGCTCAGAAGGGGGATAACCGACCGGCGGTAATCTGGCTCCATTTCCAGGAATGCACCGGTTGCTCGGAATCGCTGCTCCGTTCCACGCATCCCACGGTTTCGAGCTTGATCCTGGACATGATCTCCCTGGATTACCATGAGACACTCATGGCCGGTTCAGGGCACCAGGCGGAGAAGGCCCTGCACGATTCCATGCTGGCCAACAAGGGCAATTACATCCTGGTGGTGGAAGGAGCCATCCCCACCAAAGACAACGGCATCTACTGCAAGGTGTCGGGCAAGACCGCCCTGGACTCGCTGAAAAAAGGGGCTGAAGGGGCCCTGGCCATCATCGCCATGGGCACCTGCGCCAGCTACGGCGGCATCCAGTCCGTGGGTCCCAACCCCACCGGCGCCGTGGGAGTGCGGGACATCGTCAAGGATAAGCCGATCATCAACATTCCTGGCTGTCCCCCCAACCCCTACAACTTCCTCTCCACGGTGCTCTACTACGCCACCTTCAAGAAACTGCCGGAGCTTGATCAGATGGGCAGGCCCAAGTTCGCCTACGGTCGCAAGATCCACGAACACTGCGAGCGGCGCCCTCACTTCGATGCCGGCCGCTTTGCCAAGGCCTACGGCGATCCGACCCATGCCGAGGGGTACTGCCTCTACAAGCTGGGGTGCAAGGGACCGGCCACCTTTGCCAACTGTTCGGTACAGCGCTTCAACGACGTGGGGGTCTGGCCGGTGTCGGTGGGGCATCCCTGCATCGGCTGCACCGAGCCGGACATCCTCTTCAAGACCGCCATTGCCGACAAGGTCCAGATCCACGAGCCGACCCCCTTCGACAGCTATGCTCCGGTTGACCTGAAGGAAAAGGGCAAGGGTCCCGATCCGTTGACCACCGGCGTGATCGGTCTGGCTGCCGGTGCCGCCATCGGTGCGGGGGTGATGATGGCCAAGCGGCTCCCCGATGGCCAGGACAAGGGGGACGACCATGGCAAAACCGAGTAGACGCCAGTTTCTCAAGATCCTGGGCGCTACCGGCGCGGCGCTCCTGGCGGGGAAATCGGCCAGGGCCAATGAAGCGCACAGGATCAACAACGAAACCCTGGGCATGCTCTACGACGCCACCCGCTGCGTGGGCTGCAAGGCCTGCATGGCAGCCTGCAAACGGGTGAACGGCGACTACGGCAGCCTCTCCTACGAACGGGCTCCCTTTGACAACGACGGCCTGTGGGATGCTCCCCAGGACCTGTCCGGCTCTACCCGTACGCTGATCAAGCTTTTCAAGGAGTCGGAGCGGGAGTGGTCCTACGTCAAGTACTCCTGTATGCACTGCCAGAAGCCTTCCTGCGTGTCGGTCTGTCCGGTCAGCGCCATGACCCGCGATCCGGAAACCGGCATCGTGGACTACAACAAGAACACCTGCATCGGCTGCCGCTATTGCCAGGTGGCCTGCGCCTTCAACATTCCCAAGTTCCAGTGGGACAAGGCCATACCCCAGATCGTCAAGTGCGACCTGTGCAAGAACACCAATCTGCGCCAGAAGGGAATCTCGGCCTGCGCCGAGGTCTGCCCGGTGGGCGCGATCAAGTTCGGCAAGCGTAAGGATCTGCTGGAAGAGGCGTCCAAGCGTTTGCGGGAACATCCCGGCAAATACGTCAATCACATCTACGGCGAAAAAGAGGTGGGGGGCACCAACCACCTTTACCTGACCAGCATGCAGTTCAACAAGCTCGGCCTGCCGGTTCTCAAGGACGAAGCGCCGGCCGAGTTCTCGGAAAAGATCCAGCACACCATCTACAAGGGCTTCATCGCGCCGGTAGCGCTCTACGGCACGCTGTGCTTCATCGCGGTCAAGAACATGAAGGGACACGGTGAGGTGGAAAAAGACAAGACAGAAAAGAGCGATAGCGATGCAACGGGAGGGAGCGATGGGGCACGATGAATTTCAAACACACGACGCGAAGATCTTTACTCCTTCGTTCGTCGTCCTGCTGGTCCTGACCCTGATCGGATTCGGCCTGGTGATCCTGCGCTTCGTGAAGGGGATCGGGGCGGTCTCCAACATGAGCGACGGCTACCCGTGGGGGATCTGGATCACCTACGACGTGGCCACCGGCACGGCCATCGCGTGCGGCGGCTACGCCATGGCCATCCTGGTCTACATCCGCAACCGCATGAGTTACCACCCCATGATCCGCTCCGCCATCCTGACCAGCATGTTCGGCTACGGCCTGGCCGGTTTTTCGGTCATGGTGGACGTGGGGCGCCCCTGGAACGCCTACAACTTCTTCATCCCGTCCAAGTGGCAGGCCAACTCGGCCATGTTCGAGGTGGCCCTGTGCGTCATGGCCTACACCACCGTGTTGGTCATGGAGTTTCTGCCGGCCATTCTGACCACCCTGGAAAAGACCGAGTGGAAGACGCTGCAATTCCTGTTGGACAAGTTGTACTCCCGCCTGAAGCTGAAAGGGCGGCCGGAAGAGATCACCGACCGGCTGGAACGGGTCAGGGAGCTGGCGGTCTGGCTCAAGCCGCGCCTGGACAAGGTACTGATCTTCATCATCGTACTCGGCATCACCCTGCCGACCATGCACCAGTCCTCCCTGGGCTCGCTGCTGCTGATCGCCTCCACCAAGCTGCATCCGCTCTGGCACACCGGCTTCCTGCCGCTGTTGTTCCTGATCAACTGCATGTACATCGGCTACTCCATCGCCATCCTGGAATCGGTCATCTCCTGCTACGCCTTCAAGCGTCCTTTCGAAACCAAGGAACTGGCGGGCATGGCGCGCATCGTTCCCTGGCTGACGGTGATCTGGCTGACGGTCGTCATCGGCGACCTTGCCTGGCGTGGTCAGTTGGGCGCCGTACTGTCCCTGGATTTCTATTCGCGCTTCTTCCTGCTGGAGTTCTGTCTGATAGCCGGAGGATCGCTGCTGCTGTTCAGCGGCCGCAAGCGCGAATCCATCCGCTGGCTGTTCGTATCGGCGGCCCTGATCGTGCTGGGAGGCGCCCTGTACCGCTTCAACGTCTATCTGATCGGCTTCAATCCGGGCAAGGGATGGCGCTACTTCCCGGCCCTGGCCGAGTTGATGATCACCGTGGGCATCGTGGCTTTCGAGATCCTGGGCTACCAGGTGCTGGTCAAGATCCTGCCGGTCCTGCCGCGCCTGCACACCCGCGAGCAGCACGCCGCGGCCCAGGCGGGGGAGCATGAGGTCCCGCTCGGCGGGGCGGAAAAAGCGTAATCCCTGATGGAACACGGAAAATGCGGAAAAAACGGATAACAACAGATTTTAAAGCATCTTTTACGAGAACATTGCCAACCACAGATGAAAGCACATCGACATAGTAAAGGTATCTGCGTTTTATCTGCAGTGATCCGCTTTTTCTGCCTTTTCCGTGTTCTATCGCAGTCAGATTTTTAAGAATTCCATTCGGAGGTAACATACATGGCCCGCATTACCCTTGACCCCATCACCCGCATCGAAGGTCATCTCAGGATCGACGTGGAAGTCAACGGCGGCAGCGTCAGCAACGCCTGGTCCTCGGCCCAGATGTGGCGCGGCATCGAAACCATCCTCAAGGACCGCCCCCCCCAGGATGCCTGGATCTATGCCCAGCGTTTCTGCGGCGTCTGCACCACCGTGCACGCCATTTCCTCGATCCGCTCGGTGGAGAACGCGCTGAAAGTGGACGTGCCGCTCAATGCCCAGTACATCCGCAACATCATCATGGCCCAGCACTCGGTGCAGGACCACATCGTCCACTTCTACCACCTGTCGGCCCTGGACTGGGTGGATGTGGTTTCGGCCCTCAAGGCCGACCCCAAGAAGACCGCCCAGTTGGCACAAAGCATCTCCGACTGGCCCGGCAACAGCGAGACCGAGTTCAAGGCCGTGCAGAAGAAGCTCAAGTCGTTCGTGGACACGGGCCGCCTGGGCATCTTCTCCTCCGGCTACTGGGGGCATCCCGCCATGAAATTGCCGCCCGAGGCCAACCTGATGGCTGTGGCCCATTACCTCAAGGCCCTGGACTACCAGCGCAAGGCTGCCCAGGCGGTCGCCATCCTGGGGGGCAAGAACCCCCATATCCAGAATCTCTGCGTCGGCGGGGTGGCCACGGCACTCAACATGGAAAACCTGGCCACCATCAACATGGAGCGGATTGCGGCCCTGCGCGCCCTGATGGAAGAGACCCGCGACTTTGTCCAGAAGGTCTACTATCCCGACATGGTGGCCATCGCCTCGATCTACAAGGAGTGGTTCAAGTACGGACGCGGCGTGGTCAATTACCTGGCCGTGCCGGAAATGGCCGAAGATACCAAAAACACCAAATTCGCCCTGCCGGGGGCCATCATCACCGGAGGGGATCTCAAGCGGGCCCGCATCGTCACCAACCACCAGGACCTGGACCTGATCGCCAACATCAAGGAAAACGTGGCCCATGCCTGGTACGAGGGGAACGGTACTCTGCACCCCTGGGAGGGGGAGACCAAGCCCAACTACACCGATTTCCAGGACAACGGCAAATACACTTGGTGCAAGGCACCCCGCCTGCACGACAAACCAGTCCAGGTCGGCCCGCCGGCCCAGTTGTTCGCAGCGTATGCCGGGGGTAACGAAAAAGTCAGGAAGCTAGTGGACGCCAGCTGCGCCAAGATCGGCGTCGGTGTGAACGACCTGCACTCCACCATGGGCCGCCTGGGCGCCCGCGCCATCCGGGCCCATCTGATGGCCGACTACTCGCTGGAATACCTGGACAAGCTGGTCGAGAACGTGGGCAAAGGGGACAAGGTCTACGCCAATCCGACCGAGATCCCCAAGGGAGAATACAAAGGGGTCGGCTTCCATGAAGCGCCCCGCGGCACCCTGTCCCACTGGATCGTGATCGAGAACAAGAAGATCAAGAACTACCAGGCCGTGGTACCCTCCACCTGGAACGCCTCGCCCCGCGACGAAAAAGGAGCCTTGGGGCCCTACGAGGCATCGCTGGTGGGCAACCCGGTGGCCGAGCCGGAAAAACCGCTGGAGGTGCTGCGCACAATCCACTCCTTCGACCCTTGCATCGCTTGCGCCGTGCATACCATCGATCCGGAGGGGAAAGAAATTACTAAAGTTAAGGTGATGTAAAAAACAAGTTTACCGCGGAGGACACGGAGGAAGGCGGGGGAAGACTTTTGTTTTCCCCCTCTGTAGATTTCGGTTTTCTCTGTGCCCTCCGTGCCCTCTGCGGTGAAAAAAGGTTCTAACTAATGAAAACACTGATATTCGGCGCCGGTAACCTGCTCCTCTCGGACGAGGGCTTCGGCGTTCATTTCGTCAAATATCTGCAGGATAATTACCAATTTCCGGAAGACGTGGAATTGTACGACGGCGGGACCCTGGGGATCATGGTGACCCACTGGCTGGAGGAGGCCGACCAGGTCTACCTGGTGGACGTGGTCGAGGCCAAAGGGGAACCGGGGGATATTTACCGCTACGAGAAGGATGATTTCATGCTGGGCAGGTTGCCGGTCAAGCTGTCCCCGCATCAGATCGGCATCCAGGAAGTGTTGGCCCTGTCCGAGATCCGCGGGCGCTGTCCGGAGCAGGTGACCCTGCTGGGAGCGATTCCCGCTTCCTACGAGGCCGGCGTGGAGCTGTCCCCCGTTCTCGCGGAGAAACTGCCGGGACTGGCGGAACTGGTGGTAGGTGAGCTGCGTGAAAGCGGCCACACCATAGCAGCGCTGCCTTCCCCCTGACGATTCCCCCGCTGTGCCTGCCGTCCGTCAATGGGCGGCAGGCAGCCCTTTCTCTTGCCGGAGCGGCAGCACGACTGTAAAGATCGCTCCTTCTCCCACCCTGCTCTCTACCCGGATTTCCCCCCTGTGGTCGCTGACAATGCCGTAGGAAACCGCCAATCCCAGGCCGGTGCCATGCGGTTTGGTCGAAAAGAAGGGGGTGAAGAGCCGGTTCATGTCTTCCTCGCCGATGCCGCGGCCATGGTCCTGCACCATCACCCGCACCCGGTCGCCGTCTTCCTGCTCCAGCCCAACCCGCAGCTCTCCCCCCTCGGGCATGGCCTGCAACCCGTTGACCACCAGATTGGTGAAAACCTGACGCAACTGGTCCCGGTCCCCCTCCATCTCAAGGTCGCTGCCCCAGTAGGCCCGCACAACCCGGTAGTGTTCCAGGGGAATCTGGTGTCCGATGCTGTCCAGAATGCTGTCCAGCAGCTCACCCAGGGAAAAGCGTGAGAGGTGCTGCAGGCCGTTGCGGGAGAAGGCCCGCAGGTTGTTGACGATGCGGCCGATGCGCACCGCCTCGCCCACGATGGCATCAACCTCTTCCCGGTCCTCGTGCTCCGGCGGAATGGCGGCCTGCAGCAGCTCGGCATTGCCGCGGATAATGGCCAGGGGATTGTTGATTTCATGGGCCACGCCCGCTGCCAGCAGTCCCAACCCCGCCAGTCGCTCCGACTTGGCCAGTTCCTTCTGGGCAGCCAGCAACTGCCGGCTCTTCTCCTCCAGTTGGCAGGTGCGCTCAGCCACTTTTTGTTCCAGGGTCTGCTTCAGTATGCTGACCTCGCGGGCCATGGTGTTGAACTCTTCGGACAGGAGCGCGATTTCGTCGTCCCCCCTGACCGCGATCGGTTCGATGGGGGCGCCGGTGGCCATGCGGCGGGCCGCCTCGGCCAGGGCTCGCACCGGCCGGGCCAGACGGCTGCCGATCCAGGTGGAGAGCGTGATGCCGATCAGGGCCACCACCAGCAGCACCCCGCCGGTCAGCAGGTTGAGGTTCTTTCTGAGATCGAGCAGCGGCTGTTCCGGCATGCCGACGTACAATGCCCCGATCACCGTGCCGGCCGGGTCGCTGATCGGCTCGTAGGCGGAGATGAACCAGTCGTTCAGCACAAAGGCCCGGTCACTCCATTGTCTGCCCTGGGTGAGGACCACCCGCGCTACTTCCTGGGACATGAGGGTGCCGATGGCCCGGTCCCCGGCCGCGTCGCGCACGTTGGTGGCGATGCGCATATCGCCCAGGAACACCGTGGCCGCACCCCCTCCCTCCCGCTCGAAGACGATGCGGGTGATGGTATCCACCACCCGGCTGTCGCCGTTGAGCATGAAGCCGGCCTGCAGGGCCCCGGCCACTTGTCCGTCCGGCGTCAGGAGCGGCGCCACCGCCACCAGCACCAGTCCCCGCTCTTCGGTGTGATGGGTGACCGGGCGGGCATGGGGAGTGGGCCTGACCAGCATGCTCGCCGCACGGGCCAGGGCAGGATTTTCCAGGGACAGGCGTTCCCGGTCATAGACCTGGGCCCCGCCGGCCGGCTCCCCTTTCAGGGCGCTGGCCACCAGCGGGTCATCTCCGATCCGGTCCCCGCTGCGCTGGGGGTTGGCAACCCGGTAACGCACCACTCCGGTGCTGTCGATGATGTTGAGAAAGCTGAGCCGCTCCTCGTGCAGCAGGTGCCGCAGGGCCGTTTCCGGCATCGGCAGCCGGCCTGAGGCCAGGTAGCCGGCCATGGCGGGATCCAGGCCGGCCACCTTGACGATGCCGGCCAGATGGTTGACCTCGTCCTGATAGACCTTGCGGGCCAGGTTCAGGTCGCTGATCACATTCTGCTGGGCCTGGCGGAAGATGCGGTCGGTGATCAGCAGCGAACCGATCAGCCAGCAGAGCAGGATCGCCGCACAGAGCGGAGTCAGGGTGGCGAAGATCAGTTTGCGGCGGATGGGGGTGCGGACGCGCTGCATGGATTTAGTCTCCCGTCCAGGTATCGAGCAGGTTGCATGCAGATGTGAAGTGGCGATTCGTACAGGGCATGAGTGCGGTTATTCCCCCATCAGCCCGAAATCGGCGATCCTGCGGTCCAGGGTCCGGCGCGAGATGCCCAGGATCTCGGCGGTGCGGCTCTTGTTGTAGTTGTTCCCCTTGAGCACCGCCTCGATGTGCTGACGCTCCATCTCCTCCAGGGGGACCATGGCGGAAGGCTGCACAGGCATGGGCAGGGCAGGCGCAGCCGTCTGCGCGCTCTGCACGCCCCGCAGGGGGATGACGGCGGTGGTGATGGCGCTGCCGGCGGTGAGAATCACTGCCCGCTCCATGACGTTTTCCAGCTCCCGCACGTTGCCGGGCCAGCCATAGTTCTGCAGGGCCGCCAGTGCGTCAGGGGCGATGGCACTGATATCCTTGGCCATGCGGGCGGCAAAGCGCCGCAGGAAGTGCCGCACCAGCGGCTCGATGTCCTCGGGGCGCTCCCTGAGCGGCGGCAGGTTGAGGGTGATCACGTTCAGCCGGTAATAGAGGTCCTCGCGGAAGCGCCCCTCGGCTACCTCCCGCTGCAGGTCCTTGTTGGTGGCGGCCACGAAGCGCACATCAACCTTTTTGGGGCGGGTGGAGCCCACCGGGATGAAGTCCCGTTCCTGGATGACCCGCAGCAGCTTGGCCTGCACTGCCGGACTCACGTCGCCGATCTCGTCCAGGAAGAGGGTGCCGCCGTCCGATTCCTCCAGCATGCCCTTCTGGTTGGTCACCGCGCCGGTGAAGGCGCCCCGCAGGTGGCCGAACAACTGGCTTTCCAGCAGGGTGTCGGTCAGGGCGGCGCAGTTGAGGGAGACGAAGGGGTGGTTGCGGCGCGGGCTGTTGTGGTGCAGGGCGCTGGCGATCAACTCCTTGCCGGTGCCCGATTCCCCCAGGATGAGGATGTTGGCGTCGCTGGAGGCCACCTTGAGGGTCAGGTCGTAGACTTCGCGGAAACGGGGGCTGGCAAAGACGATCGGTTCCGGTGCTCCACCGGACAGCTCTTCCCGCAGGCGCCGGTTCTCGGCTGCCAGGCGGCGCAGGTGCAGTACGTTCTCCACCATGCCGAGCAGTTTCTCGTTGGGGCAGGGCTTGGTGACGTAATCGTAGGCCCCCAGCTTGATGGCCCGCACCGCGTCGTCCACCGTGGCAAAGGCGGTCATGATGATCACCGGCAGCTCCGGGCGTTTCTCTTTGAGGCGCTGCAGGATCTGGATGCCGTCCATGTCCGGCATGCGCAGGTCCTGCAGCAGCAGTCCCACCCGCTCCCCGGCCGGCGATTCCAGGTGCGCCAGCAGGTCCACCCCCCGGCTGAAGGTGGTGACCTGATGTCCTTTGAGCAGTTTTTTGAGGTATTTGAGGATGCCTTCCTCGTCGTCGCAGATACAGATCTGTGCCATCGTGTATTCCTTTTGTAAAAGGTTGTTGAAAAACGGGCATTTCGCCGACGTCCTCGTCAGCCCTCTTGTGACTTCGGCCTGCGGCCTCACCCTCCGGGAGTCTCCGCGGTCCAATCTCACACGTGAAATTGTGCGGCGTAGCGCTGCAGCCCTCTCTCTATCCCTCCCCCAGAGGGGGAGGGCATTCTGTTCCCTCTCCCTCTGGGGAGAGGGTGGCCAAAGGCCGGGTGAGGGCCTCCGCGGGGCTTCCTGCGGGTGCGACGATCTCCCCATTTTTGAACAACCTGGGAATTTCAGCAGCCTGCTAAAAGTCAACATCAAAAGCAAAGGAACGCGGACCCACAGAACGGGCCTAAAGAAAAGGCCGGATTTGAGCACATTTTCACGGATAAGCCGAAAACTGATTGAAAATCCGCATTGATCCGCCGCATCCGCGTAAATCCGCGTTCCATTGCTTTTCAGTTTTTGTAATCAAGACAGTTTTGCACAGTATTGGACAATTTTGCGCAGTTGGCAATCGAAAAAAGTGCCTGGCAGACCCTCGTCCCCTTTCCTTTGTTTACGCCGGAATCGCGCAGCCGGCCGCACGGCGCCGTCTCATCCCGATCATGTAAACAATATTGGCACACCACTTGCCGTATACACCGTGGCTTGAAGTGATCGAGACAGTTTTGCGCACTTTTGCTCATATACGGACACGGTTCTCAGTGTCATCAATGAAAGGAGATGTGTTGTATGGGAATGTCACGTAGGCAGTTCCTGCAGGGGGGGGCGCTGGCAGCGGCCGGCATGGCCCTGCCCAAGCAGGGCGAGGCCAATGCCGATGCACCGGCATTGCGCACCAAGGGGCTGAAAAGCTCCACCACCATCTGCCCCTTCTGTGCGGTCGGCTGCGGCCTGATCGTGCACACCAAGGACGGCAAGGTCGCCAATATCGAAGGTGACCCGCAGCATCCGATCAACCGCGGTTCGCTCTGCTCCAAAGGGAGCTCGCTCTTCCAGGTGGCGGTCAACGAGCGCCGGCTGCAGAAGGTCATGTACCGGGCCCCCGGCTCCGACACATGGGAAGAGAAGTCGTGGGACTGGGCCTTGGATCGCATTGCCCTTCGCATGAAGGAAACCCGCGACAGGACCTTCAAGGCCACGGAAGTCAACAAGAAGGATAACAAGGAATACGTCGTCAATCGCACCGAAGGCATGGCCTATCTGGGTGGCGCCGGCCTCGACAACGAGGAATGCTACCTCTGGTCGAAGTTCGCACGCTCCATGGGAGTGGCCCAGCTCGAACACCAGGCCCGATTATGACACTCCGCCACAGTCGCCGGTCTGGCGGCTTCGTTCGGTCGTGGTGCCATGACCAACCATTGGAATGACCTGAAGAACAGTGATGCAATCCTCGCCATCGGCTGCAACCCGGCCGAAAATCATCCGATCTCCTTCAAGTGGATCGAAGAGGCGCTGGACAACGGCGGTACGCTGATTTCCGTCGACCCGCGCTATACCCGTACCTCTTCCAAAGCCGACATCTACGCCCAGATCCGTCCGGGCACCGACATCGCCTTTCTGGGCGGCATGATCAACTACGCCCTGCAGCACAACCTGATCCACGAGGAATACGTGCGCGAATATACCAACGCCGCCTTCATCGTGAACGAGAAGTTCGACTTCAAGGAGGGGATGTTCTGCTCCTTCGACGATCAGGAAAAGACCTATGATCCCAAGGCCTGGGCCTATGCCCTTGACGGCGCCGGCAACCCCCGTCGCGACATGAGCATGAAGGACCCGCGCTGCGTCTACCAACTGCTTAAAGTCCATTACTCCCGCTATGACGTGGACACGGTCTGCAGCATCACCGGCACTCCCAAGGAAAGCTACCTCAAGGTCGCCAAAGCCTTCTGTGGCACCGGGCGTCCCGACAAGGCAGGCACGATCCTTTATGCCATGGGCATCACCCAGTCGACCCACGGCACCCAGAACGTGCGTGCCGTGGCCCTGCTGCAGATGCTGCTGGGCAACATCGGCATCGCCGGCGGCGGCGTCAACGCGCTGCGCGGCGAGTCCAACGTGCAGGGTTCCACCGACTACGGTCTGCTGTTCCACACCTGGCCCGCCTACCTGAAATCGCCGGAATTCGACAACGTCGACCTGAAGGCCTACCTGGAGAAGTGGACCCCCAAGACCAAGGACCCCAAGAGCGCCAACTGGTGGGGCAATACCCCCAAGTACACGGTCAGCATGCTGAAAGCCTGGTACGGGGATAACGCCACCAAGGAAAACGACTTCTGCTTCGGCCTGCTGCCCAAACGCAGCGGAAACTACGCCTATGACAAGATCATCGAAAAGATGGGCAAAGGGGGCATCGAGGGCCTTGTCTGCATGGGCATGAACCCGGCCGTGGGCGGTCCCGACTCCCAGGCGGCCCGCCAGGCGCTCAGCAAGCTGAAATGGCTGGTGACGGTCGACCTGTGGGAAACCGAGACCTCCATTTTCTGGAAACGCCCCGGCGTCAATCCCAAGGATATTCAGACCGAGGTCTTCATGCTGCCGGCCGCCTCGTCGGTGGAAAAGGAGGGTTCCATCTCCAACTCCGGCCGCTGGGCCCAGTGGCGCTACAAGGCCGTGGAGCCGGTGGGGCAGTCCATGAGCGACCTGTGGATCATCGACCAGTTCCACAAACGGGTCAAGGCGCTCTATGCCAAAGGGGGCACCTTCCCGGAGCCGATCACCAAGCTCGCCTGGAACTACGGCAATGGCCACGAGCCTGACGTGCACCTGGTGGCCAAGGAGATCAACGGCTATTTCACCAAGGACACGACCATTGTGGACAAGGACAAGACCCTGGAGTTCAAGGCCGGGGACCAGGTCCCGATGTTCAAATACCTGCAGGACGACGGTTCCACCGTGTCCGGCTGCTGGATCTACTGCGGCTCCTACACCAAGGAGGGCAACCAGATGGCCCGCCGCGACGCCGGCGACCCTACCGGCCTGGGAATGTATCCCAAGTGGTCGTGGTGCTGGCCGGTCAACCGCCGCATCATCTACAACCGCGCCTCGGTCAATCCGGACGGCGTGCCCTTCAACCCCAAGCGGGCCGTCATCGCCTGGGACGCGTTGGAGAAGAAGTGGAAAGGGGATGTGCCCGACGGTCCCTGGCCCCCCATGAACGATGCCAAGGAGGGCAAATATCCCTTCATCATGGTGGCCGAAGGCCATGGCCGGCTCTACGGCCTGGACCTCAAGGACGGCCCCTTCCCCGAGCACTACGAGCCGGTGGAGAGCCCGACCCGCAACCTGCTCTCCAAGGTGCAGAACAACCCGGTGGTCAAACTGCCCAAGAACGTCTCCAGCGACCTGGGCAAGTTCCCCTTCATCGGCACCACCTACCGCATGACCGAGCACTGGCAGACCGGCGGCATGACCCGCAGCCTGCCCTGGCTGGTGGAACTGGTACCGGACATGTTCGTCGAGATCAGCGAAACCCTGGCACGCCAGAAAGGGATCAAGAAAGGGGACAAGGTGCGGGTGACCACCGAGCGTGGCACCATCGAAGGGATCGCGCTGGTGACGGCACGTCTCAAGCCGTTCACCGTGGGGGACAAACAGGTCGAGCAGGTCGGTATGCCGTGGCATTTCGGCTATTCCGGCCTGACGAAAGGCGACAGCGCCAATGTGCTGACCGCCTCGGTCGGCTGCGCCAACACCAACATTCCGGAGTTCAAAGCCTTCCTCTGCAACATAGAGAAAGGGGGTAACAAAGCATGAGCAGCACACCCATCAATTATGACAAGACCAAATCATTTCTGATCGATACCACCAAATGCACCGGCTGCCGCGGCTGCCAGGTGGCCTGCAAGCAGTGGAACCAGCTCAAGGCGGAAAAGACGCACTTCTTTTCCGGCGAAGGCTACCAGAACCCGCCGCAGATGTCGGAGTACACCTTCACGCGGGTCAAGTTCAAGGACTACCAGAAGAACGGCCAGAACGAGTTCGCCTTTTACAAGGAAATGTGCATGCACTGCAACGAGCCGGCCTGCGCCTCGGTCTGCCCGGTGGGTGCCTTCAAGAAGACCGCCGAAGGCCCGGTGGTCTACGACAGCGCGCGCTGCATCGGCTGCCGCTTCTGCATGATGGCCTGTCCCTTCGGCGTGCCCAAATACGAATGGAGTAAGGCCTTCCCGCTGGTCAGAAAATGCACCGGCTGCTACAGCCGCATCAAGGAAGGGCTGGAGCCGGCCTGCGCCACGGCCTGCCCGACTGCCATCACCTACGGTACCCGTGCCGACATGCTCAAAGAGGCGGAGAAACGGATCAAAAACCGTCCGGAGCGCTATTTCAAGACCATCTACGGCAAGGAGGAGGCCGGCGGTACCAGCATCCTCTACCTGACCCATCAGCCGCTGGACGAGCTCGGCTTCAAGCCGGTCACCAAGCGTCCGCTCCCCTCCTACACCTGGCAGGCGCTGCGCCTGGTGCCGGGGATCTTCCTGACCGTGGGGGGCACCCTTTCCCTGGTCTCCTGGTTCCAGCACCGCAAGGAGCGCATCAGGATGGAGGAGAGCTTCAAGAACAGCAAGGTCAAGCCGGAAGCGCATGACGCAGAGCACAAGGAGGCCCAGCAATGACCGCCGCAGCCAGAATCATTATCAATGAAATCAAGGGCTTTCACTTGTTTTTGAAGTTCATGCTCTTCCTGGTGGCCGTCGGAGCCCTGGCCTCGCTGGTCCGTTTCGTGTTCGGCCTGGGGGTCACCACCAACCTGAACGACACCTATCCCTGGGGGCTGTGGATCTCCTTCGACGTCGTTACGGCCGTGCCGCTGGCGGCCGGGGCCTTTACCATCGGCATCGTGGCCCACGTCTTCCATATCAAAAAACTGGAACCGCTGGTCAGGCCGGCTATCGTGACCGGCTTCCTGGGCTACTCCCTGGTCTGCGTCGGGCTGATGCTGGACCTGGGACAGCCCCAGCGGGGCATCAACGTGCTGCGCTACTGGAACATCCACTCCCCCATGTTCGAAGTGTCCATGTGCGTCATGGCCTATACCACGGTCCTGGCCCTGGAGTTCCTCCATCCGGTGGCGGAGAAATTCGGCTGGCACGTGCCGCTGCGGCTGCTGCGCACCCTGGAGCTGCCCTTCGCCATCCTGGCAGCCATGATTTCCACACTGCACCAGTCCACCCTGGGGACCTTCTTCCTGATCGCGGTGGACAAGCTGCACAACCTCTGGTACAACCCGCTGCTGCCGCTGCAGTTTTGGCTTTCAGCCATTTTCACCGGCCTCTCGATCGTGATCTTCGAAGCCAGCCTGGTGCACAAGTACATGGGACAGCCGGACGAGTCTGAGCTGCTGGCCACCCTGACAAAAATCATCCCCTGGGTCATGGCGGTCTATATGGGGGTCAAGGCCTATGCCCTGGCTTTCCTGACCCATGGCCCGCTCTTCGACCGTCCGGTCCTGCTGGCCCTGTTCCTGGTCGAGGTGGTGCTGGGGGTCATCGTACCGTTCTGCATGTTCCTGACCAAAAAGATCCGCAGCGACAAACAGCTGCAGCTGCGGGCCGCCAGCCTGGTCATGTTCGGCCTGATCCTGAACCGCTTCAACGTCTCCATGTTCGGCATGGAACAGGCCGGCCAGCAGATCTACGTGCCGTCGCTGATCGAATCCCTGGTGACCCTGGGCATCATCGCGGCCCACGTCCTGTTTTTCGTGCTGATCGCCAAGTATTTCCCGATCTTCGAGCATCATCCCGAGGTTACCGACTACCGGATCCCGGATGGTTTCCGCCGCATCGAGGGGCATGGCCATGATGGCAAGGCTGCTGGAGAGGCGGCCCACTGATGGTCCGACACCACAAACGTCCGGCCGGAGTGACGGGAGTCATTCTGGCCGGCGGTCAGTCCAGCCGCATGGGGAGCAACAAGGCGTTGCTCCCCTTTCGCGGCGGCCGGTTCATCGAGGCGATTCACCGCCAGTTCACCGAGTTGTTCGACGAGGTGCTGCTGGTCACCAACACCCCGGAACAGTACCACTTCCTTTCCTGCCCCAAGGTACCCGACCTTCACCCCGGCATGGGGGCCCTGGCCGGCCTGCACTCCGGACTGCATCACGCTTCCCACCCGCACATCTTTGCCGTTGCCTGCGACATGCCATACCTCGACAACGGCCTGATCCACCTGCTGACCAAGCGGCGGCACGACTTCGACGTGGTCATCCCGCACGGTGAACATGGACCGGAACCGCTGCACGCCGTCTATGCCAAGCGCTGTCTGCCGGCCATGGAGGCCGCCCTGCTGGCGGGAAAACGCCGCATCGTTTCGTTTTTTCCGCAGGTTCGGGTGCATCATTTCGACCAGGCCGAGATCGCTATGCTGGACCCCGAATTCATGTCGTTCCGAAACATCAATACGCCCGAAGAATATTACGACCTGCGCCGCGGCGAAACCAGCCCCGCCGCACTATCCGAGCAGGGCGAACGCACCGTGTCGCCGGCATGACGATACGTTCGCGGAATAAAGACGCAACCACGCATACAGCAGGACAAAATGATACATACCCGGTCACATTGACGTGTCCGAACAGGCATCCCCTTCGCTGGCACCCTTCTCATCCAATAAATTCAGTTAATTGCAGATCTTTACTTCTTGGCATATGAGTTGCTTTTAAGGGGGATTTGCGCCTTTCGGTGCGGGCACGGGTGCGTCCGCCCAGCAGGCAATACCAACCATCCGGAGAACAAACCGATGAAGGTCAGAACCAAATTTATCGTTGGAAATACGTTTATTGTTACCGTGGCGCTGATTGCCGCCATCATCGCCTGTCTCGTATCATTCCAGCACGAGCTGCAACGGCAGGCCGCAGTGTCCCAGGAGGCCCGGATCAAGACCTTGTGGGAACTGCTGCACGGCAAAGGCAGCGAGTTCCGGGTGGCTGAGGGCAAGCTGTATGTCGGAGACTATCTTCTGAACGGCAATTTCGAACTGCCCGACAAGCTGAAGGAAATCTGCGGCGGCACGGCCACCATTTTCATGGGGGACGAACGGGTCTCCACCAACGTCGTCAAGCCCGACGGCAGCCGGGCCATCGGCACCAGGCTGAGCGGCCCGGCCCGGGAGACCGTTATTGTAGAGGGCAAACCCTACCGCGGCGAGGCGGAGATTCTCGGCACTCCCTATTTCACCGCTTACGATCCGATCCGCAATGTTCGGGGTGAAACCATCGGCGTGCTGTACGTGGGGGTCAAGAAGAGCGAGTTCTACGCTGCCTATCACCGGCTGGAGATCGTCATCAGCATTATCGTCGGCGTAATCCTGCTGGGCGGTGTGGTGACCAGCTATCTCATGATCCGCTGGATGTTCGAGCCGTTCAATCGCATGCACGACCTGCTGGTGGAGGTGGCCCAGGGGAACGGCGACCTGACCCGCCGCCTCGACTATTGCAAGCAGGACGAGATCGGCGAAATGAGCTCATCCTTCAACACCTTCATGGACAAGCTGCAGGCCATCATCGGCCGGGTTGCCGTCACGACCGATCATCTGGCTGCGGCAGCGCTCCAGGTGCAGGGATCTTCGGGGCAGATTGCCGAGGGAACCGACAAGGTGGCGCAACAATCGGCTGCCGTTGCCACGGCCGGCGAGGAAATGGCCTCGACCTCCTCGGAAATCGCCCGCAACTGCCTGCAGGCCGCCGAAGAAGCGCGGCAAGCCACCGATTCCGCCCAGAGCGGCAGCGCCATTGTCGAGCAGACCATCACCACCATGAACAAGGTGTCCGAGCAGGTCATGGCGGCTGCGAAAACCGTGGAAAGCCTGGGAAAACGTTCCGACGAGATCGGCGAGATCATCGGGGCTATCGAAGACATTGCCGATCAGACCAACCTGCTGGCCCTGAACGCTGCCATCGAGGCGGCCCGGGCCGGAGAGCAGGGGCGCGGCTTTGCCGTGGTGGCCGACGAGGTCAGGGCTTTGGCCGAACGTACCACCAAGGCCACACGGAGGATTGCCGAGATGATCACCATGATCCAACAGGAAACGAACGCGGCGGTCGTCTCGATCAAGCAAGGGGTGGACCAGGTCGAGGCCGGCGCCGGCGAGGCGTTGCGCTCCGGCGCGGCCCTGGAGGATATCCTGGGCAGGATCGATGCACTTACCCGGCAGTTCAACCAGATCGCAACGGCCGCGGAGGAGCAGACCAGCACCACCTGCGAAATCAGCAGAAGCATGCACGAGATCACCGGCATCGTCCACGGTACGGCCAGGGGAACCCAGGATTCTGCCGCCGCGGCTGCCCAGTTGAACCTGCTGGCCCAGGAGCTCCATTCCCTGGTGGGGCAGTTCCGCCTGGCGTAGGGCCTGTTCCCGTCATTCGATGAAAAAAAGCGCTCGCAGATTGCGGCGCTTTTTTTCGGTGTGCAGTATGGCTGCACACGCCGCATTCGTGCTTGTCAACCACCCGCAATGTCCGTATAGTTTTCCGGTCAGCACATCTCCGAGTCGCACCCGCCTACCAGGGAAAAATCCTCAGGGCGTCCGACCAGCAGGTGTCGCCGGAAACGGCGCCGCCTTCCTTTAGTGAGTTAGAAGTGATTTTCTGTGTTTTTTGCAGAAAATAACTTCGTGAACGAACTATCCCGTGGTTAGGGACCGAAAAGGGGTACAGGCACTACGAGCATTGCACAGCGTTCGTCAAGGCCCCTTTCCGTCCGGAAGGGGCCTTTTTTATTTCTGCTTCAACAGGCAGGTACCAATACACACGAGGAGGTAACAGCAATGAAACGGGGAAAACATCTTATCTGGCTGATGACTGTCTGGACGTTGGTTCTGGCCCTGGCGCTTCCGGCCGTTGCGGCCAACAAGTCCGTCATCCTTGCCACCACCACCAGCACGCAGGATTCGGGACTTCTGGACCTGCTGGTGCCGGTGTTCGAGAAGGATAGCGGCTACAGCGTCAAGACCATTGCAGTCGGCTCCGGCCAGGCCATGGCCATGGGCAAAAAAGGGGAGGCCGATGTGCTGCTGGTGCATTCACCCGATGCGGAAAAGGCCTTCATGGCGGAAGGGTCCGGCAGCAGCCGCCGGCTGGTGATGCACAACGACTTCGTGCTGGTGGGCCCGGCTGCGGACCCGGCCAGGATCAAGACCGCCAAGACGAGCGCAGAAGCGCTGCAACGTATCGCCCAGAGCGGTGCCCTGTTCGTTTCGCGCGGCGACAATTCCGGCACCCATGCCAAGGAAAATTCGCTCTGGAAAAGCGCCGGGATCAAGCCCGACGGCCAGAAATGGTACCAGCAGACCGGACTGGGCATGGGGCAGACCCTCAATGTTGCCGCTGAGAAGAAATGCTACACCCTGACCGACCGGGCCACCTACCTGGCGCTCAAGAAGGGGCTCAACCTGGAGATCCTGCTGGAGGGTGACACCAAGCTGCTGAACATCTATCACGTGATCGAGCTGAACACTGCCCGCTGGCCCAAGGTCAACGCCGCCGGTGGCAAGGCCTTTGCCGACTTCATGGTCTCCCGCAAGGCCCAGGACCTGATCGGCCGCTTCGGCGTGGAGAAGTTCGGCGCGCCTCTGTTCTTCCCGGATGCCGGTAAAAAGCCGGAGTCGCTGGGGCTCTGATGGACCTGATCCTGGATGGCATCCGGACGGCGCTCAGGCTGCTGGCCTCGCTCGACAGCGAAGTGCTGGCGGTCACGCTGCTGTCGCTCAAGATCTCGTGCTGTGCCACCCTGGTGAGCCTCGTGCTCGGCATTCCCTCCGGCACACTGCTGGCGCTGGCCGATTTTCCCGGCCGGCGCCTGATCGTAAGCCTGGTGAATACCGGCATGGGGCTGCCGCCGGTGGTGGTGGGCCTGTTCGTGACGATCCTGCTCTGGCGCAACGGCCCCCTGGGCTTCCTGGAAATCCTATACACCCCCTGGGCCATGATTTTCGCCCAGGCCGTGATCGCCACCCCGATCGTGGCAGGCATCACCATTGCCTCGATTCAGAAACTGCCCCCCAACCTCAAGCTGCAGGTGCTGGCCCTGGGGGCGACCCGCACCCAGATGGTCCGGATTCTGGTCAGGGAGGCGCGGCTGCCGCTTCTGGCAGCGGTCATGGCCGGATTTGGCGGGGTGATATCCGAGGTGGGCGCTTCCATCATGGTGGGGGGCAACATCAAGGGCTCCACCCGCGTGCTGACCACCGCCACGGTGATGGAGACGGGCAAGGGCAACTTCGATGTGGCCATTGCCCTCTCGATCATCCTGCTGCTGCTGGCCTTTGGCGTCAACTACGTGCTGACCGTGATCCAGCAGAGGGAGCGTCCGCGATGAGTGCCGACCATTCCCTGCTGCACGTCGAGCACCTGCGCATCAGGCGCGGAGGAGTGCAGGTGCTGGAACTGCCCCACTTTTCGATCCGTGCCGAGGAGAAGGTGGCGGTGATCGGCCCCAACGGTGCCGGCAAGTCCAGCCTGCTCCTGGGGCTGGCCTGCCTGATCCCCCGGGATGGCGGCAGGATCGCCTTTGAGGGGCACGAGGTGGCGGCTCACGACGAGATGGCCTACCGGCGCCGGATCGCGATGGTCTTCCAAGAACCGCTGCTGTTCGATACCACCGTGCTGGACAATGTGGCCGAAGGGCTGCGCATACGCGGCACCGGGCGCACAGAGGCCCGCCGGCTCGCCCTGGAGAGCCTCGAACTTCTGAAGGTGGGGCACCTGGCAGCACGTTCTGCTCACAAGCTCTCGGGTGGTGAGGCCCAGCGGGTCAGCCTGGCGCGGGCCTTTGCAGTCAGGCCCCGGCTGATCCTGATGGACGAGCCCTTTTCCAGCCTCGATCTGCCGACCCGGATCGCCCTGGCCGAGGACCTGGGGAACATCCTTCACAAATCCGGCACCGCGGCGATCATAGCCACCCACGACCGCATCGAGGCGTTGCGGGTGGTGGATCGCCTGGTTGTCATGGATCGGGGCGTTGTCGTTCAGGAAGGCACGCCCAAGGAGGTCATGGCGCAGCCGGCCAACGACTTCGTGGCGGCATTCCGCCGCACGACCGCCCCCCGCTGACAAGGGGTACATCGCGGGAAAAAAGAAACCTGATAGTGTCAACCTTCCGCTCCTGGGAGAAGGGTTCAGCGGAAGATGGGCGCTAATCAGAAAAAAAGACCTCCGGGGCACCAGCCTGCGGAGGTCTTTCTGCATCGGCTCCCACCGATAACCGCCCCTGCCGTGCTTGCAGCCACTTCAATCCTCGCCCATCCACGATCGCTTGACTAACAGATTGTTGAAATTCCAAGGTTGTTCAAAAATGGGCAGATCGTCGCACCCGCAGGAAGCCCCACGGAGGCGTAGCAGCGCTACGCCGCACAAGGTGGCTGACGAGGACGGCGGCGAGATGGTCGTTTTTCAACAACCGCTTAATTCTGTCATTCCCGTGCCCGCGACCGCTCGATCGCCCGCTGCATGTCCGCAAGCACCCCCTCCAGTTCCTGCCACGCCTTTTGTCCTGATTCGCGCAAACGACCGAGGTCCTGCCGCAATTGCCGTTCTCGCGACTGCAGCTCCGGCAGTTTTTTCTTCAATTCGCCCTGCGCCTCCTTGCGGGCTCCCCTCAGCGATTTCTCCAGCCGGTCAAGCTGCCGGTCGATCTCATCGATCTGCTGTTCCAGCGTGCCGTTTCGCTGTTCCTGGTCCGTAGCATCCGAAGGTGCGCCGGTCTGTTCCGCCGCCGCCCCGGGTGCAGCGGGAAGCGCCAGACAGGCGATCAGCAGGAGCGGTGAAAGTATGCCTTTCATGGTTCCTCCGTTTTTACTCAAAGCTTACCAGACGGATGCACCTGGTCGAGCGGATGCGGAGTCCTGCGTGCCCTGTTTACGGCGGTCCCGGTTGACAGTGCGGCAAGTTGCCGTACTGTTTATGTCATCAGAGTATCATGGCTTTTGAGGACATTTCGTCGGGTACTGCGGGAGGCGCTCATGCCCATACCGGTCCGGAAGCGAGATGATGATACGTCCACCACCATCGCCGAGGCGCTGAGCGAGCATGGTGTCACCCGCCGCCAGTTTCTTCAGTTCTGCACCGCCATGTCGGCCACGCTGGCGCTTCCCGGACTGTTCGTTCCCCGGATAGCCAGTGCCCTGGAGCAGGCCAAGCGGCCGACCCTGGTCTGGATGGAATTCCAGGAATGCTGCGGCAATATCGAAGCCTTCCTGCGGGCTGCCAATCCCACGGTGTCCGATATCATCCTCGACATTATCTCCCTCGATTACAACGAAACCATCATGGCGGCCTCGGGCCAGCAGGCGCACGAGGCACTCGCCAAGGTGGTCAAGGAGCAGAAAGGCTCCTACATCGCAGCGGTGGAGGGATCGATCCCCCTCAAGCAGGGGGGCATCCACTGCTGTATCGGCGGCCGGACCGCCCTGGAGCTCGCCCGTGAGGTGTGCGGCAACGCCCTGACCACCATTGCGGTAGGAAGCTGCGCCGCCTTTGGCGGCGTGCCGGCGGCCTCGCCCAATCCCACCGGAGCGGTGGGGGTCAAGGACGCCGTGTCCGGCATCAAGCTCATCAACCTGCCCGGCTGTCCCGCCAATACCGACAACATCACCGCAACGCTGGTCCATTATCTGGTCTTCAACAAGCTGCCCGAGACCGACCGCTTCGGTCGCCCCCTGTTCGCCTACGGCAAGCGCATTCACGACAATTGCGAGCGGCGCTCCCACTTCGATTCGGGCCAGTATGTGGAGCAATGGGGCGACATGGCCCATCGCCAGGGGCACTGCCTCTACAAGATGGGATGCAAGGGACCGGAAACCTTCCACAACTGCCCCAGCCAGCGCTACAACCAGCGCGTCAGCTGGCCGGTGGCTGCCGGGCACGGCTGTGTGGGCTGTTCCGAGCCGCAGTTCTGGGACACCATGGCCCCCTATTACCACAGGTTGCCGCACGTGCCCGGCTTCGGCATCGAACATACGGCGGACAAGATCGGCGCAGGCCTGGCCATAGGCACGGCAGCGGCCTTTGCCGCCCACGGCGTCATCAGTGCGCTGCGCAAGGATGACAAATCGGAAGGAACCAGGGGAGAAAAGCATGGCGAGGATCGTGATAGACCCGATAACGCGGATCGAAGGCCACCTGAGGATTGAGGCGGAGCTGGCCGGCAACAGGATCGTCGATGCCTGGAGCAGCAGCACCATGTTCCGCGGCATCGAAAAGATCCTGCAGGGACGTGACCCGCGCGACGCCTGGTACATCACCCAGCGCATCTGCGGCGTGTGCACCACGGTGCATGCCATTGCCTCCATACGGGCCGTTGAATCGGCCCTTGGCATCAGGATACCCCCCAATGCCGAGCTGATCCGCAATATCATCATCGGCATCCAGAACGTGCAGGATCACGTCATCCATTTCTACCACCTGCATGCGCTGGATTGGGTGGACATCACCTCGGCCCTGCAGGCCGACCCCGCTAAAACGGCGACCCTGGCCGGCTCCATCTCCGCCTGGCCCGGCAATTCGGTGCAGCGTTTCGCGGCGGTGCGCGACAGGCTCAAGAAGTTCGTGTCATCGGGCCGTCTGGGCCCTTTTGCCAACGCCTATTGGGGGCATCCCGCCTATCGTCTGCCACCGGAGGCCAACCTGATGGCGGCCTCCCACTACCTCGAAGCACTGGACTGGCAGCGGGAGGTGATCAGGATCCATGCGATACTGGGCAGCAAAAATCCCCATCCGCAGACCTTCCTGGTGGGGGGCATGGCCATCCCCATCGATCCCGACTCCCAGAACGCCCTGAATGCCGACCGGCTGGCCACCATCCGCAGGCTTCTGGTCCAGGCGCAGGAATTCGTCGAGCAGGTCTATATCCCCGACCTGATCGCCGTGGGCTCCTTTTACAAGGAATGGGCCGGCATCGGGGCAGGGGTCGGCAATTACCTCTGCTACGGCGATTTTCCCGACCCGGCCACCGGTGCGCAGTGGATAAAGCCGGGCATCGTGATGAACAAGGACCTGTCAAAGGTCCTGCCGGTCGATCATGTCAAGATCAGCGAATATGTCGATCACTCCTGGTACAAGTACGCGGCCGGCGAGGGCAAGGGGCTGCACCCCTGGGAAGGGGAGTCGGAGGAGAACTACACCGGTCCAAAGCCCCCGTATGCGCAGCTGGATACGAATGCCCGGTATTCGTGGGTCAAGGCGCCCCGCTATCAGGAGCAGCCGATGGAAGTGGGGCCGCTGGCGCGGATGCTGGTGGCCTATGCCGCCGGGCACAAGCAGGTTCAGGCCGCGGTGAACGATCTGCTCGGGAAACTGTCGGTCGGCCCGGAGGCGCTCTTCTCCACGCTCGGCCGTACCGCGGCGCGCGGAATCGATGCCCTGCTGATGGCGCGCCAGAGCCTGGTCTGGGCCGATGCCCTGGCCGATTCCATGGCAAAAGGGGACTACCGCATCCATGCCGGCCGGATGTGGGAACCTTCCTCCTGGCCCGCCACCGCCGCCGGCTACGGCTGGCACGAAGCCCCGCGGGGAGCCCTGGGGCACTGGATCAAGATCAAGGACCAGAAGATCGTCAATTACCAGGCAGTGGTGCCCACGACCTGGAATGCCTCGCCACGCGATGGAAAAGGCTTGCGGGGGCCGTACGAAGCTGCCCTGATCGATACGCCGGTGGCTGATGCGCAGAAACCGCTGGAGATATTGCGCACGATCCACTCCTTTGATCCCTGCCTGGCATGTGCCGTTCACGTGGTTGCCCCGGGTGAGGAAACATTTGCGGTCAGGACTTCCTGAAGGGGGAAACGATGGCCAATGATCTGCGGCAAGAGTATGTCTGGGAGGTTCCGGTACGGGTGACACACTGGGTGAATTTCCTGGCGATCATCGTCCTGTCGGTCACCGGCCTGTACATCGGCTCACCACTGACCCTGACCGTGGATCCCACCCGTTTCTACATGGGCACCATCCGCTTCATTCATACGACTACGGCCTACATCTTCACCATCAGCGTCTTTGCCCGCATTTACTGGGCCTTTGTCGGCAACCGCTATGCCGGCTGGCGGGAGTTCGTGCCGTGGTACAGCCCGGAAGGGCGCCGCAACATGGCGCTGACCCTGCGCTACTACATGTTTGTCGACAGGCAGGTGCCGAACGTGGTCGGCCACAATGCGCTGGCCGGTGCCACCTATCTGCTCGTGTTCCTGCTGTACCTGGTCATGATCGTCACCGGCTTTGCCCTGTATTCCCAGTCCGCTCCGGACGGCGTGTTCCAGCATCTGCTGGGATGGCTGTTCAGGCTATTCACGAACCAGGGGATGCGCCTGGTTCATCATATGGGCATGTGGTTCCTGATCGCCTTTGCGATACACCATGTCTACAGTGCCTGGCTGATGGATGTAAAAGAGCGGGGAGGGACCATGTCGAGTATTTTCGGCGGCTACAAACCGGTGCGCAGGTAAGTTCCCATGTGGCGCACTACCCGCTGAATCCCGCAAGAACAGATCCCGTGCAACCCCTCCCGGACGCGATCGCTTCCCCCATCTTCGGGCGCCCGCCTGACCCATGCCCTCAGACGTCAATCGAGCACCTATGAGACACCTGGCGATACGAACAAAGCTGATATGCCTGGTCGTGTTCATGTCGGTCGTGCTGATCGGGGTCGGTGTCCTCGGCCTGAACGGCATGAAGGACGCCAGGACCAGCCTGGAAATGATCTACAGCGATCGGCTGCTGTGCGTGATACAGCTGGCCCTGATCGGAGAGCAGTTCTCCGATGCCGTGCGGGAAATGCTGCAGTCGGTCGAGCATGACCGGACCGGTGACGACGGCACGGGTATGTACAAAAACCACGAACAGCATGCCGCGAAAGTTGAGGCCGATCTTGCCGAAGTAGACAAAACCTGGCGCAGGTATATGGCCAGTTATCTCACACCGGAAGAGAAGGTGCAGGCGGACAGCACCCGGTCGCGCTTCACCGACCTGGTGGAGCAGGGGATCAAGCCGGGCATCGCTTTGATGAAAAGCAAGGATATGGCCGGGCTGGACGCGCACATCAGGAATGTGGTGCTGCCGCTCGCCAGCAAAACCCATGCTGCACTCGATATCCTCATCAGGCTTCAGGGCCAGATGACCGAATCGGAGCTGGCGCAGGATGCCACGAAGTACCGTGTCAGGCTCACGGTATATGTCATCGGCATCATACTGGCGGTAGTGGCCGGTCTGGTGATCGGTGCCGTGACCACCAGGTCGGTGACGGGTTCAGCCAATCTCCTCAGAAAGAGAGAGACCCATTACCGCACCCTGTTCGAGAGCGCCAACGACACGCTGCTGATCATGAGCGGAACCACTGTCGTCGATTGCAACAGAAAGGCTCTGGAAATGTTCCGCGGCACACGGGAGCAGGTGATCGGCTCTTCGCCGGCGAGCCTTTCGCCCGATTTCCAGCCCGACGGGAAACGGAGCGACGAGGAGGTTCGCAGGCGCATAAGCGCCTGCCTGGAGGGGCATTCGCAGCTGTTCGAGTGGCAGCACAGGCGCCTGGACGGCATGCTCTTCGACGCGGAGGTGGCGCTGAACCTTGTCGAAGCGGATGGTGAAGGAATCTCCCTGGGCATACTCCGCGATATTACCGATCGCAAGCACCATGAACAGGAACTGCTGAGGGCCCGCCAGGGCGCAGAAGCGGCCAACCGTACCAAGAGCCAGTTTCTGGCGAATATGAGCCATGAGCTGCGAACCCCCATGGCCGGTGTGCTCGGCATGCTCGAGCTCGTCCTTGGAGGGCCCCTTGAGGAGGAACAGCGGGAATTCATCGCCACAGCCCATAAATCGGCCGGTTCCATTGTCGGCATACTCAACGACATCCTCGAAATGACCAGGATCGAGGCGGGCATGTTCTTCCTGGTGGAAAAACCGTTCGACCTGCGGGAGTGCGTGGAAAGCGCCATCGACATCTTCGAGTCCGAGGCTCGGCGCAAGCGGCTCGACATGATCCTGACGATGACGGGGGATCTTCCGGAACGCGTGGTCGGAGACTGTCTGCGGCTGCGCCAGGTGCTCACGAACCTGGTGGGAAACGCGGTCAAGTTCACCGAGCAGGGACGGGTGGAAATAAGGATCGCGGCAGGAGGCATCAGCCACGGCACCCGGCGGACATTCATCTTTGCCGTGACCGATACCGGCATCGGTATTCCCGAAGACAAGAGACACCTGGTATTTCGCTCCTTCAGCCAGGTTAACGGCACCCACACCCGCAGATACGGTGGTGCCGGGCTCGGGCTGACGATCAGCAAGGAAATTGCGGAGCGGATGGGGGGAACGATAATGTTCGATTGCGCAGAGGGGGCGGGATGTACCTTCACGCTTTCCGTCCCCTTTGGAGAGACCGGGACGGAACCGCATTCCTCGATGGTGGACCGGAGCGGAGGGGCAGCGTGAAGCGGATTCTTGTCGTTGACGACGATGCCGTTATCAGCCGGATCTTTTCGGTGATGCTTCAGCGGGTCGGTTACCAGGTCGATCTGGCCGAAAACGGTCTCAAAGGGGTCGAGATGTGGGGAAAAGAAAATTACGACCTGGTGCTGATGGATATACAGATGCCCTACATGAACGGATTCGAGGCAACCCGCGTCATCCGGGAGAAAGAGGCAACGCGCGGCGGGCATACCCCCATCATCGCCGTTACGGCCCATGCGCTCAGCGAAGACCGGGAACAATGTCTGGCCAAGGGTATGGACGCCTATATCTCCAAGCCGGTCGATTTCAAGAAATGCTTCGAAACCATCGGCAGGCTCCTCGACATTCAGGACCGGGTTACCGGTGACGGAAAGCAATGATACAGGGCTGACCTTGCTGTGAGCCCGTATGTTCCGGAGCGGCCACTGCAGAGTGAAAGACAACGTCAGGCGGAACCATGCTGGTTAAAACGAGGCTGCACATAAATGCCGTGGTATGGGTGGCAACGGCGGTCGTCATCATCGTCCTGTTTCTTGTTGCGCAGTATCGGGTGACGGATGCGGTCGATAAAGCCAAGACCGCCGGCGAGATAGTCAACGGCTCCTTCGAAAGGGTCGTGTTCAGAGACGATTACATACGGACAAACAGTGAAAGTGCGAAAGTGCAGTGGCTGGCCAAGCATGAGCAGATCGGCAGGCTGCTCGGTGAGGCTTCCGGCAAATTCACCGACCCCGAAAGCAGGCGCATTCTCGCGCATATGATCGACGATCATCAATCCACGGGCCGGCTCATAGCGGCCGTGATACGGAACAGGGAGAGCAAGTACGAATCCGGCACCCGTGGAGCCGGTTTTTCCCGCGAGATCGAGAACCGGCTGCTCAGCCAGCTGGACCTGAGGTTGTACGACAAGCTTCTGCAGGCGCGCAGGCTGCGCGAGTCGGCCAATGGCAGACTGCTCTCCAGCCTGGAGCTGGCGGGGGGCAGCATATTCTGCATACTCGCCACGGTAACCGCGGTGGCATTGATCAATTCCTGGACAACGGGCCGGACCATTGCCGACCGTATCGGAAGGTTGCGTCAGGGCGCACTGGTAATTGGCGGAGGAAATACCGATCACAGGATCGACATCACCGGGAACGATGAGTTTGCAGAGCTGTCACGGGCATTCAACGTCATGGCGGCACAGGTGGGCAGGTCGCGCCTGGATCTCCAGAACGAGATCGCAGAACGACTGCAGGTGGAAGAGGTGCTGCGGGAGTCGGAAGATCATTACCGTACGCTGTTCAGTTCGATCGACGAAGCCTTCTGCGTTATCGAGATGATCTTCGACGAGCAGGGCATGCCGGTGGATTACCGCTTTCTGGAAGTCAATCCCGCATTCTACAAGCAGACGGGGCTCGCTGATGCGCAGGGCAAGAGGGTGCGGGAGCTCGTGCCGAATCTCGAAGGACAGTGGTTCGAGATATTCGGAGCTATCGCCATGACGGGGGTGCCGGACCGTTTCGAGAGGCTGGCTGAACAGCCTCAGCGCTGGTGGGACGTGTATGCCTTCCGCTTCGGAAAGGCGGAGGAGCGACGCGTGGCCATCATATTCAATGACATCTCCCAACGAAAGCATACGGAAGAGGAGATCGAGCGGTTGAACGCCGATCTGGAGGCGCGGGCGGCCGAGCTGGAGGCAGCCAACCGCGAACTGGAGGCCTTCACCTATACGGTCGCCCATGACCTGCGCAAGCCGCTGACCGCTGTCAGCGGTTATTGTCAGGTTCTCCGGGAGGTCTGCGGCGACAGGCTCGGCGAGGAATGCACGGAGTACCTGCACGGAGCGTATGACGGCACGGTACGCCTGAGTCAGCTTATCGATACCCTGCTCAATTTCTCCCGCCTGATTCATATCGAACTCTGCCGGGAACCGGTGGACCTGAGTGAAATGGCACAGGCGCTGGCCGCGGAGCTGGTACGGGCCGAGCCCTCCCGCCAGGTCGAATTCCGTATCGCGGAAGGGGTTGCGGTGGTCGGCGATGCCGACCTGCTGCGGGTGGTCATGACCAACCTGTTCGGCAATGCCTGGAAATACACTGGCAAGCGCTCGGAAGCGTTCATCGAATTCGGCGTGACCACGGTGGGAGAGGAACGGGTATTTTTTGTCGGCGACAACGGCCAGGGCTTCGACATGGCCAATGCGGATAAGCTGTTCGTCCCCTTCCAGCGCATAGCCGATCAGGAGGTGGCGGGGCACGGAGTCGGCCTGGCCACCGTCGAACGGATCGTCAAGCGCCACGGCGGCCGGGTGTGGGCCGAGGGGGAGCCGGGCAAGGGGGCGATCTTCTACTTTACGCTGCGGACATAGGTCCCCAGTTCCGTGGAAGATCTGCTGCGGGAGAGCGACCGCCGTCGTTGCCCGGAAGCTGGCGCAGCACTGCCGCGCCTCGCACCTCCACCCCCAGCCGCTGCCGATCCGGATTCCGATACAGGAGAACCGGATGACCGGGGCCTTCTGCCGCACCGCTGCCTGTGCCTGTGAGGACATGCGGAAAGGGAACGCAGGCCCCGAAAGGTACACAGCCGCATGAGCACGTCCCGGAACAGGAAGCCTTGAGGTGAAGTATATGGAAAACAGGCCGCTTGAAATCCTGCTGATCGAAGACGATCCCGCACAAGCAGCGATGATCGGGAAGATGCTGGCGGAGTCTCTGCGGCAGGGGGTCTCGGTGCGGCATGCCAAGAACCTGGCGGATGGCCTCGGACAGCTTGCGAGGGGGGATTTCGACATCATCCTGGTCGCTCTCGGCCTCCCGGACAGCCAGGGGCTCCAGACGGCGCTGTCCGTGCGCAACCGGGCACAAGCGACACCGGTCATCGTGCTGACCATGCACGAGGATGAAGACATAGCCCTGAAAGCGTTGCAGATGGATATCCAGGACTATCTCGTCAAAGGTGAAATCAACGGCACTACCCTGAAGCGCTCGATCCGCTACGCCATTCAGCGCAAGCAGGATACCGAAGCGCTGCGGCAGAGCGAACAGCGTTTCGCCTCGTTCATGCTTCACCTGCCGGCAGCCGCCTGGATGAAGGACCTGCAGGGGCGCTACGTGTATGCCAACACGGAGACGGAGCGGATCTTCTCCATGCCGTTGTCCGAGTTCACGGGCAAAGGGGACGCGGAATTCCTGTCGTCGGAAACAGCCGGGCCGCTTCGCGAGAACGACCAGCGGGTACTGGCCGAAGGCGGTAGCCTGCGGACTACCGAGACCATGCGCCAGATCGACGGCGTCGAAGGACACTACATCGTCAGCAAGTTCTCCGTTCCGGGCCCCGATGGCAGGCCGGGATACGTCGGCGGTGTTGCTTTCGACATCACCGAACTCGTGCGGGCGGAGGAAGCCTTGCACCTCAGCGAGGAGCGTTTCCGCGCCCTGATTACGGCCAGCTCGCAGGTGCTGTACCGGATGAGCCCTGACTGGAGCGAAATGCGCGAGTTCCACAGTCGTGGATTCCTGGCCAGTACCGAGACTCCGAGCAGTAACTGGCTTCAGGAATACATCAGTCCCGATGATCAACCGCAGGTGGTAGCCGCCATCCGGGAAGCCATACGCACCAGGAGCATGTTCGAACTGGAGCATCGGGTCCGGCGGGCCGACGGCAGTCTGGGGTGGACGTGGTCGCGTGCGGTGCCGCTGATGGATGCCGCCGGCAGGATCACCGAATGGTTCGGAACCGCCAATGACATCACCACACGCAAGGAAGCCGAGGAGGCGCTCCGGAAATCGGAAAAGAAGTTCGCCAAGGTTTTTCACGCCGTACCGGCTCTGATTGCGATTTCCACACTGGAAGAGAACAAGTACCTCGACGTCAACGAAACCGCATTGCAGTTGCTGGGCTACCGGCGCGAGGAGGTAGTCGGCAGGACGGCGACGGAGCTTGACCTGTGGGAGGATCCGTCGCTCCAGGCCAGAGTCCAGCAAACGCTGAAAGAGCATGGTCATATTTCGAACCTGGAGGTCAGATTCAGAGGGAAGAACGGGCAGATTTTCACCGGCCTCCTTTCCGCCGAATACGTGAGTTTCAATGGCGATCACTACCGGCTCGGCCTGGTGAAGGACATAAGCGACCGTAAGGCGGCCGAGGAGGAGATCGCGCGGCTGAACATCGAACTGACGGAACGGGCCGCCGAACTGGAGGCTGCCAATCGGGAGCTGGATGCCTTCACCTACACGGTTGCCCATGACCTGCGCAAGCCGCTGGCCGTTGTCAGCGGCTATTGCCAGGCACTCAGGGAACTGTGCGAGGATACGCTCGACGAGGAGTGCAGGGGATTTCTCGCAGCAGCTTACGACGGCACCTGGCGCATGAACCAGCTTATCGACACCCTGCTCGATTTCTCGCGCCTGACCCATAGCGAACCGCGCCGGGAAGCGGTCGACCTGAGCGGGATGGCGCAAGCGATTGCGGCGGAGCTGGCATTGTCGGAACCGAAACGCCGGGCCGAGTTCCTCATCGCGGAAGGGGTATCGGTCATGGGGGATGCGGACCTGTTGCGGGTGGTCATGGTGAACCTGCTCGGCAATGCCTGGAAGTACACCGGCAGCCGGGAACAGGCAGTCATCGAGTTCGGAGTGAAACAGGGCGGAGAGGAAAAGACGTATTTTGTCAGGGACAATGGCCCCGGCTTTGACATGGCCGATGCAGACAAGTTGTTTGTCCCCTTTCGGAGAATAGCCGAACAGAGATTCGACGGACACGGCGTCGGCCTGGCAACGGTAGAGAGGATCGTCAGGCGTCACGGCGGTCAGGTGTGGGCCGAAGGGGAGCCGGGCACGGGGGCGGTCTTTTACTTCACCCTGCCCGGATAAGGCCCGGGGCCTGCACCCGTCCTCTCCGGAAACAGCATGGACTGCGAATGCGTGCGGTTACGCTGCCGTCAGACGACGTACGGCACTATCAGGAGCTACCGTGATATGGAGCGTGCAAAGAGTGGCTTGAACAACAGGAAACCGTCAGGCCCGATGATCCGCGAAATCTCATATCCAGGGCCTGTCCCGGAATCCGATTTTCGTACCCTGTTCGAGGCGGTACCGGACCCCTGCCTCGTGCTCGATCCGACGTTGCGAATCGTGGCGGCGAACGAGGCATACCTGCAGCTCACCAGGACAAGGCGGGAAGACATTATCGGTCACGGCATCTTCGAGCTCTTTTCCGATGATCCCGCCGAAACCTCCGCCACCGGCGGCCATGGCCTGAGCGCTTCCCTCGACCGCATACTCCGTGACGGGGAGGCGGATACGATGCCGGCGCAAAAATACGGCATCCGCAACCCCGGAGACAAGGGGGACACATTCGAAGAGCACTATTGGAGCTCGTTCAACACACCTGTCTTCGGAGGTGACGGTGAACTGGCCTACATCATTCTCCGCGTCCGGGACGTCACGGAGTTCGAATCTGCCCCGCAAGCGGCTGCCGGCCGGCACACCGGAGCGACCGAACAGGGGAAGAAGAGGTCCGGACTGTCCGCCCAGGATAAACGGAGGAGCCTGGCGGTCGGCATGGCATTTCTGGTGGCCGTGGCACTTCTGGTGCTCATGGGATGGCTTGGCTACCGGATGTTTGCGGAATTGCAGGGGGCCACCGGCAATGTGACCCATACCTACCAGGAGATCGAAAAACTACAGGAAATCTTCACTGATCTGTCGGATGCCGAGACGGCCCAGCGGGATTTCATCATCACCGGAGATCAGCAGCACCTCGAACTGTACCGGGCTGCCATTGACGAGACCGATCGGGACATGGCCACCCTGAAGAGCCTGATGGAGGGCGATCCGGCGCAGCAACAGCGGCTGGCAACCGTCGAGGCTGCCGTCAGAGACCGGCTGGCGGCACTGTGGAACGGCATCGAAATCCGGAAGACCGGCGGGTTCCGGGCAGCGCAGGAGGCGGTTTCAAGCGGCCGCGGCAAGGTGCTTATGAACAGGGTCCGCTCCCAGATCATGGAAACCATTGCGATGGAGACCGATCTTCTGCAGGAGAGATCCACACTGCTGGCATCGAAGACCGCGAAGGTAAATCAGAACCTTCTGGCCGGATCTCTGCTGGCAGTTGCCCTTCTCGGAGCCATCTTCACGGCCCTCAACCGCGAAATCACCCGCCGCGGCCGCGTGGAGCGCGAGCTGGCATGGCGGCAGAAGCAGCTGTTCGAGGTGCTGGAAGAACGTACGCGGGCCAACGATGAGCTGGTAAGGCAGCGGAAGAACCTTGAGGAGATGAACGGCCGACTGGAGGCGGAGGTGACGGAACGTGTCCAGGCACAGGGGCTCCTGAAGGCGACCAATGCCGAGCTGGCTGATGCCAACCGGGAGCTGGAGGCTTTCAATTACACGGTTGCCCACGACCTGCGCCAGCCGCTCAATATCATCTGCGTCTACTGCCAGACGATCAGGGAACTGTGCGGGGACAAGCTGGACGGGGCGTGCCTGGGGTACCTCCAGGACACCTATGATGGCGCGCTGCACATGAACAGCCTCATCGACGCCCTGCTCCATTTTTCCCGCATGGCACGCGTGGAAGTGCGGCGGGAAACGGTGGACCTCTCCGCAGAGGCTCGGGCTGTGGCAGCCGAACTGAAGCGGACGGAGCCGCAGCGCAAAGTCACGTTTCTGCTCGCCGACGGAATCGTGGTGGAGGGGGATGGAGGGCTGCTGCGGGTGGTCCTGGTCAACCTCATCGGTAATGCCTGGAAGTACACCGGCACCCGGGAAGAGGCCATCATCGAATTCGGGGTGACGAAGGTGGGAGAGGAAAAGACGTACTTTGTCAGGGATGACGGCCCGGGCTTCGACATGGCCGATGCGGTCAGACTGTTCGTCCCCTTTCAGCGGGTTGCCGGAAACGAATTTGCAGGACATGGGATCGGCCTGGCAACGGTGGAAAGGATTGTCAGGCGTCACGGCGGCCGGATATGGGCCGAGGGAGAGCCGGGCAAGGGAGCGATTTTCTACTTTACTCTGCCGGAAAGCAGAAACTGAGGTTTCATTGCGGTTTTCCGGCGGCTGACTTCAAGATGTTCAAGGATGTGCCTGTCGTGCGGAACGCAGCGATCAAGGATGAACGTCGTACTGGCGCTGGGGGCTACCGGGACATGAAGCGTGCATACGAGGAACCGTCCATACGGGAGGTGCAGGGGGATACGGAGTCCGTGCTGCACCTGCGCGATAGAAAGAGAAGCCATGCCGTGAGTGGGGCATTTCTGGTGGCCGTGGCGGTTCTCATCCTGATGGGCTGGCTCAACCACCGGTTGCAGACCGAATTGCATGACGATACCGCCAAGATCAGCCAGACCTACCAGGTAATCGAAAAGCTGCAGGAGATTCTTACGGATCTGTCCGATGCGGAGACGGGCCAGCGGGATTTCATTATAACGGATCACCGGCAGTATCTGGAAACGTACGATGCGGCCGTCCGCGAGACGGAACGGGACATGGCCGCCCTGAAGGAGCTGACGGAGGATCATCCGGCGCAACAAAAACGGCTGGCAGGAGTCGAGTCAATAGTGAGGGAGAGGCTGGAGGCACTCCGAAACGGCATTGAAATCCGAAAGTCCGAGGGGTTTCAAGCAGTGCGGGCGAAGATCATGGGGGGCCGGGGCCAGGCCGTCATGGACAGGGTCCGCAGCCGGGTCAACGAGATTGCCGCGGCGGAGACGGAGCTGCTGCAGGAGAGGTCCGCCCGGCTGGTTTCGAAGACCACCAGGGTGAATCAGGCTCGGCTGGCCGGGTCTTTCCTTGCAATCTCCCTGCTTGGCGCCGTTTTCCTGCTTCTCAACAGGGAGGTCACCCGCCGCGGCCGCGCCGAACGCGAACTGGCACGGCAGCAAAAGCTGCTGTACATGGCGCTGGAAGAACGGACGCGCTCCAACGACGATCTGACGAGACAGCGGAAAGACCTGGAAGAGATGAACCTCCGGCTGGAGGAGGAGGTTGCGGAGCGTGTTCGCGCCCAGGAACTCCTGCATGAGACGAATGCGGAGCTGGGGCGCTCCAACAGGAACCTTGAACTGTTCGCCTCGGTGGCGTCCCACGACCTCCAGGAACCGCTGCACACCGTAACCAGCTATACCGAACTGCTTGCACACAAGTACCGAGGCAGGCTCGACCAACGGGCCGATACGTATATCGGCTTCATCGTCGACGGCACTACCCACATGCACAGGATGATCAACGACCTCCTGGCTTACTCCCGGGTGGGCACGAGAGCAAAGCCGTTGGTTCCGGTGAGGATGGATGCCGTGCTCGACCAAGCGCTTGCCAGTCTCGGCAAAGCGTTGAAGGAGAGCGGTGCCGTCATCGAACGCACCGATTTGCCGGAGGTGGCGGGAGACGATACCCAGCTGGTGCAGCTCTTCCAGAACCTTATCGGAAACGCCGTCAAGTTCAGGAAAAAGGAGGGGCAACTCCGCATCCGCGTCTCCTGTGAACGCAAGGGTGATGAATGGGTCTTTGGCGTGCATGACAACGGCATCGGCATCGAGCCGCGTTTTTTCGAACGAATCTTCGAAATATTCAGCCGGCTGCACACCCGCGAGGAATACGAGGGAAGCGGCATGGGGCTGGCCATCTGCCGCAAGATCGTCGAGCGGCATGGCGGGCGCATCTGGGCTGAATCGGGACCCGGGGAAGGGGCATCCTTCTCTTTCACGATGCCCGGGAAAGGAACAGGCCATGCAGCATGAGGAAAAATCCGTCGAGATACTGCTGGTCGAGGACAATCCTGCGGACGTGCACCTGCTGCAGGAGGCCTTCCAGGAGAGCAGGATCGCCAACCATCTGAGCGTGGTGAAGGACGGGGAACTGGCAATGGATTTCCTGTATCACAGGGGAGAATACGCCGCAGTCCCCCGTCCGGATTTGGTCCTGCTCGACATCGGCCTGCCGAAAAAGAGCGGTCTCGAGGTTCTGGCCGAGATCAAAGACGATCCTGGCCTGAGGCGCATTCCGGTGATCATGCTGACAACCTCCAAAGCGGAAGCGGACATCCTCATGAGCTACGATCTCCATGCCAACAGCTTCATCACGAAACCGGTGCACCTGCATGAATTGTTCGAGGTGGTCAGGCAAATCGAGGAATTCTGGTTCGAGATCGTAAAATTGCCGCCGAGGTGAGGCATGGAAACTTCGACGATAGAGGTTCTGGTGTTCGAGGGCAGCCCGGCCCGGGCAGAGATGATCCGAGAGATGCTGGCGGAGTCCCGGAAGCCTGCGTTCGCGGTTCAGCATGTGGGGTATCTGGCGGAGGGACTCGGGCAGCTTGCGAGCAGGACCTTCGATATCATCCTGGTCGATCTGGGCCTTCCGGACAGCCAGGGACTGGAAACCGCCCTGGTGGTGCTCGGCCACGCCAAACGGACGCCGATCGTGGTGATGACCGTCCTCGACGACGAAGAGACTGCACAGAAAGCGCTGCAGCTGGACATCCAGGACTACCTGATCAAGGAAGAGATCACCGGCCGCCTGCTGAAACGCTCGATCCGCTACGCCATGCAGCGGAAACGGGACATGGAGGCATGCCTGCAGTGCGAGCAGCGTTTTGCCTCCTTCATGAATCACCTCTCCGCCGCGGCCTGGATCAAGGACCTGCAGGGGCGGTATGTCTATGCCAATGCAGAAAACGAACGCATTTTTTCCCGTCCCTTTTCCGAGTATTCCGGCAAGCGCGACGAAGAATTCCTGCAACCGGAAACGGCCCGGCAGCTTCGCGAGAACGACGAGCGGGTGCTGGCCGGAGGAGAAAGTCTACAAACCGTAGAAATTTTGCGTCAGGCCGATGGCCTTGAGCGTCACTTCATCGTCAGCAAGTTCCCTATCCCGGATCCCGGCGGCCAGCCTGCGTACGTAGCCGGCATCGCCTTGGACATCACCGAGCGCGAGAGGGCGGAGGAGGCACTCCACAGAACAGAGAGGAAATTTACCAGGATTTTCCAGTCGGTCCCTGCGCTGGTCTTCATCTCCACCCTGGAAGAAGGAAGATTCGCCGATGTCAACGATACGGCAATGCAGTCATTGGGTTACCGGCGCGAGGAAATGATCGGACGGACGGCACTGGAGCTCGACCTCTGGGAAAACATGTCCGATCGGGCCAAGATGCTGCAGGAACTGGAAGAAAGGGGGGCGGTGCGAAACATCGAGGTCAGGCTCAGGGGAAAGGGGGGGCAAAGCCTTGTCGGGCTTTTTTCCGCCGAATGTATCGAACTTGAAGGTAACCGCTACATGCTCGGCCTGGTAAAAGACATCACCGAGCGCATTCAGGCGGAAGAGGCCTTGCGCTTCAGTGAAGCACGCTTTCGGATCTTGCATGACGACAATCCGGCCATGATCTTTACCCTCGACACCGAGGGGAGGATCATATCGAGCAACCCCGCCTGCAGGACTCATCTGGGCTATAGCTCGGATGAACTGGCAGGCCAGCCGGTACTGAAGATATTCCATGAAGACGAACGCCCCATGGTGGCCAAGCGTCTGCAAATGTGCCTGCGGCACCCGGAGAGGGTGCACCACTGGCAGTCCCGCAAGATCCGCAAAGACGGGGGCTTGGTGTGGGTGGAGGAACTGGTTCGCGTGATACACGATGTGAACGGTGCTTTGAATATAGTGGTCGTATGCCAGGACGTCACCGAGCGGAAGCGGGCGGAGGCGGCGCTGCAGAAAACGGAATGGAAACTGCGCAACATCATCGAGAACAGCACCAACCTTTTCTACATGCATTCCACCGACCATACCGTTACCTACATAAGTCCACAGTCGCGTCAGTTTTTCGACTGCGAGCCGGATGAGACACTGGGGCGTTCGTGGACGAAATTCCTCACCGACACTCCTGTCAACCGGGCCGCGGTCGAAGCCACCCAACACGCTATCGACACCGGGGAGCGGCAGCCCCTGTTTCAAGCCGAGGCCATCGGGCAAACGGGGAGGAAAATCTGGGTGGAGGTCAACGAGTCGCCGGTCGTCAAGGACGGGAAGACCGTGGCCATTGTCGGTTCACTGACCAACATCACCGAACGGAAACGGGCGGAGGACGCTCTTCGCAAATCGGAAAAAAAGTTTTCGAAAGTTTTTCATGAAGTCCCGGCGCTGCTTGTCATCTCGACCCTGAAAGAGGGGCGATACATCGACGTCAACGACATGACGCTGCGTACCCTGGGATATCGGCGCGATGAAGTGATCGGCCGGTCGGCATCCGAGCTCAACATCTGGGAAGACCTGTCCGAGCGGTCCGCAATAGTGCAGGCGCTGGAGAAAAGGGGTTCGGTGAAAAACGTCGAGGTCAGGCTCAGAGGAAAAAGAGGTCAGACGCTTATCGGCCTCTTTTCCGCGGAATACATCGATTTCAATGGTGATCGTTATATGCTCAGCCTGGTGGAGGACATCACCCTGAAAAGGAGGGCGCAGGAAAAGGTCGAGCGGCTGAATGCCGAACTGACGGAGGTCAACAGGATAATGGCCGACGACCTGGAAGCGATGAAAATACTCCAGAAGATCGGCATGCTGTTCCTGCATGAGGAAAGCCTGGAACAGATTCTTGCCCAGGTGCTGGAGGCAGCCATCACCATTTCCGGCGCCAATTTCGGCAACATCCAGACCATCAACCCACAGACATCCGGTCTGCAGATTGCGGTTCAGCACGGCTTCCCGCAGTGGTGGCTCGACTACTGGAACCAGGTGGTCGGAGGCAAAGGGGTGTGCGGCACGGCACTTGGCCGCGGCGAGCGTGTCATTGTGGAAGATATCGAACACAGTCCGATCTTCTCTGACCCAGACGCGCTTGAGATCCAGCTCAAAGCCGGTGTGCGAGCGGTTCAGTCCACTCCTCTCGTCAGCCGCTCGGGCAGTCTCCTCGGCATGTTCTCGACACATTACCGGGCGCCGCATCGGCCGAGCGACCGTGAATTACGGCTGCTGGATCTGCTGGCCCGCCATGCGGCCGACTTCATCGAGGAGGCGCGCCTGCGGGAGATGCTGGAGGCACGGGTGCAACAGAGCGAGGAGCGCTTTGCCGCGTTCATGAGTCATCTCCCCGTGGCAGCCTGGATGAAGGACCTTACCGGCCGCTACGTATATGTCAATGCGGAAGAGGAGCGCCTCTTCTCACGGCCTTTTGCCGAACTTTCGGGCAAGACCGACAGAGACCTCCTGCCGCCGGAAACGGCCCGACAGTTTCGTGAGAATGATGAGCGGGTAGTGGCCGAGGGGAAAACCATTCAAGCTACCGAGGTCGTCCTGTTGCCGGACGGGATCGAGCACCATTACATCGTCAGCAAGTTTACGGTGCCGGGACCCGACGGCCGGGCCGCATACGTTGCCGGCATCGCGCAGGACATCACCGAACGCATGAAGGCTGAGGAGGCCTTGCGCTTCAGCGAGGAGCGTTTCCGTGCCCTTGTTACGGCCAGTTCCCAGGTGCTCTACCGGATGAGCCCGGACTGGAGCGAGATGCGCCAGCTCAGCAGCAGGGAGGTTTTGGCAAGCACCGAGATACCGAGCAGTGATTGGCTTCAGAAATACATTCACCCGGAGGATCAACCGAACGTGACCGCCGCTGTCCAGCATGCCATCCGGACCAAGAGCATGTTCGAAGCGGAATGTCGGGTCCGGCGACCTGACGGCGGTCTTGCATGGACACTGTCGCGCGCGGTCCCGCTGCTGGATGCCAAAGGCGAGATCATTGAATGGTTCGGGGCGGCCAACGACATCACCGAACGCGTGGAAGCCGAGAAGGCCGAGCTGGCGGCACGGGCCACCGAGCTGGAGGACGTCAACCGGGAGCTTGAAGCATTCAATTATACAGTCGCCCACGACCTGCGCAAGCCGCTGGCGACCATCAACGGTTACTGCCAGATCATCCGGGAGTTGTGCGGCGAAAGGCTCAGCGAGGAATGCAGTTCCTATCTCCAGGAGACCTATGACGGCACCTGGCGCATGAGCCGGCTGATCGACGCCCTGCTCGACTTCTCCCGGGCAAGCCGGGTCGAACCGCGTCGGGAAAAGATCGACCTCAGCGGCCTGGCCCGGACGGTTGCGGGCGACCTGAAGCACGAACCGGCGCGCAGGGTCCGGTTCCTGATTATGGAGGGAATAGAGGGCATCGGCGATGTTGACCTGCTGCAGGTGGTGCTGACCAATCTGATCGGCAATGCCTGGAAGTACACTGCCCAGCAGGAGGAGGCCATCATCGAGTTCGGCGTAACGCAGGTGGGCGAGGAGATGGCCTACTTTGTCAGAGACAACGGCCTCGGTTTTGCCATGGCCGATGCGGAAAGGCTGTTCATTCCCTTTCAGCGGATGGCCGGAAACGGGTTTGCAGGGCACGGGATCGGTCTGGCAACGGTGGAGAGGATCATCAGGCGTCACGGCGGCCGGATATGGGCCGCAGGGGAGCCGGGCAAGGGGGCCACCTTTTACTTCACGCTGCCGAATATGGACAAAGCCTCGCATTAATCTCTGGTGTGAGCGGTATTGCCGCCGAGGTGAGGGTATGGAAGCACCGACGATAAAGGTTCTGGTGATCGAGGACAATCCGGCCCATGCAGCCATGATCCAGGAGATGCTGGCGGAATCACGGAAGCCTGCGTTCACGGTTCAGCATGTGCGGTATCTGGCGGAGGGGCTCGAGCAGCTCTCCGGCAGTGCCTTCGATGTCATCCTGATCGATCTGGGGTTGCCCGACAGCCAGGGGCTCGAGACTGCCCTGGCCGTGCGGAAGCAGGCCACGTTGACGCCAATCGTGGTGATGACCGCTCTCGATGACGAAGATGCCGCGCTGAAAGCGCTGCAACTGGACATACAGGACTACCTGATCAAGGGAGAAATCACCGGCAATCTGCTGAAACGCTCGATCCGCTATGCCATGCAACGGAAGCAGGACACCGAAGCGCTGCGGCAGAGCGAGCAGCGCTTCGCCTCATTCATGCTCAACCTCCCCGCCGCAGCCTGGATGAAGGACCGGCACGGCCGGTACGTATATGCCAATGCGCAAATGGAGCGAGTCTTCTCCCTACCGTTTTCCAAATTTTCAGGCAAGACCGATGGTGAATTTCTGCCACCGGAAACGGCCGGATCGCTCCGGGAAAATGATGAACGGGTATTGGCCGAAGGGGAAAGCCTGCAAACCATCGAGGTCCTGCGTCAGGCCGACGGCATCGAGCACCATTCGGTCGTCGGCAAGTTTCCCATTCCGGGCCCGGATGGCCAGGTGGCATACGTTGCCGGCGTCGCGTTGGACACTACCGAGCAGGTAAAGGCAGTGGAGGCACTGCAAAAATCGGAAAGAAAGTTTGCGAAGATCTTCCATGCTGCCCCGGCGCTGGTCGGCATATCCACTCCGGAAGAAGGAAGATTCATCGATGTCAACGATGCAACAATCCAGTTATTGGGCTATCGGCGCGAGGAAATGATCGGTCGAACGGCACTGGAGCTCAATATCTGGGAAGACCTGTCCGACAGGGCCCGGGTGCTGCAGGCGCTGGAGGAAAAGGGATCGGCGAAAAACATCGAAGTCAGGCTCAGGGGCAAGAACGGTCAGATCCTTGTCGGCCTGTTTTCCGCGGAATACGTTGATTTGGACGGTGACCGGTACCTGCTCAGCCTGGTCAGAGACATCACCGAGCGCAAACGGGCGGAGGAAACGCTTCGGAAATCGGAGCAGAAGTTTGCCAAGGTTTTCAACTCGGTCCCGGCGCTGGTCAGCATATCGACCTTGAAAGAAGGGGGATTCGTCGAGGTGAACGAGACAATGCTGAAAATGCTCGGCTACCGGCGCGAGGAAATGATCGGCCGCACGGCAATGGAACTCGGCATCTGGAATGATCTGGCCGACAGGGCCCGAATACAGCAGGCACTGGAAGAAAAGGGATCGGCGAAAAACTTTGAAGTCAGGTTCAGGGGGAAGAAAGGCCAAAGCTTCGTCGGGCTCTTTTCCGCGGAGTATGTTGATTTTGGCAATGACCGGTACATGCTCAGTCTGGTGAAAGACATAACGCTCACAAAGCAGGCACAGCAGGAAGTCGAGCTGCTGAACACGCAACTGGGGGCACGGGCCGCCGAACTGGAGGAGGCCAACCGGCAACTGGAGGCTTTCAATTACGCGGTCGCCCACGACTTGCGCAAGCCGTTGTCGACCATCAACGGTTACTGCCAGATCATCCGGGAGGCGTGCGGCGAACGGCTCGACGCGGAATGCAGGAATTATTTGCAGGAGGCTTACGACGGTACCTGGCGCATGAGCCGGCTCATCGATGCATTGCTCAGGTTTTCCCAAGCAAGCCGCATTGAGCCGCGCCGGGAACAGGTCGATTTCAGCAGCATGGCCCGGGCGGTTGCGGTCGACCTGCAGCACGCCGAACCGGCCCGCCGGGTCGACTTTCGGATCGCGGAAGGGATCTCGGTTATCGGCGACACCGACCTGCTGCGGGTAGTGCTGGCCAATCTCATCGGCAATGCGTGGAAGTACACCGCCAAATTGGAAGAGGCCGTTATCGAATTCGGGGTGACCCGGGCAAGAGAGGAGAAGGCTTGCTTTGTCAGAGACAACGGACCGGGCTTCGCCATGGCCGATGCGGAAAAGCTGTTCATTCCCTTCCAGCGGGTCGCCGGAAAAGAGTTCGCAGGGCATGGGATCGGCCTGGCAACGGTGGAAAGAATCATCAGGCGTCACGGCGGCCGGATATGGGCCGCAGGGGAGCCGGGCAAGGGGGCCACCTTTTACTTCACGCTGCCGAATATGGACAAAATCCCGCATTAATCTGTGTTGCGAGCGGTATGAACGGTCGACATCGGGAATCAAAGAAGATCGTGTTCGGAATCGGAGGATTGCCGCCGAGGTGAGGGTATGGAAGCATCGACGATAAAGGTTCTGGTGTTCGAGGACAACCCGGCCCATGCAGCCGTGATCCAGGAGATACTGACGGAGTCACGGAAGCCTGCGTTCACGGTTCAGCATGTGCGGTATCTGGCGGAGGGGCTTGAACGGCTCTCAAGCAGTGCCTTCGACGTCATCCTGATCGATCTGGGGTTGCCCGACAGCCAGGGGCTCGAGACTGCCCTGGCTGTGCGGAAGCAGGCCACGTTGACGCCGATCGTGGTGATGACCGCCCTCGATGACGAAGAAACTGCCCTGAAAGCGCTGCAACTGGACATACAGGACTACCTGATCAAGGGAGAGATCACCGGAAACCTGCTGAAACGCTCGATCCGCTATGCCATACAGCGAAAGCAGGACACCGAGGCGTTGCGGCAGAGCGAGCAGCGCTTTACCTCATTCATGCTGCACCTCCCCGCCGCAGCCTGGATGAAGGACCAGCAGGGCCGGTACGTGTACGGCAACGGGGAACACGAACGCATTTTTTCCCTGCCCTTTTCCGAATACTCCAACAAGCGCGACGAAGAATTCCTGGCGCCGGAAACCGCCCAACAGCTTCGGGAGAACGATGAGCGGGTGCTGACCGAGGGTGAAAGCCTGCAAATCAACGAGGTCCTGCGTCGGGCCGACGGCATCGAGCACCACTTCATCGTCAGCAAGTTCCCCATTCCGGGTCCCGACGGTCAGGTGGCATACGTTGCCGGTATCGCGCTCGACATCACCGAGCAGAAGCGGGCGGAAGAGGCCATGCAGAAATCGGAAAGGAAACTGGCGAAGATTTTTCATGCGGTTCCGGCGATCCTCGGCATATCCACGGTGGAGGAAGGACGATTCGTTGATATCAATGAGAACGCACTCGAATTGTTAGGCTACCGGCGCGATGAGATGATCGGCCGCACCGCATTGGAACTCGGTCTATGGGAGGAGATGTCCGAGCGGACGAGAGTGCTGCAGGCGCTGGAAGAAAAGGGATCGATAAGAAACGTGGAGGTCAGACTGAGAGGAAAAAGTGGCCAGACCCTGGTTTGTCTCTTTTCCGGGGAATTCATCGATATTGACGGTGAGCGGTACCTGCTCAGCCTGATTCGGGATATCACCGACCGCAGACGGGCCGAGGAGGCGCTCCAAAAATCGGAGAAGAAGTTTGTAAAGGTGTTCAACGCGGCTCCGGCGCTGCTTGCCGTTTCGACCCTGGAAGACGGAATGTTTCTCAATGTCAACGACACTATGGTGCGCACCCTGGGCTATCGGCGCGACGAAATGATTGGCCGTACCGGAGTGGAGCTTGACCTGTGGGAGGATATGTCGGAACGGGCCACACTCCTGCAGGTGCTGGAAGAAAAGGGATCAGTGAAAAACGTGGAGGTCAGGCTCAGGGGAAAGAACGGCCAGCACCTTGTCGGTCTCTTCTCAGCGGAATACATCGATATTGATGGCGATCGTTACATGCTCAGCCTGGTGAAGGACATCACCCTGAAAAAGCGGGCACAGGAGAAAGTTGAGCGGCTGAACATCGAACTGGTGGCGGCCAACAAGGTCCTGGCCGACGATCTGGAGGCGATGAAAATACTTCAGAAGATCGGCATGCTGTTCCTGCATGAAGAAAGCCTGGAACAGATCCTTTCCCAGGTACTGGAGGCGGCTATCGGCATTGCCGGCGCCGATTTCGGCAACATCCAGATCATAAACCCCGCCACCTCCAGTCTGCAGATCGCAGTCCAGCACGGCTTTCCCCAGTGGTGGCTCGACTACTGGAACAGGGTGGCCGAGGGCAAGGGGATGCGCGGCACAGCACTTGGTCACGGTGAGCGCGTCATCGTGGAGGACATCGAACACAATCCGATCTTCTCCGGCACCGAGGTACTTGAGATCCAGCTCAGGGTGGGGGTGCGTGCGGTCCAGTCCACCCCCCTCGTCAGCCGCTCGGGCAGTCTCCTCGGTATGCTCTCGACGCATTACAAGGCGCCGCACCGGCCGAACAACCGCGAATTACGTTTGCTGGATCTGCTGGCCCGCCATGCGGCCGATTTCATCGAAGAAACGCGTCTGAGGGAGATGCTGGAGGCACGGGTACAGCAGAGCGAGGAACGCTTTGCCGCTTTCATGAGTCATCTCCCCTCGGCAGCCTGGATGAAGGACCTGACTGGCCGCTTCGTCTACGCTAACACGGAGGTCGAGCACCTTTTCTCAATACCTTTTGCCGAATATTCAGGCAAGACCGAAGAAGAATTCCTACCCCCAGAAACTGCCCGCCAGCTTCGTGAGAATGATGAACTGGTACTGGCCGGAGGAAAGAGCATGCAAACTATTGAGGTCCTCACGTTGTCAGACGAGATCGAACACCATTTCATCGTCAGCAAGTTCGTGGTGCCGGGACCCGACGGCCGGGCTGCATACCTTGCCGGCCTCGCACAGGACATCACCGAGCGCGTGCGGGCGGAGGAGGCACTGCATGCCAGCGAGGAGCGCTTTCGCGCCCTGGTGACGGCCAGTTCACAGGTATTATACCGGATGAGCCCGGACGGGAGCGAGATGCGCCAGCTCAGCAGCAAGGGATTTCTGGCCAGCACCGAGACACCGAGCAGTGACTGGCTTCAGAGATACATCCCTCCGGAGGATCAGCTGCAGGTGATCGCCGAACTTCAGTATGCCATCCGGACCAAGAGTATGTACGAGCTGGAACATCGGGTCTGGCGAGCCGACGGTGGTCTGGGATGGGTATTGTCGCGCGCCGTTCCGCTGATGGATGCCAATGGCAAGATCGTTGAATGGTTCGGGGCGGCCAACGACATCACCGAACGCGTGGAAACCGAGAGAGCAGAACTGGCAGCCCGGGCCGCCGAGTTGGAGGAGGCCAACCGGGAACTGGAGGCGTTCAACTACACGGTGGCCCACGACCTGCGCAAGCCGCTGGCGACCATCAACGGTTACTGCCAGATCATCCTGGGGATGTGCGGCGACCGGCTCGACGGGGAGTGCAGGAACTATCTTCAGTCCGCCTACGACGGCACCTGGCGTATGAGCCGGCTCATCGACGCCCTGCTCAACTTCTCCCGGGCAAGCCGCATCGAGCCGCGCCGGGAAGGGGTCGACCTCAGCGGCCTGGCCCAGGCGGTTGCGGTCGAGCTGAAGCTCACCGAGCTGGCCCGTCGGGTCGACTTCCGGATCGTGGAAGGGCTCTCGGTCATTGGTGACGCCGACCTGCTGCGGGTGGTGCTGGCAAATCTGATCGGCAACGCCTGGAAGTACACCGGCAACCGGGAAGAGGCAGTCATCGAATTCGGGGTGATGCAGGTGGGCGAGGAAGAGGCCTACTTTGTCAGGGACAACGGCCCGGGGTTCGCCATGGCCGATGCGGGAAAACTGTTCCTCCCTTTCCAGCGGGTGGCCGGAAACGAGTTTGCCGGGCATGGGATCGGTCTGGCAACGGTGGAGAGGATCATCAGGCGTCACGGCGGAAGGATATGGGCCGAAGGAGAGCCGGGCAAGGGGGCGGTCTTTTACTTCACCCTGTCGAATACGGACAAAGCCTCGCATTAATCTCTGGTGTGAGCGGTATTGCCGCCGAGGTGAGTGGCATGGAAGCATCGACGATAAAAGTTTTGGTGTTCGAGGACAACCCAGCCCATGCAGCCATGATCCAGGAGATGCTGACGGAATCACGGAAGCCTGCGTTCACGGTTCGGCATGTGCGGTATCTGGCGGAAGGGCTCGGACAGCTATCGAGCAGTGCCTTCGACGTCATCCTGATCGATCTGGGACTGCCGGACAGCCAGGGGCTCGCGACCGCCCTGGCCGTGCGCGACCGGGCCAGACTGACGCCGATCGTGGTGATGACCGCCCTCGATAACGAAGAGATTGCGTTGAAAGCGCTGCAATTGGACATACAGGACTATCTCGTCAAGGACGAAATCACCGGCAACTTGCTGAAGCGCTCGTTAGGGTATGCCATGCAGCGAAAGCACGACACCGAGGCGCTGCGGCAGAGCGAGCAGCGTTTCGCCTCGTTCATGCTGCATCTTCCTGCCGCAGCCTGGATCAAGGATCTGCAGGGCCGGTATGTGTATGCCAACGCGGAGGAGGATCGCATCTTTTCCCTTCCCTTCTCCGAATATTTGGGCAAGCGTGACGAAGAATTCCTGCCGCCGGCAACATCCCGGCAGCTTCGTGCGAACGATGAACAGGTGCTGGCCGACGGAGAGAGCCTGCAAGCCATCGAGCTTCTGCGCCAAGCCGACGGCATCGAACACCACCTGATCGTCAGCAAGTTTCCCATCCCGGGTCCCGACGGTCGGCCGGCATATGTTGCCGGCATTGCGCTCGACATCACCGAACGGAAACTGGCGGAGGAGCAGCTGCGGAAATCTCAAAACGAGCTGGCGAAAATTTTTCACGGAGTTCCGGCACTGATCCTCGTATCCACCTTGAAAGAAGGAAGAATCGTCGATATCAATCAAACCGCCCTGCAAACCCTGGGCTATCGGCGAGACGAGGTAATCGGCAGGACCGTAACCGAGATCCGTTTCGGAGATACGCTGCCTGACCGGGCCGTGATGCTGCAGATGCTGCAAGAACAGGGATCGCTTCAGAATTATGAAATCAGATTTAGTGGAAAAGGCGGCCAGGCCTTTATTGGTCTTCTTTCTGCCGATTTGATCGAATTTGACGGCGAACCGCACATCCTCAGCCTGGTAAAGGACATAACCCTCGCAAAACAGGCCCAGCAGCAGGTCGAGCTGCTGAACAGGCAACTGGCGGCGCGGGCAGTTGAACTGGAGGAAGCCAACCGGGAGTTGGAAGCCTTCAACTATACGGCCGCCCACGACCTACGCAAGCCGCTGTCGACCATCAACGGCTACTGCCAGATCATCCGGGAGCTGTGCGGCGACCTGCTCGACGAGGAATGCAGTAACTATCTTCAGTCCGCCTACGACGGCACCTGGCGCATGAGCCGGCTCATTGATGCCCTGCTCAGGTTTTCTCAGGCGAGCCGCGTCGAGCCGCGCCGGGAACGTGTCGATCTCAGCGGCCTGGCCCGGGCAGTTGCGGATGAGCTGCGGCATGCCGAGCCGGCGCGCAGGGTCCGGTTCCTGATTGCGGAGGGTATAGAGGGGGTCGGCGATGCCGACCTGTTACGGGTGGTGCTGGCCAACCTTATCGGCAATGCCTGGAAGTACACCGGCACCCGGGAGGAAGCCGTCATCGAGTTCGGGGTAACGCAGGTGGGTGAGGATAGGCCGTATTTTATCAGGGACAATGGCCCGGGCTTCTCCATGGCCGATGCGGAAAAGCTGTTCATTCCCTTTCAGCGGGTTGCCGGAAACGAGTTTGCAGGGCACGGGATAGGCCTGGCAACGGTAGAGAGGATCATCAGGCGTCACGGCGGCCGGATATGGGCCGAAGGGGAGCCGGGCAAGGGAGCGACTTTTTACTTCACGTTGCGGAAGTATGCGGCTTTGGGCTGAAGGCATGCTGCCATCAGGTTCTGCAGATAGCTGTTTCAACGGGTCCGGCAGGTTCACGCCCGCTCCGCACCACCGTCACTTCGGCGCGGATAGCCGGCGCAGGTGCCGCGCAACTGCTCGCGGATGTTGTCCATCATGGCCTCTTCGTCTTCGAAGCCCTCGGCCGCCTTGAGATTCATGGCCAACGGCAGCAGGCCCAGCAGCAGGTTACGCAGATTGCCGCAGCCCGATTCCCCCCCCAGTGCCTCCATGATGCGCCGGTTGAGCCCTTTGCCGATGGTCGTGCCGGCCAGCTGCTGCAGCCGCAGGGTCGCGAACCGGCATTCTCCGGTCGGGCAGCGGCGGAACTCGGCCGTAATGCCGTCGATGACCAGCGTGTCTTCGAGCACCAGCACCTCCAGCACGATGTCGTGGTAACGGTCGCGCATGGTGGCCGAGAGCAGCAGGCGGCCATCTCCGTGCCGTCCGATGCGGTAGGAAATGTCGCGCTGAAAACCGTCCATGAGATTGGTCATGCCAGACCCTCCTAACGTTTGATGATCAGGGCGGCCCCGGCGGCCAGGAGCAGGATGCCCAGAGCCCGGGTCATCGTGAAGGGGATCTGCCGCAGGCCAAAGGCACCGAAATGGTCCATGACCGAGCCGCTCAGCAACTGGCCCGCGATGATTGCCGCCATCACGGCGGCCGTACCGAGCCGCGGCACGGTCATGATCGTCAGGGTGACGAAAAAGGCGCCGAACAGCCCGCCGGTCAGCTCCCACCAGGAGGCGGAGGCCACGCCGCGCAGGCTGCCCTTGCCCATCAGCAGCACGACCGCCAGCATGGCCAGGGTGCCCACGGCGAACGAGATCAGGGAACTCTCGTAGGCGCCGGTCTTCTGGGCCAGCCGGGCATTGATCGACGGTTGTATCGCCACCGCCATCCCGCCGCAGACCATCAGCATCATCATCACCAGGTTGCTCATCGCTCTCCCCCTAAAAGGTTGTTGAAAAACGGGCATCTCGCCGCCGTCCTCGTCAGCCGCCTTGTGCGGCGTAGCGCTGTAGCCCTCTCCCTATCCCTCCCCCAGAGGGGGAGGGCATTCTGTTCCCTCTCCCTTCGGGAGAGGGTGGCCAAAGGCCGGGTGAGGGCCTCCGCGGGGCTTCCTGCGGGTGCGACGATCTACCCATTTTTGAACAACCTGAGAATTTAACAACCTCCCAATTCTCTCCAGCGGAAACAGCCGGTGGTATGGTCGTTAACCATCCCCACGGCCTGCATCATGGCATAGCAGATGGTCGATCCCACAAAACCGAACCCGCGACGCTTCAGGTCGCGGCTCATGGCGTCCGAAACCGGGGTTGCGGCCGGTACCTGGCGCAGGTCGCTCCAGGCGTTCTGCAAGGTGCTGCCGTCCACGAAGCGCCACAGGTAGCTGTCAAAGCTGCCGAACTCCTCCTGGACCCGCAGAAAGGCGCGGGCATTGCCGATGGCGGCGGCAATCTTCAGGCGGTTGCGGATGATGCCGGCATCGGCCAGCAGTTCGGCCTGCTTGTGCTGGTCAAATCCGGCCACCGCGGTTGGGTCGAACCCGGCAAAGGCGCGGCGGTAACCCTCGCGTCGCCTCAGGATGGTGAGCCAGGACAGCCCGGCCTGGGCCCCTTCCAGGATCAGGAACTCGAACAGCAGGCGGTCGTCGTGTACCGGTACCCCCCATTCGTGGTCATGGTAGCGGACATAGTCGGGATCGCTGCCGGCCCAGCCGCAGCGGGCGGGTTCCTGCCCAGGATAGAGCGCGTTTTCCATGTCGTTGCCTCTCTCGATCGTCATGGTGCCGCCGCTGGCGGCATCAGCCGCTGCAGCACGTTTTTGGATGTGGCCAGGACATCCTCGAAGGCGGTGCCCGAGACCTGACAGGTCAGGCGATAGTCGGGGGTGAACTGGTACTTGCGCGGCTCGGTGCGCATCATGGTGATGATCGTGTCGGGCGGCGCCGGGGTGCGCGGGTGGAACGAGATGATCACCTGGCGGCCGTCGTAGTCGATCTGGCGCACCAGCAGGCGCTTGAGCATGATGCGCAGCCGCATGACCTCGAACAGGTAGGCCGTGGCCAGCGGATAGGCGCCGAAGCGGTCGCCGAGCTCGTTCTGCACGTCCAGGATATCCTCTTCGCTCTCGGCCTGGGTCAGTTTTTTGTAGATCACCAGCCGCTGGTTGGTATCGCGGATATAGGCCTCGGGGATGAAGGCCGGCACCTTCAGGTTGATCTCCGGTTCGACCCGCTCGGCCATCTCTTCGCCCCGCAGGCGGCAGATGGTCTCCTCCAGCATCTGGTTGTAGAGCTCGAAGCCGATTTCGGTCACGGTGCCGGACTGGCGGCTGCCGAGCATGTCGCCGGCCCCGCGGATCTCCATGTCGTGGGTGGCGATGCGGAAGCCGGCTCCCAGTTCGGAGATGTCCTGCAGGATCTTCAAGCGCTCGCGCGCATCGGAGGTGATGGTGCTTTCGCCCGGAATCAACAGGTAGGCGTAGCCGCGCTGGCTGGAGCGCCCCACCCGGCCGCGCAGCTGGTAGAGCTGGGACAGGCCGAAGGTGTCGGCCCGATCAATGATCAGGGTGTTGGCGTTGGGGATGTCCAGCCCGGATTCGATGATGGTGGTGCAGATCAGCAGGTTGGTCTCGCCGTGCATGAAGCCGAGCATGACCTTCTCCAGTTCGTGCTCCCCCATCTGGCCATGCCCCACCGCGATCCTGGCCTCGGGCACGATGGCGGCGATCTGCTCGGCCCGTTTGGCGATGGAGGTGACCCGGTTGTGCACGAAAAAGACCTGGCCGCCGCGGCGCAGCTCGCGCATGATGGCCTCCCGGATCAGCTCTTCGGAGAAACGGGCCACAAAGGTCTTGATCGCCAGGCGGTCCACCGGCGGGGTGTCGATGATCGACAGGTCGCGGATGCCCATCATGGACATGTACAGGGTGCGGGGGATGGGGGTGGCGGTCAGGGTCATCACGTCCACCACGGCCCGGAAGGCTTTCAGGCGCTCCTTGTCCTTGACCCCGAAGCGCTGCTCTTCGTCGACGATCAAAAGTCCCAGGTCCTTGAAGGCCACATCCTTCTGCAGCAGGCGGTGGGTGCCGATGATGATGTCGATGTCCCCTTTTTTCAGACGCTCCAGGATCGCCTTCTGCTCCTTGGGGGTACGGAAGCGCGAGATCACCTCCACCGTGACCGGGTAGTCCTTCAGGCGTTCGTGAAAGGTCTCGTAGTGCTGCTGGGCCAGGATGGTGGTCGGCACCAGCACGCCGACCTGCTTGCCGTCCAGGGCCGATTTGAAGGCTCCCCGCAGGGCCACCTCGGTCTTGCCGTAACCTACGTCGCCGCACACCAGCCGGTCCATGGGGCGGGTGTGCTGCATGTCGGCCAGCACGTCCTGGATGGCTGCCAACTGGTCCGGGGTCTCCTCCCAGGCAAAGGAAGCCTCGAACTCGCGGTACAGCTCGTCCGGCGGCGAAAAGGCAAAACCTTCGCAGATCTGGCGCTGGGCATAGATCTCCAGCAGCTCGCCCGCCAGTTCCTCGATCGCCTTTCTGGCCTTGCCCTTGGACTTCTCCCAGCCGCTGCCCCCCAGCTTGTCCAGGCTCGGGGAGCCCCCCTCGGGCCCCACATAGCGCTGCACCAGCCCGAGCCGGTCCACCGGCAGGTAGAGCTTGTCGCTGCCGGCGTATTCCAGGAGCAGGAAATCGCCGCCAACGCCGGCCACGCTGATGTGCTGCAGGCCGCGGTACAGACCGATGCCGTGGTCCACATGCACCATGTGGTCACCCGGCTTCAGTTCGGCCAGGGAGGAAAGGATCTGCTTCTTGCGCACCTCGGAAATGCCGCGCCGGCGCACGCGCTTGCCGAACAGCTCCTCCTCGGCGATCAGCGCCAGCCGCGAGGCCGGCAGGCGGAACCCGCGCGAGATGTCACCCAGAATGATGGCGACGTTCCTCTCCTGATGGGGGAGGGGCTGGCCGGAAGGGGCTCCGACCGTCTCGGGAAAGCCGGCCTCGCTGACTATGCAGCGGATGCCGTAGGGGGCGAGCAGATCGCGCAGGCGTTCGGCCTGGGCGCGTTGATGGCAGGTCACGATTACCCGGTAGCCGGTGTCGAGCCATTCCTTGAACGTGTGCGACAGGGGGGCCAGGGCATGGCTGGTCTCCTTGGAGACCGTGACCTTCAGTGCGCCGTTGTCTTCGCAGGGAATGGCGATCGAGGCGGTCTGACCGGCGTCCGAAAGGCTCAGGCCGGAGAGCTCCAGGCAGGCACGGCCGGCCAGGATGGTCTCCAGCGCTGCCGGACTCAGGTACAGCTCCTGCGGTGGCGCATGGGGCAGGCGGGCGGCACGCGCCTTTACAAGGCCATTTTCGATGTCGGTGCCGAAGCGCTCGGCAGCCTCGCGGATCGCCTCGGGATCGAGCAGTACCAACGGACGGCCGGGGGCATAGTCGAAGATGGTTTCCAGGCCGGGATGCAGCAGGGGCTGGAGGAATTCGACCCCCTGGAAGTAGACCGCCTGCTTCAGGTCTTCCTGAATGGCCCTGCGCCGGTCGGCCGGGATCTCCAGTTCGTCGCAGCAGGCCTTCAGGCGCGGGGCGATGCCCTCCAGTACCTCGTCGGTCAGCAGAACCTCGCGCGAGGGGAGCAGTACCAACTCCTCCAGCGGCTGGAGCGAGCGTTGGGTGAGCGGATCAAAGGAGCGGATGGTTTCGACCGTGTCGCCGAAGAACTCGATCCGCACCGGTGCTGTCAGGTTGGGGGGAAAGATGTCCAGGATGCCGCCGCGCACGGCAAAGGTGCCGCGGTCCTCCACCAGGGGGGCATTGGCGTAGCCCATCCGGACCAGCCGGGCCAACAGTTCCTCGCGCTCGAACTCTTCGCCGGCCACCAGATAGCAGGAGGCCTCGCCCAGGGTCCTGAGCGGCAGCACCCGCTGCAGCGCCGCCGCCACCGGCAGGACCACGACCCGCGCCAGCCGGTTCTGGAGGCGGAAGAGGGTATCGAGCCTGGTTCCGGAGATGTCGGGGTGGGGGGATGATGCTGTCAGGGGGGGCATATCCCAGGCCGGAAAGGAGAGCGGGGTGGCATCGCTGCCACCGAAGAAGCCGAGCTCGCGGCTGAACTCGTCGGCAGCCTCCTGATCGGCGGTCAGCACCAGCAGGCCGGCCGTGTCCGAGCGCAGCAGCTCCGCCACAATGCAGGCGGCTGCCGAGCCTTTCAGTCCCGGCAGCACGATGCGGTTCCTGCCGCGTCGCAGCTCGGCCAGAATCTCGATGGTCTGGGGGATCAGGTTGTCTGTGGAAGCAGGTATCATACGATGGATCCGTGACGCCGGAACGCCGTGGCGTGCGGAATCGGGAGTTGTTGAAGCAGCTTTGTACTCATGTGCGGCGGCGGGCCTTGATCCTCGGTTTTCCGTCCTCCACCACCACCCGGAAGGTCAGGTCCTCGGTGCCCAGGCGGGCGGCCAGGGCGGGCCTGCTCTTCTCGATGGCGGCCGCCACCTTTTCGCGCGTCAGCTTTTCCACCGGCAGGTTGCAGGCCCTGCGTGCCTCGCCGAACTCCCTGAACAGCCGGTCCAGTTCCGGTTCGTCGCTGCTGCCGGAACGGGCGCCTCTGGTGGCCGGGCCGTCGCTGCGCCGGCGTTCGTGCAGATCGCAGATGAAGCGGTCGCGCGAGTATCGGCCCTCCTCGATCTGCCGCACGGTCCGGTTCCAATGCTCCCGGTAGGTGTTGAAGCGGGCCACCAGCGTGGTATATTTGTGCTTGTACATGGTGTTGTTGATCGGCACGTTGAGGTACCGCCGCACCGTTTTTTCGATCTCGCTCAAGAGCTGGAGTGGTTCCCGTTTTTCGAGACCGATGAAAAAGCGCTCGTATCTTCTGATCAGTTCGTCCAGCTGAAGCTCAAGCTGGGTCAGATCCTGTACGATCCCCATTGGAAATCCTTGCAGGCAAAAATAGCACCGGACTTGAAGGATATATCCAAAGCCCCGCGCAAGTAAAGACCAATCCGGTTCATATTGACTTGACGGAGCCAGCGGCTTCGCATACAATTTCGCTTAAAAAATGAGCAGATATGAATATAAACAGGTGAAAATCATGGAAAAGGTTGCTGCTGTCATTCTTGCCGCCGGCAAGGGAACCCGCATGAAGTCGGGGGTGGTCAAGGTGCTGCATCCGGCTGCCGGGCGCCCGATGATCGCTTGGCCGGTGGATGCCGCCCGCGCGGCTGGTGCGGATCCGATCGTGCTGGTAGTGGGACATCAGGCAAATGCCGTGATGAACACCTTCCGCGGCGCCGGCGACATACGCTGCGCCATGCAGGAGGAACAGCTCGGCACCGGCCATGCCGTGGCCTGCGCCCGCGATGCGCTGGCCGGTTTCCGGGGCACGGTGCTGATCCTGTGCGGCGACACGCCGCTCTTGCGGGGGGAGACGCTGCAGGAACTGATCGCGTTCCACCGTGGGCAGGGGGCCGACCTGACCGTGCTGACCGCACTGATGGACAATCCCCACGGCTACGGCCGCGTGGTGCGGGACGAATCCGGACGGGTGCTGCGCATCGTGGAGCAGAAGGACGCCTCCCCCGAGGAGCAGGCCGTCCGCGAAGTCAACAGCGGCATCTACTGCATGGAGTCCGACTTTCTCTTTGCCAACATCGATTCCATCGGCAGCGACAATGCCCAGCAGGAGTTCTACCTGACGGATCTGCTCGCGATCGCCGTTGCCCAGGGACGGGTCTGTCTGGCACGCGCTACGAACGACACCGACGAGATCATGGGGGTCAATGACCGCGCCCAGCTGGCGGCGGCCTCCCGCATCCTGCGGCAGCGCATCAACCAGGGCCTGATGGCGGACGGAGTGACCCTGGTGGACCCCGATCACACCTACATCGATTACGGCGCCTCCATCGGCCCGGACACGGTGATCCAGCCCAACTGCTCCATCGACGGCGCCACGGTCATCGGCGCCAACTGCGAGATCGATGCGGGCAGCTCCATCACGGGGTGCAGCATCGGCAACGATTGTCACATCAAGGCCGGTTCGGTACTGGAAGACTCGCAGCTGCACAACGGGGTCAGCATCGGCCCCATGGCGCATCTACGCCCCGGCACGGTGCTGCACGACCATGTCAAGATCGGCAATTTCGTCGAAACCAAGAAAGTAGTCATGGGCACCGGCTCCAAGGCTTCCCACCTGACCTATCTCGGTGATGCGGAAATAGGCAGTGAGGTGAACATCGGTTGCGGTACCATCACCTGCAACTATGACGGGGTCAGGAAGCATCGCACGGTTATCGGCGACGGCGTTTTCGTCGGCAGCGACGTACAACTGGTGGCACCGGTAACCGTGGGCAGCAATGCCCTGATAGCGGCCGGCACCACCGTTACCAGCGATGTCCCCTCCGATGCCCTGGCCATAGCCCGTGTGCCCCAGGTCAACAAGGAAGGGTGGCGTTTGCGGAAAAAGTAGAGCAGCAGGACTTGGTGCTTGATCCCCTTTGTACTCCACGATGAAAGAGTGTATGTGAACGATCCTCGGCAGGAAAAAACGGCAGCGCACGATCCCAAGATCCTGATCATCGAGGATGACAACGGATTTGCGGAGTTGATGGCGACCGCCCTGGATGATGAAGGCTTTGCCAACTGCTGCACCGGCAACGGCAGAGACGGGCTGGAGCTGCTGGCCTGCAACAGTCCTGCGTTGGTCATCCTGGACTACACCCTGCCGGATATGAACGGCGATGCCTTTATCGAGCAGATGCGCGACCAGGGCTGTGCGACACCCTTCATCATGGTGACCGGAAGGGATGATTCCAGCCTGGCCGTGAGGATGATGAAAACCGGCGCCTATGACTACATGCTCAAGGACGCCTCGTTTCTGGACCGCCTGCCGTCGGTCGTGGGCCGCGCACTGCACGAGGCTGAAACCCGCAAGCGTCTGTACCAGGCCGAAATTTCCCTGCGGCAGAGCGAGACGCGCCTGGCCCGTGCCCAGAAGATCGCCCGCATGGGGAGTTGGGAGTGGACGGTCGACACCAACGAGATCTACTGGTCGGATGAGTTGTACCGCATCTTCGGTCTCACCCCCGGAGACCCCCGCAAAATAGAGTCCGACTGGATCTTCAGCCTGGTTCATCCCCTTGACGTGGCGTCAGTGAAACGGGCGCTGACCACCGCTCTCAAGAGTTTCCAGCCTTTCAGCATCATCTACCGCATCATCTCCGGCAATGGTGCCGAGGTGGTGGTCAACAGCCAGGGGGAAGTCGAACTGGGAGAGGACGGCAGGGCCAAGTTCCTTTCCGGCACGACCCTGGACATTACCGCCCGCATCCGCGCCGAGAGCGAAATCCAGCAGCTGATCAACTACGACACGCTGACAGGGTTGCCCAACCGCAGTCTGCTGCACGACCGGCTCAGGCTGGCCATCGCCCAGGCCGCCCGGGAGCGCCAGTTGATCGGGGTGCTGTTCCTGGACCTGGACCGTTTCAAGGGAATCAACGATACGCTCGGCCACCGTGCCGGCGATAAGCTGCTCCTGTGCGTTGCCCAGCGCCTGGCGGCCTGCGTCCGTGAGAGCGATACGCTGGCCAGACTGGGTGGCGACGAGTTCGTGATCATCCTGGACGGGATTCACAGTGAAGACGGCATCACCACCGTGGCCAACAAGATCCTGACCCTGATCGCCGAGCCGATCTACATCGACGGGCACGAGCTGTACACCACCGCCAGTATCGGCATCGCCGTCTATCCCATGGACGGCGAGGACAGCCACACCCTGCTGAAGCATGCCGATGTGGCCATGTACCAGGCCAAGGATCTGGACCGCAACAACTTCCAGTTCTTTTCCCGCGAGATGAACACCAAAATGCTGGAAAGGATGATGCTCGAAAATTCCCTGCGCCGGGCGCTGGAGCGCGAGGAATTCTTCCTGCTGTATCAGCCCCAGGTTGACGCGCGTTCGGGCCGGATCGTGGGCATGGAGGCGCTCCTGCGCTGGCAGCATCCCGACCTGGGGCTGCTCGGGCCGGACAAGTTCATCTACCTGGCCGAGGAAACCGGTCTGATCATTCCGCTGGGCGAGTGGGTGCTGCGGACCGCCTGCCGGCAGAACAAGCTGTGGCAGGAAGCGGGGCTTTTTCCGGTGAGGGTGGCGGTCAACCTTTCGGGCAAGCAGTTCAGCCAGCGGCTGGACGACATGATCGCCTCGGTGTTGCTGGATACCGGGCTCGGGGCGGAGTGGCTGGAGCTTGAGATCACCGAGAGCGCCATCATGAAAAACGCCGAGAATAACGTCACCATGCTGCGCAAGTTGATGGACATGGGCATAGCCCTGGCCATCGACGATTTCGGCACCGGCTACTCATCCCTGGCCTACCTCAAGCACTTCCCCATTTCCCGGCTCAAGATCGACCGCTCTTTCGTGCGCGACATCACCACCAATCCGGATGATGCGGCCATTGCGGAGATCATCATCGCCATGGCCCATACCCTCAAGCTGAGTGTCATTGCCGAGGGGGTCGAAACCCGGGCCCAGATGGAATTCCTCTCCTTTCACAACTGCGTCGAGATGCAGGGCTACCTGTTCAGCCGTCCGGTGCGCGCCGAACAGTTCGAAGAACTTCTTCGCAACGGCCTGAAGTACTGACCCGGAGCCATCCGGAACCCGCTCTCCCACTCGTTTCATTTCTCTCCTCCCGGCATTTCCCTTCGGATAATCGGCAGTTTCCACGATCATAATCGCGAGTAAGGCCGAGATTGCAATCAGTGTGCTGTCATGGCATTATGAAAAATTATCCTGGCAAATTTTCAGGGCGTTACGGGCGCAGATGTTTCTGATGGTGGCCGGCGCCCCTTCAGCTTCACCGAAAGAAGGAAAACCATGGCCCACGACAAGATCGTCATCAAAGGTGCCTGCGAGCACAACCTCAAGTGTATCGACGTCGAGATTCCCCGTGACCAGCTGGTGGTGATCACCGGCATTTCCGGCTCAGGCAAGTCCACCCTGGCCTTCGACACAATCTACGCCGAGGGGCAGCGCCGCTACGTGGAATCGCTCTCGGCCTATGCCCGCCAGTTCCTGGAGCAGATGGAAAAGCCGGACGTGGAGTCCATCGAGGGACTCTCCCCCGCCATTTCCATCGAACAGAAGACCACCAGCAAAAACCCGCGCTCCACCGTCGGCACCGTGACGGAGATCTACGACTACCTGCGCCTGCTGTTCGCCCGCATCGGCCATCCCCATTGCACCTCCTGCGGCCGGGAGATCACCTCCCAGACCGTGTCTCAGATGGTGGACCAGTTGATGGTCCAGCCGGCCGGTACCAAGCTGACTCTGCTGTCCCCCATGATCCGCGGCCGCAAGGGGGAGTACAAAAAGGAGCTCAACCAGCTGCGCAAGGAGGGCTTCACCCGGGTGATCGTCGACGGCCAGCCGCGCGACCTGGCCGATGAGATCGAGCTGGACAAGAAGAAAAAGCACGACATCGACATCGTGGTGGACCGGATCGTTGTCAAGGAGGGGGTTCAGCGGCGGATGGCCGATTCGCTGGAAACCGCCTTACACCATGCCGAAGGGGTGGTGAAGGTCGAAGCGGTTCTGCCTGCCACGGACGAACCGGCAGAGGGGGGAGGAAAGAAGACTCCCAAGCCGGAAACCCTGATCTTTTCGGAAAAACTGGCCTGCGTGGAATGCGGCATTTCTTACCAGGAGATCACCCCGCGGCTGTTTTCCTTCAACAATCCCCACGGAGCCTGCCCGGAATGCACCGGTCTGGGCACCCGCATGTACTTCGATGCCGAACTGGTGATTCCCAACCAGGAGCTGTCGCTCAGGGAAGGTGCCATCGCCCCCTGGGAAAAGCGCCTGTCGGGCTGGTTTCACCTGGTCCTGGACGCCCTGGCCAAGGCGTACAAGTTCGATATCCGCAAGCCCTTCAAGGAACTGCCCGAACATGTGCGCGACGTGATCCTGAACGGCTCCAAGGGTGAAAAAATCGAATTCTGGTGGGAGGAGGAGGGGGACCGCCGCCATACCTACTACAAGGAGTTCGAAGGGGTACTGAACAACCTGCAGCGGCGCTGGCGCGAGACCGAATCGGAGGCGGCCCGCGAGGAGCTGGAAAAGTACATGAACGTGATGCCCTGCCCCACCTGCCAGGGAGCCCGTCTCAAGCCGGAGGCGCTGCACGTACTGGTGGGCAACCGCACCATCCGCGACGTGACCTCCCTGGCCATCCGCGATTGCCTGAGCTTTTTCGAGGAACTGAAGCTGACTGAGAAGGAGGGAGAGATCGCCCGCCGGATCCTCAAGGAGGTGCGCGAGCGGCTGACCTTCCTGGTGAATGTCGGGCTGGACTATCTCTCCCTGGACCGCACCTCCGGCACGCTCTCCGGCGGGGAAGGGCAGCGCATCCGCCTGGCCACCCAGATCGGTTCCAGCCTGGTGGGGGTGCTCTACATTCTGGACGAGCCCTCCATCGGCCTGCACCAGCGCGACAACTCCCGCCTGCTGACCACCCTCAAACGGCTGCGGGATCTGGGCAATACCGTGCTGGTGGTCGAACACGACGAAGAGACCATTCTGGAGGCCGATTACCTGCTGGATATGGGCCCCGGGGCCGGCGTGCACGGCGGCGAGGTGGTGTCCCAAGGTACGCCGGCCGAGGTGATGAAGGATCCGGCCTCCCTGACCGGCCGCTACCTGTCGGGGGAGCTGACCATCCCGGTGCCGCGCAAGCGGCGCAAGCCCGGCAAGCACCTGAAGATCGTGGGGGCCAGCGAGAACAACCTGAAGAACGTGGATGTGGAGATACCGCTGGGGGTGATGACCTGCGTGACCGGCGTTTCCGGCTCGGGCAAATCGACCCTGATCATCGACACGCTGCACAAGGTGCTCAGCCAGCGGCTCTACCGCAGCCGCGAGAAGTCCGGCGCGGTCCGGGATGTGAAGGGGCTGGAGCACCTGGACAAGGTCATCAATATCGATCAGTCCCCCATCGGCCGCACGCCGCGTTCCAACCCGGCCACCTATACCGGGGTCTTCGGCGATATCCGCGATCTGTTCGCCAACCTGCCGGAATCCAAATTGCGCGGTTACAAACCGGGACGCTACTCCTTCAACGTCAAGGGGGGGCGCTGCGAGGCCTGCTCTGGCGACGGTATCATCAAGATCGAGATGCACTTTCTGCCGGACGTCTACGTGGAGTGCGAGGTCTGCAAGGGGCGCCGCTACAACCGCGAAACGCTGGAAGTGCTTTACAAGGGCAAGTCGATCGCCGACGTGCTGGGCATGACGGTCACCCAGGCCCTGGAGTTTCTGGGAGCGATCCCGCGCATCAAGAACAAGCTGCAGACCCTGGAGGAGGTCGGCCTGGGCTACATCACCCTGGGACAGTCTGCCACAACCCTGTCCGGGGGCGAAGCCCAGCGGGTCAAGCTGGCCAAGGAGCTTTCCAAACGCGCCACCGGCCGCACGATCTACATCCTGGACGAACCGACCACCGGCCTGCATTTCGCGGACATCCACAAGCTGCTGGAGGTGATCCACCGCCTGGTGGAGAGCGGCAACACCATCGTGATCATCGAGCACAACCTGGACGTGATCAAGACCGCCGACTGGATCATCGACCTGGGACCGGAAGGGGGCGACCGGGGGGGCGAGATCGTTGCGGCCGGCACGCCGGAGCAGGTGGCCAAGGTCACCCGCTCACATACCGGACAATTCCTGCGGAAGATGCTGTAACGTAGCATCCGCCTCCAGGTTTACTAAGGTCCCTTGCGTCCTGTACGTCCTTTTTGTCTCTTTGTTCCGTCTGATTCTCCAAGAGGGATTGCATGGAAAAACACGCTTTGACGCCGGCCGAGGCCATCCAGGCGGTGATCGCCAACGGTCGCCGGATTCTGACCCAGCCGCTGGGGCGCACCTTTGTGCTGGCGCTTTTGGCTGGATTCTACATCGCTTTTGGCGCACAGCTGACCACCGTGGTCACCCAGGACGCGGCCCAATGGACAGGGCAGGGGCTGGCCCGCCTGCTGGGAGGGGGCGTGTTTTCGGTCGGTCTGATGCTGGTGGTGGTGTGCGGGGCCGAGCTGTTCACCGGTAACAGCCTGCTGGCTGCCGCGGCGCTGCATGGCGCCATCAGCTGGAACAAGCTGCTGGAAAACTGGGCCGTGGTGCTGTTGGGCAATTTCGTCGGTGCCCTGCTGATGGCTTGGCTGCTGTACGAATCGAACCTGTGGGAAATGGGGGCCGTGGCCGAGCAGGCGGTACGGATAGCTGCGTCGAAATGCAAGCTCTCTTTCGAGGTGGCCTTCGTGCGGGGGCTGTTGTGCAACTGGCTGGTCTGTCTGGCGGTCGTGATGGCCACTGCCGCGCGGGACATCACCGGAAAGTTCCTGGCCTGCTTCTTTCCGATCATGGCCTTTGTCACCAGCGGGTTCGAGCACTCGATCGCCAACATCTACTTCATCCCCGAGGGGATCCTGGTGGCCCGGGCGCGCGGGCTGGTGGAACCGGCCCTGAACTGGGACACGTTTCTGTGGGGCAACCTGCTGCCGGTCACGCTCGGCAACATCGTGGGAGGAGTGGTGTTCGTGGCGACCGCTTACTGGTATGTGCATGCCATGGGGAACAACGCCGACGGCAACAAAAGGGCCTGACGAGAAGTTTTGTTTCTCCGCCTGTCCCGCGCGGCTGATAGCCGTTCAAAAACAGGGGCTGCCATTATTCGGCAGCCCCTGTTTTGTTATCTCAGGTACCTCGTGTGAGGCCCCCCGTCGTAGGATGATTGGCGGCCTGCCTACCGTTTGCACTCTCGCGTGTCAGGCAGGAACGCCGTCACGATCCCGAGCAGCGGCAGGTACGCGCACAGCTTGTAGACCCACACGATGCCGTTCGTATCGGCCAGGTGGCCGAGGCCTGCCGCTCCGATGCCGCCGATTCCGAACATGAGGCCGAACATGAGGCCTGCGACCATGCCAACACGACCGGGAACGGCTTCCTGGGCGTAGACCACCAGCGCTGCGAAGGCCGACGCCATGACCAGCCCCACCACGATCGCCAGCACAGCCGTCCAGAAGATATTCGCGTGCGGCAGCAGCAAAGCGAATGGTGCAACCCCCAGGAATGAAATCCAGATCACTGCCTTGCGCCCGATTCGATCGCCCACCGGGCCGCCTGCAAAGGTCCCCGCAGCCACGGCAGCCAGGAAGGCGAACAGATAAAGCTGTGAGGTCTGAACGGGAAGCTTGAAACGTTCGATCAGATAGAAGGTGAAGTAGTTGGTGAAGGCCGCGATGTAAACGAACTTGGCGAACAGCAGAATTGCAATCACCACCACCGCGCGAACGATCTGGTTGTGGCTGAGGTTGGAAACTGCCTGCTTGCCAGCCGTCGCCACATGTACGTGGGCGTGCTTCAATCTCCAGCCGGTCACGCGGAGTAACACCCAGATTGCCAGCACTGCGACAGGCATGAACCAGCCAATGGCCCGCTGCCCATTGGGGATGACAATCGCGGCAGCCATCAAAGGCCCGATCGCAGAGCCGGTATTGCCCCCCACCTGGAAGGTTGACTGCGCCGTGCCGAATCGTCCGCCAGAGGCCATCCGCGCAACGCGCGAAGCTTCCGGGTGGAACGTGGATGAGCCTACACCGATGAGCGACGACGCTACAAGCAGCATCGGATAGCTGTCGGCGACAGCAAGCAGTCCGATCCCAACCAGGGTGACCACCATACCCATCGGCAACAGGTAGGGTTTCGGGTGCTTGTCGGTATACAGGCCGATCCACGGTTGCAGCAGTGAGGCCGTGATTTGATAGACCAGGGCAATCCGGCCGATTTCCGCAAAACTGAGCGAAAATTGGGTCTTCAACATTGGATAGACCGCAGGCAGTACCGCCTGGATCAAGTCGTTGAGCAGGTGGGCGAAGGCTACCGCGCCCACGGTACGGAGCACAAAATCCTGGGCCTGACTGGCCGATGAAGATTCCCTTGGTGGGGCAGCGGTGCTGCCAAGGGTAGCAGTGTTGTCTGACATAGAAATCTCGTTTCGCATTGCTTGGCGCTGTAAGCGACAATCAAACCAGTTCTGGAAGGCGCACAACGCGGGCGGCTACTGAACGAATCTGTGAACAGCCCGCAGCGGCAGCCAGGATCGCGCGGCGGCATAAACAGCTCGATCACTTCCGGAATGAACTCCCTGTGGGCCGGAATTCCTGCACCACATCGTTGTATTCCCCGACTTGACCCCACCCCAGCGGGATCACTTACACTTGGCCTGGCGCCGGAAGTCAGTTCCGGTGTGTCGTTAGTGCACGCACGTAAGCCGGGCCTGGCCGGCCTCTTCCTTGCGGGTGGGGAGCATACGGTTCTGCTCGTCCACGAAGACCAGCTTGGGCTCGTGCGCAATGGCCGCCTCGTTGTCCATATTGACGAAGCTGGCGATGATCACCAGGTCCTTGGGGGCCACCAGCCGGGCAGCAGCACCGTTCAGACAGATCACCCCCGAGCCCCGCTCACCCTCGATAGCGTAAGTTTCCAGGCGGCTGCCGTTGGTGACGTTCCAGACGGCCACCTTTTCGTACGAGACGATGTCGGCCGCGTCCATCAGATCGCGGTCGATGGTGACACTTCCTTCGTAATGCAGATCAGCCCCGGTGACAGTGGCGCGGTGGATCTTGCTCTTCAACATGATTCTTTGCATGGCTACAACTCCTTTCCCAACACGGTGTTATCGATAAGACGCGTTTTGCCGATCCTGACCGCCAGTGCCATCAGCGTTCCGTCGGCGGCAGTGAAGGACGGCTCCAGGGTAGTGCCGTCACGAAATTCAAGATAATCGATTACGGCTGCCGGTTCCGCCTGGATGATGGACAGCGCCGCCTGGTGCAGGCGCCCGGTCGAGCGTTCGCCGGCGGCGTACTGTTTACGGACCGTGCAGATCGAGCGGTACAGGCACAGGGCGCTCTCGCGTTCCGGCGCGGATAGGTAGGCGTTGCGGGAGCTCATGGCCAGGCCGTCCGTTTCCCGGACGATCGGCATGCCTTCGACGAGGACCGGCAGGCTCAGGTCGGCAACCATGCGGGTGATTACCGCCAGCTGCTGGTAATCCTTGCGCCCGAACAGCGCCACATCCGGCATGACGATGTTGAACAGCTTGGTCACCACGGTTGCCACGCCATCGAAATGTCCCGGCCGGCTGTCGCCGCACAGCGGCTGCGACAGCTCCCGTACCGAAATGGAGGTCTGAAAGCCCTGGGGGTACATTTCGGCAGCCTCGGGGGTAAAAACGATATCGACCCCGCACTCCCGGGCGATGCGGCAGTCCCGCTCCATGTCCCGCGGGTAGCGGTCGAGGTCCTCGTTCTGTCCGAACTGGATCGGGTTGACGAAGATCGACAGTACCAGCAGGTCCCCTCGTGTACGTCCTTCACACAGGAGCGAGGCATGTCCCTCGTGAAGGAACCCCATGGTGGGGACAAAGGCGATGCGTTTTCCCTCCCGCTTTGCGGCCAGGGCCAGGGCTTGCATATCTGCTATCGAGTTGATGATGTTCATGGTCTGGTTAGTTCCGTAAATCCTGCCCCGGCTCCGGTCGATCGGACGGGAGCACGGCTGTTCAGTGGAATGAATGGGTCTCGTCAGGGAATTCACCGTTCCGCACCTCGGCCACGTACTGCCTGACCGCCTCGGAAATTATCGGCCCCAGCTCGGCGTAGCGTTTGACGAACTTGGGGGAATACTTCTCGCACAGGCCGAGGATGTCGTGGATCACCAGCACTTGGCCGTCGCAGGAGGGACCCGCGCCGATCCCGATGGTGGGAATCGACAGCTCGGCGGTAATACGGGCTGCCAGCTTGGCAGGAATGCCTTCCAGCACGATGGCGAAAGCGCCCGCCTCCTGGACCGCCAAGGCGTCCTCCAGAATCCGGTCGGCCTGGTCCTTGCGTCCCTGCACCTTGTAGCCCCCCATACGGTGAACCGACTGGGGGGTCAGGCCGACATGCCCCATGACCGGGATGTCGAACGAGGTAATGGCCCTGATGACGGGAGCCATGGCAACGCCCCCCTCGATCTTGACCGCTTCGGCGCCCCCCTCCTTGATCATCCGGCCGCTGTTGCGGCAGGCTTCTTCGATGCTCACCTGGCACGACATGAAAGGCATGTCCGCCACCACCAGGGCACGGGGCTGGGCGCGGGTCACCGCTTTGACGTGATACACCATCTCGTCCATCGTGACCGGCAGGGTGGTATCGTGACCGGCCACCACCACTCCGGCCGAATCACCCACCAGTATGACATCCACTCCACCGTGATCCACCAGCCGGGCAAAGGGAAAGTCGTAGGCGGTCAGCACCGCGATGCGGCGTCCTTCCTGCTTCATGGACAGAATGTCCGGTATGGTTGCCTTCTTGCGCATCTGCTCTCCTGTTTCAGGGGAATGAGGAGCTTTTTGTCCTGGCAAGGAACGTGGAGATTGTGCTGAGAAATTACGCCGCACAAAGCAATCCGACACGCGACACCGCCAGGGCGAAAAGACTATTCCAAAAACAAAAAACGCGCCGGAGGGCGCGTAGACGGATAGCAACGGCAGCTTTAGCCACCATATGCTTGGTAGGTATCCCGTCCGTCCCGGTTCGCCATCGAATCCGTGCGGTATGTGTCAGTCTCTGTCCGTCAGATGCCGATCGGGTCCCTAACGGGTAGCCGTCGCTGAGCGGAAAGTGACTGTATAGCAAAAAGCGCAGCACGATACCAGAAAAATCTGTGGTCCGATGCTGCGCCCTTGTGGTCTGTCAGATCTGGCAGGTCAGGCTTTTCATCGATTCCAGTTCCTGTACGACCTCGGCGCTCTGTCTGCGGCGCTGCTCCATGTTGTCGAACATTTCCGTGACCATCGCACTGACCGATTCCACGGTACCGCTGATCTGGCGGCCGTCGTCCACCTGGCGGGCCGTGGACTTGACCATTTCGTGCGCCATGTCCTTGATGGTTTCGATCGAGCGGGCGATGCTGCGGGTGGCCTTGGCCTGGTCCGCAGAAGCGGCGAAGATCTGGGAGGTCATGGAGCTGATATCCTCCATGGAGCGCGCCACGACCTGCACGCTGGTGACCTGCTCCTCGGTGGCCTGCTTGATCTGCTGGGTCATGTCCATGGAGCGCACCGAGCGGTCGTAGATCGCCCGGAGGCTTTCGCCGGTGGAATGCCCCAGGTCCACCCCGCGCTGGACCAGGTTTTTGCTGATGGTGATGTTGCTGGCGGCGGTCCTGGATTCGGTCATGATCTCTTCGATGATGCCGGTGATCTCGCCAGTGGAATGGCCGGTCTGCAGCGACAGGTTGCGGATCTCGTCGGCCACCACGCCGAAGCTCTTGCCGTATTCGCCGGCCTGGGCCGCGATGATCGAGGCATTCAGGGCCAGCAGATTGGTGCGTTTGGTGATGTCGTTGATGACGCTGACGATATTTTCGATGCGGGTGCTGTTCTCTGCCAGCCGTTTGATGGCGGCGTAGGACTGCTCGACCGAGGACTGAATCTCGGCCAGGGAGTTGATCGTCTCGCTGACGACGGCAATACTCTCGTCGGCCTGGGACTTGACCTGGCTGGAAACTTCGTGGGAAACGGCCGCATTCTGCTCGACATTGCTGATGGTGCTGTTGATCTGCTCCATGGCGGCGGCCGACTGGTGCACGATCCCGGCCAGATGGTCGAGATTGCGGGTAACCTGTTCGATGGCCACCGAGATTTCGTTGACCGCGGTGCTGGTCTCATCCACCGAGGCCATGACCCCTTCGGAAGCGGATGCGATGATGGAGCTGCCATCGGCCACCGAATGGACATTTTCCTTCAGGTTCTGGACGTTGCGGGAATACTGTTCGCGGCTGCCGAGCAGGAAGGTGAAGGAACTTTCCATCTCGCTGGTGAGCGTATCGATCGAGGTCAGCAGGTTGATGCGGGTAATGGCCGAGGCAACCTGGTCGGCAAACAGCATGATCGTATCCACGTCCGAATCGTTCAGGGCGCGCTTGCTGGCCTTGTTGTCGATGGCAAAGGCGCCGATGGCCTCCCCCTTGACCACGATGGGGCAGACGATGAAGCTGCGGGAACGCAGCGGCGCCAGGTTGTTGTACGGCGGCTGCAGGTGGAAGTCCGGCGAATAGCGGGAGATGTCGTCGATCAGGTAAACCTTTTTGTCGACAAAGCACTTGTAGATGACGCCGATGGTCGGATCGAGCGGCATGGTAACGTCATCGACGTCGAAATCATCGGTGCCGGCGGCGGTGACGAAACGGAGGGTGCGCCCGTCCTGGGACATCAGGATGTTGACCCGCTCGTATCCCAGGACTTCGTGGAGCCCCTCGGCGCACAGGAGCAGGATCTCCTCCAGGTTGAGCGACATCTGGATCTTGCTGCTGATGTGGTGGAAGTTTTTGATGTTGCTGTCGAGCACCCGGTAGCGGTTCTCGAAGATTTCCTTCTGGGAGGCCACTTCCCTGTGCAGGACATCCAGTTCGGTGGCGCGTTCCTGCAGCTCGTCGCCATTCTTCCCGATCAGGTAGCCCAGGCAGGCCAGCACAATGGCGGTACCGGCCCCCATGTAGGTGTACATGAGAAAATGCTCGGAGTCCTTGAACAGATCGCCGATGATCTGCCCGAAGAAGCCCTGCCTGCTATCATAGAAGAAGGCCAGCCGAATGGCGATCCATCCGATCGGCGCGCTGATGCCGAGCAGGAAACCCGATATGGAAAACAGTGTCGAGTGCTTCTTCATGCGGCCATCCTTCATGCGCGCAGGTCATTCCCTACCGTGTCGGCTATCTTCTCGTCGATGGAATTGTAGATTTCTTCCATCACCTTTTCGGAGTCGACCATGTTATAGGCAATGATGTTCTTCAGGTGGGTATAGGAGTCCAGGTCGATCTTTTCGAAGGTGAAGGCAAGACCCTCGTCGGTGATCCGGCCAACCTTGCCGCTGAAGGCGATCGAAATTTCCGGGCTGGAGCCGGCCAGCGCGATGGTTATTTCGACCTGCTGTCCCACCGGCAGCTGCTCGGTCGTGGCCAGGAACAAGCCGTTCATGCTGAGGTTCTCCACACTGCCGTTGAACTGCCGGTCGGCGGTCTGAATGGTTGCCTTCACGTTGAAAGGGACTCGCGAAAATTTTCTGGTGGTCATGTACAACTCCTCATGCCCGGTTTTAATGGTTGAATCATGCATGTGCCGTTTTGCCGGCCAGGGGCGTTGCTCCTAGGCCCGACCTGCCGAGCCGAGCACCGCCTCGTTTTTGTGTTTTATCAGTTTGATCAGTTCCTTGCGGGCCTCGCCCAGGTACTTGCGCGGGTCGAATTCCTTGGGGTCCTTGGCGAAATATTCGCGGACCTTGGCCGTCACGGCCAGGCGGCCGTCGGAATCGATGTTGATCTTGCAGACGGCGCTGGCAGCGGCCTGGCGTAGCTGTTCTTCCGGAACCCCCACGGCGCCGTCCATCTTGCCGCCGTGGGCGTTGATCAGTTCCACGTACTCCTGAAGTACGGACGAGGCACCATGCAGCACGATCGGGAAGCCGGGGATGCGTTTTTCGCACTCGGTCAGAATGTCGAAGCGCAGGGGAGGCACCGATTCGCCCGGCTTCAGCTTGAACTTGTAGGCGCCGTGGCTGGTACCGATCGAGATGGCCAGCGAATCCACGCCGGTCTTCTTGACGAAGTCCTCAACCTCTTCAGGCTTGGTGTAGGTGGAGTGTTCGGCCGAAACCTCGTCCTCGATGCCGGCCAGAACACCCAGTTCACCTTCCACCGTGACGTTGTGCTGGCGGGCATATTCGACCACCCGCTTGGTCAGCGCCACATTCTCGTCGTAGGGGAGGTGCGATCCGTCGATCATGACCGAGGAGAAGCCGCTGTCGATGCAGGAGACGCACAGCTCGTAGGAGTCGCCGTGGTCAAGATGCAGGCAGATGGGGATGTTGGAGCCCATTTCGCGGGCCATTTTGACGGCGCCCATGGCCATGAAGCGCAGCATGGTTTCGTTGGCGTAGCTGCGGGCCCCTTTGGAGACCTGGATGATGACCGGCGAATTGGTTTCGACGCAGGCGGTGACAATGGCCTGGAGCTGCTCGAGGTTGTTGAAGTTGTAGGCGGGAATGGCATACTTGCCCGCCATGGCCTTGGCAAACATCTCTTTGGTGTTGACCAGCCCCAGCTCGCTGTAATGCACCTTCTGCTTTTCCATTGCTCCCTCCCGTGGTGTCGTCTGTATTGGTGTCGCGAAATGCCGCTGGCGACCCTTCGCGCCGTAAGCCATATGGTATACAATTCTATCATAAATACCATGTAAGTAAGGCTGAATCAAGGAGTAACAGCAGACTTCCCTGTTGCCAGCGGTGGTCACAGTCGCCTATAATGGGCCTCCGGAGACCGCCAGCATGCCTGAGAAAATCACATTCAACCCCGACCTGCTTGACAGCCACTGCATCATCGACGTCCGCTCCCCATTGGAGTTTGCCGAGGACCACCTGCCGGGAGCCCACAACGTCCCGATCCTGACGGATGCGGAGCGGGCGGAAATCGGCACGATCCATAAACAGATCGGGCCCCGCGAAGCACGGGTGCGCGGCCTGGAGCTGACCTGCGGCCGGTTTGCCGCCATGGTCGGAGAGATCACCGCCCTGGCGGCCGGCCGGACGGTACTGGTGTACTGCTGGCGCGGTGGACTGCGCAGCCTGTCAATGGCGATCCTGCTGGAAATGACCGGTTACCCGGTGCAGCAGCTCAGGGGGGGGTACAAGGCCTTTCGTGCGCGGGTTCTCGACTATTTCGAGGAATTCGTTCCGCCGGCACCGCTGGTGGTGATCCACGGCATGACCGGCACCGGCAAGACCACCTTCATCAACGGCCTCGACCGGCAGCGCTGGACCACCATCGACCTGGAGGGGCTGGCCTGCCACCGCGGGTCTGCCTTTGGCGCGGTCGGACTGGATCAGGCGCTCAGCCAGAAACGCTTTGACACCCTGTTGTGGGATGCCTTCCGGCAGGCGCCGCTAGGACGGACAATCGTGCTGGAGGGGGAGAGCCAGCGCATCGGCAAGATTTCGCTGCCGGGCAATCTCTATGCCGTCATGGCCGCCAGTTGCAAGGTCTGGTGCAGCGCATCGCTGGAAACCCGCGTCCGACGGCTGGCCGAGGAGTACGCCCGCACGGAGTACCGCGAAGCAATGGCGGCCGCCCTGGAGCGCATCAGAAAGAAGCTGGGGGGGCAGCGCCACGCCGAACTGGCGGGGATGCTGGAGGCCTGGGATGTGGCAGGCCTCGCCAGGGGCTTGATCGAGCAGTATTACGACAAGCTGTATTACCGGCACCGCCCCTGGACGCCCGATATTGAGCTCGACCTGGAGGAATTCGGCCTTGCAGAGGAACGCCTGGCGGAGTTTCTGATGCAGGAAGGGGTGAATAAGTCGGTTTAAAAAAGTGTTTTGCCAAAAGAAAGTTTGACGTATGATACGCGATCATCGTTTCAGGGAGGTGAGGCATGGTCGGATATCCCTACGAGGCTCATCTGGTGCTTCGGCTGTTGTTGGCGGTACTGTGCGGGGCGGTTCTGGGGTATGAGCGGGAGCGCCACGGAAGAAGCGCCGGATTGCGGACCAACCTGCTGGTGTGTGTCGGGGCCGCGCTGATGATGATCGTGTCCAAGTACTTCTACTTCAAGCCGGGCGAATTCACCGGCAACATCACTACCGCCCTCGATCCCTCGCGTATCGCCGCCCAAATCGTCACTGGCATCGGTTTTCTCGGCGCAGGTGTCATCATCAAGGAGCGGGGGAGCATACGGGGGCTGACCACTGCCGCGACCTTGTGGTACAACGCCGGAGTGGGCATGGCCTGCGGGGCCGGGATGATCATCCTGCCGATCGTCTGCACCCTGATCGGCCTGGCCTCACTGACGGCGCTGAAACGTGTGGAAAGCCGGATACCCCGGGATAGCTACAAGGTGGTCCACGTGGAATGCGAGGGGCTGGGGGAGCAGGCGCTGCTGGAGCTGAAGGAGTATTTTACGGATCGTCATATCCATATCGTTACTATGAACTTCAGCCAGCATATCAAGGAAACCACGACCAATTACGAATTCGTGGTCAAGGGCAACTGGAACGACAACGAGTTGCTGTCTCACATCAGCCAGTTGTCGAACTTCGAATTCGTCAGCCAGACACGGCTGAGTTGAGCCCGCTTTCTCAGAGGGAAGGTACGGGCGCGCCAGGCAGGAGAATCCGAACAAAACGAGGGGGTAGCCGATGTGGCTACCCCTCTTCTTTTTTTTCTGCAACTTCCGCTACCTATTGGAATTGTGATCCGGGTGATTAATAAGCGAATAGGGGCATTCCCAATTAATTTTCGTCCTCTTGAACGGCAATATCGGCCAGCAAAGGCTTTGCAATGCACAGGTAATCTCGGGAGTTCAGGACAATCGAGGTATCAAGCCTGCCGGCGTTGAAGGCGATTTCCTCGTACGACTCAAGTAATTTCGGATCGACAATCAGTCGGACATCCGGCCAGAATGAAAACGGCGGAACAGCCCCCATCACGCAACCCGTCAGGGCCGTCGCCTCCTCCGGAGAAACCAGAGATGCCTTTTTGCCACCCACGACTTCACCCACCTTCCTGAAGTCTACCTTTCGATCCCCGGACAGCACTGCGAGCACGAATATACCCGGCACTCCCTTGGCACGGCACAGCATCGCCTTGGCTCCCTGTCCCGGTAACGTCCCCCGAATTTCTGCAACCTTGGCCGAACTTCCCTCGGCAGGGTGCTGAATGACGCGGAACTTCGCATTTTCCTGGCGCAGGAGCTTGGTCAGCTCTTCGAATATGATCCGGGTCTCTTGCAAACGCTTCCCCTTTGTTCTTACGTCACCACTTGCCAGGTTAGCGCTTGGTAGTCAGATCAGACTCGAAAGCCTGCATCCAGGCGGTGGCCCCGTCTCCGCCGTCGCTTCCCTGGTATTTATAGGTAAAGAGGAGGCTAGCCTCGCCGGATGCAGGCGCCGCCAGCTTTACGCTGAATGGCGCCGTATCGTCGCGGTCCAGGCGGAAGATGTAATCGACCGCACGGGCAACCTGCATGCCCTTCGTATCCCGCAGCGTCACCCATATCTCGATGTTTTCCATCAGGGCATAGCGGACATTCCGGAAGGTACCCGAAATAACGGTCTCCGTAGCGGTGGACGTTACTTCCCAGGTCAAGCTGGCGTCGAAGTTTGTGTAGTGGTGTGAAGAAGGCATGCGTTCGTGATTATTCCCTGTTCGAGCAACGGGGTGGGGGCGCACCGGCGCGAAGCGGAGCCCGTGTGCCGCCTTGTTGAGTGCTCACTTCCCTCTCAGGTATGGTGGCGCTTCCAAGGCGGCTTCATAGTCTGAACGCCGGTAAAATGGCCAAACGTCTTTGTCGCCTTTTTCTCCTGTGGCCGCTATTATCTTTCGGATTATTGCAATAACTCCAAGAGTGAATACGCCAAAAAGCGCCCAAACAAATGCCTTTATTCCTGACTTTCTTGGCCATTCATATTCAAGATCAGTTTTTAAGAAGAGAATAAATCGAGCAGCAACCGATTTACTTTCTTCTGGAATTGCATACCCATCAGCCTCAGTAAGCTTGTGCTCGTGCAAATCATCGTAAAGCGGCCAAGCGCCGCGATAATAGATTTCGTGAATCGCGATATCTTTGCTGAATTTCAGCCTGTCCTCGAACTCGTCGTTTGTAATCTGGCCCGTGATAAGATGCCTATAACTTTCAGCGAGTATGTCTCTTGCTTTTCTGTCGATCATCTTTCCTTCACTCAACGTGTATGAGGAGTAGCGGCGGAGCGTAGCGAAGCTCGTCTGCCGCCGTCTTGTTGGGCATTTATGATTATGAGATCAGTGTCTCCGCTATTTGTGAGGCTTTTCCTTCAATTACAATTGAAGAAGCATTCAAACCGTTAAGCAAGGGAGTGTATTGTTCCATAAGTTGTTAACTTATGACGGGAATTTGTATTCCTAGCCTACGCTATTCAAGTTGCTCTTGCATACCTGCAGCCATCCATTTCCTAAAATTATTATACTGAACCAAAAATACGGAATGCGACTCCTTTAGCTCTGGGAAATAAAGCTTCCTAATCATCGTTGCCCAGGTCGTCGTCTTTGAAGCGCGGCACCTTCAGCAGCATCTCTTCCACAACGAGCTCAACCCGACTTCAGCTTGAAATACAGGAGTCCTTAGCACGATGCTTCATTAAATTCAATGAGCTTAATATTAGAATGGCTACGAGGTCGAGCGGCAGTGAGCAAGGGGCGTGGGAGCTGCTGGGAGAAGTCTGTGAATGGGGGAATGTAAGGAAAAAGTGCTGTGATGGGACTTTCAGGAAAGTCAGGTCACATGATATTCATTTCTCCGCTGCTGGCCGGCAGACGCGTGATATCAAAATGTACCGCCGCAGTTCCTCAGGGGACTCCTGGCTCAAAAAGCGCAGCATCGCCAGGAGCGGCGCTTCTTCTCGCCCTTGCCCAGTTTCCCCAGGTGATGAGAACTAAGGTTGTCGCGTTTGCTCAGCTGACTCCGCCCGGGCTGGTTACCAGCGACAGGTGGCACAATTGCAGCTACGGATATTCAAGGTACCGCCGCAGCAGGAACTGGCTCAGAGTGAAGAAAAGAGACCCAACTCCCCGCACCACCTGGGTGACCCTCGGTCTACGCCGTCCCCTTCAGCACGCTGATGTTCCTCCAGTCTCCGGAACGGAAGCGGAGATACCAGATCAATGCCGTGGCGAAAACGAATAGCGTTGCCAGCGTCCACTCCGCCATGATCCCCGGACTCAGTGCGGCTATCAGGACCAGGAGGAGGAGAAACACGCCCGAGCAGAGTAGGAAATTGCGGGCGAGCCAGTGGGTGTCCCCGGCAGAGGCGAGGACGCACCCGATTACCACATTCGCGGCATCGAAGAGGCAGTAAAAGGCGACGAACTTCATCAGGAGCGCGCCGGTGGCGATGATCCCCGCACTCTCCGGTTCGCTCCCGGCAAACAGCGCCATCAGCGGTTCGCCGGCGAAGAAAAAGGGCAGTGCCATGGCCACCATCCAGACTTCGCAGACGAGGAGCGATTGCCACCCGATGGCCGTCACCTCATCGTCCTTTCCCGCTCCGCGGGCGTGCCCGACCAAAATTCCGGCCGCCTGCCCGAGGCCGAGCGCCGGAAAGAAGGCGGTGCCGTTAATCCGGAAGGCGATGCTCGATGCCGCCAGCTCAACTGTACCAAGGCGTCCGAGCACCAGCAGAAACACCGTCCATGCCGCCACTTCGACGCCGACGCGCAGCCCCAGGGGGACAGCCAGTGTGAGGTAGCGGCGGAATTCGGCGCGGTCGAGTCGTCGTGCGGCAGCATCGATGAGACCGCCGGAACGGGCGAAAACGAAGAGATACAGCAGCGCCGCCACGAATTGCGCCGCCACCGTCGCGATAGCCGCGCCGGCGATCCCGAGACGCGGCAGCCCCCATTCCCCCAGGACCAGTCCCCAGGCGAGCAGTGCGTTTACCGCCAGCGATACGAAGGTGACGCCGGTGACGATGACCGGCCGTCCAATTCCCGACAGCCACCCCGCCAGAGCAGACCCGACCACCGGAAAGAACGATCCCGCCATGCAGATCAGGAAATAGATGCTCTCATTCCGGGCCACCTCCTGTTCGTGGCCGGCAAGGTGAAAGAGCCGTGCCAGCGGCCATGCAGCCGCCAGGGCAAGCGCTCCGGCGACCAAAGAAACATGGATGCCGAGCCAGGCCGAAGAACGGATGCCGTGGGCGTCGCCGCGCCCGTGATGGTGCGCAACAAACGTCCCGGCGTAGCCGGATGTGGTAAACAGGAAACCCTGGAAAAGGATCACTGCCATGCCCGACGGACCGATGGCAGCGACCGCCTCGGTCGAATGCCGCGACAGGACGATGGTGTCGATGATCTGCATCAGCGTGATCGTGGAAGCGGAGAGAATCATGGGGCCGGCAAGTTTCAGCAGGCGGGGAATATGGTTCGATTTCATGGCTGCTACTTTTGTGTTCTTCCGTGACCGGTGCCTGAGCTGGCAGGAGCACCGATCAAAACGTCTCGGGATAGTGATTGAAATATCTGAGTTACGGTTCGCCTATCCGAGGAGCAGTTCACCCCCCGTGTAGGGGAGGCGTCCGGCATCGAACTGCGCTGCACCCCAAAGCAGGATCTCACGACAGGGTGCGCCGGTCAACTCCGCAGGAGGCTCCTGGCCCAAAAAGCGCAGCACCGCCAGGAGCAGCGCTCCTTCCCGCCCTTTCCAGTTCCCCAGGTGATGGGAAATCAGATTGTCGCGCTTGCTCAGTTTGGTCCCGCCAGGACCCGTCACCAGCGGCAGGTGGCAGTAGGCCGGCTGCGGATATCCCAGGAGCCGCTGCAGCAGGATCTGGCGCGGCGTGGAAGAGAGCAAATCCTCTCCCCGCACCACCTGGGTCACCCCGGTCAGGTAATCGTCCACCACCACTGCCAGTTGATAGGCAAAGCCCCCGTCCGCACGACGCAGGACAAAGTCTCCGCACCCCCGCGCCAGGTTCTGGCAGATATGCCCCCGCCGCAAGTCCTCGAAGCAGATATCTTCGTCGGCCACCCTGATCCGCCATGAACGGCAGGTCGCTCCCGTCCGCATGCCGCTGCGGCAGGTGCCGGGATACGGCAGACAGTCGTCATCGGGGTGGGGTGCCGAAGCAGCCAAGGCGATCTCCCGGCGGGAACAGCCGCAGGGATAGACCAGCCCCTTCGCAATCAGGCGTTCGAAGGCCGCCTCGTAGGCATCCTGGCTTTCGCTCTGCTGGGCAATCTCCCCGTCCCACTCGAGCCCGAACTCCTCCAGAGTAGCCAGAATGTCCTCGGCCATGCCCGCGATCCCGCGGGGAGTGTCCAGGTCGTCAATCCGCACCAGCCAGCGTCCTCCGGTACGTTTGGCGACCAGGTAACTGCCGACCGCCGCCACCAGCGATCCGAGATGCAGCGCGCCGGTGGGGGAGGGGGCAAAGCGGCCGGTTATGATGCGTGGCTTGTCTGTCATGTGGCAGAGCATCAATCCCTCACCTCCCCTATTTGAAAACGGGGGAGCACCCCCCTTTTGCAAAAGGGGTCAGGGAGGATTTCCGCTTCTCAGTTTATGAAGGAACAGCAGTAGTCGGTCACCGTAGCAACCTTCATCAGGAATACCGCATCGGCCGGCACGTCGAAGGACTCGCCACCGGCCACGTTCTTCCACCCGGCTTCCCCCTTCAGTTGCCATTCCAGGCTGCCCGACAGGATCTGCATGTTTTCGGCTGCGCCGGTGGAAAATTCATATTCTCCGACCTGCATGACCCCCAGCGTCTTCTTGGTGCCGTCGGGGAACAGCACGGTGTGGCTGACAACCTTGCCGTCGAAGTAGATGTTGGCCTTTTTGACAACGGTTACGTTTTGGAAATCAGACATGGTGCCTCCTTCAGGTTGTGGTGCCGACGGTTATAACCATAATGGCCGCCTGTTGCAAAAGAAAAAAGCCCGCCGCGGGGAATCGCGACGGGCCGGTAATTGGCAACAAGCGAACCTCTGCGATCAGAACGTCCCCCGCAGCAGATCGGCCCGCCAGGTGATGGTGGTCGTCTTGCTGTTGGGCGATTCCACCAGGTCGGGGATGATGGTCGGCATGGCCATCTTGAATTTGCCGTTTTCGATCGAGGCCAGTGCGCGGACCGACTTGGCCACTCCATAGGCGGTGCCGGCCAGGACGCCGGCCGCAGCACCGTACCCGAGATAGTCCAGGTGATTGCCCGGCTTCTTGGTGAAGATCAGCAGGGCGCCCCCCACCAACGTCCCCAGGGCGCCGCCGTACAAGGCGCTCTTAAAGGTGTCCTGCACGGCGTTGTCATCGGCAAGAGCAAAGGTGGCGGACAACAGGGAGGCAAGGGTAAGCAGGGATACTATTCTGGCAAAGCGGTTCATCGGGGCATCCTCGTGAGGTAGTGTACCGGTTGTAGCAAAAAGGATGCCTGAAGTGCCCTCGGAAGGTCGGGGCGGTATTTGGTGCGGAAAACCCGGCAGTTAGCAATGGCAAAAATGACGGGATGGAATCTCCACATCTAACACTGATCAATTTTTTATCAGGAGGTGTGGCGTTTGGACCACACTAGTCCGCTGATTGACGGAGAATCAGATCCATCGCCAGGCGCCGTTCCTCTTCCGGCGTACTGATTTCCCCATCCAGCCGGGTCGCCAGCAAATGCGCCAGAATTTCGCCGACCCGTGGCCCGGGCTTCAGCCCCAGGGCCAGCAGCGATGTTCCGTCCAGGTCGCAGCGCACCAGCCGCAGTCGGGTGATGTACAGGGTCACACAGCGCCGCACATTCTCGTAGCGTGTCCTGGCCGCCAGATAGAGCAGGATCTCCAGCGGCAGGTCGTGGAAGCAGGAGTAGATCTCACTGTTGCGGACCGGTGGACCGTGCTTGAGCCTGCGCTGCAGGGCATCCAGCAGCCCCAGCGCCCGACGGCGGTGCCCCAGTATGCGTGTCACCACCCGGCCGGGGATCGCCAGACGCGAACAGATCTCGCCGAATTCCTCGTGCTTGAGCCGATCGCAGAGCGACAGAAAATAGACCTGCCACTGTTCGCAATGATCCTCCAGGTACAGGAGCCGGAACCAAGCCAGCACCTGGGCCGCCTCACGCACCGTGCGCTCGGTCTCCGGCGTCAGCTTGAGGCTGGGGTGGATCGACGGCAGGAGCCCCAGGCTGGCCATGCGCATGATCGTACCGGTCGGCTCCCGCTCGCGCAGGATCAGGATCAGTTCGTTCAACAGCCTGGTGCCCCCCACCTTGTCCAGCACGTTCATCCGCACCGCGCCGCGCATCAGGTTTTCCGTATGGGGAGCAATGTGGAATCCCAGGCGCTGTTCGAAGCGGATGGCACGGAAGACCCGGGTCGGATCCTCCACGAAGGAGAGGTTGTGCAGCACCCTGACGACCCGTTCCTGGATATCCTGCTGTCCGCCGAAGAAGTCGGTCAGCAGGCCGAAGCGGTCGCCGTTGAGGCAGAAGGCGAGCGTGTTAATGGTGAAGTCGCGGCGATAGAGGTCGTGACGCAGGGATGAACGCTCCACCGTCGGCAGCATGCCCGGCGACTCGTAAAACTCCAGCCGGGTGCTGGCGACATCCAGCTTGGCACCGTCGGGCCGGATCACCACCGCCGTGGCAAAGGCAGGATGGCTGCGGACCCGGAAACCGTGACCGGCGGCAAAGCGCTCCGCAAAGAAGATGCCGTCCCCTTCCACGGTGACATCCACATCCAGGTTCTCCACCCCCAGCAGCAGGTCGCGCACGAAGCCCCCCACCGCATAGACCGACAGCCCCAGATCATCCGCGGTCGAGCCCAGTTCGCGCAGCAGTGCAATAGTCGCGGGGGGCAGCCGCCGCTCGATCTGCCCCGCAATGGATCGCAGTTTGGGTGCCGGCGTCAGCGCTTCGCGATCGTAGAGCGCCTCGGGTTCCTCACGCCGCCCACCATACATGTGCCGCAGCAGGTCGGTGCGCGTGACCGCGCCCACCAGCTGTGCTCCCTCGAAAACCGGCACGAAGCGGCGATTCCCCTCCACCATGTAGGCCTGGATGTCCGCCAGCAGGGTGGAGGGCTCGCCGCGCAGGAATTCGGTGTGCATGAAATCCGTCACCGGTGCCTCTCCCAGGTCGTGGTAGAGCGCCTTTTCGACTATTCTGCGCGAGATGATGCCGACCATGCGCTCTCCGGCCATGACCGGCATGGCGTTGCAGTTATAGCGGGTCAGCAGTTCACGGGCTTCGGCGATGGTAATGCCGATCGGCATGGTCTTGACCGGGGAGGACATCAGATCGCGGGCCGAAACCCGGGGGCTGACGGCGATCCGCAGCAGTTCCTCCAGTTTCTCCAGCACCTGTTTCAGCGACAGGTCATGGACCGTGGCCGAGGCGGCCGAGGCGTGCCCGCCGCCATGGAAGTGGCGCAGGATTTCACCAGTATCGACCTCCGGCACCCGGCTGCGGGCCACCAGATAGATCCTCTTTTCCATGGCCACCACCAGGAAGAGGGCATCCAGGTTCTCCATGTCCCGCATCAGGTGGGCCAGGATGGCGATGTCCGGGATGTAGCTGTCCGATGCGGCGTGGGCTATGGAGATCTTGACGCCGTTGACGGCCGTGGTCTTCAGGCTTTTCAGCAGCGTGTTCAGCAGACTTACCTGCTGGCTGGTAAGGTCCTGGGAGATGGAGTTGGCCACGATATTCAGCCGGGCCCCCTGCTCCAGCAGCCAGGCCGCGGCCAGATAGTCGTCGCTGGTGGTGGGCTGGAACAGCAGGCGGCCGGTGTCTTCGTAAATGCCGAGCATCACCAGGGTGGCCTCTTCGGCGGTCAGGGCGATGCCGCGCTCCCGCAGCAGGCCCGCCATGATCGTCGACACCGCGCCGCAGGGGCGGATGACCCCGCCGGTAGGCCGGATGCTGTCAGCAGTGACCGGGTGGTGGTCGTAGATGTGTACTTCCAGTCCGGGGCGGCCGATGATCTGGCCGAAGCGGCCGATGCGTTCGGCCTGCTGGCAGTCGACGATCACCAGGCGGGAGACCTTGTCGAGGTCGATTTCCTTGGCCCGTGCAAGGGGGGGCAGGTAGTCGGGGTGTTGGGCGATGAAGTCCCGCACCCCCTTTTCCTGGGAGCCGGAAAAGGTCAGCAGGGCGCCGGGGTAGAGTCTGAGGGCCGCCACCATGGCGCCCAGGCAATCGAAGTCGGCATTCAGATGAGCTGTGATGACATCCATGTCCACTCGTTCGTATTGGAGATAGGCATCCGGCCCCGTGGCGCCTCCATGCCTGCGCTGGCCTGAAAGGCCTCTGCCCTTGCGGAGGTGCGGTGTGGACATTTCTGCGAAGGGCCACCGGCCAGAGCGATTGCCGCTGCACGGGCGACGGTGGGCCCCGGCTCTTTCATGCGCTCCCGGCATTGCGGCGTCACGGGACCGGATGCCGCACCTTTATGTCTGCTCTCGACTGAAACCGGCACCGGATGTTACGGCAGTGCGGACTCGGTTCGGATTCCGCGGAAGCGGCGCACCGCCTCCGGGATCTGTTCTTCGCGGATATTGCCGAAAGCCAGCCGCAGGTAGCCCTCCAGACCCGGTCCAAACACCTCCCCGGGCAGGCACAGCACAGCGGCTTCGTCCACCAGGCGCCGGGCCGCTGTCCGGCCGGTACCCCCAAAGGGATGGCGCACCCAGGCGAAAAAGGCGCCGCTGGCGGCAAGGTGAAAGGGGTTGCCCGGCTTCAGGAATTCGGCCCTGAACAGGTCGTGGCGGCGGGCCATCATTTCGCGGTTGGCGGCTACCCACCCGTCCAGGTGCTCCAGCCCGTACTTCACCGCCTGCTGCGTAATGCGCGGCTGGCAGACCGCCATGGTGTCCTGGGCCTTCAGGGCATGCCGGATGAATTGCGGCGAAGCCACCAGCATGCCGGCCCGGTAGCCGGTCAGGGCAAAGGTTTTGCCGAAGGAAGCAATCTGGATCAGGTGCTCGCCCCAGTCCGGGCGGGTGAACAGATCGTGGGGGCGTGCGCCGCCCGGTATGAAGGCGTTGTAGGTTTCATCCAGGATCAGCGCGATGTTGTGCCGCCTGGCCAATTCGTACAGGTCGGCCAGTATCTCCGGAGGGGTGATGGCGCCGGTCGGGTTGCTGGGGGTTACCAGCAGGATAGCCCGGGTCTTCCCGGTGATCAGGCTCTCCAGGACTGCCGGCGACGGCAATCCGGCCGCGGACTCGTCAAAGGGGGCGTAGACCCCTTTCAGTCCGAGCATCTCCAGCGCCATGGGGTGGTCGAAGTAGTAGGGGGACTGAACCACCACCTCGTCTCCGGCCTGGCAGAGGGTTACGATGGCCAGCCAGAAGGCCTGGCTGGCGCCGATCGTCAGACAGAGGCTGTCCGGGCCGATCACGGCGCCGTAGGAGCGCCGGTAGGCCTCGCAGACCGCCTGGCGCACATCGGGCAGCCCCTCGTCCGGTGAATACTTCGAGATATGCGGATCGGTCAGCAGTGTCGCCAGGTGGGCGGTCAGCTCCGGCGCCGGAGGGTAGTCGGGCACTGCCTGGCACAGGTCGATCAGCTCCAGGCCATTGTCCGGGCGTTCGGCGAGCCAGCCCCTGACCTCTGAAATGGGCGGGGGATGCACCCCGGCTATCCGCGGTGAAACGGTGTACGGCATGTCGCCTCCGTCAGCGAAACCTTCAATGTCAATCCGCGGCGAGTCCCTGCGTTCATGGACCTCCGGCATTGAGCGGCGCCGCGATTCACGGTGTCAGTATACACCGGCTTTCGGCAGATACATAAATGTTTTACAATTGGCTGCACAGTCGTGTATGTTCGAGTCCTTCCGACATCACCTGTTCCCGATCACGCATCCATTGGGGGAGTTGCAGCCATGGCCGGCCTTTCATCACCGCACGGTTCTACGTCGCAGAACGATGCGTCCCGAAGTGATGCCACCTTCGCCCTTCCCGCTCCCACCCATGCCAGGGTCGTACAGCTCACCCTGGCCACCTTCGTTGTCGCCCTCCTGGCCGGTGCGGCCATTGTTGCCGTCATCGAACAGAACCGCTTTCAGCAGAGGCAGAAACATGCCGGCGAGATCGCCGTCCGTTCTGCCTATACCCTCCATGACCATCTGAGCCGTTCCCTGTCCGCCACCTATGCCCTGGCCGCCCTGGTCCGCCAGGGTAACGGCACGATTGAAAACTTCGAGGAGCTGGGCACCGAAATGCTCGGCCAGTACGGCGGAATCAACAGCCTGCAATTGGCCCCCGGCGGTGTGCTGCGGCAGATTGTCCCGCTGGCGGGCAATGAAAAGGCAATCGGCCTCGATCTGTTGAATAGTCCGAAGGTGAAAAAAGAGGCACTGATGGCCGTGACCTCACGCAGCCTGAGCCTGGCCGGTCCTTTTGAACTGATCCAGGGGGGGCAGGCCGTGGTGGGACGACTGCCGGTGTTCCTGGGCGATTCGAAGGGAAAGGACCGCTTCTGGGGCCTGACCGCGGTCGTGATACGCATTCCGGACTTCATCAAGGCCAGCCATCTGCAGCAGTCGATCGATGTGGGATACGATTTCGAGCTGTCACGCGTCAATCCCACGACCGCTGCACGAGAGATCTTTGCACGCTCTTCTTTGCGGGAACTGAACAGGCCGGTCCAGCATGCCATCCAGGTGCCCAACGGCGTCTGGACCCTCAGCATGGCCCCCAGAAACGGCTGGTTTTCGCCGGCTGCCATTGCCGGGGAAAGCGCTCTGGTGTTGCTGGTGAGCACGCTGCTGGCCCTGATGATGCGCATGCTCTACCGCCAGCCGCTGGTGCTGCAGGGCATGGTGGAACAACGCACCCGGGAGCTTTCCGAGAGCAACCTGAGGCTCACGGCGGAAGTATCGGAGCGCGAACGGGTCCAGCAGGCCCTGAGCGGCAGTGAGGAACGCTACCGCACCCTGGTGGACAATATCCCGCTGGGCATCTCCCTGATCGACAGGGACTACCGCATTGTGATGGTCAATCACACTCTGGCGGAATGGCTCGGACACCGGCCGGAATGGTTTTCGGGACGGCACTGCTACGAAGAATTCGAGAAGCGGGAGAAAATCTGCGAACATTGCCCTGGCATGGTTTCCATGGCCACCGGAGGGGTGAGCGCCATCGATACCGAAGGTTTCAGGGGGGACGGCAGCCGGATGGTGGTGCGCCTGCGTACGGTGCCGCTCATAAGCGCTGACGGCGATCAGAAGGGGTTCATCGAGGTGGTGGAGGACATCACCGAGCACAAGCGGGCCGAAGAAGAACGCTCCCGGCTGGAGATGCAGATCCTGCACGCCCAGAAGCTGGAGAGCCTGGGGGTGCTGGCAGGGGGGATCGCCCACGATTTCAACAATATCCTGCTGGCCATCATGGGGCATGCCGAACTGGCTCTCATGCGCAGCTCCCCGGCTGCGCCGGCCCGCGAACACATGGAGCGCATCCTGCAGGCCGGCGAAAGGGCTTCTGACCTGGCGCGGCAGATGCTGGCCTATTCGGGCAAGGGAAAGTTCGTCATCACCAGGATCCATCTGGGGGAGCTGGTGAAGGAGATGACCCACATGCTCGAGGTGTCCATCTCCAAAAAGGCGGTGCTGCGCCTGAACCTGACCGCCGACCTGCCGCCGGTGGAGGTGGATGCGACCCAGATCCGCCAGGTGCTGATGAACCTGGTGATCAACGCCTCGGAAGCCATCGGTGACAAAAGCGGCGTGATTGCCATTACCAGCGGCGCCATGCAGTGCGACCGCCGGTATCTCTCGGAGGTCTGGCTGGACGAGCGGCTTCCCGAGGGGCTGTATGTCTATCTGGAGGTGGCCGACACCGGTTGCGGCATGGACCGGGAAACCCAGGCCAAAATCTTCGATCCCTTCTTTACCACCAAGTTCACCGGCAGAGGATTGGGCATGGCGGCGGTCCTGGGAATCATGCGCGGCCACCACGGAGCCATCAAGGTCTATAGCGAGCCGGGCCGCGGTTCTACCTTCAAGATCCTGCTACCTGCCGCAGGAGGGAGCGCCGAAGCCCTGTACTGCATCAGCGCCGAAGAGGAGTTGTGGCAGGGAAGCGGTACCGTGCTGCTGGTTGATGACGAGGATACGGTCAGGGCCCTGGGGGGTGAAATGCTGGCAGCCCTGGGCTACAAGGCGCTGGTGGCCGCCGATGGGCGCGAAGCCCTGGAAGTGTTCCGGGAGTGCCAGGAACGCATCGATGCCGTGATCCTGGATCTGACCATGCCGCACATGGACGGCGAGGAGACCTTCCGCGAGCTGCGCCGGAACACCCCGGACATCAAGGTGATCATGTCCAGCGGCTACAATGAGCAGGAGGTCAGCGAGCGTTTCATCGGCAAAGGCATGACCGGTTTCATTCAGAAGCCCTACAAGATGTCCGAGTTGAGCAGCGTTCTCCGCAGCGCCCTGGCCCCTGCCGATCCCTTGTAACATCCCGGCCGTCGTGGCGCCGTCCGTCGTGGCGGCCGGGTGATCGCTGCCGGGCGGGAATGGTCGGCAGCCGGTGCCGGCCATCTGCCGGTTACGGATAGACCCTCACCAGAGATTCTGCCACGCAGGCCGGCTTATCCTCCCCCTCGATCTCCACTGTTAGCAGATAGCCGAACTGCACCCCTTCTCCGGCCCGCTCGATCTGCCTGAGCAGCGTACGGGCACGAATGCGCGCGCCTGCCCGCACGGGCGCCGGAAAGCGCAGCCGGTCGAGGCCATAGTTGATTCGCAGGCGCATGCCGGGATAGGTGCGCTCGAAGAAGCCTGGGGCATTGCTTTCGGTCAGAAACGGCAAGAGCGACAGGGTGAGGTAACCGTGGGCGATGGTGGTGGCGTAGGGGGATTCCAGCCGGGCACGCTGCGGATCGGTGTGGATCCACTGGTGATCGCCCGTGGCCTCGGCAAACCGGTCGATGCGCTGCTGGTCGATCTGCAGCCAGGGACCGCAGTGGATTTCGCTGCCGATTAAAGGCCGGTAGAGTGCTATCAGGTGGTCCGTTGGCGACATGATCTATCCTTTCTCGGGGGCAATCGCCCTATGTTCTGTCAGGCGCACGGTGTTGGCCGCAGCCCTCGGCATGGAACCGCCTGATGAAACTAACGGCTGTACCGCGGACCGCCACAGCTTATCCCTACGCTCAAGCAGGGCGGGGCGGCGGTTCCGGAAGCAAAAAAACATTGCCAAGCGATTCCGTGCTATGATATCGCAGATTCCTCGATCGACCACAAGGAGATGTAGTATGACGTTGCACACCAATCTGAAATCACTCGGTTCCGGGACAACCAGCTATCGTTACGATCAGCCCGACGCGGCGCTCCTGGAGGCGTTTCCCAGCCCCTTCGCACAGCCCGGACAGAATCCGGCCGGAGCGGTCGGCACGCTGCATATCGAATGTCCCGAGTTCACCTGTCTCTGTCCGATGACCGGCCAGCCCGACTTCGCCAGGATCGTTATCGATTACCAGCCCGATCAACTCTGCGTGGAGAGCAAGAGCCTCAAGCTCTACCTGGGCTCCTTCCGCATGCACGGCGAGTTCCACGAGGCCAGCGTCAACCGCATCTGCAACGACCTGGTGGCGCTGCTCGCTCCGGTCTGGCTGACCGTGCGGGGCGAATTCACTCCTCGCGGCGGCATCCCCTTCTGGCCCATGGCCGAGTACCGCAAAAAGTCCTGAATCCTCTGAAACCTGCCACAGAGACACTGAGGCACAGAGAAAACCGAAAACATTTCTAAAGAGAGATGGGTAAGTTTTGTCTCAGTGTCTCCGTGGCAAATTAAAAATTCTCTCTCGTTAAAGGAGTTCGCATGTTCACCACATCGGATTTTAAAAAGGGGCTGGTCATACAGCAGGAAAATGCCCCCTGCCTGATTCTGGACGTCACGGTCCAGTCTCCCACCGCCCGCGGCGCCAATACCATGGTCAAGACGAAGTACCGCAACCTGATCACCGGCCAGGTACTGGAAAAGACCTTCCGCTCCGGCGACAAGGTCGACGAGGCCGACTTCGAGCGCCATAAGGGGCAGTTCCTGTATGCGGACGGCGGCCGCGGCGTTTTCATGGATCTGGAAACCTACGAGCAGTTCGAGATGGAGGAGGGGGAGTTTGAAGCGCTGTCCCCTTACCTGCTGGAGGGGACCGAGGTGGTGCTCGGCATTTTCGAAGGGCGCATGGTCAACGTCGAGCTGCCGATGACGGTGGAACTGACTGTTGCCGAGACCGCTCCGGCCCTCAAAAACGCCACTGCCACGGCCGAAACCAAAGAGGCTATTCTGGAAACCGGCCTGAAGGTCAAGGTTCCCCCGTATCTCGAATCAGGCGAAAAGGTCAAGATCGACACCCGCGACGGCCGCTTCATTTCCCGCGCTTGACCTGATTTTCCGCTGCTTTGACCGGGTCCGGCCTGTCGGCTGGACCCGGTTCTGCCCCTTCTCCCCGTTTCACCTTCAGGGCTCCCTTTTTTTCCGGTTTCTTGCCGCTTCCCCGTTCTTCTGTATACTTCCTAAGGACATCCGGCCTTGCCTGCCACATCCCCCGTAGAGACTGCTGCAGAATAAGTTCCGGCGCAGTTGAACCGATCCGGCTCCAACTGCTCATCCGGGAACAAGGCATATGGGCCTGGTGCTCCCCGCCTGCTTCAATCGTTTTCCCCTGAAACCTGCATGCACATATCCGCGTCCGGCTGAAAGGTGAGCCAATGGTGAAGAGTTTTGAGTGCGTCCTGCTACTGATGGTATTGATGGGGTGTTATCAGCTCTACTGTTTTTCCGTCACACGCAAGGGGTTTGACAGGCAAAGACGCTGCCTGGTGCTGGGAGTGCTCTATCTCACGCTCGGCAGCGTGGGGCTGGTCTGCGGTTTTCCCCTGGCAATCGGAGCCTGCGTCCTGTTGATGATGGGGCTGCGGCTGGCCTCCTACGGACTGGACCGGATGGACAAGCAGATCTACATCGACCGCTACGCCGGGGATGATCCCTCGTCTGCAAATGATGTGCAGTAGTGGTCCGGAAGCTGGGTTCCAGGGAAACCGGTCCGCCCCGGGTGCCGCCTGGCGGGGAAGCGAACGATTCCTGCTCCGGTCTTCCAGGGGTTCCCCGTCCCATGCAGGGGGCTGCGGCACCTGTTTCTGACTGGCGTTTCGGGGGGAATTGCGCTAACCTAATCGGTCCTAGTACGTCCGTCATGTCTGAAGTACCCTGGCCGAGGTCTCATTGATGAAATCGCATGCCGATTACAGCAGGTATTTTGCTCTCAAGCAGAGAGCGTACCTGATCAATATATCGGAAGAGCGGGATCGGGAGCATTTCGAATCCCTCAGCGGCGTCATTATTGACCGCAGCGGCAACACCATCGTGCTGCAGATTCCGTATCCCACGGAACAGGAACTGCCTGGCCACGACGGCATCCCCCGGATTACCTATAAACTTACCAGCGAATCGATGGGTGGCGGGATACAGATGATGGCCGATCTTGTCAAAGTAACGGCCGGCAATGTATTCCATCTCCAGTTGCGCGGCAACATGGAGATGTACCAACGCCGCCAGACTCCGCGTGTCGATACCACGGTAAATCTGTTCCAGATTCGCAGAGACGCTTCGCTGGCGGTGTATCGCAAGGAGTTCCGGCGTATCACGGCCTATCTCGGCACACAGGGGATGCCACCCGGCGTCAAGCTTCAGAGAACCGGGATAAACCTGAGTGCCGGCGGTGTACGTCTCAATCACGATCCAAAGGAAGCACTGTCCCCCCTCGGACTGTTTTTGCTCGACCTGAACGATGGCCGGCAGCCGGTGTGCGTTGTGGCGGAGGTGGTCTGGAATCGCCTGGAAGAGAATGTGCGGAAGTGCGGTTACCGCTTCGTGCAGATCCTCAAAGCCGATCAGGAGCGCCTCAGAAATCATGTCCAGGCCGTACAGAAACAACAGGGAATGGATGTTTCCCCCCTTCGGACGAACTGGGAGCTGCTGGACAGAATGACCTTCGAAGATCCCCGCAAGTAAGGTTTTTCGCGGAAGCCCCGCTGCGGCGCCAGCGCTGCCTGTAACATACTCGTGACCTGCCGCCAAAGTTTCCTTGACAAGGCGGGCCCGATTCTTTAGTATTATTCATTCAGACGGGCCTATAGCTCAGTTGGCTAGAGCCACCGGCTCATAACCGGTTGGTCCCAGGTTCGAGTCCTGGTGGGCCCACCACTTCATATCGAGGAAGACGCGCCGGATGCCGGCAATATTACAAGCGGGACGAATCCCCTCACCAATCTCACAAGAGTGCACACCAACCGGTTGCACTCTTTTTATTTGGCCGAATGAAAATCGCAAGACTCTCTGACATAGCTGGAATTATTGGTAAAATTGCTCCGCCTGGCCTGTCTGAATCGTGGGATAATTCAGGACTGCAGGTAGGCGATGCCGGCATGGAGGTCTCGCGCATCATGGTTGCGCTGGATGCCACTCAGGCCGTTGTCGACGACGCCCTCTCCGCCGGTTGTCAGTTGCTCGTCACCCACCACCCCCTGCTTTTTAAACCTCAGAAGGTCATCTCCACCGCCACCACCCAGGGACGATTGGTCCACACCGCCATCAGGGGGGGGCTGGCCATCTTCAGCATGCACACCAATTACGACATAGACGACGGGGGCCTGAACGACGTGCTGGCGGAACGGCTCGGCCTGCCGGTCCGCTCCGTGCTCCAGGCAACTGCCGGGCAGGAACTGGTCAAGCTGGTGGTGTTCGTGCCCGAGGGGCATCTCGACCAACTGCGCACGGCACTCTTTCCGTATGCCCAGCAGCTGGGCGCCTATCGCGACTGCTCCTTTGCGGCTGCGGGTGAGGGAACCTTTACGCCGCTGAGTGGCGCCACACCGTTCATCGGCGCTGTCGGAGAACAGGAGCGGGTGGCGGAGAGCCGCCTGGAAGTACTGATCGACCGGACAGCCATGCCGCGCGCCGTCAAGGCGCTTTTGTCGGCGCACCCTTACGAAGAGCCGGCCTTTGATGTCTATCCTCTCCTCAACGAGGGGCGCAGGCTTGGTCTGGGGCGGATAGGCGTGCTGCCCGAATCGACCACCCTGTCCGCTTTTGCCGCCCGCGTTGCGCAGAAGCTGGGAGCACCGGCCCTGCGGTATGTGGGCTCTCCCGAGGCAGTGGTGAGCAAGGTTGCCCTGTGCAGCGGCAGCGGCGCCTCCGTGATGCAGGCTGCGGTGAGGGGCGGTGCGGATGTCCTGGTAACCGGGGATGTCAAATATCATGAAGCCCGCGACGCAGAGGCTCAGGGGATCGCCCTGATCGATGCCGGCCATTTTGCCACCGAGATCATCATGGTGGATGCCGTAGCCGATCGGCTGGCCCGGATGCTCTCCGAAGCGGGCTATATGGGGTGCGAAATCGTACCGTGCCGCTGCGAAACTGATCCGTTCAGGTATTGCTGAATCTGCGGCACAGTCGGTGCCGGAGAGCCTGAAAGAGAGCGGTCGCAATGCCGCCACGTACGCACTGTTTCAACACGCTTCCCGCGGAAGCGTTCCATGCCACGGAGGCGATGACAATGGGGCAGGAAGAACTGCGGATTCAGGAATAACCGGACACGACGTCGTGTTTCAAACCATAGGTATCGGAGGAAGCAGATTTGAAAAAGAGACTTGAGATGCTGGAGCAACTGCAGGAGATCGATGTTCGGATCGACATCCTGAAAAACACTCAGAGCGGACTGTACGGCGAGATGAACGCCATCGAACAGGGGCTTGGCGATGCCCGCGCGGCCCTGTCGGACCTGCAGTCGCGGGTCGCCGCACTGGAGCAGGAGAAAGCGGAGCTTGACACCAGTCTGGCAACGGAACAGGAAAACATCCGCCGTTCCGAGACCAACATGAAAGAGATCAAGACCAACAAGGAATTTCAGGCGGTCGGGCGGGAAATCACCGCTGCCCGCAAGCTGACGACCGAGCTGGAGGAGCAGATCCTGCAGAAGCTGGCGCTGGTCGAAGAGTTGAAAGGGGAGATCGGTGTCAAGGCCGACAACCTGTCCGAGCTGGAACAGAATTCGACCCAGCGCCGGGAAGAAAAGCAGGCCGAGATCGACGCCCTTCAGCATGATCTCGATGCCGATACCGAGCGCCGCCAGGCCATCGCCGGAGAACTGCCCGCCAGTCTCGTCAAGCGTTATGACAGCCTGCGCGAGCAGCGCCGGGGACAGGCCGTGGCCGTGGCTCGCGACGGCTACTGCCTGGGCTGCAACATGAACCTGCCCCCTCAGCTGTACAACAGCCTGTTCCGCGGTGACGAGATGATCAGCTGCCCGCACTGCCAGCGGGTGCTGATTTTGAAGCAGCAACCGCAGCAGTAAAAAACAGGTTGAGGTTAAAATTGAGGTTGGGCACCCCCTGGACCTCAACCTTAATCTTAACCTGTGAGCGCAGCGAGCACGGTTTGGTTGAAGTAGTCCAGATGGTCGCCTCCGTCAGGAGGAGGAAAGTCCGGGCTCCACAGGGCATGATGCTGGATAACGTCCAGCGGGGGTGACCCCAGGGAAAGTGCCACAGAGAGAAGTCCGCCTGCCCAGGCAGGTAAGGGTGAAAGGGTGAGGTAAGAGCTCACCGGGTCCGTCGGTGACGGCGGATGCCAGGTAAACCCCATCAGGAGCAAGACCTAATAGGGAGGCGTCAAGGGTGGCCCGCCCGTGCCTCCGGGTTGGTCGCTCGAGGCTGCCGGTAACGGCAGACCCAGATGAATGGCCATCGTCCGGGAAGGGGTAACCCGACCCGGAAACAGAACCCGGCTTACGGACTGCTTCAGCCAATTATTTTTTTCAGGACGCGATGTGGATGACCAGCAGACATGGCAGCGGGCACTTCGGGCAATCGACGACTGGCACCGGGGCCTGAGCGAAGAGTGCAGAACCCAGTTGGGAGAACTGATAGGCCGGATCATGCTGCTCAAGGAGGAATCGCTCCGGCTCGGGCTTGCTGCAGGAAGTGCGGAAATATGCCGGACCTGCGGCGGCAGTTGCTGCCGGTACGGCAAGTACCACGTAACCATTCTGGACCTGCTGGCATTCAGGCTGAATTCCATCGATCCCATTGCGAATTTCGACAATTTTCCGTTCTGCCCCTATGGCGGGGACGAAGGGTGCCTGATGCCCCCCCGTTTCAGGCCGTTGACCTGCGTGATCTTCAATTGCGATCCGATCGAAGAGCGCATGGGGGACGACGCCTGCCGGTCGGCCGCTACCCTTGAAGGGGAATTGAGAGAACAGATCGCCCGGGCTGAGCGTTTGACCGGCCGCCGCCTGGGGAGGCCGGTCCTGCTGGATTACGGGGCCGCCGAAACCGCCGGTCAAATCGTAGAATCTGAAATCCCTCTTGATAAAGGATGCATCAATGGCAACCATTAATGATGTCGTACTGGTTCACGTGGATAACAAGCCGGGCTTCTACGCCCGCATCGAAGATATCAGCCCGGATGTCAGGCAGGGCTGGTGGCAGGTGCGTCTGCTGGTCTTTACCTTTCCGCTGCAGGTGTTTACCTGGACCCTTGACGAGTTTCAGCTGGAAGGGGCGGACTTCACCATGGGGGGGACTCCGATCAGGATGGAGCCGGTGGTCGCACCGGTTGACAACGTGCGGGAGCAGCTTGAAGAGCAGGAACAGGTGACCCCGGAGCAGGTTGAACCCAAAAGGCAGGCGGGTGGTGGAGCGAAGGTGGTTTCGCTCGCCGACCGGCGCAAAAAATAGATCAGTGTCCTGGCTGGAAGATGCCAACCTCCCCCGGAAACGGGGGAGGTTTTTTTGTGGGAAAAAACCCTCGTAGATACAGAACTTTTTATCTTGACACACACCTTGACCGCCGCTATATTTTCCCGCAAAGTGGAAAAAAGTGGATGTTTGTGGTATAAAGTGCCAAGAGAGAGCCATGTTCCGAGGGATTTTCGAGACAACCATCGACGCAAAGGGGCGCACCAGCCTGCCGGCCAAGTTCCGCGACGTGCTGGTGGAGAGCTTCGGCGACGAGCGTTTTTTCATCACCAACGCCATTCCGGTGAAGGTGGGCGAAGGGGCGGCCTGTTCCGGTCTCGTGATCTACCCGTATAGCGAATGGCTGGCTTTGGAAGACAAGATCAGGGCCGGAGCCGGACTGGGATTCACCTCGGCCCAACTGGAGGCGGTCAAGCGCTGGAGTGTGGCCCCCGCCGAGGAACGTTCGGCGGACAAGCTGGGCCGCTTCCTGGTTCCGCCGCATCTGCGCAAGAGCGCAGCCCTTGATCGGGACATTGTATTTGTCGGTTCTCTTGGCAAACTAGAAATATGGAGCCTGGCGGAGTGGGATAAAGTATTTGCCCAGTCTGCCAAGGATTTCCCGGTGGATACCCAGGCGCTGGCGGAGTTGGGGCTCTAGTGGAGTTCCGGCACCTGTCAGTAATGCCGGAGGAGGTGCTCCGATTCCTGGAGCCCCGGCCGGGCGGCATCTACCTGGACGGAACGCTGGGTGGTGCCGGCCACGCCGCCATGATCGCGGAACAGTGCGTTCAGGGTGGCGGCATGCTGATCGGCATCGATCGCGACCGGGAGGCGCTGGAGGCTGCTGGACGGCGTCTGGCGGGATTTGGCAGCGGTATCCGGCTGGTCCATGGAGATTTCGCCCGTCTGGCCGACCACCTGGCCGGGCTCGGCATCTCCGGGCTGGACGGTTTTGTGCTCGACCTGGGGGTGTCATCGCATCAACTGGACAGCGGCCAGCGCGGATTCAGCTTTCAGCAGGACGCACCGTTGGACATGCGCATGGATGCCAGCCAGGGCGAAACCGCGGCCGATCTGGTCAATTCGCTGCCGGAGCGGGAGCTGGAGCGGATCATCAGTGAATACGGCGAAGAACGGTGGGCCAAACGAATTGCCGCCTTCATCGTAAAGGCCCGTGCCGAATCGCCGATCAGGAGCACCCTGCACCTGGTCGACATCGTAAAGGGCGCCGTGCCGAAGGCCAAGTGGGACGAGCGTATCCACCCGGCCACCCGCACCTTTCAGGGGCTGCGGATCGCCGTCAATCATGAGCTCGACAGTCTGGAGCAGGGCCTGCGTGCCGCACTCGATCATCTCAAGCCGGGGGGGCGGGGGGTGGTGATCTCCTTCCACTCACTGGAGGACCGGATCGTCAAGCATATCTTCAGGGAGTTTGCCACCGGCTGCATCTGTCCGCGTCACCTGCCGGTGTGCGTCTGCGGTCATCAGCCCAAGGTGCGCATCCTTACCGGCCGGCCGGTGCTTGCCACCGACCGGGAGGTGCAGCACAATCCGCGCGCGCGCAGCGCCAAGCTGCGGGTGGTTGAACGCCTGCAGAGCTGAGGGCGGTTGAAATGAATTGACGCCGTGAGCCGCAGGCATCATGGCGAAGCAGTACCGGGCAGGGTATTTTTCAGGAGGAAAAAACAGCATGGCACACGCCAGGACCGATTACGGCAAGGTCGCCGCTCCACGGCACATCACCGGAGTGGAGTTTTTGTCCCACCGCATGGACATCTTCAGGTTCCTGATGATCTGCATGATTCTCTTCACGATCGTTTCGGTGTTTCATGTCTGGTCGCGTTTCAAGCTGATCGACCTGAACCTGCAGATTGCAGAGTCGAGCAGGCAGCTCAAGGAGAGCCAGCAGGAACAGAAGCGCCTCAAGCTTGAGGCTGCTTCCCTGAGAACTCCGGGACGCATCGAGACCATTGCCAAGGGAGAGCTGGGCATGGCACTGCCGAGCGAGCAGCAGGTCGTTTTCGTAAAATGAAGGAAGACCGGGAAAAATGGGCCCGCACCCGGATAATCATTATCGGGACGTGCTTTGGCCTGTTGTTCCTGGCAGTGACGGTCCAGGCCTTCAGGTTGCAGATCCTGCAACACGAGGAGATGGTCAAGAAAGCGGACCGGCAGCACCAACGCGTTGTCCCGCTGACACCGGCGCGCGGCACCATCATGGACCGCAACGGCAACAATCTGGCAGTATCGGTCGAGATGGATTCCTGCTACGCCGAGCCCCGCAATATTCAAGATCTTGAAGGCACGGCAGCCGTATTGGCCCCTTTCCTGGGTACCACCCAGCAGGAGCTTCTCAGGAAGCTGAACGGGAACAGGAATTTTGTTTGGCTGGAACGCAGGTTGACCCCGGAGCAGGCTGTCCGGATCAAGAACCTCAAGTTGCGGGGCATCGGCTTCGCTCCCGAAACAAAACGTTTCTATCCCAATCTGGAAGTGGCAGCGCATGTGATCGGGTTCACCGGTCTTGACCCGGTCGGCCTGGAAGGGGTGGAGCGCAAGTACGATTCCGTCATTCTCGGCAATACCGGCTATATTGTAACCGAGCGCGACGCCCTGGGACGCAATATTGCCCTGAAAAATGTGCTGGTCAAGAATTCGTCGCCCGGCAAAAACCTGATCCTGACGCTGGACATGACCATCCAGCACATTGCCGAGAAAGAGCTGGCCAAGGCGGTTACCACCAGCCAGGGCAAGAACGGCATGGCGCTGGTGATGGAATCCGATACCGGCAGAATTCTGGCGATGGCCAATTACCCGGCATTCAACCCCAATGCCTTTTCGCATTATCCGCAGGCCTTTCTGCGCAACCGGATCGTGGCCGACAGCTTCGAGCCGGGATCGACCTTCAAGATATTTCTGCTGGCAGCAGCCATGGAAGAACGGCTCATCAAGCCAGGGGATGTACTTAACTGCGAGAACGGCAGTTATCGCGTCGCTGATCGTACCATCCATGACACCCACAGCTATGCGCGTCTGACGGTGGCGGAGATCCTCAAGTATTCGAGCAATATCGGGGCAGCCAAGATCGGATTCAAGCTGGGGGACGAACGGCTCTTCCAATACCTGCGGAACTTCGGTTTCGGCGAGCGTTCCGGCATCGATCTGCCGGGAGAATCGCCGGGCAACCTGCGCGACAAGCGCCGCTGGTACGGTGTCGACCTTGCCACCATCTCCTTTGGGCAGGGGGTGTCAGCCTCGGCTATCCAGCTCGCAGCGGCGGTATCGGCAGTGGCGAACGGCGGCAATCTGATGAAACCCTACGTGGTCGAGCGTATCCTGGACGACAGCGGCCAGGAGGTTCGAAAAATCGAGCCACAGATCGTGCGCCGGGTGATCTCTCCCGAAACGGCTGCGCAGGTGACCAAAATGATGGAGGGGGTCACCATCGATGGTGGAACCGGGCTCAACGCTGCTGTTGAAGGCTTTCGCGTGGCCGGCAAGACCGGTACGGCCCAGAAGGTCGATCCCGTGACCCGCGGCTATTCGGCTACCAAGCGTACTGCTTCGTTTATAGGGTTCATCCCGGCCGACAAGCCCAAGCTGACCATCCTGGTGGTGGTGGATGAGCCGAAGACCAGCCCCTATGGCGGTGTCGTGGCTGCCCCGGCCTTTCACGAAATAGCTCTGAACTCGCTGGCCTATCTGAAGATCGTACCGCCCGGAGCGGCAGACAAGCCCAGGGTAATGGAGGCCAAGGCAGCACAACAAAAGACCGCACCCCCCCCGCCGCAGGATGCAATGATCGAAGGGGGTGCCATGGAAGAGCCGGGCGCCGGTGCGGTGGTCATGCCTGATTTCCGGGGTATGAGCATGCGCACGGTGCTGCAGGTGATGGAAAAACGAAAGATAAACATCAGGCTGATGGGCAGCGGCCGGGCAACGGAGCAAAACCCGATGCCGGGGCAGACCATCAGGGGTGGCGACGAGGTCTGGATTAAATTCACCCCCTCAGCGTAATGATCACAACCTGCCTGCCGTCGGCGGGTTGTGCCATTTTTGCGAATTGCAACAGGCGGAATTGTTGCCTGAAACGAACAAAGCGATCGCCTGCTGACTCCCTTCTTTGGCGATTGAGACGTAACATCGCATCCCCCGATTGTGGGATAATGAAATCGAAGCTGTTACACCACTACTTTACATCAAGGGCGGTAGATCGTATGACTCTCTCTCAACTGCTCAGCCCGCTTGCCGATTGCGAACTCCACGGACAAGGCGTTCCGGAGATCAGCGGCGTTACCTGCGATTCCCGCGGCGTGGCTCCGGGATCGCTCTTCTTTGCACTGCGGGGAACCAGCTTCGACGGCCATAATTATGTCGCTGCGGCTGTGGAGGCGGGTGCCGCGGCAGTGGTGCTGGAGGATCCCTCCTTTGCACCGGCAACGATTCCGTGGGTGCGGGTGCCGGACGGACGCGCGGCCATGGCCGCCATATCGGCCGAGTTCTACGGCAATCCGACTGCCGGGCTGCCGCTGGTCGGCATCACCGGGACCAACGGCAAGACCACGACCACCTATCTTCTGGAAGGTATTCTGACGGCCGCGGGCCTCCCTCCTGCCGTGCTGGGAACCATCAGCTACCGTTTCGGGGATACCAGCATCGAAGCATCCCACACCACGCCGGAATCGACCGAGCTGCAGGCCGCTTTCAGAACGCTGGACAATGCCGGCGCTCGGGCCTTTGTGATGGAGGTCTCCTCCCATGCGCTTGAACAGAAGCGGGTGGATGGTTGCCACTTCGACGTGGGGGTCTTCACCAACCTGACCCGCGACCATCTGGACTACCACAAGACCATGGAGAGCTACCTGGACTCCAAGCTGCGCCTGTTCAGGGAACTGCTCCGTACGGCGCCGGTCAAGCCGCAGCGCCGGGCAGCGGTCAATATGGACGACGAATATGGTGCCCGGGTGGCAGCGGCTGCCGTCTGTCCGGTCATCACCTATGGTGTCGACTTCGCAGGGGATGTACGGGCAGCCAATGTCACCTCCTCCGTCAGCGGCATCAGCGGAACGCTGGTCACTCCCGCAGGGGAAATTCCCTTTGAGTCACGTTTGCTGGGCAAGTTCAATCTTTCCAATATTCTGGCGGCTGCAGCTGCCGGTATCGCACTTGACCTGCCGCTGGAAGCGATCAAAACCGGCATCGAGCAGCATGCCACGGTTCCGGGGCGGATGGAGCGGGTCGACAACAGTCACGGCGTCACACTGCTGGTGGATTATGCCCATACCGGGGATGCCCTGGAAAATGTGCTGTCAACCCTGCAGGAGTTGAAAACCGGACGCATCATCACCGTTTTCGGCTGCGGCGGCGACCGCGATCCGGGCAAGCGCCCGATCATGGGCAGCATTGCAGCCCGGATGAGCGACATTGCCATCGTCACCTCCGACAACCCCCGCACCGAGGATCCCTTCGCCATTCTGGATCAGGTCAGGGCCGGCATCGTTCCGTTGAGATTGTGCGAGTTCAGCCCCGATCAGATCGATGCCGGCGGCGTGGAAAAGGGCTTCACCATGCTGGAAAACCGGCGCGAGGCGATCCGGCTGGCAGTGCGCCTGGCCCGCCCGGGGGACATCGTGCTCCTGGCAGGCAAGGGGCATGAGGACTACCAGATCATCGGCCGCACCAAGCACCATTTCGACGATCGCGAAGAGGCGCGGCAGGCCTTTGCGGAGCTGCTACCCTGATGTTCACCGTTGCCGAAATAGCCGCCGCCACCGGAGGCGTCATTCATGGCAACCGAGAGCGGGAGGTGGCGGCCGTGTCCACCGACTCGCGCAGTGTTCAGCCGGGGGCCCTGTTCGTTCCGCTCAAAGGGGAGCGTTTCGACGGGCATGATTTTCTCCCGGAGGTGTTCGGCCGCGGTGTAACCGTGACGCTGGCCGAGAGCGGCCATTCGCTCGCCCGTTCAGGTGAGGAGGGCCGGACCATCATCGCGGTTCCCGACACGCTGAAGGCCCTGGGAGACCTGGCTGCCGCGTTCCGGCGCCGCTTCGCGCTCACCGTGATCGGCGTGACCGGCAGCAACGGCAAGACCACCACCAAAGAGATGCTGGCTGCAATTCTCGAGCAGACCGGGTCCGGACTCAAGACCCAAGGCAACCTCAACAACCTGATCGGCCTGCCGCAGATGCTGTTCCGGCTGGAAACGGGGCATCGCTGGGCAGTGCTGGAGATGGGCATGAGTGAGCCGGGGGAGATCGATCGCCTGGCCGAGATCGCCGGACCGCAGATCGGCATCGTGCTGAATGCCTTTCCCGCCCATCTGGAGAGCATGGGGAGCGTGGAGAACGTGGCCCGCGCCAAGGGTGAGCTGCTGCTGCGATTGCCGCACGACGGCTGCGCCGTGGTCAATGGCGACGATCCGCTCATTGCAGTACAGCCGTCGCCCGCCGGAGTGCGGCGTCTGGTTTTCGGTTCAGGCAGCCAGGTGCATGCCACGGAAATCGAGCCCCTGGGCATCGTGGGCCAGCGTTTCCTGCTCCATATCGAACAGGCGGTTTATCCGGTTGTGCTGCATGCCTTTGGCGGCCACGCCGTCAGCAATGCGCTGGCCGCGGCTGCCGCCTCGCTGGCCGCCGGAGTTTCGCCGGAACTGATCGTGAGCGGCCTGGAGCGGTTCCGGCCGTATGACAAGCGCTTCCGTTTGGAAGAGGTGGGAGGGCTGGTCCTGATCGACGACAGTTACAACGCCAATCCCGCATCGACCGAGGCGGCGCTGAACACCCTGGCCGGACTGAAAGGCAGTCGCCGGGCCTTCGTAGCCCTGGGGGACATGCTGGAGCTGGGGGGTGACGAGGCGGAACTCCATCGCCAGGCGGGCATCCAGGCCGCACGTGTGGCGGACCGGCTCTATCTGCTGGGAGATTTGACGCGGCATAGTGCCGAAGGGGCGTCCTCCGCAGGCATGCCGGCCGCAGATATCGTCCGTGCCGCAAATCATGAGGAGATCATCGCTGATATCCGTCTGCGCGCCGCAGAGGGAGACTTCATACTGGTCAAGGGCTCGCGCGGCATGCGGATGGAGCGGGTGGCCGAAGGAATCCGGGACATCAACCGGTAGGGGCGGTACGAGTATCGTCCCAACATGAATCGGGGAAAAACATGCTTTACCATATTTTCTATCCGCTGGCTTCCAACGTAAAGCTCTTCAACATATTCAAGTACCTGACCTTCCGCACCATCTACGCGATGATCACGGCGCTGGTGGTCTGCTTCGTACTGGGGCCCTGGATCATTCGCAAGCTGGAAAGCCTGCAGGCCCGCCAGGTGATCCGTACCGACGGTCCCGAATCGCACCTGCAGAAGCAGGGTACCCCGACCATGGGGGGGGTGATGATCCTGGCGGCGATCGTGATTCCGACCCTGCTGTGGGCAGACCTCAAGAATCTGTATGTCTGGCTGGCGCTGCTCATCACCGTCGGCTACGGCCTGATCGGGTTCGTCGACGACTACAAAAAGGTGGTGGAGAAAAACCCCAAGGGGCTCTCGCCGCGTCAGAAGATGTTCTGGCAGGTGCTCCTGGCCGGATCGGTGGCGATATACCTGTACGTCAAGCCGGGATTCAGCGAGCAGCTTTTCTTCCCGTTCTTCAAGAATTTCCATCCCGATCTATGGATCTGGTTCATTCCGTTTGCGACCCTGGTAATCGTGGGGGCCAGCAATGCCGTTAACCTGACCGATGGTCTGGACGGTCTGGCAATCGGCCCGGTGGCGATCAATGCCGCCACCTACATGCTGTTCTCGTACATCGCCGGCCACGCCACCCTGTCAGCCTATCTGCAGGTGCCACGCGTACCGGGGGCCGGTGAACTGGCGGTGCTGTGCGGCGCCATGGTGGGGGCCGGTCTCGGGTTCCTGTGGTACAACTCCTACCCGGCCGAGGTCTTCATGGGAGATGTGGGCTCGCTCTCCCTGGGGGGGGCGCTGGGGGCGATCGCGGTCCTGACCAAGCAGGAGATCCTGCTGGTGATCGTGGGGGGGGTATTCGTAGTCGAAGCGCTGTCGGTCATCTTCCAGGTCGGCTCCTACAAGTACCGCGGCAAGCGCATATTCCGCATGGCGCCGATCCATCACCACTTCGAGCTGAAGGGGGTGGCCGAGCCCAAGATCATCGTGCGTTTCTGGATCATCACCATCATCCTGGCCCTGGTGGCGATTTCGACACTGAAGATGCGTTAAAAATCCGCCACGGGGGCGCAGAGACACAGGTTTTCATATGGAACTGAAAGATAAGAACATACTGGTGGTCGGCCTGGCAAAAACCGGCGTGGCCTGTGCGCGTTTCCTGGCGAAAAAGGGAGCCCGGGTGACCGTGACCGATATGCGCGATGAAACGGCGCTGACGGGCCAACTGGCCGAGCTGGCGGCGTATAAGGTCCGTATGGTGCTGGGGCGCCACGACCAGGCCGACTTTACCTCCAGCGACCTAATCGTGGTTTCGCCCGGCGTTCCGCAGGATCACCCGCTGCTGGCTGCAGCCACAGCCGCAGGGGTCGAGATCGTCAGCGAGATCGAGCTGGCCGGACGTTTCATCGATGTTCCGCTGGCGGCCATCACCGGCACCAACGGCAAGACCACCACCACCACCCTGCTGGGGGCGATCTTCAAGCACAACGGTTATCACACCTTTGTGGGGGGTAACATCGGCAATCCGCTGATCGAGCTGGTGGAATCCCGTCAGATGGTGGACCAGGTCGTGGCCGAAATCAGCTCCTTCCAACTGGAGTGGATCAGAACCTTCCGGCCTGCCGTGGCGGCGCTGCTCAACCTGAGCGAAGACCATCTGGACCGTTATCCCAGCTACCAGGCCTATATCGATGCCAAACTGCGCATCTTCGAGAACCAGACCGCCGAAGACTTTGCCGTGGTCAACCGCGACGACCCGCTGGTCTGGCAACATGCCCAGCACCTCAAGGCGCGGCTGTTCCCCTTCAGCCGTACCCAGGAGCTGGAGGAGGGCATCTTCTACCGCGACGGCGTGATAACCTACCGTCACGATGGACATGAGGAGTGCTTTCCCATCGCCGCTATCCGGCTGCAGGGGGTCCATAACCGGGAAAACATCATGGCGGCCCTGGCATGTGCGCTGCTTCTGGGCTGCCGCGCTGACGAGGCTTTCGAGACCGTGCTCTGCTTCGAATCACTGCATCACCGCATGGAGTTCGTGCGGGAAGTCAACGGAGTCGGCTACTACGAGGACAGCAAGGCCACCAATGTCGGCAGCGTGCAGAAGGCGCTGGAGAGCTTCGATAACATCACCCTGATTGCCGGCGGCAAGGACAAAGGGGGCTCCTATGCACCCCTGGCAGCCCTGGTGCAGGAACGGGTGCGCCACCTGGTGCTGATCGGCGAGGCTACCGACCGGATGCAGGCCGAACTGGGTCACCTTACCGATACGCTCAGGGCCGCCACTCTGGAGGATGCGGTCGCGCTGGCAGCACGGGTCACGCAAGCGGGGGGCACGGTGCTGATGTCTCCTGCCTGTTCCAGTTTCGATATGTTCAAAGATTACGAGGAGCGCGCCCAGCGCTTCATTGCAGCGGTGAACGCGCTGTAAAAGACCATGAATTGTTGCTCGGGATGCCATGAAACTGATGCTCAAAAAACTGGAGGAGTATGATCTGATCATCATGCTGATGGCGATCGCCCTGACCTGTTTCGGGGTGGTAATGGTCTACTCCGCCTCGAACATCATGGCAGACAAGCGCTTCCACGACGGCTTCTTTTTTCTGAAACGCCAGGGACTGTTTGCTCTGGTCGGGTTCACCATCATGCTGATCGTGATGCGGGTCGATTACCATCTCTGGAAGAAACTGGCCGTGCCGGCGCTGTTGATTTGCCTGGTGCTGCTGGGGATGGTGCTGATACCGGGCATCGGCGGCAAGGCCGGGGGCTCGTCGCGCTGGATCAAGCTGCCCGGTTTCAACCTGCAGCCATCCGAGATGGCCAAGCTTGCCCTGATCATGTATATGGCCTATTCCCTGGACAAGAAACAGGACAAGGTCAAATCGCTGACCTCGGGGTTTATCCCCTACATGATCGTGCTGATGTTCCTGATCGTCTTCCTGGTGCTGCAGCCCGACCTGGGTGGGGCGCTGACCCTGGCGGCGGTAGCGGTTACCATGCTGTTCGCTGCCGGTACCCGTTTGACCTATATCCTCTCCATGTTCCTGCTGGCATTGCCGCTTCTGGCCATCAAGCTCAGTCGCGGTTACCACAAGGGACGCATCGACGCCTACCTTGATCCCTGGAGCGACCCGGCCGGCAAGGGCTTCCAGATCATCCAGTCCTGGCTGGCCCTCGGCACCGGTGGCGTATTCGGACAGGGGCTGGGTGAGGGGAAGCAGAAGCTGTTCTACCTGCCCGAAGCGCACACCGATTTCATCCTCTCGGTGGTGGGCGAGGAGCTGGGATTCCTGGGAGTTGCGGTGATCATCGGCATGTTCTTTCTGCTGGTACAGCGTTCCATGCGGATTGCCGTGGCTGCGCCGGATACCTTCGGTCGCTTTCTGGCCTTGGGCATCGCCGTGTTGTTCGGCATCGAGGCCACGGTCAACATGGGGGTCGTGACCGGCCTGCTCCCCACCAAGGGGTTGGCGCTGCCGTTCATCAGTTACGGCGGCAGTTCCCTGCTGATCAGCCTGTTTGCGGTCGGCATCCTGCTCAACATTTCCTCGGGGCTGAAGATCTCCCCCATCGGCATCAAGGATGTGAAATGACAATGGCACCTATTCTCAAAGGTGGATTGATATGAGGCTAATCATTGCCGGCGGCGGCACGGGAGGACATCTGTTTCCCGGCATTGCCGTGGCCGAGGAATTTCTGTCCCGCGATCCCGCCAACCAGGTGCTGTTCGTGGGCACCGAGCGCGGCATCGAGGTCCGGGCCGTACCGGCTGCCGGCTATCGGCTGGAGCTGATCTCGGCCGCCGGCATTCGCGGCAAGGGGAGCCTCAGCAAGCTTAAAGGGACGCTGATGATGCTGTACGGCTACTCCCAGTCGCGTTCGATCCTCAAGGAGTTCCGTCCCGATCTGGTGCTGGGGGTGGGGGGCTATGCCTCGCTGCCAATGGTGCTGGCCAGCCGGGGGATGCAGATCCCGCGTTTCATTCACGAGCAGAATGCGATTCCCGGCATGACCAACAAACTGCTGGCACGGGTGGCTGATCGGGTCTTCATCACCCTGGAGGAATCTGCCCGCTATTTTCCCGAGCGCAACACGATGCTGAGCGGCAATCCGTTGCGGCGCCAGATTTTGGATCAGGCCGGGCAGTTGACCTCGGAACAGACCGGTGGTGACGGGCGATTCCGGCTGCTGGTATTCGGCGGCAGCCAGGGAGCACGCGCCATCAATCAGGCCATGACAGCGGCGCTCCCCTTTCTGGGAGATCGTGCCGACCGGATCGAGATCACGCATCAGACCGGTGAGAAGGAGGCCGGCGAGGTCGGCGAGGCCTACCGCAAAGCGGGATTCGAGGCTTCGGTAACCCCCTTCATCCATGACATGGCCTCGGCCTATCAACGGGCCGACCTGGTAATCTGCCGGGCCGGGGCAACCACCATCGCGGAATTGACCGCCTGCGGTCGCCCCGCGGTTTTCATTCCCTTCCCCCATGCGGTGGACGACCATCAGCGCCGCAACGCCGAGGCCCTGCTCAAAAAGGGGGCCGGCTTCATGTTGCTGGAACAGGAGCTGAGCGGAGAACGGCTGGCCGAGACGATCCGGGAGTTGATGGACGCCCCGGAAACCCTGCAGCATACGGGGCAAGCCGCCTTTGCCTTGGCCCGCCTGGATGCGGCACGGGTGATTGTGGACGAAATGGAGAAATACAGGGAGAAAACAGGTACAGGTAGAGATTGAGGTTTAAAATTTCTCAACCTCAATCTTAACCTCAACCTGTGAGCGTAGCGAACCAGCGACCAAAGGGAGCACACCCCATGTACGGTAAAATAGAGAAAATACATTTCGTCGGTATCGGCGGCATCGGCATGAGCGGCATCGCCGAGGTGCTGCTGAACCTGGGATACCAGGTTTCCGGCTCCGACCTGCGGCAGTCCGACACCACCGAGCGGCTGGCTGCTATCGGCGGGGAGATCTACATTGGCCACGCGCGCCAGAACCTGACCAACGTGGATGTGGTGGTGACCTCCACGGCGGTGCAGGAAGACAACCCCGAGGTGCTGGAGGCGCGGGATCGGATGATTCCGGTGATACCGCGGGCCGAGATGCTGGCCGAGCTGATGCGCATGAAGTACGGCATCGCCATTGCCGGCACCCACGGCAAGACCACCACCACTTCCATGGTGGCCACCATTCTGACCCACGGCGGCATTGACCCGACCATCGTGATCGGCGGCAAGCTCAACACCCTGGGCACCAATGCGGTGCTGGGGCAGGGCAAATTCCTGGTGGCCGAGGCGGACGAGTCGGACGGTTCCTTCCTGAAACTGTCGCCGACCATAGCCGTGGTCACCAACATCGACGCCGACCATCTCGACTTCTACACCGGCGGAATCGCCCAGATCAAAGACATCTTCGTCGATTTCATCAACAAGATCCCCTTTTACGGTCTGGCGGTTCTCTGCCTGGATGACCGCAACGTGGCCGACATCATCCCCCGGGTCAAGAAACGCTTCGTCACCTACGGGCTCTCGTCCCAGGCCGACATCCGCGCTACCCACATCAAGCTGGAGGGGGGCCGCAGCACCTTTGTGGCCCACTACAAGGGCTACCGCATGGGGGAGGTCAGCTACACCATGCCCGGTGCCCATAACGTGCTGAACGCCCTGGCCTGCATTGCCGTGGCAATGGAGCTGGATGTGCCGTTCAATCTGATCCAGGAGGGCTTTGCCCGTTTCGGCGGCGTGGGGCGGCGCTTTCAGGTCAAAGGGGAAATCAACGACATCATGGTGGTGGACGATTACGGTCATCATCCGGCCGAGATCAGGGCCACTCTGGCGGCAGCCAAGGGGGGCTGGCCGGAGCGGCGGCTGATCGTGGTCTTCCAGCCCCACCGTTACACGCGCACCAAGGAGCTGTTCGACGAGTTCGTGAAGTGCTTCTACGATGCCGATGCGCTGGTGCTGACCGATATTTATGCGGCCAGCGAACAGCCGATCGAGGGGGTGTCGTCCGAGACGCTGGCAAATGCCATCAAAAAGCATGGCCAGCGTGATGTCACCTACGTGGCGGACCGCGAAGAACTGCCCCGCTACCTGGAAGGGGTGGCCAAACCGGGTGACATCGTGCTGACCCTAGGGGCCGGCAACCTCTGGCAGGTCGGAGAGAGTCTGCTGAAGATCCTGGCTGGCTAGAGACGCACGGCTGCCAACAGTTCGGGGAAGGACAATGACCATGAAATCAAAGAGAATCGGCGTACTGATGGGTGGCCTGTCGGCCGAGCGGGAGGTCTCCCTGCAGAGCGGGAAGGCCGTGCATCAGGCACTGCTGGATCGCGGATACGATGCGGTGGCGATCGACATGGGGCGGGACCTGCCCGAGGTGTTGCGCCGCGAGGGCATTCAGGCGGCCTTCATCGCTCTGCATGGCCGCTATGGCGAGGATGGCTGTGTGCAAGGGCTGTTGGAGCTGCTGCAGATACCCTATACCGGGTCCGGTGTGCTGGCCAGCGCGCTGGCCATGCACAAGCTCTACAGCAAGCAGGCCTTTGCCGCTGCCGGGATTTTGACCGCCCCCTTTCACCGCGTGAGGCGCGGCGAAGAGGTCCGCCTTGGCTCGCTTCCCTTCGGACTGCCGCTGGTTGTCAAACCGGTGCAGGAGGGCTCCTCGGTGGGGGTTTCGATCGTCAAGACCGAACCGGAGCTGGCAACGGCCCTGGAGCTGGCCTTTCGCTACGATGACGAAATCCTGGTCGAGCAGTACATCAAAGGGCAGGAGGTGCAGGTGGGCATTCTGGACGACCGCCCCATCGGCGCCATCGAGATCGTTCCCAAAAATGAATTCTACGATTTCGAAGCAAAATATCAGGACGGCATGGCCGAGCACATTTTCCCTGCCAGGCTGGAAGCGCCGCTGTACGAGAAGGCGCTGCAGGTCGGGCTGGCTGCCCACCGCGCCCTGGGGTGCCGCGGATACAGCCGCGTCGATCTGCTGGTGACCCCGACGGGTGAGTCTTACGTGCTGGAAGTCAACACTCTGCCCGGCATGACGGCCCTGAGCCTGCTGCCGGAAATTGCAACCAAAGGTGTTGGCCTCTCCTTCGGAGAGTTGGTGGAGCGGATACTGGAATCGGCGGCACTTGCCACAAAGGTGAACTGAACGCTTGCGAGACTTCTCCTCCTCGAAATATCAGCGCAAAAAGGTCGCTGTCAACCGGGTCAAGGTGCAGCGCACGCCGATCAACTGGGGCAAATACCTGCGGCCACTGATCAAGGTGGCCTCAGGCCTGGCGGGCCTGGCCCTGGCCTGTGTCGTGGCGGTGATCGGGTGCCGTACGCTGGGCAAGATCGCACTGTTCCGCGTGAAGAACATTGACGTTTCCACGGCCAAGCATCTGACCAGAGAGGAGATCCTGTCCATTGCCGGAGTGGAGCCGGGGCGCGACCTGCTGCACATGAACCTGAAGCGGATGGGTGAACAGCTGACCCAGAACCCTTGGGTGGAAACGGTCCGCATCCACCGCTATTTCCCGGACGGGCTGTCGATCTCGATCACCGAGCGCGAGCCGGTGGCAGTGGTCAACATGGGCTTCATTTACTATCTCGATAAAAAGGGCATCGTCTTCAAGGTACTCAATCAGGGGGACCAGTTGAATTATCCGGTCGTAACCGGGTTCACCGAAGAGGATATGACCAGCGATCCGAACGGCGCCAGGAAGGCTCTGCAGGCCACCTGCGAACTGCTGGACGTTTTGCGCCAAAAAGGGGCGTTTCTCCTTGCAGATGTGTCAGAGATTCATTACGATAAGGGCTTTGGTTTTACCCTGTTTACCGCTTCCGGCGCACTTCCGGTCAAAGTCGGCTCAGGCGATTTCGGCGCCAAGGTCGATCGATTCTCCCGCATCTATCGGGATCTGATGGCTCAGCGCCCGACACTCCACTACATCGACCTTGATTACAACGACAAGATCATCGTCAAAAAAGCACAAAACACCATTCCTGACAACGGGGGGGGGCATGTCAGCAATAAAAAAGGATAATCTGATAGTCGGCCTGGATATTGGTACCACCAAGATCTGTGCCATCGTCGGCAATGTTACCGAGGACGGTATCGATATCGTCGGCATCGGCACCAGCCCCTCCAGCGGCTTGCGCAAGGGGGTGGTCATCAATATCGAAAGCACGGTGGGTGCCATCCGCAAGGCGATCGACGAGGCCGAGCTGATGGCCGGCTGCGAGATCAAGTCGGTCTACGCCGGTATTGCCGGAGGCCACATCAAGGGGACCAATTCGCAGGGCGTGATTGCCATCAAGAATCGCGAGGTCTCCCAGGAGGATGTGCGCCGCGTGATCGATGCCGCCAAAGCCATCGCCATTCCGATGGATCGGGAGGTTATCCACATCCTGCCCCAGGAGTTCATCATCGACGAGCAGGACGGCATCCGCGAACCGCTCGGTATGAGCGGCGTGCGGCTGGAGGCCAAGGTCCATATCGTCACCGGTGCGGTGGCCAGTGCCCAGAACATCGTCAAGTCCTGCAACCGGGCCGGACTGGATGTGGCCGATATCGTTCTGGAGCAGCTGTCCTCCTCCGAGGCGGTGCTTTCGGCCGACGAGAAGGAGCTGGGGGTCTGCCTGGTGGACATCGGCGGCGGCACCACCGATATCGCCATTTTCTCCGAGGGGGCCATCAAGTACACCTCGGTGCTCTCCCTGGGGGGAAATCACCTGACCAACGATATCGCGGTCGGTCTGCGCACCCCCATGGCAGAGGCGGAGAAGATCAAGCAGAAGTACGGCTGCTGTCTCTCCTCGCTGGTGGGCAAGGAGGACAAGGTGGAAGTGCCAAGCGTAGGTGGGCGCAAACCGCGTGAGCTTTCCCGCAACGTGCTGTGCGAAATCCTCGGTCCGCGGGTGGAGGAGATCTTCACCCTGGTGAACCGCGAAATCGTAAAGTCCGGCCTGGAAGACTCCATTGCCTCGGGGGTGGTCATTACCGGCGGCTCCAGTATCCTGGAGGGAATGCCCGAACTGGCGGAACAGATCTTCAACCTGCCAGTCCGGCGGGGGGTGCCGCAGCGTATCGGCGGCCTGATCGATGTAGTCAACTCCCCGGTCTACGCCACCGGCGTCGGCCTGGTTGTCTACGGCAGCCGCAACTCCGGTGCCCGTGAATTTCCTACCACAAAGTCCGAAAGCAACCTGTTCGGTTCGGTCTTTGGACGGATGAAAGGGTGGTTCAGTGAGTTTTTCTGACACACCGTTCAGTCATGTCATAAGCTTGTTGAATATTTATTAAATAAAACTTTAAAAAACATTTTGAAGGGCCGTATTTTTCTGAAATTTTCCTTTGATTCTTGAAGGAAATGCAGTTACAGTTCACCCTTGGAAATGAAACACCGCCAATGCCGAAAGGGGGAAACAGATGTTCGAATTCGATGAGACGATAGAGCAGGGCGCCATCATAAAGGTGATCGGGGTGGGAGGCGGCGGCGGTAACGCAGTCAACACCATGATCGCCGGCAGCATACACAAAGTCGATTTCATCGTTGCCAATACTGATGCCCAGTCGCTGCGCATCTCCAAAGCGCCGGTCAAGATCCAGCTCGGCCGCGAGCTCACCAAGGGGCTCGGTGCCGGTTCCAAACCCGAGGTGGGCAAGGACGCAGCGCTGGAAGATCGTGAGTATCTGCTCGAATCGTTGAAAGGATCGGACCTGGTTTTCATCGCCGCCGGCATGGGTGGCGGTACCGGTACCGGCGCTGCGCCGGTCATCGCCGAAGTGGCCCGCGAGTCCGGCGCCCTGACCGTGGGAGTCGTCACCAAGCCATTCACCTATGAGGGCAAGGCCCGGACCGAACAGGCCGAGCGCGGCATTGCCGACCTCAAGAAGCATGTCGATTCGTTGATCATCATCCCCAATGATCGTCTCATCAGCATGGCCAGCAAAAACATGTCCCTGTTCGACGCCTTCAAACCCTCCGATGATGTCCTGCGCCAGGCTGTCCAGGGTATTTCCGAGCTGATCACCTCCACCGGCATGATGAACCTGGACTTCGCCGACGTGAAGACCGTCATGAGCGTGCGCGGCATGGCCATGATGGGCATCGGCACCGGCACCGGTGACAACCGTGCTGCCGATGCCGTCAACAGCGCCATTTCCAGCCCGCTGCTGGAGGACAACGATATCTCCGGCGCCAAAGGTGTGCTGGTCAATATCACCGGTTCGGAATCCATGACCATGGACGACTACAATACCGTCAACCGGATCGTGCACGAGAAGGTACATGCCGAGGCCAACATCAAGATCGGCGTCGTCAGGGACGACAACCTGGGCGAGACCATCAAGGTCACCGTGATCGCCACCGGTTTCGGGGATCGTTTCGATACGGAAAAGGGGCGCGAGTACCGTGCAAGTACGCTGCCGATCGCTGAAAAACCCTCTCCGGCCAAGAACCTGTTGGACATCCCCACTTTCAAGCGCGACCGTCAGCAGACCGAGAACGCCGTCCGCGTGCGCCCTGTCAGCTTTGCCTCCTACTCCGAGGAGGACGAGGATCAGTACGACATCCCCACGTTTCTGAGGAAGTCGGTCGACTGATTTCAACATTTTGTGCAGAGGCGGTTCAAACCGCCTCGCGTTTGCCCGGTTCTCCAACCTTTCCCCCTCCTGGAGAACCGGGCTTTTTTATGTTTAAGTAACGGGGAGTAAATCCAAAACTGCAGACAGCCATAGAGATTCTTTGAGAACGCCGAGGGACAGTCCATTTTTAATCACGAAGCGGTGAGGAGGATAAAGGGATAACAGCTTGATGGGGGTCTGCGATCTCTGTGGCAGAGCTTTTCAAGTTGGATAGTGGCCGTGAGTGGGCGTTCTCGTGCTTCAGGCCGTTTCCAGCGTGACGGAAACGCTTGTCCCTGATGGGGAAGAGGAGACGGTAAGCGTCGCTCCGATTTGATCGGCGCGTTCCCGCATGATGCGCAGTCCCATGCCGGTCTGCTCCTGCAGCGGCCCCCGCAGGCCGCGGCCGTTATCGGCAACGCAAAGGCGCAGAACACCGTCCTGATGGGTCAATTCGACGGAGATAAGCCCGGCGTGGGCATGGCGGGCAGCGTTGGCCACCCCTTCCTGGGCGATGCGGTAAAGGTTGTCGCTGACCTCATGGGAAAGTGATGCGAAGTCGCCGGCGCAGGCCACCTCGATCGGCACGCCCCGCCTGGCAAGCAGTTCGCAGCGTTCGGCAACAGCCTGGTCCAGCGTGAGCTCGTTCAAATAGGAGGGGCGAAGCTGTTGGGCAATGTCCCGCAGTTCAGCCGCCACATCGGCAACCTCCCGGGCCAGCTGTGCGGCCAAGTGTTTCGGATCGCCGGCCCCCCCGTTGGCCAGCAACTGCAGATGCAGCGAGATGGCGTACAGGGACTGTCCCGCCCCGTCGTGCAGGTCACGATACAGTCGGGAGCGCTCCTCTTCCCGGACCAAGCCCTGGATGCGGTTATTCAACTCCTGCAACTGGGCCTGATAGCGATCGCTGATCGCCAGTGTTTTGTTGAATTTGCGCATGAGTGAGCGGTAATCGTCGGCCAGGGAGGCGTACTCGGCTTTCAGGTCAAGGGTTGGCCGGTCAGGGGCGGCAAGCACTTGGCCGAGGCGTGCCAGGACGACCTCCTCGATGTTGATTCTGTCCGATGCCATGGGGTGCGTCTAGTCCGCAGCCGCGACGATGCGGTCGCGTCCCCGGTTTTTGGCTGTGCAGAGCGCCTCATCCACCAGTTTGATGCACCCGTCAATACTCATTCCCGGTTTGAAGACTCCCACCCCGATGCTCATGGTGACGCCGATATGGGAGCCCTCCCATGGCACCTGATGCCTGCGTACCCCCTCCAGCAGTTTGCGAGCCACCTGATGCGCCTCCTGCAGGCCGGTCTCGGGAAGAACGATCAGGAATTCCTCGCCTCCCCAGCGCCCGCAGATGTCTTCGCAGCGCAGGCAGGTACGCAGGGTGGCGGCCACCGACTTGAGAAGCCGGTCCCCTGCCAGGTGGCCGTGGGTATCGTTGATCTTCTTGAAGTTATCCAGATCCGCAATCAGTATCGAAAATTCCTTGCCGTGACGTTCCGAACGGCTCTGCTCAGCCTGGAGCCGCTCCATGACATCCCAGCGACTGCCCAGCCCGGTAAGCAGATCAGTGCGTGCCATCATCTCCAGACGGGACTTGAGCTCCATCATCTGGGACTGATAGCTGTCGCCGATGGAGAGAACCTTGTCGAAGCGCCGCAAAAGCTTGTCATAGCTTGCCACAATCCGCTCCAGATCGGGTGCGAGCGGATTGCAATCGGCAATGCACTGCTGGAGCAGGGCCTGCATCCCTTTGAGGGCTTCGTAGTTGCCCTGCCACATACGTTTGACGGACGGGGGGCGTTGTGCAGGCTCAGTCCTGAACGGGATACTGCTGTCCGTATGTCTGCTCTTCCGGTGAGGCATGGCGTTTATTCCTCGCAGGCAATGATGGAGAAGGGCAGGGTGACCTCTTCCTGGAACTCTTCCGCCAGATCGCGCGAGCGAGGATTTTCAGGGTCGTAGCGCCAATCTATGGAGATTCCGCTGCCCTTGGAGTGTGCCTCTTCCAGCAGGTCGAGCAGGTCGAGCATGCACTTGGTGCTGCTGCTGTTCATGTAGCTGACGTTGATGTCCAGGAGAAGCTCGTTCTGTCCGGTAAGATATTCCTGCAACCAGCCGGTGACCGGGGCATAGAACTCGAACGAGTTTTCCGGATAGGATTCTCCGGTGATGCATAACCGCCGGGTGGCGGGATCAAAAGAAACCCCCGGCGTTGACAGTGATTGGGGTATGTCGAGCGTTGTCATCTGGCGGGTCCTCCTAAACCAGTGCTTTCAGGGTAAAAAAAGTGTGTTGCCCGTCGATGTCGCGCAGAGAGTACTCCAGCCTGCCGCTGGATCTCTTGGCCATTTCCATCAGGCCGATTCCGGCCCCCAGGGCTCCGGGCGCGACTTCGGCCCGCAGTTGCTGCCGGATGAGCTTTTTCAGCCCGTCCCGGTCCAGGGCGTTGATGTGGTCGATCCGCAGGCGCAGGTCGTCGACATCCTCGTTGAGGATCACGTTGCCGGAGGTGACGACATAGGCATCGTCCTGGCGGGCAATCAGGATGGTGGCCGAGCCGGACTCGCAGGTCATGTTCCTTCTGAAAAGGTAGTTACGGGCGTTCTGTGACATCTCGATGTAGATGGCGAATACATCCTGCACCGCCATGGGGGGGCTGTTTTCGGCCGACAGATGGTTTCTGATGGCGGTGCCGATTTCTTCGATGATGCTGTGGGAAAAGGGGCCGTTGAAACACAGAATGATGCCATCCTGCGAGAATTCGTCCCTGAGTTTGAAAAGGTCCATTACTTCCCTCCTTGCTGGTGTCTTGTCCGGCACGGATCGCTGTTCTTCAATACTGGAAACCGATCAACGTCATATCGTCCCGCTGCGGGTATTCTCCCCGGTAATCATTGAGCAACCGTTCGAAGATGGCCGCCTGTGCCTGCATGTCGGCCTGTCCGTACGCGCCCAGCATCGTGCGGAACCGGTCGGAGCCGAAGCCGAAACCCTTGCGGCCGCCGGCCTGATCGAGAAGGCCATCGCTGCAGAGGTAGCATGAGTCTCCTGCGGATACAAGCAGTTCGTGATTGGTGTAGGCAAAATCGCTGCGGGAACTTCGATAGCCGACCCGACGGTGGTCGCCTTTGACCTCGCGTATCTCCCCGCGTGATACGATGTACAGGGAAAGCCCCGCCCCGGCGAAGACCAGGCGGCCCCCCTGCCGATCCACCAGGCAGAGTGCTATGTCGAGGCCCACATCCACCTGACGCAGGTTGAGGGTCTTTCGGAGAACCCGGTGCAGCTCCGCAAGAATCCGGGCAGGATCGTCGGAGCAGATCATGTCGACCACATGGTTCAGCACTGCATTTACCGTCATGGTCATGAAGGCGCCGGGCACGCCGTGGCCGGTACAATCGATGACTGCTGTCAGGAAGTGGTCGGGGAAAGTGCGCAGGTAGTAAAAATCCCCCCCTACCATCTCTTTGGGGCGAAACAGAATGAAATGCCGCCCCAGGCAGTCCTCCAGCAATCGGCTGTCGGGCAGAATGGAAGACTGGATCATGCGGGCGTAGCGGATGCTCTCGGTGATCCGCTGCTGCGATGCTTCCAGCATGCGGTTCGCTGCCGCCAGTTCTTCGGTGCGCTCCCGCACCATTACCTCGAGGTTGTTGGTGTAATCGAGGATGGTTCTGGTCATGGCATTGAAGGTACCGGTCAGTTCCCCGATCTCGTCCTCCTTCACCACCTCCAGGGTGACGTCGTAGCGTCCGTCGGCCACCGCGCGGGAGGCGTCCGTGAGCCTGGTCAGTGGGGTCAGCACCATCCGGTTCATCAGGATGGCGATCGTTACGATCACCAGCAGCAACGAGATCAGCATGATGGCAATGATCGGAAGGAACTCCCGCACGCTCATGACACTGGCGGTGTCCACCAGGACGACGTTGAACCAGCCTACCCCCGGCATGAACGAGACGGCGACGAGGTGATTCCTGCCGGCCAGGCGGGCCGGAAAGGCCTCCACCTCGCTTTTGCCGGCGGCAAGGGAGGCCAGTGCCGATCGCAGCAACTCCTGCTGCGAGGGATCAGCCATCAGGCTGAAGATGGTGGTCTTTTTGGTGCTGTCCCTTTCAGTTGCGTTACGCTCGACGATGCTGCGGTCCTGATGCGCCTGGATCACGCCGGACCGGTCGATCAGGATGGCGGCGAGTCCCTTTTCCTTGGTATGGACAATTTCGTCAAGAAAGTCGGTGAGCGTGATGCCGCCGCCGCAGAGCCCGATCTTTTTCCCGTTTTTGTCCTTCATGACGGCATTGAGCCAGACTCTGGTCTCACGCAGGGTCGTATTGTAGTCCAGGTTCAAGGCATAGCTGTCAATCATGCGCAGCCCATCATAAAACCATTTGTCATCGGGTTTGGCAGGATCGAGCGTCATGAGCGGCTGCCCCTGCCGATCGGCTCCTCTGGTATTGATATAATAGTTCCCCGAGGAAGCCAGGGCTATGAAACAGCTCCTGTCCCGAAAAAGGGTGCGGTAGCTCTCCAATTCGGTGAAGGCCCGCCCCTTTTTTACGGGATCGTGTTCCGCCAGGGCCCACTCTTTCAGGGCCGCATCATCCGCCATCTTTTGGGCCAGCACCACCTCCCGGTCGATCACCGAAATGATCCGGTTCTTTTCCAGGAGCGCCTCCTTGACCGCGAAGCGCCGGGCAAATTCAGCGATGATGCCGCTGGTGGAGGTGTAAAAGGCGGTGAGGGTGGCAATTCCCACCGCCACCGAGACGGCGACAACGATGATGATGAATTTGGTTTTGAGCCGACGTATTCTCATGCCGCTGTCCTCCCCCGTCCGTCACGGATCTTCAAATCCCGTCACGGTTTCAGGTGTTGTACTCATGGCAGTACATCATGACCAGTTTTGTCCGGATTTCGAGGCAGGTGGGGCAGAGGGTGCCGGCGTCCTGCCAGACCTCCTCGGCCAGCCATTCTCCCGCCTTGGCGTCCTCGGACCGCTCGGCGGCAGCATCGAATGATCGCGAACAGATGCCGCAGATTTTCTTCATCGTATGAACCTCTCAATCCCTTATGGGGATAGTACGTGGCATTAAAAGATCGAGCCCGGCGTCACCGGTCCTCGGAATTCGAAGGAAACGCCCGACGGTACTCATCCTTCAGGTGATCCGGATCGGCGCTCCCCAGGAGCCCCCAAGGCAGCGCCTCGTCCAGCGGGATCGTCCGGTACACCCGGGTGTCGGTATCCATGCCGCATGATCTGGCGGCCTTCTTCAGATTCGCACCGGCGGCCATCTCAGCCAGCAGAGGCGCGCAGCGGCGGTCACCCCGCGACAGGAGCGCCTGGAGATAGCAGCCCTTGAGACTCTCGACCTTGAGATGGACGTTGGCAACTCCGCGCAGGCGCGATTCCAGCAGCTTGACCTTGCGATCCAGCGAGGGGAGCGGCTCCATGCCGCACCACTGCAAGGGGGTGAAGGGCTTGGGGATGAAAGGGTTGACCGACAGGGTGATGTCGCCCAGCCTCCGGTTGATGCGGGCCCGCTCTACAACGCGTTCACGGATGGCCAGGGTCAGCCGGATCAGTTCCTCCAGATCCTGTTCGGTTTCGGTAGGCAACCCGATAATGAAATACAGCTTCAGGTTGAGGATGTCGCGGCTGATCAGCATTTCGCAGGCATCCAGAATCTGCTGCTCGGTCAGATTCTTGCGGATCAGGTCGCGCAGGCGCTGGGAACCACCTTCCGGCGCCAGGGAGATTGTCTTGTGACCGCTGGCCGTCAGCGCATCGATCATGTCCGGATCGAGCCGGTCGATGCGCAGCGAGGAGACCGAAACCTTGCCCCCCCTGTCGACGATAAGCCGGCACAGCTTGCCGATATCCCGGTGATCCGACACCGCCGCCCCGACCAGGCCGATCTTGCCGCGATAAGTCAGGCCGTCTTCCACCGCCGCTGCCAGATGATCGAAAGGCTGCTGCCGGAAAGGGCCGTAGACGAATCCCGAGGTGCAGAAACGGCAGCCGCGCGGGCATCCCCGGCTGACTTCGATCAGGAACATGCCGCCGAACTCGGTATTATCGGTCAGGATCACCGAGCGCGCCGGTGGATGCTGTTCCGGCACCGCGCACACGCGCCTGACCTGAGCCGGTATCCCCGCGTCGGTATCGTAACCGGTCAGACGATCGGCCTCGTACCGGGGATGATGAAAGCGGGGAACATAGAATCCCGGCAGGAGCGCCAGCCTCTCAAGCAATGCCTGACGGTCTCCCGAAGCCCGTGTCATCAGCTCGGCTGTCAGCTCGGGCACCAGCACCTCACCTTCGCCGATGCAGATCACATCCAGAAAATCGGCCACCGGTTCGGGATTGATAAAAAATGCCGCCCCTCCGGCAATGACCAGAGGATGTGACGCGCTCCGCTCGTGGGACCAAATCGGAATGCGGGCTGCAGAAAGCATCAGGGGAATGTTGACGTAATCGGGTTCGAATGAGGTCGAAAAGGCGATCACATCGAAGTCCGAGAGGGGGCGTTGGGTCTCCAGCGAAAGCAGCGGCTGGCCCCGGCGGCTGTTCTCTTCGAGTTCGCTGCGCTCCGGCAGAAAGGCGCGTTCACAGAGGATGCCAGGGGAGGATGCCAGCAGGGAATAGACTGTCTGGAAACCGAGGCTGCTCATGCCGGTCTGGTAGCGGCCCGGCGAAACCAGGCATACGCTCAGTTGTCCCCCCCGTTCCCGGCCATGGCGGCAGAGATTGAGTTCCCCCGCCAGGAGGACTTTAAGCTTTTGTTTGCGGTCAAAACTCATCTGAAGGTGCCGGGAACCGCTTCCGTGGCGTGAAAATCTGCAGCGGTGTGCGGGGATTGGAGTGCATACGGGTCCTCAACATGACATCGTATCGGCAACACTCTAGCAGCAGACATCGATTTTTCAAAGCGGATCATAGTGATCCAATAAAAAAAGCGCCGCATGGGGGCGGCGCTTCGGGCACGGTTGTCAGGTGGGGATCAGGCTTTCTGCAGTGTGACGCTGGCAGTTCGGCCGGCGGAGATGAGCTGGTTCAGGCCGGGCTCACGGAAGTGAGCGGGGGCAAACAGCAGACCCGGTTGCACGTCGGAGGAAATACGCGCCTTGAGGGTGCAGCTGCCCAGGGCCGAGACGAGCGTGACGGTGTCGCCGCAGGCAATGCCGGCCTTGGCTGCGTCGGCGGAGCAGATTTCGACGTAGGCTTCCGGGGCAACGGTGAGGTTGTTTTCTGACCGGGTCGTCAGAGTACCGTTGTGGTACAGAACCGGACCGAGCGAAAGGGTGAAGCCCTTGGACTCGGCCAGTGCTGCAGGGGTGAGCGACCGTAGGGCGGCCTTCTTCTCCCCGAATTCGACCCGGCTCTTGGTGCGGCCGATCCGGCAGGCGCCGTGATCACAGGTACCGCTGTACAGGCCGGTGAGGGCGTCGATCTCGTTCAGGACCGATTCGGCATCCGGCGCGGTAATGGTGGTCACCGGCGCAACCAAACGATGCAGCTTGGTGAGAATATCGGCATCGGTGCGGGCCGGGCCGGAGGGAGCCAAGGCACGCAAGAAGCACTGCACGCGATTATCGACGGTGGTGAAGGAGCCGCTCTTTTCCGCCGCAGTGGCGGCAGGCAGCACAACATGCGCCAGGCGGACGGTCTCGGTCGGGAACAGGTCCTGGACGATGAGCAGATCCAGTTTCTGCAGCGCTTTCAGGACACGGTTCCGGTCCGGCATGACCTGCAGCGGATCGCTGCCCATAACGTACAATGCCTTGATTTCGCCCCGTTCAATGCCCTCGAAGATCTGGAAGAGATCCTTGCCGGGGGTGACAGGTATGCTGCAGTTCCAGGCGGCGCCGAATTTCGCGGCCGCATTGGCGTAAGTAAGGTAGCCGGGCAGGAATTCCGGGCAGATCCCCATGTCGAGCATGCCCTGGGTATTGTTCTTTTCGTCAAGCGGGAAGATGCCCGCACCGGCAGTGCCTACCGCGCCGGTCAGCACGGCCAGATCGATCACGGCCTGGACGGCAGTGCCGCTGTCGGCGGAGCGCATGACCTCGGCTCCGTAGATGACGGCGGCGCGGCCCCCCTTGACTGCATAACGGGCTGCCTCGCGCAGGGCCGCCTCATCGATGCCGGTAGCCGATTCGATCTGGGCGAAGGTGAGGGCATCGAGCGATGCTTTCAGGCTGTCCAGTCCGGACGCTTCCTGGGCCACAAAGGTGGTGTTCTCCAGTCCTTCTGCCAGGATCGCCTTGCACAGACCTGCTGCAAACCAGGCTTCGCTGCCGGGATGGTACTGGAGGAAAGCGTTGGCGAATTTGTTCATGGACGTGGCGCGGCTGTTGGCCAGGACCAGGGCGGCATCGTTCTTTGTGGCAGCCTGGATTACCCGATAGGCGAAACCGGGGGATTCCCCCTTCAGGTCGGCGCCGATCACGATCACAGCCGTGGCCTGCTCGATGGCGTCCATTGCCTTGGTTCCGCCGCTGTAGCCCAGCATTTCCCACTGGATCACCTGCGCCGGGAAATATCCCAGACGGGCCTCGGAATCGATGTTGTTGGTGCCGACTGCTCCCCGCAGGAACTTCTGGAACAGATAGTTCTCCTCGTTGGTCGCGCGGGGAGAGCCGATGCCGGCCACCGCCGATCCGCCGCTGGCGGCGACGATCTCTTTCAGCTTGGCGGCTGCCGTGCCCAGTGCCTGGTCCCAGGAAGCGGTCTGCTGGTTGCCGGAGGCGTCCTTCAGCAGCGACGCCCCCAGTCTGGCGGGGGAGTTGAAGGCAGCGTAACCGAAGCGTCCGTTGATGCAGAGGTTGCCCTTGTTGAAGCCGGTATCGGAACTGGTGACCCGCTCGACACGGCCATCCTTGGTGTGGTAGTCGATCTGGCAGCCGGACGAGCAGAAGCCGCAGATGCTGGGGGTCACGCTGAAGGCCCAGGGGCGGCCGCGGAACTTGAAGGGCTTGCTCAGGAGCGTACCGGTGGGGCATGCATTGATGCAGTTGCCGCAGAAATCGCAGTCCAGCGGACCGCCATCGGGCGTATCGATCAGGGTCCGGTCGCCGCAGGACTTGATCTGGATCGCATCGGCCCCTACGATCTCGTGGCAGACCTTGGTGCATTTCTCGCACAGGATGCAGCGGGTAGTGCAGTTCTCGATCAGCGGCCAGTCGTAGCGGATCGGCGTCGAATCCGGGTTGGCGCCGTATTCGTTCCGGTCCACCTTCAGCTTGTAGCAGGTGTCCTGCAGGTCGCATTCGCCCCCGGCATCGCAGACCGGGCAGTCCAGAGGATGGTTGACGAGCATCAGCTCCATGGTCTTCTTGCGGAGCTGCTCCAGTCTGGGAGTGGAGGTCGTGACGTTGATGCCCTCCTTGACCGGGGTGTTGCAGGCGGTCTGCGGCAGGGCCACCCCTTCGATCTCGACCACGCAGATGCGGCAGGCGCCGGTGGTGGAAACCTTTTTCAGCCAGCAGAGCGTGTGGATCTCGATACCAAGGCTGCTGGCCGCCTCCAGAATGGTGGTTCCGGCGGGTACCGTCACTTGCTTCCCGTCGATGGTCAGTGTCGCCGTTGCCTTTGTTTCAGTGGGTGCGTGTGCCATCCTGTCATATCTCCATCTGCTTCAGATTAATTTTTGAATTCTGTTCAGGAGCGAGATTTTTTCGTCCTGGCAAGGCTGTCGAGGGACTACGCGAAGGCGTAGTACCCGCGCGGGCATAAACAGCGCTACGTTGCACAAGTTAGTCCCGAAGACTTACGCAGCCAGGGTGGAAAGGGCTCATTCCTCAAACCGTAACCAGCGCCACGCGGTAGCAGCGCAGGCAACGATCGGCCTCGCGCTGGGCGGTGCTGTCCGGGAAGCCGAGTTCCACTTCGCTGTAGTTCTTGAAGCTGGCGCGCTCCTTGCCGTGCACCTCTTTCTGGTTGGAGCGGGAGACGGAATCGAGGCAGGCCACCTGCTCGTTCTTGTCGTAGACCCCCAGGTAGGTCAGCAGGTCTTCGAAAATGTCCTCTTCGGTCAAGTAGGCGCTGCCCTCCTCCAGCCAGCGCTGGATCACACTGGCGGCGCGGTGGGCGTTGCCGACGCAGGCCACCACCGTCAGCGGACCGATCTCGGCATCACCGCCGGCGAAGACACCGTCGCAATCGGTGATCAGTGAGCGGGACAGGTCATTGCCCATGCCGTCTTTCAGGGATTTCCCGGCGGCATCTTTGAGCGGCAGGGCCTTGGTGACGACCGTATTCCACTTGGTGATGTCGATGCCCATGTCGGAGGGAATGAAGCTCAGGTCAGGATCCTGGCCGATGGCCGGGATGACGGTGTCGCACTCGACGATGAATTCGCTGCCCGGCACCGGTTCAGGACGCCGGCGACCCGATGCGTCCGGCTCGCCCATGGCCATGCGCACGCATTCCACGCCGGTCACCTGCTCGTTGGCATCCACCACGATCTTGGTGGGCAGCACCTGGAACTCGAACGTGACCCCTTCCTCTTCGGCGCCGTCCACTTCCCAGACATCGGCCGGCATCTCCTTGCGGGAGCGGCGGTAGAGCAGGGTCGATACCTCGGCCCCTTCGCGCAGGGCCACGCGGACGCAGTCGATGGCGGTATTGCCACCGCCGACCACGCAGACCTTCTTGCCCATGCCGGTCGGCTTGCCCATGTAGGCCTCGCGCAGGAAATCGATGCCGCCGGTGAGGAAGCCCTTGTAGCCCTTGTCCTCTCCTTCGACACCCATCGGCTTGGAACGGTGGGCGCCGGGAGCCAGGAAAACCGCGTCGTGCTTCTTCTTCAGCTCAGGCAGTGTAATGTCCTTGCCGATGCGGCAGTTGTAGACGATCTCCACGCCCATGGACTGGATGATGTCGATATCGCGCTGCAGCAGGTGGCGCGGCATGCGGTAGGCCGGAATGCCGACCGCGATCATGCCGCCGCCGAATCCTTCGGGCAGGGTTTCATAGATCGTGCTGCGGTACCCTTCCAATGCCAGGTAGTAGGCTGCCGCGAGGCCGGCAGGCCCGGCGCCGACGATGCCGACGGTCTTGCTTTTGGCTGGCTTGGGCTGCATGGGGGGCTGCAGTTTGTGCATCCATTCGTAATCAGATGCTGAACGCTTCAGCACCATAATGTTGATGGCATCATCGACATTTTTGCGGCGGCAGGCGGTTTCGCAGGGGTGCGGACAGACCCTGCCGCATACGGCCGGCAGCGGCATGTGGTTGCGGATCGTGGCCAGCGAGTCGCCGAACTGATAGTTCTTGATCGCCTCGATGTAGGCTGGAATATCGATGTGCGAAGGGCATTTGTCCATGCAGGGGGCGGTCAGCTTGTGGATATAGCTGGCCGGTTTGGGGGTGCGGGTGCCGTTCAGGTAGGCCAGAAAATCATCCCGGAAGTGGGTGACGGCGTCCAGGACCGGCGTGGTCGCGCTCTGGCACAGGGTGCATTTGCAGTGCTGCAGCACGTCGGTCAGATCAGCGACCGAGTCCAGATCGGCCGGGGTGGCTTTGCCTTCCAGCACGTTCTGAAGCAGGTCCATCAATACCTTGGTGCCCTTTTTGCCCGGCGTGCACCTGCCGCAGCAGAAGAGTGTCTGAACGCGCTTCATGTACTCGGCGGTCATGGCAGGTACGTCGACATCCTTGTCGAACAGGATCAGCCCGTCCCACCCCATGAAACTGCGCAGGGGGCGCGTGCCGTCGAACGCGACCGGCAGCTTGAAGCTGGCCGCCGTCGGCTCACCGGAAATATTCCTGTTGTCGACTATATTTCTGCCCCATGTCGAAAAGACTACCTGAGCCACACGAACCTCCGAATGCGAACCCCTTGTTATGCAGGGTTAAGTATCTGTAATTTCCTTAGGGTAAACCCCCGGCTCTGCCGGGGGACCCCAATAGTTTGACAGTTCCTGAAATATGTAGAAGCCTCCCTAACGTGAACCGCTCAAAGTACACGAAAAGGAGGCTTCAATGGACGACACACAAAGTTTATGCCACACGAAATGGGATTGCAAGTATCACGTTGTATGGATTCCAAAATGTCGCCGCAAGGTGCTGTTTGGTCGAATCCGGAAATATCTTGCCGACTTGTTTCATAGTCTAGCCAGGCAGAAAGAGTGCAAGATAGTGGAAGGGCACCTTCAACCTGATCATATTCACATATTGATATCGATCCCACCAAAATACTCCGTTGCACAGGTGATCGGTTTCATCAAGGGCAAAAGTGCAATCCATATTGCGCGAATGTACCTTGGTCAGAAGAAGAACTTTGCTGGTATGAGCTTTTGGGCACGTGGCTACTTTGTATCCACTGTCGGTGCTGACGAGGAAACAATTGCCAACTACATCAGGAACCAGGAAGACGAAGACAAACGTCTGGATCAATTGACATTTTTGCCCGAAGAATGACCACCACTCGTGGTGGTCAGATAATCTTTTGAAAAAACCGCTTCGAGCGGTTCACGACTTTGAAAGCCCCCGGCTTTGCCGGGGGATGCTTACTATTGCCAAAAGTGTTGTGGGAAAATTGTATACAGTATGCATGCTTATCATAATAAGCTATCAGAAATCAAGGGAAAAAATATGAAGTTCCCCCTCCCGTTTTCGACGGAATTCCCCTTTTGGCTTTCTTATGCTATAGAACCAGAGAGAGCTCTGCCGAATCGACTGCAGAGGTGCTGCAGGCCTGTCCCGCATCCGAAATTCATCCTGTCCGGGCCTTGCCGCCCATACCTGAAGGGAGACCATGCCGATGAAAAATCTCGATCAAGCGTTCCGATCGCTTTTTGAAACCAATATGGGTATTCGCGCCGGTGAGCGGGTACTGGTGTTCAGCGACCTGATCCGGCCGGATGAAGAGCCTTCCGCCGGCGATCGTGACCGGCGTACCCGTCTGCAGGCCACCGCCCGCGAGGCAGCCGACTTTGCGGCCCGTGCCTGGGGCAGCGGGACGTTCGTCGATTTTCCCGCCACTCCGGCATCCGGGGCCGAGCCCCCGCGGGAGTTGTGGCTGGCCACCTTCGGGGCGGAAGCGCTGGCGCACCTGGAGGGAGCCGGGCTGCTGGACAGGCTGCTGGTCAAGAGCGCCACACCTGAAGAGGTGGACCGCGCCCGTGAGATCGTAGTGGAGCATAAGGAATCCGCCGCCGACATCATCATTGCCATGAGCAACAATTCCACCAGCCACACCCGCTACCGGGCCCTGGCCTGTGCCACCGGCACCCGCTTCGCCAGCCTGCCGCACTTCGACCCGGAGATGTTCCATACCTCCATGACTGTCGACTGGCAGGTCCTGGCCGATCGTACCGCCCGGCTGGCAACGGCGGTCAACCGAGCCGACTGGGTGAGGGTCACCACACCCAACGGCACCGATATGCGGATCTGCAAGCAGGGGCGCGTCGCCAAAGAGGACGACGGATTGCTGACTGCCCCCGGCAGCTTCGGCAACCTGCCGGCCGGCGAGGCCTACCTGGCGCCGTTGGAGGGGAAGAGTCACGGCGTGATGGTGATCGAGTGGGGGCCGACCCGCAGGCTGGATGAACCGTTGCGTCTGACGGTTGAAAACGGGCGGGTGGTCTCGATCGAGGGCAACGACCAACACCGTGCCAAGCTGGAGGCCAAGTTCACCGAGAACGACAACTGCCGCAACTTCGCAGAACTGGGCATCGGCACCAACGATCGGGCCACCCGGCCGGACAACGTGCTGGAGGCGGAAAAGATCATGGGCACGATCCACCTCGCCCTGGGGGACAACTCCGGATTTGGCGGCACGGTCAGCGCCCCCTTTCACGAGGATTACGTCTTCTACCGACCGACCCTGACCGCCATTGCAGCGGACGGCAGTGTGCAGGTCATCATCGACGACGGCAGGATGCTGATATGAATGACATTCTCACCCTCGGATTTTCTCCCTGCCCCAATGACACCTTCATGTTCTATCCGCTGGTCCACGGTCTGGTGGACACCGGCGGTCTTTCCTACCGGGAGCGCCTGGAGGATGTGGAAACCCTCAACCAGCTGGCGCTGAAGGGGGAGCTGGATGTGACCAAGGTCTCCTACCACGCCTTGGGGCACATCCGCGACAAATATGCCCTGCTGCGCTCCGGCAGCGCCCTGGGGCGCGGTTGCGGTCCGTTGCTGGTGACAGCCGGGGATACGGGGTTGCAGGACCTGGCCGGCAAGAGAATCGCCGTACCAGGCAGGTACACCACAGCCCTGTTGTTGCTCAGGCTCTTCGATCCGACGTTGGAAAATTTCCAGGTCATGCCTTTTAACGAGATCATGGAGGCGGTAACCAGCGGAAGGGCCGATGCCGGACTGATCATCCACGAGTCGCGCTTCACCTACCAGGATTTCGGGTTGCGCAAGCTGCTCGATCTGGGGGAGTGGTGGGAAGGAGAAACCGGGCTGCCGATCCCGCTGGGTGGCATCGTGGCCCGCCGCTCGCTGGGGGCCGAGAGGATCGCGGCGGTGGAGAGAGCCCTGCGGGCCGGCGTGGAATATGCCCGGAGCCACCCGGACCAGGCCGCGCGCTATATCGGCGAACATGCCCAGGAGATGAGCGCCGATGTCTGCGCCGCCCATATCGAACTGTACGTCAACGATTTCTCCTGCGATCTGGGAGACGAGGGGGTGCGGGCGATCGAGTGTTTGATGGAGAGAGCGGAGAAAGCCGGGATCGCGCCGCCGTCACGAGAGGGGCTGTTTGTGCAATGAGTTTATATGTTACTGTTAATTTTGAAAAAAATTAGCTCCGGTGCCATTTTCATGGTGGAAGTCAATCTCATAAGTGTTGTATATAGACGACAACCACTTTAGGAAAGGGCTTAGATGGCTATAGAAATCTCTTCCTACCGCAAACACCTGAAACCTGGGGCCACCGGCATTATTTCAGCCACCCTCGATCCTACGACAAAAATCGATCTGCATGGAGTTGTTGTTCAGGTAACCAGAATTGCTGCGGAGCTAGAGCTTACATCGGGCGAGGTGCCTGCCAGCATCAAGGGAGCGGAAGTTCCTGCGGTGCTCTTGCTGTTTACAGACAGTATTCAATGTGCCTGCCCCGTCATTATAGGAAAAAATTCTTCCGGCAATACCGTTTTTCTTCGTTTTACCGAAATCGCGGAAGTCATGCTTAAAAGGGATTACTTCAGACGGGACGTCCTGATTCCTTTCTACTACGATGAGGAAGGGGAGGACCTGGAAACCGTCAGGGACAAATGGCTTGAAGCCAGACTGGTACCCACCAGACCGGTTTTCGAACTGATGTCCCACGGTGAAGGAAGCAAAGTACTCAACTGGAAAGGTCAGGACGTCCTTTTGCCGCAAAAGATCAATCTGAGCGGTGGAGGGCTCAGGTTCGCCAGCACAAAGGAACTTGCACCGGGCAGCCTGATCACGGCCCACATGTTCATCGAGAAGCCTTCTCCCTATTGCATCAGCGCCATAGTCGAAATATCCCGCTCCGAAATATTCCATATGACCATCGAGAACCGCGCCTTTTACAACTGGGCCAAATTACGCCTGAAGTCAGAGCCCATTTTTCTTACTGCCGGCAAATTTATCACCATCGATGAGAAAGAACGGAAGGTCATCACCAATTATCTTAAAACTGTAGAAGAATAATCAAGGACGCAGCCCCTCTTTCGCACATCCTCCGAAAGCTTTTGCCTTCTGCCGGTATTCATCATTCATGGATGCATTTGCCGTGGATACTCCTGCCATCAAGGATCGAATGGTTGCGGAGCGCGGTGACGCAGCCTGACCAAGGTACGTCTTCACAAAGGGAGTAGCAACGTTTGATTCTGAACAACAACTGTCTGCCCTGGCCGATGAGCGCCGCGCTGAAGACACTGATAAACCGGCACCTCTCCGAGCGTTACAGCGCCACGGTACTGCATTTTGACGACATCAACGGTATCGGAGGCCCGGTGGAGATCGTCATCGACCTCGACGGCAGCATCGTCATGATCAACGATCCCAATCCGGTACCGCTGGACTCCGGTTCGGAAAATCTGAGCCGCTGGGACAATGATTTCATGGCCCGGTACCGACTCGGATCCTACCGGGTCGAGGTCTTTCCCCTGATCGAGCTGCTGGAGATTGCCTGATGGGTATGCATAACGGCCTCGCGGTGTGACCTGCGCGGCAGTTTTTGCCGCGTCAGTGTCCTTGCCGATGGCGGGGGAAACATTTCAGAAACATTTCGAGTCAGGATTGCAAATGGTAAAGTTGGCCGAAGATTTCTTAAGTTTGCAACTTTACAATCCTGACCCACCTGTTCTCCCTTAATTGATGAGCATCAGCAGCAGGGCTGCAGACCGCTGCTCTATTCCTTGAGCCTTGCACCATAGATAGAACTGAAAAAGCGGCCAATCGGCCGCCTTTCCTGTCTGCACCATCAGCAGCCGTGATCTGGCTGGCTTGCCTGAGGATCAAGTCTGGAAGAATACCTTACGTCCTTATAAAAGGTGTGCCAAAGAAAGTTGGCAGGTAAATCTCAACTATTCAAGATTAAACGGATTATCGGGTTTTTTTTTCTCAGACTTAGAACCCTGGATTTTTATCTGTTTCTTTTTTTCTCTGTTTTATTTCATCGTTATATTCCTTGGAGTGCATCTCTATGTATCCGCCTTTCGTACCAACTGGCTCTTTAATAAAGATTGAGCCACCGTTGATATACCAAATACACTCTGCGCCCTTAAATTTTGCTCCGAACGCATTTTCATAGTCATTTACTTTGCAATTTTCGGTTTCACCATACTTTTCAATAAGGCCCTTATATAAGGGGAGGAAGGAATATTTTTTATCAAAAGTTGCCAATAACGCTGTCATGGTAGAAGTATTTTTGTCGAAAATTGGTGAAATTTTGAGCCATTCTCCTTTAACCTTAACATGAAATTCGCATGCTCCTGTTCTTATATATTTTGCACCTATCTCGCATATTTCTGATTTTGGTAGACCGAGCCTAAATTCACGTATGGCAAGGTCTACTGATGTATTGTCTTGAGCAGAACTTACTGACACAGTACAAGCAAAAACGATTGCTATCAAAATATTGATCTTCATTTTTCCTCCTAGCATTTCATTCAATGGTTCCGTTAGGGTTGATTCTAAAACACAACGTTGATTCCTTAATACCTGATTCTTTGAAAACCGCGGGAACACTGAGTAGCCTGGGGACGTTGTAACTCGACACTTAATTAGAGAAACGGTGAACAATAATGATCGGAATAGTAAGTCTTCAATAATTGTCTGTCAATAATAGAAAGATATGCGCTGGGGAGGTACTGGAAACATGCCTAGATTCTGTGATATGGTCTGTAGGCTCAAGATTGCACAGCGTCCGGAGCACGTATGGCACCTGAAAGGGAGAGGGTTTTTCTATGTCGCAGAATGATAGCTCTGAGCAGAAAAAAGATCGCTGGATGGGATATCTGGCGCTTTCTACTGCCATCATGGCGGTTCTGGCCGCACTGACCACCCTGTACATGGGCAAGTATTCATCGCGGGCCATCCTGGCCCAGGGGCAGGAGAGCGACCAGTGGGCCTTCTACCAGGCCAAAAGCATCAAGCAGCACACCTTTGACCTGGGCAAAAAGGCGCTGGAACTGCAGTACCGCTCCCAGAAGGGGCTTTCGCCGATGGTGGCCGCCGAGTACGAGAAGACTGTGGCGGCCTACGGCAATGAGGTCAAGCGCTATGACCAGGAGAAAAAGGAGATCAAGGACAAAGCCGAGGTTTTGGGAAAGGATAAGCTGAAGGCGCAGGCCATGGGGGGCAATTTCGCCTATGCGCTGATCTTCCTGCAGATCGCCATCATGCTCTCGTCGCTGGCCAGCCTGACCAAGCGCCATTACCTGTGGTACATCGCCCTGCTGTGCAACATCGGCTGGCTGTTCTTCTTTCTGGATGGCTGGTTGCTGTTCTACTGACACCTTCCGTTGAACGTAAAAAGGCCCGGTTGCATCTGCACCGGGCTCATTTCCTGTATTTTGCGATCACCTCGGGAATCTGCTGCTTGATCCTCTCGATCCTAGTGGCATCAGCCGGGTGGGTGCTGAGGAATTCCGGCCCCCCCTGTCCGTTTTTCTGCGCCGCCATCCGTTCCCAGAACGTCACCGCCTGGTTGGGATCGTAGCCGGCCATGGTCATGAAGATCAGTCCGAGCTGGTCCGCCTCGTTTTCCTGCAGGCGGCTGAACGGGAGGATCGCGCCATATTGGGCCCCGGCACCGTAGGCCGCCATCCAGAGCTGCTGGGTCTGTGCCGGCTTTGTCGCAAGTGCCGTGGACAGCGCCACGCCCCCCAACTGCGCCATCAGCCCCTGGCTCATGCGCTCGTTGCCATGCTCGGCCACCGCATGGGAGATCTCGTGCCCCAGCACCACGGCCAGGCCTTGTTCGTCCTTGGTGATTGGCAAGATGCCGGTGTACACTGCCACCTTACCCCCCGGCATGCACCAGGCATTGACCTGTTTATCCTCCACCAGATTGAATTCCCACTTGTAGTTCGCCAGGAGGTCGGCTCGGCCGATGCCGGTAAGATATTGCTCCACCGCCCCTTTGATCCGCTCCCCCACCCGTTTGACCAGTTGGGTCTGTTCCTGGTTGGTGCTTATCTTATGCTCCTTCAGGAACTGGTCGTACTGCTGCAGGCTCATCGAGGTCATTGACGAGGCGGGAATGAGGTTGAGCTGATACCTGCCGGTGACCGGCACCGTGCTGCAGCCGGTCAGTGCCAGCAGCAAGCCGCTGATGAGCCATTTTTTCGACATTGGGCCTCTCAACGTTACCGCGTGAATGCCAGCAGGTTCAGCAGTGGACCGGGATAGACACCGGCCAGCAGCATCACCGCTGCAGGGATGCACAGTGCCGCTACCTCGGATATCAGCAGGGGACGTTCCAGGGACAAAGAGGTCTGGGCCGGCTTCATGTAAAGCGTAACCACGACTCGCAGGTAAAAGAATACGGACACCAGTGCCGTCACGACCCCCACCACGGCCAGCGCGGTTTCGCCCCCCCGTAGCGCTGCTACGAAGATGACGAATTTGCCCATGAAGCCGGCGGTGGGTGGGATGCCAGCCAGGGAGAACAGGGCCAGGGCCAGGACCGCCCCTGCCAGCGGATTCTTGAAGCCGTAGCCCTGATAATCCTCGATGCGGTCCCGCTCGGACCGGTCCGACAACACCGCTACGGCACCGAAGGTAACCAGCCCGGCCGCGGCATAGGCCACAGCATAAAAGGCCGATGCCCCGATACCCCCGGCGCTCGGGGCAACCACGAACCCGATCGCCAGATAGCCCATTTGGGCTACCGAAGACCAGGCCAGCATCCGCTTGAGGCTGGTCTGCACCAGGGCTGCCAGGTTGCCGAACAGCATTGACAGGAGCGCCAGCCACCAGAAAATGTCGTGACCCAAATGCCCCATCGGCACAAGAGGCAACAGGAGCAGCAGGGCCGCAACCGAAGCGGCCTTGGATGCGGTCGAAAGCATGGCGGTTACCGGGGCCGGGGCTCCCTGGTAGACGTCGGCCGTCCATAGGTGGGCCGGGACCAGGGAAAGCTTGAAGGCCAGCCCCAGCAGAATCAGGCCGGCACCGGCTGCGAACAGGGTGCCGGATTCCGCACTGCTCGCCGATTGTGCCAGCTCCGCCAGTCTCAGTGTGCCGCGGCTGCAGTAGATCAGGGCAATGCCCATGGCCAGAATGGCTGCCGAAAGAGTGCCGTTCAGCAGGTACTTCAGCCCCGCCTCACCGCCGCGGGGTGCCTCGCGTTCGATCGCCACCATGATGTAGAAGGCGAAGGTGAATGACTCCAGCCCCAGAAAGAGCATCAGCAGGTTGTTGGCCGCGCAGGCCACCCCCATGCCCAGCAGGGCGAACAGCAGCGTGGACGGGAATTCCTCGCCGGTGATATCGCGGCGCCGGTTGTAGCCGGCTGCCAGCAGCAGTGAGATGATACCGGTGCCGTAGAGGAAGGCCGAGAAAAAGCGCGAGAAGGCAGTGATGCTTAATCCGGGCATGATTGCCGTTGCTGGCACGGCCAGGCTCCACACTAGGGCGCCGGCTGCCGCTGCCGCTGCCACCTCGTACAGGTAGAAGCCGGACCTGACCGCGCCGGCCAGGAGCACCAGCACACTGCCGACAGTCAGAATGATCAGGGGCATCAGGGCTATCATGTCGTTCGCAGTCATGGCACCCCTCCGATCAGAAGCTGCACCGGCGTGTGAATCAAATCCAGGAGCGGCGCCGGGTGGATGCCCATCCAGATGTTCAGCAGTGCCAGTACGGCCAGCAGGCACAGTTCGCGCCGGTTCAGGTCCAGCAGCGGCAGCGGCTGACGCTCCTGCTGGAAAAGCACTTCCTGGACCAGCCGCACCGTGTAGATCAGGGTCAGTACGATGCCGACGAAAGCCAGGGCCGCCACCAGGGGCGATTGCTTCATTGTGCCGGCCAGTACCAGGAATTCCCCCACGAAGTTGTTCAAGCCGGGCAGCCCCACCGAGGCGAGCGAGAAGAGCAGGAAAAAGAACGACCAGAGCGGCACCTTGCCCCACAGGCCGCCGAAGGCGCGGATGTCGCGGGTATGGGCGCGCTCGTCCAGCATGCCCACCATGCAGAACAGTGCGCCGGTGGTGACGCCATGATTGGCCATCTGGATGATCGCTCCGGAGAGTGCCACCGGTTGCCAGGCGGCAATGCCGATGGCCACGTATCCCATGTGCCCGATACTGGAATAGGCGATCAGACGCTTCATGTCCTCCTGGGCAAAGGCCACCAGCGAGGCATAGACCAGACCGATCAGTGCCAGGGCGTATACCAGCGGAGTCAACACCTGGGCTGCCTGGGGAAAGAGCGGATAGCCGAAGCGGATCAGGCCGTAGCTGCCGGTCTTGAGCAGCAGTCCCGCCAGGATCACGCTGCCGGCGGTGGGGGCGTCGGTATGGGCGTCGGGCAGCCAGGTGTGCAGCGGAAACAGCGGAAACTTAATGGCAAAGGCCAGCAGAAAAGCGGCGTACAGCCAGAGCTGGGTTTCCAGCGGGAGCCGGTTCTGCAGCAGCTCGTACAAACCGAAGGTGGCTACTCCCGTCTGTTGGGCATGCAGCAGGTGCAGGGCAATGATCGCCAGCAGCATCAGGAGCGAGCCGGCCAGGGTGAACAGAAAGAATTTGACGGTCGAGTACAGCCGCCGGCCGTGCCCCCAGATGCCGATCAGGAAAAACATCGGGATCAGCATCACTTCCCAGAACAGGTAGAACAGCGCCAGATCCAGAGCCAGGAATACCCCCATGATGCCGCTTTCCATCAACAGCATCAGGAACAGAAACATGCCTGTCTTCTCGGTAATGGCGCGCCATGATACCAGCAGGGCCGTGCAGAAGGTGAAGGCGGTCAGCATGACCATCAGCAGGCTGATGCCGTCCAGTCCCAGCGTGTAGCGGATGCCCAGAAACGGGATCCAGGGGAGATCCTCCAGCAGAAAGAACCCGGGCAGGCGCGAGGGGAGGGCGGCCATGCCCTGCCAGTCGGCAAACAGCCGGAGCGTTAGGGCGAATTCGGCCAAGGCGATTCCCAGCGTGAGCGGAAAGGCTACACGTGGACGTTTCCAGACGGGCAGAAGCAGCAGACAGCCGGCCAAGGGAAGCAGTACAAGGAACGAGAGTAAAGGGAAGGAATTCGTCATGCCAGCACCCATACCAGGTAGACCAGCACCACCGCAACCCCGCCCCCCAGCCCATACAGGGCGGTTGCCACGCGGCCGCTGCTCCAGCCGGCCGGAAGCTGGGCCAGGCGCGCCGTGAGCCGCGCCAATCCGTCCAGGGTGCCGTCGATGGTGGCTTCATCGATCGATTTCCAGAGGAAACGCGCCAGCCATACGAAGGGGGAGATAAACAGCAGGCGGTAGAGCGAGTCGAGATACCAGCCATTCTTCAGGAAGGCGGTCACCGGTGCGTCGCTTTCTTCTGCGGCCAGGGCGCCAGCCCGGCGGGAGCCGGTGTAGCGGAACCAGGCGATTGCCAGGCCGGTCAGACTGACCGCGGCGGCAAGCAGTTGCAGCATGATCTCGGTAGTATGTTCCACCGGCGCCGGATGTTCCCCAGCCTGAAGCGCCAGAAACCGTTCCAGCAGGCCGTGTCCCGGCAGGTATTCCGGCAGGTTCAGGAGCCCCCCCAGCAGGCCGAGGATGGCCAGCGGAACCAGGGTCCAGGTCATGACGGCCGGCAGCCCGGTTCGACTCCGCTCACCGACCGGAGCTTCATCGGTCGAATGATGGCTGAGCTGGTTCCCGCCGGTTGAACGGTGGCTGAGCGGAGTCGAAGCCCCGTGGAACACCACCAGCACCATCCGGAAGGTATAAAAGGCGGTTAAAAGCGCCGTCAGCAGCCCCAGCAGGAATAAACCTCCGTACAATGCTCCCCCGTGCTCGAAGACTGCCCCAAGAATGGCATCCTTGCTGAAAAAACCGCCGCTCAGGGGGAAGCCGGCCAGGCAGAGCGCACCGGCCAGGAATGGCCAGTACACGGCCGGCAGACGCTCCTTCAATCCCCCCATGCGGAAGATGTCCTGCTGATGGTGCAGGGCGGTGATCACACAGCCCGCCCCCAGGAACAGCAGGGCCTTGAAGAATGCATGGGTCAGGAGATGAAAGCTGGCCGCGGTCAGTGCGCCGGCCCCCACGCCCAGCACCATGTAACCGATCTGGCTGATGGTGGAGTAGGCCAGGATGCGCTTCAGGTCGCGCTGACCGCAGGCGCAGGTGGCGGCGTAGAAGGCGGTGAGCCCGCCAGTGAGGGCAATGGCCGCTTGTACCGTCTCCGATCCGCCGATCAGGGGGAACATGCGGGTCAGGAGATATACTCCGGCGGTGACCATGGTGGCGGCGTGGATCTGGGCCGAAACCGGTGTGGGGCCGGCCATGGCATCCGGCAGCCAGACCGACAGCGGCAGCTGGGCCGATTTTCCGGCCGCTCCGATCAGCAGCAGCAGACCCCAGATGGTGACAATGCCGGCCGGAATCAGGGGCCCCAGCGAATTCAGATGAGTAATGGAGACGCTGTTGGAGAGCTGGTACATCCAGACAATGGCGATGCCGAAGGCGGTGTCACCGATGCGGGTGACGATAAAGGCCTTGCGCCCGGCAGTGGCGTTCTTCTCCTCTGTGTACCAGAAGCCGATCAGGGCGTAGGAGCAGAAGCCGACTCCTTCCCAGCCCAGGTAGAGCAGGGGCAGGTTGCCGGCCAGGATCAGCACCAGCATGGCGAAGACGAAGATGTTGAGGAGAGCGAAATAGCGGGCAACATCGGACTCTTCCCGCATGTAGCCGACGGAGTAGAGATGGATCAGACCGCAGACAAAGGTGATCATCAGGGTCAGCGACAGGGAGAGCTGATCCAGGTAGAAGGAGAGGGGGGCCTGAAAATCGAAGACTGACAGCCAGGAGCCATACTCCAGCGTTACCGGCCCGCTGAATCCCAGAAAGGCCAGCACCGAGCACAGAAAGGCGCCCCAGATAACCCCGCAGGCCACGGTTTCTCCTACCTGGCGGGGGAACCTGCGGCCGGCCAGGGCATTGAAAAGCCCGCCGGCGAGGGGGAGTAGGAGTATGAGGGCCAGGTAGAGCTTCATCAGGTTCTTTACCCTTTCATCTCGCTGAAGTCATCGGTATTGACCGTTCTCTTCCTGCGGTGCAGATAGACCACCAGGGCCAGGGCCAATGACACTTCACTGGAGGTCAGGGCCATGATGAAGAAGGCGAACAGCTGTCCGTCGGCATTGCCCCAGTGGGCGCTCCCTCCCACGAAGACCAGCATCACGGCATTCAGCATGATCTCGATGCAGACAAGCATCATGATCAGGTTGGCGCGCCAAGCCAGCAGCCCTCCCATGCCGATGAAGAACAGCAGGGCAGCCAGTATCAGGATATGCTGAAGCGGCACGATCATGGAGAATCCTCCCCCTCAGGCTTTCGGCCACCTTCTGGAGCAGGGAGCGAGGGTTCACGCCGTTTTCCCAGATACAGCGCCCCCACCAATGCGAACAGCAGCTGCATCGATACCAGCTCGACCGCCAGACCGTGTTCCTGGAACAGGCGTGCGGCAATCTGGCGGAGCGGCAGCGCCTGCAGCGAAGGAACCGGCGATGCAGCCTGACGCGAGATCACGATCACCAGTGCCGCAATGCTGATGGACACCAGTACCAGGGCCGGCAGCCATTCGTACCGCTGTGGCGCGAGCCCCTTTTCGGGATGCCCCAGATCGAGCATCATGATCACGAAGAGAAACAAAACCATGATGGCACCGGCGTACAGGATCACCTCGAAGGCCGCTACCAGCGGAGCCATCAGCAGATAGAAGATTACCGCCACCGCGAACAGCGATGTTACCAGGTAGAGGATGGCATGCACCGGGTGTTTCTCGAAGACTGCCAGGAGAGTGCCGATCAGCGCCAGGGCGGCCAGTATGTAGAAGATGCTCTGTTCCATTCAATTACAGCCTGAACTGTCTCACCAGAGATTCGAGATCGGTGGCAAGCCGCGACAGTTGGTCGGAGGCCTGGGCGGTCTCATGCGTTCCCTTGGCGGTTTCCTGAATGATCTCGGTGATCTGGTGCATGTTGTTGCTGATGTCGCGGCTGGTCGAACTCTGCTCCTCGGCGGCCGTGGCGATCTGGTTGATCTGTCCGGTTACGTCGTTGATCTGGCTCAGGATCTCCTGCAGGGCGCCTCCCGAACGCGACGCGCCTTCCGTGCCGTGTTCCACCTCGTTGACGCCCTCTTCCATGGAGATGACCGCCTGCCTGGTCTCGGTCTGGATGGCCTTGATCATCTCCCCGATCTCGCGGGTGGCACGGGTGGTGCGCTCCGCCAAGGCGCGCACCTCGTCGGCTACGACGGCGAAGCCGCGCCCCTGCTCACCGGCCCGGGCTGCTTCAATGGCCGCATTCAGTGCCAGCAGATTTGTCTGATCGGCAATATCCTCGATGGTGCTGATGATGGCGCCGATCTGATCGGAACGGGCACCGAGGCTTTCCACGTTGCGGGCGGTGGCGCGCACCCGCTCGGCAATGCGCTCCATGCCGTCCACAGTGCTCTGAACGATGTGTGCGCCGCTGGTGGCGAGATCATTGGCATGACGGGAACTTTCGGCCGCGGCATTGCAACTGCCGGCGATGTCCAGGGAGGTGGATGCCATCTCCTCGCCGGAGGTGGCCACCGTCGATGCCTGGGACGCCACTTCCGAGGTGCCGTTCACCATGTTTTGCGATGCGGCGTGCAGTTTGACGGCTGCCGACGAGACGGCGCCGGAGGCCTGGGAGACCCTTTCCATGGCGCCGCGCATCCTGACGATCATATTGTTCATAGTGCGCATGAGGTGCGATGTTTCGGAACGTCCCTGATCGGCCGCGACCGAAACGGTCAGATCGCCGTCCGCGATCCGGTCGGCAACGTTCACGCATTCATGGAGAGGTCCGGTAATGCCGCGAGTGATGACAATTGCCGTCAGGACGCTCAGGATCAGCGCTGCCAGGCCGAAGGCATACATGATGCGGGTGGCTGTCTGTGAGCTGCCGACGGCATCGTCCACGCGCACGCCCACCCGCTTCTCGTAAAACGTCAACAGCGCCTCGGCCCCTTTTGATACGCGTGCAACCGCCTTGTCCCCCTCGCCGTTCATAAGCTGTCTGAAGGTGGCGCTGTCGCCCGCCACTGCGGCGGCGATCATTTTCTGATTGACTGCATCCTCCGCGCCGACAGCCTCTTTCAGCTCGGTTATCAGCTTCTTGCCTTCAGGAGTCTTGGTGTTCTTGTCGACAATGTCGAGCGCCTCGCGATATTTCGACTTGAGCCCCTCGATGGCGGCCAGCTGCTTGTCCTTGTCCGACTGCTCCTCGTGCAGGATCAGCCCCTTGATGGATTCGTCGATTGTCTTGAGGTAGGCCTGCACCCTGGCGACATTGCTGCTCAGCATGGTGATGCGCTTGACATTTCCGAGCTGGTCTTCACTCTTGGAGAGACTGCTGACCCCTGCCCCGATTACCGCCAGCAGCAGTATGGTTACGATGGAAAAGCCAACCAGAAGCCGGCTCCCGATGCTGAACCTGTTCATCTCAATCCTCCTTGACTCGACACGACATCCGCTCATTGTTCAGATCGACAGCCGACGGTGCGAACCGGCATGACGATCGGCCGGCTCTGATCAGGCCGCACGGGAAAAGCGTCATGGCATGAGTGTCCTGACATCTACCGGCGGCGTTTCCTCCAGCCCTTTTCCCCGCGGCTGGGTTACATTGATGCCGGCATGGCGATAAAAATTATAGGAGGCATCCTTGCCGCAGCCGTTGATCAGCAGGTCCTCCTTTTCCGCGACGAGCGACATGATGTCGCGCGAGCAGATCTCATAGTCCGGCGACATCTGGATAGCCAGGGTGGGACAGGCCTCGGCGCACAGCCCGCAGAAGATGCAGCGCGAAAAATTGATCCTGAACCATTCGGCGTAGCGCCGACCATTCTCCTGTTCCGCCGATTGCATCGAAATACAGTCCACCGGGCAGGCGGCCGAACAGAGGTAGCAGGCCACGCAACGCTCACCGCCGTCAGGATCGCGGGTCAGCACGATCCGGGCACGGAAGCGTGGAGGGGGGGTCCTTTTCTGTTCAGGATACTGGATTGTCACCGGTTTGCGCAGCATGTGGCGCAGGGTGACTCCCAGCCCCCCCAGAATGGCGCGTATGTCAGAAGAAATGGTCATTATGCGGTTCCAAACTGAGCGGCGAGGATGCCGGAAACAGTGCCGTGACTCCTATCGGACTGTTTTCGATTCAGCCACGGTTCGCATCCGTTTGTCTCGTCGTGAAATTTTGCTCCGTTATTGTGTCCGTCCCGCTTTTTTCAGCAGCGCAGCAGCCAGAGGGTGGCTGTTGTTCTCGGCGTACTGGGCAGCAGTCGTGCCTACGTTGGTTTTGATATCAGGCCGCGCACCGCCGTCGAGCAGGGTCTGAATGGTCCTGTTGCAGCCGTAGATGGCAGCCAGCATCAGAGGAGTGTGTCCGGCACTGTCTCGGGCATTTACATCGGCACCCTTGTCGAGCAGCATGCGGGCGACCTCGGTGTGTCCGTTGGCGGCGGCATAATGCAGCGCGGTCTTGCCCTTGGTACTGGTGGAGGTAAGATCTGCCCCACGATGGAGCAGGTCCAGCACAAAGTCCTTTTGCCCCTCACGAGCGGCAGCGATCAGCGGGGTGTGTCCGTTACGGTCCTTGGCATTTACGCTTTCCATGTGAGTCTCCTCCCTTGGGCATGTGAAGTCGGACGCTATGTCCGTAATGTCATGATCGCAACATCAACCACCATCCGGTTACCAGAATGTTCAGCAGTGCCAGGGGCGTCAGCACCTTCCAGCCCAGGTGCATCAGCTGGTCGTAGCGCAAACGCGGCAATGTGCCACGCACCCAGATAAAGAAAAAGGCAAAGGCCAGAGTTTTGAGCGAAAACCAGATCACCGGCGCCAGAAACGGACCGTGCCAGCCGCCGAGGAAAAAGGTGGCTGCCAGTCCTCCCAGGACGATGATGTTGATGTATTCTCCCACGAAGAACAGGCCGAATCTCATGCCGGAATATTCGGTGTGGAAGCCGGCCACAAGTTCCCCCTCGGCTTCGGGCAGGTCAAAGGGGATGCGCTTGCATTCGGCCGTGATGCTGATAAGAAAGATGATAAAGGCCAGTGGCTGGTAGACGATGAACGGCATGCCCTGCTGCGCGGCTACTATGTCAGTCAGGCTGAAGGAGCGGGAGAGCATGACCACCGGCACCAGGGACAGCCCCATGGAGAGCTCGTACGAGATCAACTGCGCCAGCCCGCGGATACCCCCCAGCAAGGAGTATTTCGAGTTGGAAGCCCAGCCGCCGATGGCGACCCCGTAGACGGCGATGGAGGAGAGTGCCAGGAAGAACAGCAGTCCCACGTTGAGGTCGGAGATCAGGAGCGGTACCTGGCGTCCGACAATGTCCAGCGGTGCCCCAAAGGGAATTACGGCAAAGATCATGATGGCGGGGATAGCGGCCATGGCCGGCGCAAGATAGAACAGCCACTTGTCGGCCGAATCGGGGAGAAAGTCTTCCTTTGTCAGGAGTTTGATCAGGTCTGCCAGTGGCTGCAGCAATCCGAACGGCCCGACGCGGTTGGGGCCCTTGCGATCCTGGATCCATGCCAGAATGCGCCGTTCGGCGAACACCAGGTAGGCGGCCAGGGTCAGGATGACGAAGAAGACCATCCCGAGTTTTACTGCGAAGATCACTATGTCCACAGAAGATGCCGTCATCTGAACCTGTCGCGGGCATGTCGAGAGAGGCGGAAAGTACGCACTCTCATATAACATAAACGTACATTAAACACCACAGGCTAATTTCTGTCTGGAAAGCCTGTTGTGGACTGCGAATGGCCGGCGTTACCTTATCTCCAGTATAGTCAAAAACCCGATTATCACAATGTCCGGCGCCTCGCCGCGCCTCGCCGGGGGCCGGCAGACAGGCGTCGGGGAAATAAGCGCTTGTGTCGGTGTAGTACCGCACACTATAATGCAACGCTCGGAGGAGTTGCATGGACGTAAAACAGACCGAATTCATCAAAAGCGCGGTGAAACCCCGCGATTTTCCCCCCGCTACGCTGCCTGAAGTGGCCTTTGTCGGCCGCTCCAATGTCGGGAAATCTTCCCTGATCAATGTGCTTGCCAACCGCAAGGCGCTCGTCCGTACCAGTTCCACCCCCGGTCGGACCCAGCTGATCAATTTTTTTAATGTGAACGGCCTTCTGACCCTGGTCGACCTGCCCGGTTACGGCTATGCCAAGGCTCCGCCCGAGGTACGCAAGCAGTGGGGGCCGATGATCGAAACGTACCTGGCCAAACGGGAAAACCTGAAGGCGGTGGTTCTGATCCTGGATATCCGCCGGATACCCTCCGACGGCGATCTGCAGATGCTGCGCTGGCTGGAAAACTACAATATTCCGCCGATTCTCGTCCTGACCAAGTGCGATAAGCTGTCGAAGGTGGAGCGCGCCCGGCAGACCGGTTTGATCGCAGCCGCCATTCAGCGGGACAAGGGCATGATGCTGCTTTTTTCGGCGCTGTCCCGGGATGGGCGCGATCAGGTCTGGCAGGAGATCGTGCGGTTGCTGGAGGTCCAGGCATGAAGATCAGGATGGGCGTAACCGTTCACGGGCTGGTGCAAGGGGTCGCCTTTCGTCATTACACCTGTCGGCAGGCCCTGCAACTGGGGGTGACCGGCTGGGTCCGCAACATGCCCGACGGTACGGTGCAAGGGTTGTTCGAGGGGGATGAAGCCGCTGTCCAGGCCCTGGTGGAATGGTGCCGCAACGGCCCGCCGGCGGCTCGGGTCGAGAGTGTCGACGTTTGCCCCGGGGCCTATAGCGGCAGTTTCGAGACATTCCGCACCGAACATTGATTCAACCCGACAAAGGATTTTCCATGCCTCATACCCGCATGACACCTTCTCCGGCGCACCCCATGCCGGACATGCAGAAACGCCCCGACCATCGCCGGATACCGATCGCCAAGGTCGGTGTAAAGGACATCAGCTACCCGATCGTGGTGATGGACAAGAACCATTCCCTGCAGCATACCGTGGCACGGGTCAACATGTACGTCGACCTGCCCCACCATTTCAAGGGGACTCACATGAGCCGCTTCGTGGAGATTCTCAACCGGCACCGGGAGCAGATCGCCCTGGACAAGCTGGAGACGATCCTGCACGAAATGAAGGCCAAGCTGGGATCTGACAGCGCACACCTGGAGATCCAGTTTCCCTACTTCATCGACAAGACGGCACCGGTGTCGGGGGCCAGGAGCCTGATGGAATATACCTGCGAGTTCAGCGCCTCGATGACCGATACCCTGGACTTCGTTCTGGGGATCAAGGTGCCGCTCACCTCGCTCTGCCCCTGCAGCAAGGAGCTGTCGCGTTTCGGCGCGCACAACCAGCGCAGCGTCATGACCGTACGGGTGCGCTATCGCGAGTTCATCTGGATAGAGGACTTGGTGGAGCTGATCGAGCAGTGCGGCAGCAGTCCGCTCTTTGCGCTGCTCAAGCGCGAGGATGAAAAGTACGTCACCGAGCACGCCTACGAAAATCCACGCTTCGTGGAGGACATGGTGCGTGAGGCCTGGTCCCGCTTGGCGGCCGAAGAGAATATCATCTGGTTTTCGGTGGAGACCGAGAATTTCGAATCGATACACAACCATTCGGCCTATGCCGCCGTTGAACTGGACAGAAGGCTGCCCGGCCAGCATCCCTCCCACCAGGTCTGATGTACGTTCCCGAGATGGATACAAACAAAGGACTGATCATCTTTGCCCGCGAACCGGTCCCGGGCAGGGTCAAGACGCGGCTGGCCCGGCAGGTGGGCGAGCAGGCCGCTGCGGACCTGTATGCCGAAATGCTGGCTGATGTCGTTGCACTGGCCGCTTCACTGGAGGATGTCAGGCCGGTGGTGTTCTGGGCGCTGGAAAACCCTGATGTTTCCTGCCCCGAATTTTCGGGCATGGGCTCCGCACGGCAGCAGGGGGCCTGCCTGGGGGAGCGCATGTCCGATGCCTTTGAACGCACCTTTGCCGACGGCAGCGAGCTCTGCTGCATCATTGGCAGCGATTCGCCGGACCTGCCGGCGGATTACGTGCGCCAGGCCTTTGATGTCCTGGAACAGGGCCGGGCCGATGTGGTCTTCGGACCCAGCGAAGACGGCGGCTACTACCTGCTGGGCATGAGCCGCCTCTGGCCGGAACTCTTCGAAGGTATTTCCTGGGGTGGTCCCCAAGTGCTGGAGGTCAGCCTGGAGCGAGCCCGGAAACAGGGGCTGCGGGCAGTGTTGCTCCCCACGTGGTACGACATCGACACAGCCGCGGATCTGGAACGCCTGGCCCAGTCGCCGGACGCCGTCGCCTGCCGCACGGGGCGGATGCTGCTTGGGTCGGATTTCATCGTACAGGCAGGTCAAGCATGTCGGTTCTGATTATCACTGCCGTTCGCCAGGAGGCGGCCCTGCTGGAGCAGGCCCTGAGCAGGCCGTCACGTGTCGGCGCTCGGGCCTTTCCTCATGTGGAAGGGCTGATCGGCGGCTTGCCGGTCGCGATCTGCGTGGCAGGAGTCGGCAAAATCAACGCTGCAGCCGCCTGCGCCGCCATGATCGAACGGCGTCAGCCTCAGCTGGTGATCAATGTCGGCTGTGCAGGGGCCTATACCGGCAGCGGATTGGGGATCGGAGCCCTGGCAGTGGCTGCCAGCGAGTTTCTAGGGGACGAAGGGGTGATCACCTCGGCGGGGTGGCTGGATCTGCTCGGCATGAAACTGCCGTCGCTGGTGCAGGGTGAACGGCGCTACTACAACGAGATTCCGCTTTCGTCGCAGGCGGTGGAGCGGGCTCGGCAGCTGGCCGACCGCTGCGGAATTTCCCTGGCATGCGGCGGTTTCGTGACTGTTTCGACCTGCAGCGGCTCAGAGGCTCAGGCGGAGGTACTGGCCGGCCGGTTCGGAGCCCTGTGCGAGAACATGGAGGGGGCTGCCATTGCCCTGACCTGTCTGCGGTACGGCATCGACTGCCTGGAAATCAGGGGCATCAGCAATCTGGTGGAAGAGCGGAACATGGCGGCTTGGGATATAGCGAGGGCAGTGGAGGAGGCGCAGCGTTTCGTGCTGAAGTATCTGGAAAACAGGGATTGGTGATCGGGGGCCAGGGACCGGTAACAGGTTGTTAAAATTCCCAGTTCAAAAATCGGTAGATCGTCGCACCCGCAAGAAGCCCCGCGGAGGCGCCCGGAGAGTGAGGCCGCAGGCCGAAGTCACAAGGTGGCTGATGAGGACGGCGGCGAGATGGCTGTTTTTCAACAGCTTTATAATTCCAAAACAGATAATGCCTTTGATTTAACCGGCCCCTGGTCCCCGGTCCCTGGTCCCGAAGATGGCGGTACCGATCCTCACCAAGGTGGCCCCTTCCTGAATGGCAGCCTCGAAATCCCCTGACATGCCCATGGAGAGTTCCCTCATCTCGACTCCCGGGATTCCCGCGGCGGCGATCCGTTCCGACAGACGCCTCAGTTCGGCGAAGTAGGGGCGAGCCGCAGTCGGATCGTCAAAGAAGGGGGGCATGGTCATCAGGCCCCTGACGCGGAGATTGGGCAGCAGCGCGATCTCCTGTACCAACCGGCGCGCCTCTTCTGCGGTAGCGCCCGACTTGGTCGCCTCCCCCGAAACATTCACCTGCACCAGCAGATCGCAGCTTTTGCCGAGCCTGCCCCATTGGCGGCTGATTTCCTGCGCCAGGGAGAGGCGGTCGACCGAATGGATCATGCCGACGATCCCGGCAATGTACTTGACCTTGTTGCTCTGCAGGTGGCCGATGAAATGCCATTCCACCGGCTCGCTCAGCCCGGCCGCCTTGGCCTGCAATTCCTGGACGTAGTTCTCGCCGAAGACCAACTGGCCCGCCTGGAAACACTGGCGCACCTCCTCGGTCGGCCGCGTCTTGGAAACCGCCACCAGCCGCACCCCGTCCGGATCTCTCCCTGCCTTCACGGCAGCGGCGCGTATTTCCTCCCGTACCTCGGCCAGCCGCTCGGCAATCGACATGAGTCTCTCCTTGTTTCGGAACTATCCACAGCCAATCATGCCATAAAGGCAACACAACGGAGAACCGCAGCGGTCAACGGCGGTTTTGGCGCTGCCTCAGCGGTGCCGGATGCACGTATTACGGTAGGGCCTGAATGGTCTGAAGCAGTTCGTAAAGTTCCGTCATCGGCAGCCCGACAACGTTGGTGTAGGAACCGTTTATAGAACGGACGAAATGCACCGCCCCCCCCTGGATGGCATAGGCGCCGGCCTTGTCCATGGGGCAGCCGGTGGCGATGTAATCGCTGATCTCCCGGTCGGTAAGGGCCTTGAAAGATACTTCCGTGCGGACCGAGCGGCTGAGGCAGACGGATGATTCCCGGTCGAGCACGGTGATACCCGTGATCACCTCATGGCTCGTGCCGGACAGAGCCGAAAGCATCTCGCGGGCCTGCTGTTCGTCGGCCGGTTTGCCCATGATCGTGCCGTTCAGAACCACCACGGTATCGGCGCCGATGAAAAAGCGCCCCGGAGCCGTCTCGGCGACCGCTTCGGCCTTTTCGCGCGAGAGGCGGATAGCGTATTCGCCGGCCTGCTCTCCCGGCATCGCATCTTCGCAGATATCGGCCGGCACAACGTTGCAGGTGATGCCTGCCAGGGCCATCAGCTCAGTCCGTCGGGGCGATGCGGAGGCAAGGACGATGGGGGTATGCGGGGGACTGCTCATTTCAGACTCCGAATCACTCATGGGGCGGTCTTTTGGCGTCCTGGCGCCGCTGGCGGGCTTTCTGTTCGGCCTCCAGCTCTTCCCAGTGCTTTTTCCAGTCCTTTTTACGCACCTTGGACAGGATGAAGACCCCGGGAATGATGACCAGGCCCCAGAAGACGTTGATCATGACATTCTGGACCAGGCCGTACACCAGGGAAACCAGCCCCATCAGCAGGAGCAAAGCCTCCATCGAAAATAAGCGGCCTATGAGAGATACTTCCTGGCGCTGCTTGTCGTTGTCCATAAGAATCCTTTGTAGTACGGGCGTGGTGGCTACCAGGGAAACATCTTGCCGGGATTGAGAATGTTGTTGGGATCCAGGGCATGCTTGATCGCCTTCATGGCGGCGATCTGATCCGGGGTCAGTTCCAGCTCGATGAACGGCGCCTTCGACAGCCCCACGCCGTGCTCTCCGGACATGGTTCCCCCCAGTCCCAATGCGGCCTGGAAAACCTCGCGGATCGCCTCGTGGGCCTTTTCCTCCATGCCCGGCACCGATTTGTCCACCATGATGTTGACATGGATGTTGCCGTCGCCGGCATGGCCGAAATTGACGATCGGTATGTCGTAGCGTTGCCGGATCTGTTCGATCAGCCGGATCACGTCCGGTACCCGGCTGCGCGGCACGACGATGTCCTCGTTGTACTTGTCCGGGTTCACGTCCCTGAGGGAGGGGGATACCAGGCGCCGCACCTTCCACAGCTGTTCCGACTCGGCCGCGTCACGGGCGGCACGGAACTGCACCAGCCCCAGCGGTTTGATGATGTCGTGAATCTGCGTGGCCTGTTTTTCGATCAGATCCCGATCGCCATCCACCTCGATCAGCAGTACGGCGCGTCCTTCCGGCGGAATTCCCAGGTTGAAGCGCCGCTCCACGCACTGCAGCGTGGGGTAATCCATGAACTCCAGCGTGGTGGGGATGATCTTGCTTCCGATAATGGCTGAAACCGCCTTGGCGGCGCCATCGATCGAATCGAAGATCGTCAGCATGGTTTTCTTTGCATCAGGATAGGGGAGCAGTTTGAAAATGATCCTGGTGATAATACCGAGGGTCCCCTCGCTGCCGCAGAGCAGCTTGGTGAGATCGTATCCGACCACTCCCTTGTAGGTTTCACCCCCGGTGCGGATGATGGCGCCGGTCGGCAGCACCACCTCCAGTCCCATCACGAAGTCCTTGGTGCAACCGTACTTGACTGCCCGCGGACCGCCGGCGTTTTCGGCCACATTGCCCCCCAGGGTGGAGAACTTCAGCGAAGCAGGATCGGGGGGATAGAAGAGCCCCAGCTTTTCGACCGCCTGCTGGAACTGTTCCGTGACCACTCCTGGTTCAACTTCGGCGATCAGGTTTTCGGTATCGATCCGCAGGATGCGGTTGAGTCGCGTGGTGACCAGGACGATGCCCCCCGCCTTGGGCAGGGCTCCCCCCGAAAAACCGCTGCCGGCTCCGCGCGGGAAAACCGGAAATCCCTCACGGTTTGCAAGGCGAACAACCGCCGCGACCTCTTCGGCGTTTGCGGGATGCACGACGGCAGCAGGCAGGTATTCCATCTGGGTTGCGTCATAGGAATAGCACAGCAGGTCCTGCCGCTCAGTTGAGATATTACCGCTTCCGACAATTGCTGCAAGTTCTTCGATGATGCCTGGTTTGAGCATTGGAGCTCCTCCCGTGAGGGGATACGGCACGCCTGCCGGATCATGCGCCGTTTTCACCGCTGTTTGCCATTTTATGAAACTGACAGAATACATGATTGTCTCTGATGTGCGCAACAGCATTTGCGCGTGATGCTCTGCCGTGAGAAACAACCAGATGGTGGCGCAGCCCGCTCTGACGTTCGCTGCAACAGCTTCGAGGCGCCTCCTTACCGGCATGCGTCACGCATTCCGGCTCTGACTCGGTATTTTTGTCCTGAACAATCCAGTTGATAACGATGAATCCATGGCTTACAATATGCCGATTACCAAACGGAGGAGCTGCAGTGACCGATCTGTTGTTGATTACGGATGTACCTCGCCTCAGGAAGATCTTTTCCCTGTTTTCCGACGAGCGCGATGTGCGGTTGCGCGTGGCTACCAGCCTGGAAAGCGGCGCTGAGGAACTTTTGGCTGCCAAGCCTGCCGTGGTGTTTGTCCAGGCATATCTGTCGGGTTTGTCGGCCGAAATTCTGTTGATGCATCTCAAGAAACAGCTCGGCCGGCGCCGGACCCGCTTTGTGCTGCTCAGTTCCGAAGACCAGACCGGTGAAGACGTTCGCAGGCTTTACCACGGCTTTGTCGACATCTCGCGTGACGACAATCTTCTGTTCCAGGAGGTTCAAGCGCTGGTGGCCGATCTGGGAGCCAAGGGCAGGAAAGGCGGTTCTGCCCCCCAGAAGGGGGATAATGCGGAAGTCCCCTCCGGGAGAGAAGTCATGCCTGCGGAAGAGGCCGCCTCCTCTGTCGCTGTTGAACAGCCGTCTGAGGCTGTCTCCCCGGTTGCTCCCCCGGACGGCACCCCTGCCGAAGCGTCCCTGGAGGAGCAGGGAATCGTTTACTCCCGGCGTCCCCCGCTTTCCGTCTATTCGGAGTTTACCAGCTCCTTCGACAGTGCGGTCAGCAGCATGAATCCCCCCGAGCCGGCTGTGGAGCCCCCCCGCTCCTCTCCTCCGCTTCTCACCTGGAGCCATGAAGAGGCGGACATAGAAATCGCGGAGCGACCGCGCTCCAGGGTGAAGACGTTCCTGCTGTGGTTCGTGCCGATCGTGGCAGCCGTGATAGTCGTCACCGTGCTGCAGCACCCGGAATCCCGGAACGGCGTCGCTGTCACCGCCACTGCACCAGCCGTATCCCCCCCGCCGATCCCCTCCACTCCGCCAAAAGCGGGTGAGCCCGATGCCCGTCTCAGTGACCGGGCCGTGATGTCGGCCATTGCCGAGAACGCCGGACAGGCGCCGTCCGCATCGCCCAAGCCCCCGCGGCTGTCCGAATTGCCGGCCTTCATCCCGCGTGCGGGGCTGGATAAGGCTTATGGTTCCGCGAATCCGGGCTGGGAGCGCTATAAAGGTCAGGTTACGGAGTTCAAGGTTTATCGGGAAGGAAACTCTGTCAAAGCCATCCAGATCATAGACCGTGGTGGCCAGGGGTTGCCGGAATCGTACATGAAAACGGTTTTCAGCCAGCTGACAAAGGCGCCCTCCTTTGTCGTGGAGTCTTCCGAGAAAAAGGATGGCTATGAGATACAGCGGGGACGGTTGGCGGAAAATCTGAAGGCCGTGTTTTACCGCGACACGCAGGGGGGGCTGCTGCGGGCTTTTGTGGTGACCTGGCAGTAACCTGGGCAATACGGCATACGGAGCGAAGAGGGGGTGTGCATCCAGCCATCCCCTTTTTTCTTTGATGCCCACAGGGGAAACGTATGAGAGCGGCTCCCCTGCGTAGACCTGCAAATTATGGAACTATGCCTGCCATGATCGAAACGTCCAAAAAAAGTTTCTGCAGCTCTCAGGCCGGTACCGGTGAGCTGCGGGCAGGCTTGGCCGCAGCCTGGCCGATCTGCCTCGGTTTCATCCCCATTGGCCTTTCGTTCGGCGTTCTGGCCCAGAAAGGGGGGCTGCACCCCTGGCAGGTGGCACTCATGTCGGTAATCGTATTTGCCGGCGGCTCCCAGTTCATCGCGGTCGCCATGATTTCGTCGGGAACCGCTGCAGCGGCGATCGTCACCACCACCTTCATGGTCAACCTGCGGCACCTGCTGATGAGCTCCGCCCTGGCAGTGCACTTTCCCCGGGCTTCCCGCCGTTTTCTGGCGCTGTTCGCCTATGGCGTCACTGATGAGAGCTTTGCGGTCAACATGGCCCGTTTCAACAGCGGGGAGTGGGACCAGCGCAGCGCCCTGGCGCTCAATCATATCACCAATGCCACCTGGATCGTTAGCACCGTCATCGACGCTTATGCCGGTCAGTTCATACCCTCCGGCGGCATGGGGATCGACTACGCTTTGACCGGCATGTTCATCTGTCTGCTGGTATTCCAGCTGCGCGGTGCCATATTTGCAGTAACAGCCGTGCTCGCCGCTGTCTGCTCGATTGCGGCATATCTCTGGCTGCCGGGCAATGCCTATGTGATCGTGGCCTCCTGCATGGCGGCAACCGCCGGTTTCTGGATCAAGCGCATCATGCGGCGCAGGCGGGGGATATCGTGAGCAACCGTGACTTTTTCATCCTGGTGCTGGCCATGGGTATGGTCACCTACCTGCCGCGCATGCTGCCGCTGGCAATCCTCTCTCGCCAGAAGCTTCCGGCCTGGTTGGCTGAATGGCTCGAGCTGATTCCCCCGGCCATTCTCAGCGCTCTTCTGGCTCCGACGCTCTTCGCCCACGCAGCCCCCCGTTCACAGGCATTCGGCAAGATCGAGCTGCTGGCTGCTCTGCCGACCCTGCTCTGTGCTCTGAAGACCCGCTCCCTTGCCGGAACCGTCCTGGTTGGCATGCTCTCTTACTGGGGACTGACGCTGGCCATGGCTTGAGCAGGATGACAGGAAGGATGGCGTGGCCGCCTGAATTTCGCATTCGCTGAGCATTGCGGGGCGAGTGGAAAAGGCGAAGAAAAACGGGACCTGCATGACTGCGGGTCCCGTTTGTATTTTGGGGTGAAAATATTGAACTGGAAAGCAACCTGCCGTGGCGTGATTGCTCTATCTGGACTGTTTCAGGTAGCACTCGGCCTTGTAGAGGCTGGCGTCGGCAGCCAGGGGGGAGGAGGGATTCCCGGCCAGGAAGCGGTCGAACAATTCCAGCGCGGCGCGGCAGTCATCTTGGCGATAGGCCGTCATGGCACGTTCGTACAGTTTCGCTCCGGCCGCTTCGGCGGTAGCCGCTTTCGGCTGCGGTGCGGTACCAGCCTTTCTGTGCGCCTGGCGGTGCTTGTGCTTCGTTTTCTTTGACGGCCGTGTCTTGCCGACCGCAGGGACGGTCGGTCCGGCGGCCTCCGGAGCGGGTTGCACAGCTTCCCTCTTCGGTTCGGAAGGGCGACCCGGGGACACAGGTACTCTCAGGGTATCGCCGGCGTAAATCAGGTCGGGATTGTCAATCCGGTTGAACAGAAGAATCTGGGGATAGTAGGAGGCCCGCCCGCTGAACCTCTTCGATATCTTGGCAAGCGTATCCCCCCTGTGCACCGGTACCTCGCGAACCAGCACGCCCTCTCCCTGCTGCGGAGCACTCTCCTCGGTGTTTACCGCCTTCGGGGTATAGAGGTAGTGTTGCTGAGCCTGAACGTGCGCGGCCAGGCCGAGAAGCAGCAGGGCCGCCGCAACGCCGCATGCGGGTCGGGTCATATGGTCAGTACCTGTTTCCTAATTGATCTTCGTACGAGAGGACGTTGGTCACCTGGATATTGGTGCCCACGCTGGTGCCGGGTTTGACGCGGAAGGAAACCTTGATGTTCCGTCGTTCACCCGCGCCGAGCTCCTTGAACTTCCAGATCACATCGCCGTTGCCGGCTGCGCTGTTGCCCGGCTCGGCCGCGACAAGTTCCAGCTCCCGGGGCCAGGCGCTCTGCAGCTCGACGGTCCGTGCGAGGTTGGAGCCGTTGTTCGTTACGGCAAGGTCAAAAGAGGTTATTTCACCCGGCTTGAGCCTGCCGTCGCGGTTTGACAGGGCCAGTTGCAGCACCGGCCGCGAGTAGATCACGCCGGTTACGCTCGAAGCGGAACGCAGCTCGTCTCCTTCGGATTTGAAGGCCACCTGGACGCTTCCCTCGGTGCGGTCGGCGGTTGTGTTGGCGGTCTTGATTTCCATCACGACGCTGGCCTCTTCCTTGGGTTCGAGCGGACCGATCTCGCTGATGACGGGCTCGTTGGCCTGCCTGATGCCGTCGCGGTTGAGGTCGTGGTAGATGAGCCCCTCCGGGACGCCTTTAACGACCGAGGAGATGCGGAACTTCTCGCGCACATTGCCGGTGTTGGTCACGGTCAGCGGCATGGTAACGGTCTGGCCGGGGATGACGACGATCTTGTCCGAGCCGGAACGTACCTTGACGCCGTGGATCGCTCCGACTTTGGCCAGATTCGAAACAAAGGCGGCGCTGGTTTTCAGCGGGTTGTTGATCAAGTCGGCATGGCAGAGCAGGTCCTGGCCTGCCAGGGAATCATCCTTGAGCCGGAAGGCGATCGTGAATTCCCTGTTTTCCCCCGAATTCAGCTGCAGCGAATCCAGAGTAAGAGCAGCCTTGGATTCGAGTCTGAATCCGGCAGCGGCAAAATCGACCGGCTCCAGTTGCGGTGGAAAATCCAGATGCAGGGAAACGTTGCGGGCAGCGGTTGAGCCGACGTTAAGCGCAGCCAGGCGATAGGTGATCCGCTCTCCGGGCAGCGGCTGGCTCCTGTCGGCCTTGAGCACCGCCCTCAGGAGCGGCGCTGCCGCGGTCAGGGCGACTTCACGGGATTGGGTCGCTTCACGCATCAGTGACGATACGGCCTTGATCGGATGGGTAATGCGCAGGCCATCGATGCTGGTGGCGGGAATGATCAGGCTGACCAGCCCCTTGAAGGTTTCACCGGGGGCCAGACTGGGAGTTTGGGGTATGGCCTGTTCAGGTGCGGCGGATGAGGCGAAAAACACTGCGAACTCGGCCGGGAACCCCGATTCGAAGATGAAACTGTCGTTACCGTTGCCGCGGTTGATGATTTCAAACGGCACCGTGACGCGGCGGGCAACCTCGAAAGCCTGCGGAGCGGCCAGCAACTTGAATTCGAATCCGGCGAACTGGGTCACTTCCAACCTGAGTACCTGGGCATTTTCGGTCTGTTTGACCGGCTTGGGCTCGGCAACTGCCTTGGGGGGCAGGGCAACTGCAATGCCCAGCTCCTTCAGCTTGTTGGCGGCAACGGTCGCCGCGTTGCTGGCCGGATACTTTTCGATGATGGATTTGTACTGTTCGATCGCTTTTTCGCGCAGGGCTGCCTTTTCCCGGCGTGCGCGCTCCTCATCCTCGCGCTGCTTGGCCAGGCGCTGTTCCTCGGCTTTCCGCTGTTGCTCCTTCCGCTTTGCCTCGGCCTTCCGCTGTTGCGCGAGCCGTTCCTCTTCGGCCTTGCGCTGTTGCGCCTGTCGCTCCGCTTCTACCTTGGCAGCGGCTATGCGTTCCTGTTCCTTCCTTGCAGCGGCGACCCTGGCAGCCTCGGCCTCGCTGGCGGCTTTTTCCGCGGCCAGTCTTTCCTGCTCGTGTTTGGCAGCGGCACGCCGCGCAGCCTCGGCAGCGCGCGCTTCTTCGGCCTTGCGAGCGGCTTCGTACTCCCGTTTCGCGTTGGCCTGGGCCAGACGTTGCTGCTCCTCGGCAAGCTTGCGCTCTTCCTCGGCTTTCAGGGCGGCCTGTCGTTCCTGCTCGGCCTTTTCTGCAGCGAGTTTCTCCTGGGCCGCCTTTTCCCGGCGCTGCTGCTCGACCAGTTCGGCGGCCTTGCGATCTTCCTGTGCCTTCAGGGCCTGTCGTTCCTGTTCGGCTTTTTCGGCGGCGAGCTTTTCCTGGGCTGCCTTTTCCTGGCGCTGCTGCTCAGCCAACTCGGCAGCTTTGTGCTGCTCCTCGGCCTTGGCCGCGGAGATCCGCTCCTGTTCGGCGGCCAGTCGGTCTTTTTCAGCCTGTTCGGCTTCTGCCGGTTTTGCCGGCTTGGCAACGGCGGAAAGCTTCTCGCCGCGTTCATAGCGTGCAGTCAGGTTGAGCAATTCGTCTTCGGCGGTGTTTTTGAGGGGATTTCCGGGGTATTCGGCATTGAACTGCGCCATGAAGCGGACGGCGTCCTGCTGGTTACCGTTTTTGAAGTATGCACGGGACAACCAGAAAAGAGTCATGTCGCGCAGGGGAGTTCCGGGGTACTTCTGCAGCACCTCGTTCATTTTCCGGATGGCAGCGGGATAGTCCTTCTGTTGATAGGCATTGAAGCCTGCAATGAAAGCCTGGGAATCTTCGGTTTCCTGGCAGAAGGCCAGCGGAGCCAGAAGCGATGAGATGAGTGCCAGTGCGACAAAAAGCCGGATCGGGGTGAGGCGGCATAATTTCAATGTTATCACGACGGTGAACCTCTTCTTGGCCGGCACTGAAAAAAGGCGCACGGAGATCGGCTAATGGTAGGATAAAATGCCTCCTAAATAGCACCTCTCCGTGCCCATGTCAACGAAAGAAAAGGTCCCCAAAAGCACGTCCGGTGCTTCTCCGGACTGCTTTTGGGAGGAGGGGGTTCTCAGCGGACGTGATCCTCGGGGTAGGCCCCGATGCAGTGGATGGAAAGGTCGGCCCCGGCATGCTCATCTTCCTGGCTTAACCTGATGCCGCATGTTCTGGAAAGTACGCCGTAGACGATGAAGCCGCTCAGCAGGGCGAAGACGATGGCCGAAACGCTTCCTGCCAGCTGGGAGATGAAACTTACGCCACCCATGCCACCCAAGGCCTTCTGGCCGAAAATGCCGGCCGCAATCCCTCCCCACGAACCGATTACGCCATGCAGCGGCCAGACTCCCAGAACGTCGTCGATCCTGAGTTTTTCCTGCTCGTAATGGAAGCCGTAAACGAAGATGATCGATGCGATGCAGCCGATTACAAAAGCCGCCAGGGGATGCACGATGTCACTGCCGGCACAGATGGCGATCAGGCCGGCCAGTGCGCCGTTGTGGATGAAGCCCGGATCGTTTTTGCCGGCAACCAATGCGGCCAGTACACCGCCAACCATGGCCATCAGGGAATTGACTGCAACCAAGCCGGAGATCTTCTCAAGATTGCCGGCGCTCATCACGTTGAAGCCGAACCAGCCCACGGCCAGAATCCAGGAACCGAGTGCCAGAAATGGGATGTTGCTGATCGGGATCGGATGCGACTTGCTGCGGACATAGCGCCCCATGCGCGGCCCGAGGATCAGGACAGCGGGGAGCGCAATCCAGCCGCCGATGGAGTGTACGACTACCGAACCGGCATAGTCATGAAACTCCGCCCCGCCGATACGTTTGAAAAATTCCTGCAGCAAAGAGGAGTTCTGGCCCCAGATCAGCGATTCGAACAGGGGATAGGAGAGGCCGGCAAAGATCGCCCCGGCGATGACCTGCGGCCAGAACTTGGCGCGCTCGGCAATGCCGCCGGAAATGATGGCCGGAATGCAGGCCGCGAAGCACAGCAGGAAGAAATAATGCACAAGATCGTAACCCTGGGTCTTGCCGAGCAGTTCTTCGGCAGGTTTCAGGAAGGATATGCCATAAGCGATGGGAAAGCCGATCACGAAATAGGCCACGGTCGATACGGACCAATCGGTGAGGATCTTGACAAAGGCATTGACCTGGTTTTTCTTGCGAACCGTCCCTACCTCGAGAAAGGCGAAGCCGGCATGCATTGCGAAAACCATTACCGCCCCGAGCATCAGAAAAAGGACATCGGCGCTACTCTTCAGGCCAGTCATCGTTGACATGGTCTCCATACACACTACCCCCGTTGGTATCGGTGAATTGTGCCCTCCTTTGGGCAAAGGTCTGTTTTAGCAAGAATTCTGCCAGATCGGGGTGCGATGGCGCAAAGGGTTGTAATGAGAGCAGGATTGTATGCAACGCACTAGTAACGGCTGCCCCAAATTTGTGCTGACGCCCAAAAAAGAGGCATTGTGACGCAACGGGCTTTTCATTCCGTTATCAAACGGCTAGAATACAGCCCCATGGGTGTAGAGGATAAAATACGACAGCTGCCGAACTCCCCGGGCGTGTACCTGATGCGCGACGCCGCAGGGGAAATCATCTATGTCGGCAAGGCGCGCAGTCTGCGCCAGCGCGTGCGCGCCTACTTCAGCGCCACCGGAGATTCCCGGTACCACATCAAATTCCTGGTTGCCCGGATCGCCGACATCGAGGTCATGCTGACCGATACCGAAAAGGAGGCGCTGCTGCTGGAGAATACCCTCATCAAGCAGCACCATCCTCGCTACAATCTCAGCCTGAAAGATGACAAGACCTACTTTTCCCTCCGCCTCGATCCCAACGAGGAGTTTCCCCGCTTCGGCATCGTGCGCAAGGTCCCCCGCGACGGCGCGCGCTATTTTGGACCCTATGCCTCCGCATCCGCGGCCCGCGAAGTGTTGCGCCAGCTCCAGCGCATGTTCCCCCTGCGCCACTATCCGCTGGCCCGCTGCATGGCCCGTAAGCGCCCCTGCCTTTATTACCAGATCGGACAGTGCAGCGCCCCCTGCAGCGGCCTGATATCGGCCGCGGAATACGGATTGCTTGTGGAGGGGGCCATACTGTTCCTGGAGGGGAGGAACCGGCAGCTGGTGGCGGAGTTCCGTCGCCGCATGCAGGAGGCCTCTCAGGAACTGCGATTTGAGGAGGCAGCCCGCTGGCGGAACCTGCTGCGGTCGATCGAGGTGACTGTGGAGAAGCAAAAGATGGTCACCCGCGGCGGAGACACCGATGCCGTCGGTTTTTACCGCGATGGCTCCCGCCTGGAACTGGCGCTGCTGTTTATCCGCGGCGGCGTGCTGACGGGAAGCCGCCTTTTCAGTCTGAGCTGGGAGTTGGAAGACGCCGAGGGGATCGCCGCCTTTCTGACCCAGTATTACGGCGAGGATGCCTTCATACCGGAGGATATTCTGCTGCCGCTCGATATCGAAGAGGGAGCGGCATTGGCTGAGCTTTTGGCCGAGAGGAAGGGCAGAAAGGTCACCATAGTGCGCCCCTCGCGGGGGTTGAAGCGAGAACTGGTGGAGTTGGCAGGTAAAAATGCGGCTGCTGCGCTGCGGGAGCGGGACGACCGGCACGCCTCGTCTCAGGCGGTACTGGAGGTCTTGCGGCAGCGCCTGCATCTGTCGCGCTTGCCGGCGCGGATCGAATGTTACGACATCTCGACCATCCAGGGACGCTTTTCCGTGGGGAGCGGAGTCGTGTTCAGCGACGGTCGGCCGGACAAGGCGCGCTACCGCCGTTACCGGATACGCGACGTGGTTGGTCAGGACGATTTCGCCATGCTGGCCGAGGTCTTCTCGCGCCGCTTCAGCAGCGAAAAGGTGGAGCAGGAAGGCTTGCCCGATCTGGTGGTGGTGGATGGGGGCATCGGCCAGTTGAATGCAGCCGGTGAAATTATCAGTGGACTGGGGCTGAAGGGGCGATTCGATCTGGTTTCGCTGGCTAAGAGCCGCGTGAGCGGGAACAGCGCATCTGAGGTGATCGAGAAGAGCGACGAGCGGGTTTTCCTGCCGGGGCGCAAAAACCCGGTGGTGCTGCGGCAGAACTCGGCCCCGCTCTTGTTGCTGGCCGCTATCCGCAATGAAGCGCATCGATTTGCGATCGAATACCACCGGAAGTTGAGGGGAAAAAACGGCATGGCCTCTGCTGTCGAGCAACTGCCCGGTATCGGTCCAAAACGGCGCACGGCTCTGCTGCGGCATTTCGGCAGCCTGCAGCAGCTCAAGCAGGCGAGTGTGGAGGAGATCGCCGCGGTGGAGGGAATGAATCGGGCAACGGCGGCGAAACTTTATGTGGCGCTGCATGGAGATTAGGAAACACGAACGGACTATCAGCCCAATCGGCTCAGAGGACTTTGTCCAAAGTTTATAAATTGCTCTTTGAAAGCACGGTAAGCCAGGGCCTAAAGGAAGTCGGGGTTAAGCAACGGCTTGACTAATCATCTAGGACCGCCCCCTTTTATGTTCGAGGCCGGCGGCTGTAGCCTCGTAAGCTGATCCCGGAGAGGCACTAACTCTGCAATTTTACTGGCACACATCGTTTCCCAGTAACTTTTGTACTCAACCGGCCGTCCTAATGTGTGTCAGTTTAATTCACATCAGGGGGGGCAACGAAATGATTACCCGGATCTTGAGAAACTTTCCAGGGATAGTGATGGTTGTGTGTACTCTGGTATTCTCCGGTTGCAGCCCCTACGATGGTGATTACAGCGGCGGTTATGGTGGCGGTGGTTATGGCGGCAGCGAGTACTATAGCGTCGATACTATCCAAGTAACCCCTGCTGCCCTTAACCTCCTTGTCGGCGATACCCAGTCTCTCACCGCCACCGCGACCTGTGACGACTACTCGCAAGAGGACCTGAGTTGGGAGGTAACATGGCATTCGAGCGATACTTCAGTTGCCACTGTCTCTCCCTATGGAGAAGTAACGGCTGTTTCCGCCGGGACTGCAGAGATCACCGCCAAATATGACAATCTCTACTCCTATATCTACTCAACGCCTATAACCGTCACAGTGATAGCTGCGCCCACTTCACTCGTGGACAGTACCTTTGGAGATAACGGATTAGCTGTGTATGATGCAGTCCCGGATACTGTCGAGCGGATACAGTCCGTGAAAGTGGTCCAACAGGACAAAACCCTGGGACTCGGAATCGCCGGATCACGAACATATATCCTCGTGCAGTTGTTGAATAACGGCTCACTGGACACAGGTTTCGGCGCCGGAGGAGTGGTTACTTCGACCACATCCGGCCTGAACCTGATAGACGCGAATGCAATGGATGTCATGCCGGATGGTAAGATTGTTGTGGCCGGAACGAACAGTTCGGCACATCTGGCTCTGATCAGACTGAATGCCGACGGGTCTCCGGACACCAGTTATGGTGCAGGGGGTATGGCTTCAACACCTATAACCGGTTTTTCGGTCTCCCGGGTCATGTATGATGCGACCAATGGGCTCTATTATGTACTGGGCGCATCGTCCATTGTGAGGCTGACTGCTGCAGGCACCGTTGATGCGATATACGGCACAAACGGGATTGTTGCCCTGCCGCCATCGTCGGTTTCTTCCATAAGCTCAGGTATTCTTCAAGCAGACGGCAAATTGATCATTGCCGGCCTTGACAATGCGAATCGTATGGCGGTCGCCCGATTCACTATGGCAGGCAAACCGGACTCCTCTTTTGGGACCGGCGGAGAAGCTTCTGTCACAATATATACGGGTTACAGCAATCTTGCCACGACAGATGTTGCGATAGCACCGAACGGGGACATATTCATTTCCGGCACTGCGACCTTAAGAGGAGAAAAATACTCGAATGCTATCGTTGCCGGATTCAATTCTCGGGGCGCAGAACTATATTCTTTTGGGACGGTGCGGTTCCTATCCTATGACTTTACATCCCCCAGCGTCGGCAGATGCATTGTCGTCCAGGCCGACGGCAAGATAATCGTAGCCGGAGATTATGCTGGCAACTCAAAAGGTGGCTTTATACGACTGAATCCTGAGGGCACCTTAGATAGTGGATTCGGGTCAAGAGGCAAAATCAGCATTCCATCGGTCAGGATTAATGCACTAACCATCCGTCAGGACGGCAAGATTGTCGCCGGGGGCACACAGGTGGATCAAAATTCGAATGCGATGCATCTGGCATTCATTCGGATCACCAATGATTCTCCCCAATAAGAGCCTTTGGAGCGAACAAATAGGGCTCGGCCCGTCGGTGGCAGAACCCATTTTCAAACAGTTGCACGAGGCGCCAAAAATTTCGGAAAAGCCTCTTCAAATTCTTGACTAAAAATAATATTGTATGTCCACGGCAGGCTGGCCCCTCTAATTACAATCAATGCAGGACACAGCATGAACCCTACCATTACCAGTGCCACGCAAGCGCTACATATAGTTGTTGTCGAGGACATCGAAGATGTGCGGCAACTGCTTGTCATGGGGCTGGCCGAATTCGGGCACCACGTCAGGGGGGCGGTGGACGGTCAGGACCTGGATGCCGTGCTGGCCGAGGCGCCGGCCGACGTGGTGGTCCTGGACATCGGACTGCCGGGCGAAGACGGCATGGCAATCGCCCGCCGCCTACGGCAGACAAGCACGTGCGGCATCGCGATGGTCACCTCGTATGGAAGGGTCAGTGACCGCGTGCAAAGCTTCGAGAACGGCGCTGACCTTTATTTCGTGAAGCCGGTCGATCTCCGTGAGCTTGAGGCTGCGCTCCGAAGCCTGGCACGCAGGCTATCAGCAGAGCCTCCCCCCCCTGTGTGGCATTTCAATGCCCTTGTCTCCAAGTTGTTGACCCCGCAAGGGATCGAAGTCTCCCTGAGTGCCCAGGAGTTCATCCTGATGCGCACACTGATGGAATTCCCGGGCGAAATCGTTTCACGGAAGAATATCTTCGCTGCGCTCGGTCAGCCGGATGACCAGTATGCCGACAGGCGTCTGGAGACGCTGATCAGCCGGCTGCGCTCGAAAGTCAAGGCCAAGGACCCTGATAGCGAACTGCCGGTGCGTTCCCGCCACAATCTCGGGTATGCCTTTCTTGCCGAAGCGGATTACACGGATGGTAGTCCCTAGGCAACCCGTGATCACCCCCCTTCTTGATACGGCCAATCTGTAAGAATTTGTAAGAAAGTGTCAGATAAAATGTGTGCCCATCAGTACACTGGTGCGGTACCTTTTGCCCCTTGAATTGTTCTTCATCACTTTGCATTCAAGGGGGGGTCCATGAAAGGCGAAACCAAGGCGCTGGTCGTGGACGATTCGCGGAGCGTTCAGAGGGTTGTGGAAAAGGCTCTTGCCGAATCAGGGATTGCCAATGTTGCCAAAGCCGGAACCGGGCTCCGGGCAGTGGAACTGTTCGAGGAGGCGCTGCGGAACGGCACGCCTTACAATCTGGTGTTTCTCCGACATCGTCATGCCGGAGATGGACGGCCAGGAAGCATTGAAGCGGATCCGCGCCCTGGAGCGGGAAGCGGGGATAGCGGGAAACGGCAAGGCGACCATTATCATGGCCAGTTCGTTGCACTCCACGGAAGACATGGTGCAGGCCCTGATCGAGGGGGATTGCAGCGATTATCTCGTCAAGCCGTTCGGCGATGACGAACTGCGTGGTATGCTCATCCGATATGGTTTTGTCTGATCCGGACATCGGCCTTTCCCGGTGGAGATGCTTCTCTGATTCCCCCCTCTGATTTCAGTTTTTGACGAAATCCCCTGTTCGTGATAGGGTCGGCCTGTTTCCGACTCCCGTCCGCGTTCAGCCGCTCATACAGCACACCGCACTATGACACTACCCCCATCCTTCAACCTCCTGACCATACTCGGCCCCACCGCTTCGGGCAAGACCCGGCTCGCCGTGGCTCTGGCCCGCGAATGCGGAGGCGAGATTATCTCGGCCGATTCGCGCCAGGTCTTTCGCGGCATGGATATCGGCACCGGCAAGGATCTGCACGAATATGGCGATGTGCCGTATCACCTGATCGATATCCACGAGGCTGGCGCCGAATTCAGCGTGTTCGAGTTTCAGCGGCTTTTTTTTGTCGCCTTTACCGGTATAGCGGTCCGGCACCGGCTTCCGGTCCTGTGCGGCGGCACCGGCATGTATCTTGACGCCGCCCTGCGCGGCTATCGCATGGAGGCAGTCCCGGAGAACCCCGCCCTGCGAGCAGAGCTGGCAGGATGCTGTGACGCCGAGCTGGGAGAAAGACTGCTCCAGCTGCGCCCCGAGCAGCACAACACGACCGACCTCCGGGACCGGAGCCGCCTGATCCGTGCCATCGAAATTGCGCTCCACGGAAGCGTTTCGGAAGAGGGGGCGTCTCCCGAAGTCCGCCCTCTGGTGATCGGTATCCGCTGGGAACGGAGCGAGCTGCGCCGCAGGATAACCGAACGCCTGCAGCAGCGCCTGGAAAACGGCATGATCGAAGAGGTCCGCCGCCTGCATGAAGAGGGGGTGCCCTGGGAGCGACTGAATTATTACGGATTGGAATACCGTTTCGTGGGGAGCTTTCTGCGAGGAGAGATGAGTCGCAACGACATGTTTCAAAGATTGAACAGCGCTATCCATGATTTTGCCAAACGGCAGGAGACGTGGTTTCGTCGGATGGAGCGGCATGGGGTGACGATCTACTGGGTGGACGGCGCAGGCGATCCGCTTCAGGCAGCCCGCCGGATCATGGGGCGCACGGGCTGAAGCCGCCCAAAGGGCCCGCCCTCGGGAGGCTCAAAAGCCCCTTGCCAATGCACAGGGCTTTGCTACAATTGCCAATGCCTGTATTTCACTAATTCTGGAGGGAAAAATGCACAGATTAATTGTCACATTGCTGATCGCACTGCTCGCCACACCGGTATTCGCCGCTGAAGAGCCAAAGACCGAGGAGCAGAAGACCCTTTATGCCATCGGACAGCTGGTAGCCCGCTCCATGTCCGTTTTCCAGTTGTCCCCGAACGAGTTGGAGTACGTCAAGCAGGGGCTCACTGACGCGGTAACCGGCAAAAAGCCGGTGGTGGAAGCGAGTGCGTATACCGAAAAGGTCCAGGAAATGGCCCGCACCCGGCGTAAGGCCCAGGGGGAAAAGCAGGCTGCAGCGGGCAAGGCTTATATCGAGCAGGCTGCCAAGGAGAAGGATGCCCAGAAGACCGCTTCCGGTCTGGTGTACATACCCCAGAAAGAGGGGGCCGGGGCAGGACCGACCGCCAGTGACACGGTCAAGGTCAACTATCGTGGCACCCTCACCGACGGCAAGGAATTCGACAGTTCCTACAAACGGGGCATGCCGGCTGAGTTCCGTCTGGACGGAGTCATCAAGTGCTGGACCGAGGGTCTGCAGAAGATGAAACCCGGGGGCAAGGCAAAGCTGGTCTGCCCTTCGGATCTGGCCTACGGTGAAAACGGCGCCGGGGAGCTGATTCTGCCGGGTGCCACCCTGGTATTTGATGTGGAACTGCTGGATGTCAAGAAAGCGGAGAGTGCCGTAAAGTAGTCCGCGCCAGATGGTGCTTCCGCAAACACGAAAGCCCTTCCATTCGGAAGGGCTTTCGTGTTTTTACTGCGATGCAGCTCGACGGATCAGACCAGTTCCAGCGCGCTGAAGAAGTAAGGGATCTCGAAAGCGGCGGTTTCGGGTGCGTCGGAGCCGTGGGCCGAGTTTTCCTCGATGTTGACGGCGAAGTCCTTGCGGATGGTGCCGGGCTCGGCGTTGGCGGGATTGGTGGCGCCCATCAGGGTGCGCCAGTCGGCAATGGCGTTTTCCTTCTCCAGGCACAGCACGACCACCGGGCTGCGCGACATGAAGGCGCACAGATCGTTGAAGAAGGGGCGCTCCTTGTGGACATGGTAAAAGCCTTCGGCCTGGCATCTGGTCAGTTTGATCTTTTTCATGCCGACGATGTTGAAACCGGCTGCTTCGATCCGGTCCAGGATCTTGCCGGCCAGCTTGCGCTCGACTGCGTCGGGCTTGATGATGGCGAATGTGCGTTCCATAGAATCCTCCAAAAGTGTCAAAATTGAAGTGGTTTGATAGCACTCCCCCCCGGCTGTTGTCAAGGTATTTGGCGTGGTTTCAGGCAGATTGCGGATTCACTCATGCCGCTGCCTTGCGCTTTTCACCATCAATGTTTATTATGTGATAAAACAGCTCTAGCGCTGATTCCAACCGTGTGAGGTATCCAGATGAACACGCTCAAGACAACCTTGTTGATGGGGCTTTTGACCGTCCTGCTGGTGATTGTCGGCGGTGCCATCGGAGGCCGCAACGGCATGACCTTCGCCTTTCTCATGGCAGCCGGCATGAACTTCTTCTCCTACTGGTTCTCGGACAAAATCGTCCTCTCCATGTACGGGGCCAGGGAGATCGGAGAACGGGATGACCCGCGCTTCTACGGCATCGTACGCCGACTGGCCGCGAGCGCCGGCCTCCCCATGCCCAAGGTCTATCTGATAGATTCCGAGACTCCCAATGCCTTTGCCACGGGCCGTAATCCCGAGCACGCCGCAGTTGCCGCCACCAGCGGTATTCTGCGCATTCTGAACGAGGACGAACTTGCCGGGGTCATGGCCCACGAACTGGCCCACGTCAAGCACCGGGATATCCTGGTTTCCACTCTGGCCGCCACCTTTGCCGGAGCCATTACCTATCTGGCCCACATGGCCCAGTGGGCTGCCATCTTTGGAGGCGGACGGCGCGACGATAACGAGGGGGGCGGGGTGTTCGGCATGCTCTTCATGGCCATCCTGGCCCCCATCGCGGCCATGTTGGTGCAGATGGCCATTTCACGTTCCCGTGAGTTCGGGGCGGATGCCGGCGGTGCCAGCATCTCGCATAATCCACTCTCCCTGGCCAGCGCCCTGCAGAAGCTGGAGATGGCCAACCAGCGCATCCCCATGGATGCCACCCCTGCCACGGCCCACATGTTCATCGTCAACCCGCTGACCGGCGGCAGTCTCATGTCGCTGTTCTCCACCCATCCTCCTATGGCGGAGCGGATCGCGCGGCTGCAGGAAATGTCACGGACCCGCAGCTATTGAGCACGTTGACCCCGTCAAACCCGCGCCGTTCAGCCTGGTCGGTTCTTCGCCGGATCCAGAAGGAGGGTTGTTATGCCGACCAGACGATGGACCGGGAGCTGTCCGAAGGGGGGCTGTCCGGCCCCGACCGGGGGCTGTTCGCCGAGTTGGTGTTCGGCGTGCTGCGTCGGCAGGGGACTCTCGACTACATCCTGTCCGAATTTCTGAAACAACCGCTTGGCAAGCTTGAGCCGCAGGTGCTGATCCTGTTGCGGCTCGGCCTGTATCAACTGGTCTACCTCGATCGCATCCCCCACTCGGCCGCCGTCAACGAGACGGTCAACCTGGCCAAGCAAGGCGTTCCCCGGGCCAGTGGGCTGGTCAACGCTGTGCTGCGCAATTACCTGCGCCGCAAGGATGCCGTCATTTTCCCCGATCCCCTAGCAGCACCGGCCGCCTCCCTGGCTGCCCGGCATTCGCACCCCCTCTGGCTGGCGCAGCAGTGGCTCGATCAATTGGGACCGGTCGAGGCGGAAGGTCTGGCCGAGGCATCCTCCAGTCCGCCCCCCCTTACCTTGCGTGTCAATACCCTGCGAACAAACCGCCAGGAACTGCTGCAGCGCTTGGCCGACAGCGGCATCGAAGCCGCTCCCTGTTCCTTTTCTCCTCTCGGGATCAGAGTTGCGGGGCGCCACAACATTCCCGGTCTGCCCGGATTCCGCGAAGGGCTGTTTGCCGTGCAGGACGAGGCTTCCCAGATAGCAGGCTTCCTGCTGGATGCCCGTCCCGGGGAGCGGGTGCTGGATGCCTGCGCGGCGCCGGGGGGCAAGGCCACCCTTTTGGCCCAGCTCATGGAAAACCGGGGCGAACTGATCGCCACCGACATCTCCCGCAGCAAGCTGCCGCTGATTCGGGAGTCAGCCGAACGGCTGGGGATGACGATCATCACCCCCCGCGCCGCGGACCTGCGTCATGAGGAGGTTCTTCCGGCCGGTTCCTTTGATCGCATCCTGCTCGATGCGCCCTGCTCCGGTCTGGGGGTGATCCGCCGCAATCCTGAAGCCAAATGGCGGCTCTCGCCGGACGATCTTGTCCGTTTGTCCACGACCCAGAAGGTCCTGCTGGAACAGGTTGCGACACTGCTGAAGCCCGGTGGTGCGCTGGTGTATTCAACCTGCTCCACGGCTGTGGAGGAAAACGAGGCGGTGGTGCGTGATTTCCTTTCGCGGCGGGACGATTATGTGCTAGAGAATCTGCAGGATGCGTTTCCGGAATATGCGCAACTGTTGAGTCCGGAGGGCATGTTCCGGGCATGGCCCCACCGCCATGGCATGGACGGTTTCTTTGCCGCGCGGCTGAGGAAGCGAGAGAGATAAATCTGCTGCAGAGCACGAAGGCCCCAAGGAACACCAAAGGCGGGAGCACGAGGAGAAAGGCAAAAGGCTTTACCGTACTTGGCCTTCTGTTTAAAAAGGATTTTGGCTGTCTCCGGGTCTCCCTGACTCGGTGGCAAAATAAACCGAGGAAATGAACATATGAAAAAGATCGCCCCTTCGATACTGTCCGCCGATTTCTCCCGTCTGGGAGACGAAATCCGCGCCCTGGAAGCGGCCGGCGCCGACTATATCCATGTGGATGTCATGGACGGGCACTTTGTCCCCAACATCACCATCGGCCCCCTGGTGGTCAAGGCTGCCCGCCAGGTGACTGCGCTACCGCTGGATGTGCATCTGATGATCGAGCATCCTGATCGCTACATCCCCGATTTTGTGGCGGCCGGCGCCGATATCGTCGTGGTGCACGCCGAGGCAGTCGCCCATCTTCACCGCACCGTACAGCTGATCAAATCGCTGGGAAAAAAGGCCGGCGTCTCCCTCAATCCGGCCACACCGCTGAATGTTCTCGACTATGTGCTGGACGATCTGGACTTGGTGCTGCTGATGACCGTCAATCCCGGCTTCGGCGGCCAGAGCTTCATCGACGCCTGTCTGGGAAAGATCCACTCGCTGCGGGCCATGATGGATCGCCGCGGCAGTGAAGCCGAGCTGGAGGTGGACGGTGGAGTGAAGACCTCGAACATCGCCCGGATCTCCCAGGCGGGGGCAGATGTGTTCGTGGCCGGCAGCGCCGTTTTCGACAGCGGCGATTACGCCGCAACCATCGCCGAAATGAAGCGCCTGACGCAGGAGCCGTTGCTCTGATCCCCGGATTTTTCCAGGCCGCGGTGCATTTCGCGTTCACCGATTCTGGATTGTGTTTACGCCTGGATTAAGGTACTATTTTGCCGCCATGTTCGATAGCGTGCTGATCATAGACGACTCTGTCGCGATTCGGGAAAGGATCATCAAGAGCCTTGAATCGTTCGAGCTGTTCGCGCGCTATTACGAGGCCGATGACGGACTGGAGGGCTTCAAGAAATTGCTGGCCTCGCCGGTTGACATCATCCTCTGCGACCTGGAAATGCCCCGCATCGACGGGTTCAAATTCCTCAACATGCTGAAGTCCCGCCCTGATCTGCAGGATGTGCCGGTGATCATCCTGACCGGCATGAACGACCGCGAGTTGAAGGTCAAGGGGCTGGAGCAGGGTGCCAGCGACTATATCACCAAGCCTTTCGACCCCGAAGAACTGGTCGCGCGGGTCAAGGTGCACCTCAAGATCAAACATCTCCAGGATGACCTCAAACGCACCAATGAGCTTCTGCTGGAGCTCTCCAATACCGATCATCTGACCGGCATGTACAACCGGCGATACCTGATGGAGGCCTTGGACAAGGAGGTTCAACGCAGCAGCCGCAAAGGAGGCAACCTGTCCCTGATCCTGATGGATATCGATCATTTCAAGCAGGTCAATGATACCTGCGGCCATCTGCAGGGAGATGTGGTGTTGCAGAAGGTTGCGCTGCACCTTCAGAAGGAGCTGCGCAGCTATGATATCGCGGCCCGTTACGGAGGGGAGGAATTCGTCGCTGTGTTGCCCGACACCTCTCTCGAAGAAGCTGCCTTTGTGGCCGAGCGGGTGCGCGCATCGATCAGGGGTATCCGGTTCACCGGAGCGTTATCATCCCTCTCCATCACCGTCAGTCTGGGAGTGGCCACCTTCACTTCGCCCGGCTGCAGGTCGGTGGACGAATTCATCAAGTTGGCCGATGACGCGCTGTACCGCGCCAAGGCCAACGGACGCGACCGTGTTGAGTGTTCGCGCTGAAGCACTACCGAACGAATATGCAAAGGAGCCCAATTTGAGCATGGATCTGAACCTGGACGAACAACGCCTGATTGCCGAATTCAGAAGACTTACCCCATCCGGCAGGGATGAACTGTTGGCCGCCGCTGCCGCATTGCTGCGCAAGGCCGGCAACAGGGAACTTCATGACGGATCCGAAGTTTCGGATCAATGCTGCCTCAAGCAGCGCGAAATGAAGCCGGAGACGGAAAAGAGTCCTTTCTTCACCGAATAGATTGTGTCATTGCCCGCCTTGGCGGGTGTTCTGCGCCACAGCCGATTGCCCCTGAGTATGTACGAGGCAGCCGGGGTGGCGTTTTTTGCAATAAAATCCGAGCTGACGGGAGATGAAATCATGAGACTTAAAACAGCACTATTTCTTTTCAGCCTGATGCTGCTGCTGTCTGTCGCCGGAGTATGTCCGGCCATGACCGCCCCCTCGTTCCAGAAACTGGACAAGCCCCCCCTGGGGGAGCGCTGGTTCGGCATCTACGTTGATAACGAGCGGGTCGGATTCTACCACCAGACAATAACGGAGGTGCCGGGTGGCTACCGGCTGAAGGGTGACGGCAGTGCGCGGATGAAGGTGATGGGCTCCTCAAGAGCAGCCACCACCCACGAGGAATACCTGGTTGACAAGGGATTGGCTCTGCGAACGGTCAAAGTCGAGCAGACGATAAACGGAGAGTCTTCCAGCCTGTCCGGCGACGTGTACGGCAGCAGCCTTCGCATCAGCGTGATGAGCGGCGGCAAGCGCACCCAGAAACAGCTCAAGTTCAAGAACGAAGTGTTTCCCGGCCCGGTGCTCAACCTGTATCCCCTGATGCGGGACAGCTCCGCCGGGAAGGTCTACCACATAGCGACGTTCGATGCCGAGGAACTGAAGATCAAGGAGGTAAAGATCACCGTTTTCGGGAATGAGGCCATCGACGGTCAGGCAGCGGTCAAGCTGCGCAACAACCTCTACCCCTTTGTCAACAACGATATCTGGATAGATGCCCACGGCAATACGATCAAGGAGTCGGTACGGGATGGGCTGGTGGTCACCCAGGCCGAGGATGCCAGGCAGCTGGCCTCTTTTGTCAGCAATATCGCCCTGGCCCGCAAGGACCTTGTTTACGATTTCAGCCTGGTCAGAGCAGAGCCCCCCATTAAGGATCAGGCCAAGCTCAAGGGGCTGGTTCTGGAGATAAGCGGCTGGAACGACAATCTGCCGCTGATGCAGGCGTGCGGGCAATCGATGGAGAAGGCGGGCGAGGAACGCATCATCGTCAGAACCGGTTCGGCCGTGCCGCCTGCGGCGGAAAACAACCAGTCCGCGCCGGCAGCCAATGACGAGCGCTACCTGAAACCGGCCGACAAAATCGAATCCCTCGCTCCGGAGATCGTGGCAAAATCAAAGGAGATCACTGCAGGTAAAAGCGGTCAGGAAGCGGTCCATGCCCTGGCGGCCTGGACATCGGAATGGCTGAAGAAGAGTGTGGACGATGGCGGTGGAGCGCTGGCCAGCCTCAAATCGCGTGTCGGCAATTGCCAAACCCATACCCGCCTCTACACCGCCCTGGCCCGTGCTGCCGGGATTCCTACCCGGTTCGTGTCCGGGCTGGTTTCCCTGGAGGGCAAAGGATTCCTGTATCACAGCTGGGCGGAAAGTCTCGTGGGGGGCGTCTGGATCCCGGTGGATCCGACCTATAACCAGGTGCCGGTCGATGCCACCCATATCAAATTTTTCGAGGGGCATACCCAGGAGGATCTGGCGCCGATCCTGGCCATCATCGGCAAGATCAGGATAACCGTGCGGGAGGCGAAATACTGATTGACTGAGCTACTTGGGTCAGAGAGGCAGAAAACTTCGGTTTTCTGCCTTTTTTATTTTCGGCTCCCGGGGTCCGGTTACGGCAGAAAGAGCAAAAACAGGACTCCGATGGCGATCCGGTAAATGCCGAAGGGGATGAAGGTGTGGCTGGTGATGAACTTCAGCAGCGCCTTGATCCCCAGCACGCCGAAGATAAAGGAGGCAATGAATCCCACCAGGATGTTCTGCCAGTCACCCATGTTGAATATGGCGTGGTTCTTGTAAATATCGTAGGCGGTGGCTGTCAGCAGGGTCGGCAGCGCCAGTAGAAAGGAAAATTCTGCCGCATCCTTGCGGTTCATGCCGAGCAGCAGCCCTCCCATGATGGTGGCGCCGGAGCGGGACACGCCGGGAATCATCGAAAGGCTCTGGATCAGCCCTATGGAAAAGGCCTGCCGGTATGACATGCCCTCCAGGTCGACCACCGTGGCGGGACGGTCTTTGATCCACCGTTCGATAAGGATGAAGGCGATACCTCCGGCAATCAGCATGTAGCTGACAAGTGACGGCTGGAAGAAGCTCTTGACGACCTTGTACAGCAGAAACCCGAGCGCTCCGGTGGGCAGGAAGGCGAAGCAGAGTTTTTTGAGCAGGTCAGTGCCGGCCGTCAGGCGGCTGCGGTAGATATAAATCACCGCCAGCAAGGCACCGGACTGGATGGTTACCTCGAACACCTTGTGAGTGTCGGTCTGCCTGAGCTTCATCAGTGCCGAGGCCAGGATCAGGTGCCCGGTGGACGAGATCGGCAAAAACTCGCTCAAGCCTTCCACCATGCCAAGTACGATCGCTTCGATAACGGTCATTCCCGTCCCCCTCTGTATTCTTCGGAATATGGATCAGTGATGTTGCAGTGTCGCGTCATTGCGGCGTCCCGGCCGCTTTCAGGCGGCTGGCATAGCGTTCCACCAGTTCCACCGTCCGTGCCTTGATGGTCCTGTTCCAGGGGCCGACGGCCACCAGCCGCAGATTGGCCGGCATGAACAGAGTTTTCGCCAGCTCTCTCAGATCGGCGGCCGTGACGGCGCGCGCTTCCTGCTGGTCCTCTTCGATGCTGCGGACCACCTGCATCAGTTCCCCCCAACCATAGCGCCCCCCCATCTCATAGGCGGAGTCGCGGCTGTATTCCAGGTCGAAGATATAGGACTGGCAGATCCGTTCCAGTTCGGTCTCGGGCACCGGCTGCTCGACCAGGCGGGCAGTCTCGTCCAGCGTCACCTCAACCGCCTGCACCAGGGTTTCGGGAGCGGTGGAAAGATCGATGGAGAGGCAGCCGGTTTCGTCATAGGCGCCGATGGCTCCCTCCACCGAGTAAACGATCCCCAGTTGTTCGCGCAGGCGCAGATGCAGGCGTGAACTGCCCCCGCCGGCAAGCAGGCGGCGTAGCAGGCGCTGGGCCATGAAGCGCTCATCTCCGCGGGAAATGCCCAGAAAAGCCAGCTGCAGGCTCATCTGGCTGTCCGAATCCCGCACGAAACGCACCTGCGGCTCATCGTGCCACCGAGTCACCGGCATTGCCGCCGGCATCGCCGCCCCCTGCCATTGGCCGAAGGTTTCCATGGCCGCCGCAAATACTTCGTGGCTCCTCACCGGTCCGGCCACGACCAAAACCGCAGCGGTGGGAACGTAGTACTTCCGCAGATGGGCCTCCAGGTCGGCGCGGCACATGCCGGCGATGCTCTTCAGGGTGCCGATGGTCGGCTTTCCGAGCGGATGCCGCGGCCAGAGCAGCCGGCTGGAAATCGTATCGGGATTGATCTCCTGGCCCCGCTCGTTCAGATCCTCGCGCGCCTCCTCGGCAATGATGCGCTTCTCGATGTCGATCCCCTCCAGCAGGGGGTGTAGCAGCATCGAGGCGAAGATTTCCATGCCACGGCGGACATGGGCGGGATGGATACGGGAATAGTAGCAGGTCGATTCGGCGTCGGTAGCGGCATTGGGGGCACCGCCGATGGCCTCGAAGGCGCTCTCGATCTCCAGCGACGAGCCGAAATGCCGGGTACCGCGGAACAAGGTGTGCTCCAGGAAATGGGAGAGTCCCTCTTTGCCGGGAGGATCGTTGCGTCCTCCCACCTTCAGGTAGACCGCCAGTTCGGCGGCATGCAGGTGCGGCATCTCCACGCAGACCACGCGCAGACCGTTGGCAAGGGTATGGACAAAGGGTCTGATCATGAAAGCGCCTTTCGGATCTGTTGTATGCGGTGCGGGTATTCGTCCGGAGCCAGCACTACCTCGTCATGGGGTTCGGCCCAGATCGGCCGCGGCCAGAGCGGATCGGAGGCGAAGCGCGGCACCAGGTGCCAGTGCATGTGCGGCACCATGTTTCCCAGGAGTTCGTAGTTGATCTTGACGGGTGCGAAGACATCGTACAGCGCCCGGGCCACGCGGCTGACCTCCTCCATCAGGCCGGCCCGTATCCCGCTTTCCAGGTGGAACAGCTCGGTCACGTGCGAGCGGGTGAACAGCAGGCAATATCCGGGGAAGAACTGGTCGCGGTTCAGGACTACGCGGGAATGTTCCAGTTCGATGATGCGCAGGTCGCTGTCGTCTTCCCAGCGACGGCACATCGGACAGTCAGCATGAGTGGTCATATTCGTTGCGTCCTTCATAGACAAATGATTTTGAATTCACAGGGATGTACAGGATTACATCCATGGTTCCAGAAGACCAGCGACGTTGACTCGCTTACCTGTTTATCTCAGTACATCCCTGTAAAAAGCTCTTTAGTCGTTTTTCATAGAGCCGCGGTTATACCGGTCTACTCATACCGCAAGGCATCGATCGGGTTGAGACCGGCCGCTCTCTTGGCAGGGTAAAATCCGAAGAAGATACCGATCGCGCCGGAAAAGACAAAGGCGATGGTGATCGACTGGAGCGAGATCATCGTGGGCCAGGTCAGGAGGTGTGAAACCACCAGCGCGCCGCCTGCCCCCAGGCAGATGCCAGCCAGGCCGCCGATCATGGTCAGGAGCACCGCCTCGGTCATGAACTGCAGCAGGATGTCGTTGCGGCGGGCCCCGATCGCCATGCGGATGCCGATTTCGCGGGTACGTTCGGTGACCGACACCAGCATGATGTTCATGATACCGATGCCCCCTACTATCAGCGAAATGGAGGCTACTGCTCCGAGGAGCAGAGACATGGCCTTGGAGGATTGTTCCGCCACCGCCAGGATCTCCGACAGATTGCGGGTCGTGAAGTCGGGTTCCCTGTTGTTGGTGATGCGGTGGCGCTGTTTGAGCAGGCTGTTGACCTCCTCCTCGGCCTTGTTCAGCAGTTCCGAGCTGCGGGCCTTTACCATGGCCGCCCCGATCGTGTTGGGAAACTGGGAGCCGCTCAGTTTGCGCTGGGCCGTGCGCAGCGGCACGAAGATCACATCGTCCTGATCCTGTCCCTGGGGAGATTGCCCTTTGCGCTCCAGCACGCCGATCACCACAAAGGGCACCTTTTTGATGCGGACCATTCTGCCAACCGGGTCGGCCGCCCCGAACAGATTTTCGGCAACGGTCTGGCCCAGCAGGCAGACCTTGGCAGCGCCGTCATTGTCCTGCTGGCCGATGCTGCGGCCGCTCACAACGCCCCATTCGCGGATGTCGAACAGTTCCGAGGTGGTGCCCATCACGATCGTCGACCAGTTCAGGTTGCCGGAGACCACCTGGGCAGAGGTGCGCACCGTCGGAGCGGCTGATTCCACCGAGGGGCATTCGGTCATGATGGCGCGCACGTCGTCGCCGGTCAGGGTCTGCATCCCGCCGGTGCCGGTACGGATGCCTCCGCTGGTGGTCGAGCCGGGGATCACCAGGATGATGTTGCTGCCGATACTGGCGATCTGCTGGGAGATGACATGGCGGGCTCCCGCTCCAACAGCCATCATGGCGATCACTGCGGCGATGCCGATGATGATCCCCAGCATGGTCAGGAATGAGCGCATCTTGTTGGTGCGCAGCGCCCGCAGGGCTATTTTCAGTGTCTGTACTACGTCCATGTCATGGGAGCTTCTTGTTCATAATTGAACTCTGATGTGCGCGGATGGAGCGAATCCGCGTCATCCGCGTTCCATTGCCGTGCCTTACAAAGCATCTGCCTTGGTATCCCCGATGATCCGTCCGTCGCGGAAGGTGATCTGCCGCCCGGCATGGGCGGCCACGTCATGTTCATGCGTCACCATGATGATGGTGATCCCCTGCTCGTTGAGGCTCTTGAACAGCCCCATGATCTCTTCGCTGGTGATGCTGTCCAGGTTGCCGGTCGGTTCGTCGGCCAGGATGACGGCAGGCTTGTTGACCAAAGCCCGGGCGATTGCCACCCGCTGCTGCTGCCCCCCTGAGAGCTGGCTGGGATGGTTGCCGGTCTTACCCGACAATCCGACCTGCTCCAGTGCTTCCACGGCTCTTGTGCGGCGTTCCTTCGATGAGATGCCGGCGTAGATCAGCGGCAGCTCGACATTTTCCACCGCCGGAGTACGGGCCAGCAGGTTGAATCCCTGGAACACGAAGCCCAGCTTGCGGTTGCGGATCTCCGCCAATTGGTTGGGGGACATGCCCCCCACTGCCAGTCCGTCCAGCAGGTACTCTCCCGAGGTGGGGCGGTCCAGGCAGCCGAGGATGTTCATGCAGGTGGATTTGCCGCTGCCCGAAGCCCCCATGATGGCTACGAACTCCCCCTCGTCAATGGAGAACGAAACGCCCTTGAGCGCCTCGAACTGTTGGTCGCCCATGACGAAGATGCGGCGGATGTCATTGAGTGCGATGACCTGCTTCATGGGTTAAAAAGGGCGCCCCATGCCGGGGCCCATGCCCTGCTTCTTCTTGGCGCTGTCGCCGCCCAGCTGTTCCACGATCACCTCATCCCCCTCCTTCAATGCCCCCTCCGTCACTTCGATGGCGGTATTGTTGCCTATGCCGGTCTTGATGGTAACGGCGGCCGGTTTACCCTCCTTGAGGAGGTACACCTGCTGTCCCCGTTCTTCCTTGCGGCCGGGCCGGGCCTTATCCGCAGGGCCGGAACGCTTGGCCGAGGGCTCTTCCCCTTTGGGCTTGAAACGCAGGGCTGCCGGCGGCAGCTTGAGGGCGTCGTCGTTCCTGTCCACCTGGATCGAGACATTGGCGGTCATGCCCGGCTTCAGCTTGAGATCGTCGTTGTCGACATTGACCACCACCACATAGGTGACGACATTCTGTGAGACAACCGGTGCATTACGGATCTGGACCACCTTGCCCTTGAAGGACTGCTCCGGGTAGGCATCCACCGTGAAGCTGGCGGATTGATCGAGCTTGATGCGGCTGATATCCGATTCGTCCACGCTGACCTCGATCTGCATCTTGGTCAGGTCCTTGGCGATGGTGAACAGGGTCGGCGTCTGAAAGGATGCGGCCACGGTCTGGCCCACATCCACTGCGCGGGAAATGACCACCCCGTTCACCGGGGAGCGGATGATCGCATAGTTCAGGTTGGTGCGGGACTGCATCAAGGCCCCTCTGGTCTGGGCCACGCTCCCTTCGGCCGCCTTAACGGCCGCGCGGGCCGACTGGAATGCTGCCTCGGACACATCGTAATCTCCCTGCGAGATGATGCCTTCCTCAAGGAGCTTCTTGCTGCGATTGAAGGTGCGTTCGGTATCTGCCTGCGTTACCTTGGCCTTCTGCAGATTGGCCTCGGCGTTAAGGAAATTGCCCTGGGACTGTTCCACCGCAGCCCGGAAGAGCGACGGGTCTATTTCGGCAATCGTCTGGCCTTCCCTGACGTGGGAATTGTAATCCACATAGATCCTGTGGATGGTTCCCGAAACCTGGGTGCCAACCTGGACGGTGGTTACAGCGCTCAGGTTGCCGGTGGCCGAAACGGTGGAAACAATAGGGCCCCGCTCGATTCTGGCGGTTTTGTAAGTTATTTCCGGTGCGCGCTTGAAATAGGTGAAGCCGGCCACGCCGGCCACAAGGAGGATGGGTACGACAATCAGCAGCACTTTTTTCATGTATGTCTCTCGAAGGAGGAGGGTTTGATATGAGCCTGAATTCTGCGGCTCCATGCCTCCGCCTGTATGGAAGGCCTCGATCGAGTCTTTTCCGCGACGCGAGCGTTCGTGTGGTCGTCCGGTACATACGGTTGTCGCACAGACGGCTTTTCCGGTACCCGGACCTCCCGGATTCTGATTGAATCCAAGAACACTTAGATCAAACGCGAATGATAGCAGAAAAGTTACAAAAAAAAAGCCCCATGTCCGCAGACCGGGGCTTTTCGACAATCTGCCCGCCGCGATCAGGCGACGGGCCAACTAGGGCAACCCTCTTTGCAGTGGGAAACCGGGCGGATTCTGAATCGTTCAGTCCACATACGGGGCTCTCCTTTCGTTGGTGATCTGGACTTAACAGGACTTTTTTTATCTTAAACGTTTCGGCATTATTGTCAAGATTTTTTGGTCCCGCGTCCGGCTTGACATGCCGGGGGTTTCAGACTACAAGAACGGATATTCCAATGCCTGACGGAGATGTACATGACGCCGAAAGTATCGTTTGTCGGTGCCGGACCGGGTGCGGGTGATCTGATCACCGTCCGGGGGGCACGGCTCCTGAGCAACAGCGATGTGGTCATTTTTGCCGGCAGCCTGGTGGACCGCGCCCTGGTCGAGCAGTATGCCACCCATGCCGCGATCCATGATTCAGCCGGCATGACCCTGGGTGAGGTCATCACCGTGATGATGGACGCCATTGCCGCAGGGAAGAAGATCGTGCGCCTGCACACCGGCGATCCTGCCATCTATGGGGCCATCCAGGAGCAGATGGAAGCCCTGGACCGGCTGGGGGTCGCCTATGAGGTCGTGCCGGGGGTGACCAGCGCCTTTGCCGCAGCGGCAGCCCTGAAGCAGGAGCTGACCTTGCCCGAGGTGTCCCAGACCGTGATCTTCACCCGCTGCGAGGGGCGCACGCCGGTGCCGGAGCGCGAAAAGTTGGCCGCGATCGCCCGGATCGGAGCCACCATGGTGATCTACCTCTCGGTCGGCATGATCGAAACAGTGGTGGAGGAACTCCTGGCCGGAGCCTATGATCTTTCGACGCCGGCGGCTGTCGTCTGCCGCGCTTCCTGGGAGGATGAACTGGTCCTGGAAGGTACCCTAGCCGACATCGCCGCGGCGGTGAGGGCAGCCGGAATCGACCGCCAGGCGCTGATCATCGTGGGCGATGTACTGGCAGCGCGGCGCCAGGGGCTGAAGGCCAGGTCCCTTCTGTACGACGACGGGTTTTCGCACGGATTCCGGGACAGCACGGGGTGATGCGTATCGCCGTGATCGCCATAACCCGCAACGGCGCACTGCTGGGGCGGAAATTGCGGGAGGGACTGCCGGAGGTGGAGCTGCATGTCGCCAACCGCTATGCCGGCCAGGCAGGATCACTGCGGCACACGTTCGAGCCGTCAGGCCTGAAGGAACTGATCGCCGCGCTGTGGCACCGGGTGGACGGCCTGGTTTTCATCATGGCCAGCGGGATCGTGGTGCGCCTGATCGCTCCCCACCTGGAATCCAAGGAGAGCGATCCGGCCGTGGTAGTGATGGACGAAGGGAGCCGGTTCGCCATCTCCCTCCTGTCGGGGCATCTGGGAGGAGCCAACGAACTGGCCGAGCGGTGTGCCTTTGTGAGCGGGGCCCGGGCAGTGATCACCACCGCCACGGATGTCAATGACCTGCCCGCTTTCGACATGCTTGCCAAGGAGCAGGGCTGGGGGATCGACGACCTCTCCCGCGTCAAGGTGCTCAACCGCCTGCTGCTGGATGGGGAGGAGATCGCCGTGGTCGATCCGAGCGGGCGCACCCGCAGCTGGTTTCGCGGGCGCGGGCGGCTCAGCTTTTACGACACCTTCGCCAAGGCGAGCGACAGCCGTGCCGCAGGGGTATTGTTCGTCACCAACCGCCACATCCCCCCCCAGACCCGGCCGGACAACCTGCTGATCTTGCGCCCGCGCGATCTGGTGCTCGGCATCGGCTGCAACCGGGGCACCCCCCTGGAGGAGATGGAGGCGTTTATCGGACAGCAGTTGCGGCGGATACTGCTCTCTCTGCAGAGCGTCTGCTGTATCGCCACGGCCGAGGCCAAGCGCGGGGAACCCGGCCTGGAGGCCTACGCGGAACGGCTGGGCGTTCCGATACGCTACTATGCCAGCGAGGAACTCAACCGCGTGGCCGGGCCGTCGCCCCCCTCGGCACATGCCCTGGCAGCCATCGGCGCCGCGGGCGTTGCGGAGCCTGCCGCCATCCTGGCTTCGGGAGGGGGTACGCTGCTGCTGAAGAAGGTCAAATCCGACAACGTCACCCTGGCGGTGGCGGAGCTGTGTGGGGGGCGTCATGCCTGAAATTCCGGTCAAGCCGGTTATTGCCATCACCATGGGGGATCCCTGCGGGGTCGGCCCGGAAATCATCGTCAAGGCGCTGCAGAACCCTGCGGTGGCGGGGCGCTGCATCCCCTTCGTGATCGGTGATGGAAACGCCCTGGAAAGGGGGCTGGCAGTATGCCGGTCATCCCTGGCCATCCGGGAGATCTTCGCCCCCGGGGAGGCACACCTGCTTCCACCGGGCTCGATCCCGCTCCTGGCGCTCTCCCGCCTGGATGAGGGAGACCTGCTGTACGGCCGCCCAACAGCGGCCAGTGGCGATGCGGCTTTCCGCTATATCTGCACCGCGGCCCGCTTCTGCCTCGATGGCAGTGTGGCCGCCATGGCCACGGCGCCGATCAGCAAGGAAGCCATGCACCGGGCAGGACACGACTATCCCGGACATACCGAGCTGCTGGCGGAGCTGTGCGGTTCGGACGATTATGTGATGATGCTGGCGGGAGAAGTGCTGCGGGTCAGCCTGGTGACGATTCACGAGGCCTTGAAGGATGTGCCGGCCCTGATCGACGTCGAGCAGGTGCTGAAGACCATCCGGGTTACTGCCGCAGGCGTGGCCCGCCTGACCGGCAGGCAGCGTCCGCGTCTGGCTGTCGCGGCTCTGAACCCCCATTGCGGCGAGGGGGGGATGTTCGGCCGCGAGGAGCATGACATCATCGCCCCTGCCATCGCCGCGGCACAACGTGCCGGGATCGACGCGGTGGGCCCTCTGTCTGCCGATACGCTCTTTTATTTCGCCCGGCAGGGGCAGTACGACGGCGTGGTGGCCATGTACCACGACCAGGGCTTGATTCCCCTGAAGATGCTGCACTTCGACGACGCGGTCAATATCACCCTGGGGCTGCCGATCATCCGCACCTCGGTCGACCACGGCACCGCCTACGACTTGGCCGGGACCGGCCGTGCCTCGGAGCGGAGCATGCTGGCGGCCATCACCATGGCGGTGGACATGGCCGGCCACTGAGGCCGTACGTACCGCTGCCGGAGTATCTTTTTGCTGCACTGCAATGACATATCGCTGTTTCCCGGAGGAAGCCATGCCCATGGCCGAGTGGAATGATTCGTTCAGGCTGGGTGTCGATCAGTTCGATGAGCATCATCGGCATCTGTTTTCACTGTTCAACAAAACCTATGACATCTTCGTGCTGGAACGGCCCCGGCATCATTTGGCCCCGGTGCTCGACGAACTGCTCGACTACGCCACCTATCATTTTGCGGCCGAAGAGGCCTGGATGCAGCAGCACAACTATCCGCAACGCCGGGAACATGCCGAAGAACACGAAAGGTTTTGCGAGCGGATCAGTGAACTCAATCGGGGGTTCTCCAAGGGCAAGACCCCAGTGACCCTGGAGGTATTGAAGTTTCTGCAGGGGTGGCTGGTTGAGCACATCCTGAAGCGGGACAGGGAATATGGGCTTTTCCTGGCGGCACGAGAGACGGCTTAGATTCTCCTGTTGATGGGGTCGCGATCCGCCTGCGGCCTCCCTCCTGCAACTCCTCAAAAGAAGAGGGCGAAGCAACCCACTTCGCCCTCTTTATTCCAACCCTGCGGTTTAAAAACCGCTTCAGTCGAATCTGCAGTTCCCTGCCAACCGCATCATTTTCCGCAACACTTTTTGAACTTGAGCCCACTGCCGCAGGTGCAGGGATCGTTGCGGCCGATCTTGGCGACCGTGATCGGTTTCGGTTTTACCATCCTGCCATCGGTAAAGTACCATCGTCCATTTTCACGTTTGAATTGGGCGCACTCATGGTGTTCGCGCGCCACGCCCTGCTCCCTGAAGCGGGCAACGAATTCAACCTCACCCCTGTCATCATCCCGACTCCCCCCAGCCGTCTCCAGAATCCGGAGCTCCTGCCATTCGGAATTCCTGGCCCATTCCTCGGTCCCCTTGTGATCGTAGCCCCGGCGATGGTCGGGATGGGTACTTTCGAACAGGAAATCAGTCTGCACGTAAACGTGGGCGGTGTAGCGCGCCCTCATCAGTTTTTCCGCCGTTTCGGCCGGATGTACGCCGGTAATGGCAGGTTCGCAGCAATCGGCATAGGTCAGGCCGCTTCCGCAGGGACAGCTGTTCATAGCATGTATCTCCTTCCTGGTGTCATTCCTGATTGGCCTATTGCGGTGCCATACTCCCCTGCCGCCTGTCAAATGTTTTCTGTGATGCCTGTCCATAGGGATGTTCATGGATATGCGTCCGGTGTGACAGGTGTCACAGGGTTTTTTTACGTTCCGGACTAGTATGGGCTATCGCAGCACGGGGGAGAATTTCACTCCCTCTGCCGCAAGACCCTGGCCGGATGTTTCGGCCTCCGATTTCAAACGATTGTGAAGGGAGATGATGCATGCGGAAATTCAAAAGTTTTTCAATTCTTGTTCTGTCCTTGATGGTGATGATGAGTACTTTGGTCGGATGCGGCGGTGGAGGTGGCGGCGGAGGCCAGTCGGCAGCCAGCGGTATATCTTCCAATGCAGGGCAGCCTGGTGATGCCGGGCAGCCAGGTGCGGTAAGCGGAGCCACGACCAAGGTGGTGAACCTGGCATGGGATCCCTCCACCAACCAGGATGGTACACCCCTGTCGAATCTGGCCGGATACAAGGTTCACTACGGAACGACATCCGGGACATATACCTCCGTGGTCACGGTGGACCAGGGAAACACTGCGGCGGTGAATATCAGCGAGCCCGGCACCTATTATTTCGTGGTTACCGCGCTCGATTCCGATGGTAATGAGAGCGGTTATTCCCAGGAGGTCAGCACCGTCGTTTCATAGCCGGCAAAGGTCCGCAGCCTGCCGCACTAACGAAAAAAGCCCGCACAAGCGGGCTTCTTTCGTTCTGCTGTAGAAAAAGCTATTCCTTGATGGCGTTGAGGATCTTGCTGGCAACATCCTTGCCGCTGATGTTGTAGCTGCCGGAAGCCAACTGTTCCCGGATGGCGGCTACCCTGGCACGCCGGATTTCCTCATCGTCCTCTGCCGGTGCGGCGGCCGGCTGCTCCAAGGCCTTGGAAAGGGTTACGCTGAAGGCAGGGTCTGACGATGCGGCTGTCCGCTCATCTTCCTTCGTACGGGCTGGCCCTCTTCTGTGTATCTTTTCATTCGGCAGCATGGTGTTGATTGTTCCGGCTTCGATCTTCATGGCAGACTCCTTGGTCTGTGTCCTGATACCATCTCTTATCGGTAATTCAATTTCAATCTTTATTGTAACCGGTCTGTTCCCGGATAAAGGCCGCATACACCATGTCAGTCCCTTTGATGTGGCTGGAAAGCCAGTCCAGCAGGAAATCGAGGGTGTTTCTGCCGAGATCCTCTCCATCCAGCAAACCCTCCTGAATCTGGCTCAGCCGTGTCACGTAAAAATCGTGCTCCTGGCAATGCATGGGTAGACCGGGGAAATTGTGCCGCATCATCAGGGCCTCCTCATCCGTGAAATGGTTGCCCACGTAGCGGATCAACTCTTGAAGAACCCCCCCGATCATTGCTTTGGCAGTGCCCTTCTCAACAGCCTCATCCAGATCGTTGATCAGCGCGACGAGTTGCCGGTGTTGCTGGTCGATCTTGGGCAGTCCGGTGTCGAAACTCTGATCCAGTGTGAATCGCGCCATGCTCTTCTCCTATTCTCCGGTAAGGTCCTGTCTCAGATCGATTTCGTGAACGCTTCCGAAGGTCGACAGCGGCATGTCGAACCTGGCGGCGTCGCCGACCACGATCAGTTTGAAGGCAGCGGGCTTCAGGTACTTGCGGGCGGCAGCCAGCACATCGTCTTTGGTTACCCTGGCGATCCTGTCCCGGTATGTTTCCAGGTAATCGGGGGGATAATCGTAGAACTCGAGCCTGGCTCGCTGCGTAACGATGGTTGCCGGACTGGTAAACCCGAACATGAAGGAGTTGATGATGTATTCGCGGGCGGACTTCAGTTCCTGATCGGTGATCGGTTTTCTGGTCATGTCCGCGATAATGTCTTTCATGAGGGTAATCGTCCTGCCGGTGGTTCCCGCCTTGGTTTCGGTGGTGGCCACGAAATTACCGGTAAAACGGCGTCCGATATCGAAATGGCTGTCGACGTTATAGGCCAGCCCCTGGTTGGTGCGGATCTCCATGGTCAGGCGCGAGGTGAAGCTGCCCCCGAGAATGTAATCGAGAACACGGACGGCATAGAGATCGGGGTTGTCCTTACGCAGGCCCAGGTGTCCCATGCGGATGACGGTCTGATTGACGTCCTTGCGGGCATACAGGACCTCCGGGGCGAATTTCGGCTCCGGCTGGGGAATGGCCGGCAGTGCCAGGGGGGGCGCGGCCGAGGCGGGGCCGAACACGGCGTTCAACTCCTTCAGCATGGCCCCCCGCTCAAAATCGCCGGAAACCGCCAGGATGATGTTGTCCACCCGGTAAAAACGGCGGTGGAAATCGATCAGGTCCTGTCTGGTGACGGCATTGACCGACGAGAAGGTAGGCACGACACCCAGCGGATGACCGGAGTAGATGGCCTTGGTCATTTCGCGGTCGGCAAGCTCCTTGGGGTCGTCATTCTGGCGGCGCAGCCCCTCGATCATCTGCTTGCGGGCGATGTCCACGCGTTTCTCGCTGAAGTCCGGCCGCAGCAGCACATCCGCAAAGATCCGCAAGGTGCGGCTGAAATTCCTGGTGAGCGAGGTCAGCATGACCGTACCCATATCGCTGTTGATGCTGCTTTCCACTGCCGAAGCCATGAATTCCAGCTCTTCGTCCATCTTGTCCGGAGCGAGTCCGCCGGCGCCGCCGCTGCGCATGACGCTGCCGGTCATGGAGGCCAGGCCTGCCTTGCCGGGGGGCTCGTAGACCGAACCGGTACGCGCCATGGCACTGATATTGATGATCGGCAGCTCAGGGTCGCTCAGCAGGTAAACCGGCATGCCGCAGTCCAGCACGACCCGCTCCGCTTTGGGAATGTCGTAGCGCAGGGGAGCAAAGGTCATGGTGCGGGGATCGGCCGCCCCCTGGCCGGCTGCAAAGGCTGGCCAGACAGCACAGAGAGTGATGCACAGAGAGATGATCAGCCTCTTCATTTAGCGGCCCCCCCTTTTTTGGTGATCAGCCCGATCATGCGGTTCTCACGGGTGAAGTAATCGCGTGCCACGCGCTGGATGTCGGCCGGCGTGACCGCAGCCACCTTGTGGCGGTACTCGATCATGTAGCGCCAGGTGCCGGCAACCGCCTCATATTCGGTCAGATTGCGGGCCAGGCCGCCGTTGGTACCCATGCGGCGGGCTTCCTCGTATTCAATCCTGTTGAGGATGCGCTGCAGTTCCCCCTGTGATACCGGAGCGATCTTCAGCAGCTCCAGCTCGGTCAGGATGGCTGCCTCCACCTCCTGCACCGTGTGGGGAGCACGGGGAGTGGCATTCAGCACCAGCAGATTCGGATAGCGGCGGCCGGGTGCGTCGAACACGCCGACGTCGGTTGCCAGTTGCTGTTCGATCACCAGTTTCTTGTAAAGGCGGGATGTCCGTCCCTGCCCCAGGATCATGCTGATCACTTCGAAGATGTAGTCGTCCGGTTCATTGATGGCCGGCTTGTGGAAACCCATGATCAGGGTCGGCTCGGCTTCGGCCACCAGTTCCATGCGCCGTTCACCCCCCTGTTTCGGCTCTTCGGTCGTTACCGGGAGGGTGGGCTTGCCGGGGACGATGTCGCCGAAGTAACGCTCCACCAGCGCGATGGTCTTCTTGGTGTCGATATCGCCGACAATCGCCACGATGGAGTTGTTGGGGGCATAGTAATTGTGAAAGAACTGCTCGGCCTTGGTGCGGGTCAGCCCTTCGATGTCCGACATCCAGCCGATGGTCGGCTGACCGTAGGGATGCGCCAGAAAACCGGCAGCCACGAACGTCTCCCACAATTTGCTCTCGGGATCGGCATCGTAGGAGCGGCGCCGCTCCTCCATCACCACCGACCGCTCGGTGTAAAATTCGCGCAGCACTGCATTCTTCATGCGGTCGGACTCTATTGCGGCCCACAGTTCCAGCTTGTTTGAGGGCAGGCTGATCAGGTACGTGGTGCCGTCCCGGCTGGTAAAGGCGTTATATCCCACGCCGCCATTCTTGGAATATATCTCAAAGAATTCGTCCTTGATGACGTATTTCGAGGCTTCCGCCTCCAGGGTAGCGAGCCGCTTTTCCAGATCGGCGATCCGGGCCGTATCCGCCTTGGCGCCCCTGGCCCTTTCCGCCATCAAGGCCTGGGCAGTCTGTTCGATCTTGTCCAGGATCGGCTTTTCGGCGGCATAGTTGGTGGTGCCCAGGGTGGTGGTGCCTTTGAAGAGCATATGCTCCAGCATGTGGGCAATGCCCCGCTCGTCGCTGCGTTCGTCGACGCTGCCCACGCGGAAACGGATCCAGGCCGAGACGGTCGGCGAGGTGTGGCGTTCCACCAGGAGGAGCTTCATGCCGTTTTTAAGGGTGTGCTCCACGACCTTTTCCTCCAGGGTCGCCTTGGATGCGGTCGCGGGTGCCCCGGCCGCGGTCTCCGAAACGGTGAGGGACGCAGGAGTGGCGGCCAACAGAGGGGAACACCACAGATTCAGGGATACCAGCAGCAGTAACAGTCGTTTCATGCAGCACCTCGAATCAAGGGTTTAAGTTAAATAAAAATACAAATGGATACAGCGAAAACCGGAAAATAAATTTTACAGGGATGTACAGGATAGACAGCTTATTTTCTCCTGTACATCCCCGTAACGTGCTTTTGAGAGGGTACATTTTTTCGGATTAAAACAGCGAGAACTTCACGTAGCGCCCCGGATTTTTCTTGATGTCGCTGACCAGCAGGTCCACCGAGTCCACCATTTTGTTCAGGCGCTCGTAAAGCTCCTGCTCGTTGATGGCCTTGCCCAGCGACCCCTCGCCCTTGTTGACCCGGCCGGTGATCTCTTCGATAGCCTTGACCGAGTTGTCGGCCCTGGTCAGCAGGGAGAGCCCCTTGTCGTAAAGCTCACGGCTTCCGATCAACTGGCCGATGGTGCTGTCCTGGGAGGTCAGCTTCTTGTTCAGTTCGCGTACATCCTGGGCAGCCTCGACGCTCTTGTCGGCCAGGGACACGAGTTTGTCGTAAAGAGTCTTGTCATGGATCAGCTTGTTCAAGCTTCCCTCGGAGGCCTGGATGTCCTGCAGGGTCCGGTCGGCCCGGTTGAGAATGCTGATCAGCTTGTTGTACGGTTCCGGGCTGCGGTTCAGTTTGCCCAGCGTGCCTTCGCCCCGGTTGATGGTGATTGTCAGGTCGCTCAATTCGTTGGTCAGTTTGACGATGTTCTGGTACAGGGCCGGGTCGGTGTTCAGCTTGCCGAGGGTGCCCTTGCCCTGGGTGATGCTGTCCACGACGGTGTTGACCCGGTCGAAGGTCGTTCCGGCCTTCTGGATGACATCATCCAGCCTGGCCACGGAGGTGCCGTGCAGGATGGTCGGCTGTGTCAGCGAATAGGACTGGGACGGGGTGATGTCCACGTACTTTTCGCCCATCAACCCTCGGGTCTTGATGGTGATGGAGGAATCGGAACCGATCTTGCGCAGGGCGCCCTTGTCCGCCTCCAATTGGATGGTGACCTCGTTGTTCTTCTCCGGGTTGGCGAAGCCGATGGCGGTAACCACCCCCACATCCACCCCCGCCAGCCAGACCGGCGCCCCTTCCTTGAGTCCGGCTACGTCGCTCATGATCACCTGCAGTTTCCCCTTGGAGGTGAACATCTTGGTCTTCTGTCCCATCAGCAGGATGCCGCCTGCGATGAAGATCAGCGCCGCCACGATGAACACCCCTGCCCGGACCTGCGCCCAGCCTATCTCGTTGCTGCGTTCCATGTCGTCTTCCGTTCCTTTTCCGCATGTAGGACAAATAGAGATCGATCCGTCGGCTGCAGGAATTCCTGCACCTCAGGCAGAGCGCTGGCCTTCATCTCCGCCTCGGTGCCCTCGAACACCTGCCGCGCCTTATGCAGAAAAGTGAAGCGGTCAGAGGTGACGAAGGCGGTGGCAAGGTCGTGGGTGACCATCAGAGTGGTCGTGCCCCCGGCCTGCAGCCGCTGCATCAGGTGACAGATGTTGTAGACCCCGATCGGGTCCAGCCCGGTAGTCGGTTCATCAAAAAAGATATAGTCCGGATTGGCTGCCAGGGCCCTTGCTATGGCGACCCGTTTTTTCATTCCGCCGGAAAGCTCGGACGGATACAGGTCCAGAGCCTGCTCTACGCCGACGAACTGCAGTTTTTCCAGCACGATCCGTTCGATCTCGCCGATGCTGAGCCGCCCCTCCTCGAACAGGCGGTAACCGACGTTTTCTCCGACGGTCATGGAATCGAACAGGGCACCACCCTGGAAAACGATGGCAATGCGCTTGCGCAGCTCTACGTACCGGGACTCGGGCAGTCCCGTGATGCACTGATCACCGATGAATACCCGTCCCGCCTGCGGTTCCAGGAGCCCCAGCAGCAGCTTGAGGATAGTGGTCTTGCCGGCCCCGCTGACCCCCAGGATGGTACGATTGACTCCCCGTTCCAGGCAGAAGTCGAAATCTTCCAGTATCTTGCGGCCACCGACGGAATAGCATACCTTTTCCATACGGATCGAATTGCTGCTGGTCATCGGTCCGGCATACCCCCCATGGTCATGATGATCTGCCACTGCTCCGGCGTAACCGGTTGGATGGAAAGCCGGCTGCGCCGGACCAGCGGCATCTCGTCCAGAAGAGGATTGCCCTTGATCTGTTCCAGGGTGACCGGGCGCAGCAGCGGTTCCCGGTAGCGCACGTCGACCATGTACCAGATCGGATGATCGGGAGAGGATTTTGGGTCGAAGTGGTCGCTGCCCGGATCGAGGGCGGTAAAATCGGGGTAGCCACCCCTTACCACCTCGGCAATGCCCACCACGGTCGGAATGGCGATGTTGCTGTGGTAGAACAGCACCAGGTCGCCGACCTTGATGGCATCCCGCAGGAAGTTGCGGGCCTGGAAGTTGCGCACCCCGTCCCAGTGCTCGGTCATGCCGGGGCGGTTCTTCAGATCGTCGAAGGAGAAACAGCCCGGCTCGGTCTTGAAAAGCCAGTAGGTCATGCAGCGCTCCTTACCTGAAGGCCACGAATATCTTGGAGATGAAAAAATCGGATACCAGGATCGTCACCGACGACAGCACCACCGCCTGTTTGGAGGCCGCGCCCACTCCTTCGGCTCCCCGGCGGGTGTTCAGTCCCGCGTAGCAACCGGTCATGGCCACGATCAGGCCGAAGAACGCAGGCTTGGCCAGCCCTTCGATCAGATCCTGGAAGACCATGAATTGGGGCAGTCCGCTGACGTACATGGTGGGATTGATGCCGTAACCGGCGGACATGACATAGCCCCCCAGCAGGGAGGTGGCGTCGGTGACCACCGTCAGGAGCGGCATCGCCAGCAGCATGGCCTTCAGGCGTGGCGCCACCAGGCGCTTGATGATGTCGGTGCCCTCCACCCGCATGGCGTCCACCTGTTCGGTCACCACCATGGTGCCGAGTTCGGCGGTGATGGCGGAGCCGACCCTACCGGCCACCATCAGCGAGGCCAGTACCGGCCCCAGCTCCTTGATCATGGTGGCTGCCACCATGCCGCCCACATAACTGGTGGCGGCGAATGGCTTGAGTTGGATCAGCGCCTGCAGCGCCATGACCATGCCGGTGAACAGCCCGGTCAATATGCAGATGAAAAGCGAGGAAAAGCCGAGTTTGTCGAATTGGATCGCGAATTCACGATAGTAGAAGGGGCGGCTGAACATGCGCACAAACGACCGCCCGGCCAGGGCGAAATAGTTCTGCAACTCCTGAAAAAACAGGATCAGGAGCCTATCGATCACCGCGATATTCATGCAGGTCCTTTTACTATGCGCCAAAATCAGCAACAGGGATGAACAAGATAGCAGACATAACGGCGGTCTGTCATCTCTTCATCCCTGGTCAGGGCTTTTTACGAGCCTGGTACCCTGTCGTCCCTCATGTCTCTCTCTGCCTGTAGAACCCGTGTTCAGGAGCGGAACAAACCTGCGGTTGCGCACCCGGCGCTAGAATGCAACTGCCAGGGCTTCGCGCGCCTCGTTGATGAACGTGAATTCCAGGCCGGTGCGGACGTTGTCGGGTATGTCCTCCAGGTCGTTGCGGTTGCGCTCCGGGGCCACAATTCTGCGCACCCCCGCCCGATGGGCAGCCAGCACCTTTTCCTTGAGTCCGCCGATTGCCAGCACCCGGCCGGTCAGGGTGATTTCGCCGGTCATGGCCACTCCGCGTTTGGCTGGCTTGTCGGTCAGCAGAGAAACCAGCGCGGTGACCATGGTGATCCCTGCCGAAGGGCCGTCCTTGGGGATGGCGCCTGAAGGCACATGGATGTGGATGATCTTGTTGTCAAAGGCGCCGGGAGCGATCCCGAAGTCGCCGAAGTGGGCCTCTACGTACGAAAGGGCCGCCCGGGCCGACTCCTTCATCACGTCTCCCAGCGATCCGGTCAGGATCAGCTCCGATTTGCCCGGCATGCTGGTGACCTCCACGAACAGGATGTCTCCGCCGGTCTCGGTCCAGGCCATGCCGGTGACGACCCCCACGCGATCGTTTTCGGCTGCGACTTCGTTGTGGAATTTGCGCGGCCCGAGGAGTTCCGCCACCACCTCCGGGGTAATCGGCGTACGCAGAGGCTTTTTCTGGGTGATCTCCTTGGCGACCTTGCGGCAGATGGAGGCGATGGTGCGCTGCATGTTACGGACGCCGGCCTCGCGGGTGTATTCGGTGATGAGCCGTTCAAGGGCGTCGTCATGAAATTCGGGAGGTTTGCCCTTCAGCCCGTTTTCCTCGACCTCGCGCTGGATGATGAAGTTGCGGGCGATGTGCAGTTTTTCCTCGGTACTGTAGCCGGCCAGGCGGATCACCTCCATCCGGTCCTTGAGCGGCCCGGGTATCGGGTCCAACTGGTTGGCGGTGGTGATGAACATCACCTTGGAAAGATCGAAAGGCACATCCAGGTAATGGTCGTTGAAGGAGAAATTCTGCTCCGGATCGAGCACCTCCAGCAGTGCGCTGGCCGGGTCGCCGCGGAAATCCTGCCCCAGCTTGTCGATCTCGTCCAGCATGAAGACCGGGTTGTTGCTGCCGCAGCGGAACAGCTCCTTGATGATCCGGCCCGGCAGCGCACCAATGTAGGTGCGGCGATGGCCGCGGATCTCGGCCTCGTCCCGCACCCCCCCCAGGGAGATGCGCACGAACGTGCGCCCCAGGGAGCGGGCGATCGATTTGCCCAGGCTGGTCTTGCCGACACCGGGGGGACCGACGAAGCAGAGTACCGGCCCCTTCATGTTGTCCTTGAGCGAGCGCACCGCCAGGAATTCCAGGATACGCTCCTTGACCTTCTTCAGGTCGTAATGGTCTTCGTTCAGTATCTCCTCGGCCCGCAGGATGTCCAGGCTGTCCTCGGTGCTGGTGCTCCAGGGCATGCCGGCCAGATAGTCCAGATAGGTGCGGGAAACCGTGTATTCCGGTGAGGCGGGATTGATGCGCTCCAGGCGCTGCAGTTCCTTGTCGGCGATCTTGCGGACCTCTTCCGGCAGCCCCGCCTCCTCGATCCGGCGCCGCAGTTCGTTCATGTCGGCCGTGCGGGGATCGTCCTCGCCCAACTCCTCCTGGATGTGCTTCATCTGTTCCCGCAGGATGTATTCCTTCTGATTCTTGCCCACCTTGCGGTTGACTTCGCTGGCCACCTCGCTCTTGACCTGGATGCGCTGCACCTCGTTGGTCAGGTGCACGTAGACCTTCTTCAGCCGCTCCAGCGGATCGACCGTTTCCAGCAGTTCCTGCAGGTCGGGCAGCGGCAGGCTGACGTAGAGCGCCACCAGGTCCGACAGCCGGGCCGGGTTGTCGATGTAGTCGATCATCTTCATGACATCGTCCGGCAGCGGCTTGCCATAGGAGAGCGATATCTTCAGCAGGGCATTGAGGCTCTGCACCAGGGCCTCGGATACCATGCTCTTTTCCACGAATTCCCGCACCACTTCGCAATGGGCCAGAGTGACCGGCGAAGCCTCCTCGAGTTCAAGGATTCTCAGGCGGTGCAGCCCCTCCAGAGTTACCTTGAACTTGCCGTCGCTGACCTTCTTGATCTGGTTGACCCGGCAGAGCGTGCCGATCGGAAAGAATTCTCCGCTCGGTCCCCCGTTCGCTTCATTCCGCTTGAGCACGATTGCCACCAGCTTGTCGTACTTGTCCGCCTCGGTGAAGATCTGTACCTCCCGGTCGTTGACGAACACCGGAAAGATCATGTAGGGGAAGGCAACCATCTCTTTTTGGCCGTAAATGGGGAGTTTTTCCGGGATCTCTATATTGGCGTGGGGCATGGGAAGTGTCCTTTGAAGTGGCGGTCTCGAAAGCTAACTTTAGCATATTTTCAGGCCCGTTCAAGCCCTTAGAACACGCTTATGGAGAGGGTCACGGAGGGAGCGAACCTAGGTGGGGCGGCCTTCACGCACGCTGACACGTACCACACGCACGGCCGTGCGCCGACCTGACCGCTCGCGATGGAGCAGAATAAGAAAGCGTACCGTCACCAGACGATGGATCAGAGCCTGGGTCAGGCGATAGAGCCAGCGCCTGATGGGTGAGGGACTGGGGCTGCCGAGGATCAGGGGGCAGAAATCGGAGAGCCGTAGCTCGACCTTGGTCCCTTCCTCCCCCGGTACGACGCTGAAATGCAATTCCCCGCGTCGGCATTGGCGCGGCTGCACCAGTATTCCGCCGCAGATCTGCAGTGCCGTGCTCTCCGCCGATGGCAGTGGAGGAAGAAAGCTGATCAGGCTCAGGCCGCTGCCGCCCAGCCGGAACTCAACCCCGTGCGGCTCCTGCACCGGACGGATGATGCCGAAGGTAAAGTGCCGGATGTAATCCTGGTAGCGCTGCAGCAGGAGATCGGCGGTCAGGCCGGCTGCGATGCCGGCAGGAAAGATGCTCCATTGCACGGAGAAAACCGAGGCATCCTCCATCAGTACCTGCTGGCAGGCGATCTCCTGCCGGTGAATCGGTGACATCGCTTCAGTCCTTTGCTGCGGCGCCGGGCATGCCGCCGGTGCTGCATCTGTCCGATTTCTGGCCTGCGGCCGTGTCGCGCTGTTCCTTGCCCGCAGCATCGCGGTCAGAGAGATACTTCCTGATTTCGAGCCAGCGGCAGAGCTTCTCTTGCCGATCGACCCGTACATTGGCAGGACTGGTTGATGGCAGCGCGATCAGTTCGGGGGTATCCGCCAGGGTCGGGACGACGTGCCGCCGAAAGAGTTCGGCCGCCTTGGCCCCGTCGAAAAAGATGCTGCCGATCCGGTGCAGGGTCAGGAAGGCTCTGAAGTCGTTGACACTGAAGCCTCCCCGGCGGATGTCGGCATCCATGCTCCCAATCCTGCTGCACGATGCCAGTACGTCCCACAGGGCAATGCCATTGTGCAGCAGGACAGCCACACGCTCGGTGTAGGTCTTGTCCCGGCCGGCGCCGCAGAGCTCTCCCATTATGTCCCAGAACAGGTTGCGCGGATGGGCATAGTACTGCTGCCGGCGAAGCGACTCCTCACCCGGAAAGGCGCCCAGAATCAGTATGGTTGCGCCATAGTCCGCCACAGGAGGCAGCCCCTTTCTTTCCAGCCCGGTTTTAGCCACGTTCCCTCCGCAGGCCAGTTATGCCGCCTGTCTTGATGCCCATTCTGCCACCGGAATTAGATATTGCAAACCCTTTTCCAGTGTGGCACCTTTCCTCTGCAGACCCTGTGTCAGGGGGGCTTGAGTTGCCGCATAGCTATGGCACACTCCATTCTATGGACGACAAGGAAAAGACGGTACTGATAACCGGCGCCACCGGCTTTATCGGAAAGCGTCTGACCCGCCTCCTGCTGGAACGAGGCTGCCGGGTGCGCTGTTTGGCGCGGGGGACCGCCGTTGCCATCCCTGCCGGTGCGGAAGCGGTGCGGGGTGACATGCTGGACCGTGCCTCGCTGTTGCCGCTCCTGAAAGGTATCGATACCGCTTTTTACCTGGTGCATTCCATGGCCGGAGGCCGGACCGGGTTTGAACGTCGCGACCGCGAAGCGGCCCGGAATTTTACCATGGCCGCCGACCGGGCCAGGGTGCGGCGGGTTATCTACCTCGGGGGGCTGGGAGAAACCGGCTCTCAGCTGTCCGAGCATCTCAGGAGCCGCCTGGAGGTGGCCGAGATCCTGCGCTCCGGCGCCTTTGCCACCACCTTTCTACGGGCAGCCGTGATCATCGGGGCAGGGGGCGCCTCCTTCGAGCTGGTGCGGGGATTGGTGGAGCGTTTGCCGGTGATGGTTACCCCCCGCTGGGTCTCGACCAGATGCCAGCCCATTGCGGTGGATGACGTGATCGCATACCTGGCCGGTTGCCTGGCGGATGAGCGTACCGCCGGCGGCACTTACGACATCGGTGGTCCCGACATTCTCACCTATCGTGACATGCTGGAACGCTTTGCCCGTCTGACTGGCAAGCCGCTGCTGATAATCCCGGTGCCGGTGCTGACCCCCAAGCTCTCCTCCTACTGGGTCGGGCTGTTCAGCCCGGTGCCGCCGTCGGTGTCGATGCCGCTGATCGAGGGGCTTGCAAACGAGGTGATTTGCCGGGAAAATGTCATCCGCCAATTGATCCCGCTGCAGTTGATCTCCTATGACGAGGCCGTGCGGCGGGCCTTGAACGAGGCGGCGCAGTAGCAGCTTTCTTGCTGCAGCACATTACGTGAGGCGTCCTGTTGCGGCGTCACCCATACAAAGGAGGAATGGCTATGAAGAAGGTTGGGGTTGTGTTGTCCGGGTGCGGCGTGCGCGACGGCAGCGAGATCCACGAGGCGGTCTTTACCCTGCTGGCGATCGACCAGTGCGGGGCGGAGGCGGTTTGCATGGCTCCTGATGCGGAGTTTCCCGAGACAAACCATGCGACCATGGAAGAAACCGGAGCCAAGCGCAACGCCCTGGTGGAATCGGCCCGTATCGCCCGCGGCGATATCCGTAATATTGCAGCGGTCACCGCGGCCGATCTGGATGCAGTCATCTTTCCCGGCGGTTTCGGCGCCGCCAAGAACCTGTGCGATTTCGCCGTAAAAGGTGCTGCCGCGTCGGTACACCCCGAAGTTGCCCGGCTGTTGAAAGAGATGGCGGCTGCCAAAAAGCCGATCGGGGCCATCTGCATCGCCCCGGTGGTCACGGCTGCGGTGTTCGGCAAGGAACTGGCCCCCACACTCACCATCGGCACCGATGCCGGCACGGCCGCCGAAATCGGGAAAACCGGCGCCCGGCACCAGGATTGCGCCGTGACGGAGTGCGTAGTGGACCGGGAGAACAAGCTGGTATCAACCCCGGCTTACATGCTGGCCACGCATATTTCCGAGGTGCACGAGGGGATCGGAAAATGCGTCAGGGAAGTGATCGCCCTGATCTAACAGGTTGTTGAAAAACGGCATCTCGCCGCCGTCCTCGTCAGCCACCTTGTGACTTCGGCCTGTGGCCTCACCCTCCGGGCGCCTCCGCGGTCCAATTTCACATGTGAAATTGTGCGGCGTAGCGCTGTTTACACCCTTGGGTGCTACGCCTCCGCGGGGCCTCCTGCGGGTGCGACGATCTGTCCATTTTTGAACAACCTGAGAATTCAACAGCCTGCTAGTCTCCGTTCATTTACCTGAACTTGTAACCACGGACTGTCGGAGTATCTGACCACGTGTTAAGGCTATTGTAACCTGGCAACAGGGGCGAAGCACACGTTTCGCCCCTCTTTTTATCGATGCAAAGGAAGTCGTCCGATGAAACCGACCCTGTTCCTGCTTTTCGTTACCCTGACCGCCTTCAGCTATTGGCTGCGCCATATCAACCTGCGTCATCTCCGGCAGTACGGCACCAAGGTTCCCAAGGAATTCGCCGGTGCCATTGACGAAGAGAAACTGCTCAGCAGCAGCGCCTACACTGTCGACTCCAGCCGGCTCGGGTTGTGGGAGTCGCTGTTCGATAATGCGCTGCTGGTCCTCTTTCTGTTCGGCGGCCTGATCGTCATTTATGACCGCTGGGTGGGAGGCTTGTGTAGCGGGCCCGTACTCAACGGCATCCTGTTCTTCCTGTTGTTGACCTGGTGCCAGACGCTCCTGGGAATGCCTTTTGACCTCTATGGCACATTCGTAATCGAGGCGCGCTACGGTTTCAACACCATGACGCCCCGCCTGTGGGTGCTGGACTTCCTCAAGTCGCAACTGATCGGGGCCGTGCTGCTGGCGGTACTGATTGCGGCGGTCTTCAGTCTGATCGGGTGGAGTCAGTCTCACTGGTGGCTGTGGGTATGGTCTTTCCTGGCGCTGTTCAGTCTGTTCATGATGTTTATCTCTCCCTATGTGATCGAACCGCTCTTCAACAAATTCGAGCCGGTTACCGAGGAGGGGCTGGAGGATGAGATCCGGGCCATGATGGAAAAGGCGGGCCTGAAGGTGGGACGGGTCATGCAGATGGATGCTTCCCGGCGCAGCCGGCATTCCAATGCCTATTTCACCGGTATCGGCCGCGTCAAGCGCATCGTGCTGTTCGATACGCTGATCAGGCAGATGACCCACGGCGAGATCGTGGCGGTACTGGCCCATGAGATCGGCCATTGGAAGCGGGGGCACATCTGGAAACGATTGCTGGAGGCGGAGGTGATGGCCCTGGCAGGGGCCTGGATCAGCTTCAGGTTGCTGGGTTGGGAGGGACTGCCGGGGGTGCTGGGGCTGCCGGCGGATCTGTCGCTGCCGGGGCGGGTGGTGGTCCTCGGCCTGATTGGGTCGCTGGTGATGTTCCCGCTGGGGCCCCTGTCAGCCTGGCGTTCGCGCTGTCAGGAACGGGAGGCTGACCGGTTTGCCGCCGAACTGACCGGCCGTCCCCAGGACTTGGCTTCGGCCCTGGTCAAGCTCTCGGCGGAGAACCTCTCAAACCTGTTTCCTCATCCGTTCTACGCTGCTTTTCACTATTCCCATCCGCCGGTAGTGGAGCGGGTACGGACGCTCAATGAATGGGCTTCGTCCCTGAAAAGCGGAGAAGCACGCAAGCTTGAGGCTTAACCTGCTGCGCCTGCCGGCTCATTGCACGATGGCGTTGAACTCTACCCGGCTGCGGGCAGTCTCTTTGACAGGCGGTTTGTGGATGTCATCGTTCTTTTGAAACAGGCGTTCCGCAGGGATGCCCCCCTTTGAAACCAGGTAGGTCATGACCGCCGCGGACCGCTCCCGCGCCAGGGCTTGCAGTTCGTTCTCACCCACCGCCGTGTTGGCGATGATCAGCTTCCGCATCTCGGTATCGGGCAGGTCCTTTATCAGGCCCAGCACATTGCGGGGTTTGGGGAACTTTTCTTTGCTGTAGACCGCCTTGAGCAGGCGTGAATATTCCGTTGCCGCTATCTGCACGGTTTCGGCGCTTTCCCCGGCTTTTGCCCTTTGCTCCTTGACCAGTTCCAGGAACTTTTCCTTGCGCAGCTTGCTGCTGAGCAGTTCCTGACGGTAGCCTTCGGGGTCTTTCTCCCTGTCCACGAATCCCTTTATCTCGACCTTCAGAGCAGGCCTGTCCGCCAGGGCCTTGGCCAGCTGCTGCAGTTTGTGTTCCTCTTCCGGGGACAGTTTGCTGGAGCCGGCCGTAAAACCAACGGTGCTGAAGTCCTGTCCGCTCCCCATCATGGAGGAGAGCAGGGCAAAGGGGGATGTGGCCGCCTTGACCAGCAGGTTTTTGAGCATCTGTCCCACCACGCCCCAAACGCTGAACTGGGGGTCATCGGTGCGGCCGGTGACCGGCAGATCCAGGTGGATTTCACCTTTGCGGTCCTTGAGCAGGGCCACTGCCAGGCGCACCGGCAGGGAGGTGGCCTTGTCGCTTTCCACCTTCCTGCCGAAGGTAAACTGATCGATGAAGACCTTGTTCTCCGAATTGAGCTGTTTCTTGTCGATCAGGTATTTCAGGTCGAGGAACAGTTTGCCCTTGTCCACGGTATAGCCCAGGTAGGTGCCGGAATAGGGCGTTACGGGAGAGAGATCGATATCCTGAAAGGAAACCTTCAGATCGACAAACAGATCATCCCGCAGGGGGTTGAGTTTCCCGGAGATCCGCAGGGGGGAGTGATTTTCGAGGTTGCCACGCAGGTCCAGGTCGGCAAACTTCGATTCTTCCGACGAGAGGCCGCTGACCCGTCCCCCCAGGCTGAAGAAGGTGCTGCTGAAGGTCTGAGGCAGATGGTTATCGGTGAAAGAAAGCGTGCTGTCTTGAATGGTGACGCTGTCCACCGAGATCTGGCGCCCCGGTGCCGGGGGGACTGCCGGTTGTTGTGCTGGTTGGGCTGTTGCGGTCGTTGCCGGGGCCGGCTCCGGCTTTGAAACCAGATTCTGCAGGTTGAGACTGCCGTCCTTTCTGACAACGATGCGCGAGTAGGCGTTATTGAGCGCCACCTGGTGAATGTTCAGGCTGAATGGTTCCAATCGTCCCTGAACTTCGTCGAACTGCAGGCTTTCCCATTTCAGCAGGTCTTCCTCGGCCAGGGCATCGATGCTGTGAAAGGCGCGTACACCGGCGCTGCCCCTGAAACTGCCTTCCGGTTTGCCGTCCTTGAGTGCGACGTCCAGATGCAGATCAGTATCCAGATAGCCGCCGATAATGAAGACATTCAGGTTATCGGGGAAGTAGGCCTCGAAATCACGGATCGGCAGCCGTCCTACCTTCACGCTGCCCTTGTACCGGAAAGGGAGGGGGGTGATGTCGCCCGCCACTTTGAGCGGTGCATCTTTACCGAAGGTCGAGGAGAGGCGCAGGCTAGCCGGGGCGAATTTCGGCCCCTGCAGGTTCTTGAGCGTAAGATTGGTATTGCGCAGCGCGAAGCGCGGTTCTTCTTCATGGGTCTTATCGGTGAAGGCCAGGTTGAACCGGTCGAGTTGGAACAGACCCAGGCGGTAACTGAGCGGCTTGGCACTGGCTGTCCCAGGGGTTGCCGTGCTGTTTTTCGTTGTGGGGCGCTGTGCCGTGCCGGCCTTTGCCGCTGCCGGAGACTTTTCCGGCTTGGCGAGAAGCGAAAGCAGCGAAATGGTACCGTCATTTTCACGCGACACGGAGGCATCGCCTTTGGAGAGGCGGATACCACCGATCTCCAGGCGGTTCTCCTTCTGCCGGAAGACGACGTCGCTGACCTGCAGGAGCGCCACATCGAACCCATCTTTGATGCCATAGCGCGTCGAGAGTCCCTTCAACGAAAGGTCACCTTTTTCGACACGTAATCCGTCGGATGCTTTGAACGTGGCCAAGGCTGACAGATCGAGCGTCCCCTTGACCGGTGCCGTCAGATAGCGCGACAGATAGGGCCACCCGCGCTGGAGTTTCAGCCCGGCCAGTTCGACGGAAGAGCTTACGGAGAGCGGGTTGACGGAGAAGCTGCCATCGGCGCTGAAGTCCACATCGCCATCCAGCAGCAGCGATAATTCGTATGTTGCGGTTGTATCCGGGGCCGTGCCGATGTTGTCGGCGGTAAGATCGATGCTGGAAATGGATGTCCTGAAGCCCCCTTTGGGCACAGCATCATTGAAATGGATGCTGGCGTTCGTGCAGGCGAGGGAGGCGATTGACAGCTGTGGCTGGGGGGCCTTTGTGCGGGATTCGGACTTTTTCTCCCCAGTGGCTGCCGAGGGGTGGCCGGGATTGGGCTGCGGCAGCAGCCGCGAATACATCCAGGTGCCCGTCCCGTCCCTGCTTACAAACAATTCCAGGCCATCGAGAGCAAGCGCCTCAACATCGAAAAGACCGGCAAAGATATCGAGCTTTTTTGCCTGCAGCTTCAGCGAGGGGAGTCTGAGTAGCGGCTGCTTCTCGGGCAGGTCGATGCTGATATCGTCCAGCACGACTACACCCTTTATGGACAACTCGGGTTTCTGTTCGGCGGAAATGCGGTAGCTGACATTCGTGTCGACGGTCAGTTTTCCGGAGGTCAGATCAGCCGGAGGCTTGACAGGTGAATAGGCGACGTACTCGGGCAGGCTAAGTTGCTTCAGGTCGATACGCACCGAGGTTTCCAGGGACTTGCTGAGAGGCTTTAGTTTACCGCTGAAGTTGAAGGGAGCGCCGTTGACCGTGGCAGATATGCTCGGGTCGATATAGGTTTCTGCCAGGTAGGGGATGTTGCTGATAAAGGGAATGGCGAGTTGCAGGGCCCGCACGGTATGTTTTCTGCCCCCCTCTACTGCGCGGTCGTCGAAATCCAGGGAGCCGTTTTTAATGGAGACATTGTTGATCGAGAAGAGAAAAGGCCCGCTTTTTTCGGGCTTGCTCGAATGCTGCTGTTTGTCGATTATGTCGCTGAAGCTATAGCGGTTGGGACCGGTGCGTGCGAAGGCGAGGGTCGGCGTATCGACAGCGACGCGGGAAAGAATCAGGGCGCCTTTGAAGAGAGAAGCCGGAGCAAGCGAGGCCTGCACCTGTTTGAAACCGATCAGCGGAGGTGCCCCTTTTTCATCGATGGCAAAATCGTTGACCGTAACGGTCAGCGTGAAAGGATTGATCGATACCGAACCGAGCCGGACAGTACGGCCGGTGGCTGCCTGAATGGCCTCAGCGGCTTTGCTTTTGACAATCAGCGGCAGGACTACGATGGTGAACAGCAGGAGGGTGGTGGTAATTCCGATCGCTATGAGGATGTGCTTCCGTTTCAGCATGTGACAAAATCTCGTTGACTGCTTCCGGAGGCCTGAGGATCACGTCCGGAAGCAGTAGAATCTGGTTGCTTCCTTATGCTGTTGGCTGGGCTAGTCGCCTTTGGCGTACAGCACCGCCACTGCTCGGGCCTTTCCGCTGCCGACCGAGATCCAGCCATGAGGCTGTCCGGAGTCGTAATAGATGCTGTCGCCGGCCCGCAGCCTCAGCACTTCGTCGCTGTAATGGAATTCCAGCTCTCCTTCGGTGATATGCACGAATTCTTCGTCCCCTTCGTGCTTGAAGAAAAGGCTGTCATCCCATTCGCGGCTTTCGATTTCCACCAGGAACGGCTCCATATGCTTGTGCCGGAGTCCCTGCGCCAGTGAGTGGTAAGTATAGGGCCTGCTCACGTCGTTGACTACCGCTCTGAGCGCCCGTTCGTCTTCCTTTTGATCCTCGCGCCTGGTCAATACGTATTTCTGGCGGTTTTTCTCGTCCTCGAAAAAGAAGTGGATCCCGACCTTCAGTCCTTTGGCTATCCGGAGCAGCGTGGCCAGAGGGGGGATGACCTGCTGATTCTCAATCTGCGACAGCAGTGGCTTCGACAGGCTGGTCAGGTCGGACAGTTCCTGCAGGGTCAGCCGTTTCTGCTGGCGCAGGGCTCGGATCTTCTCTCCGATACGGAGTTCGTTGATCTCTGCCTTTATGTCGTTCATTGCTTCCTCCGCGCTAAGTATCAGCCGCTGAACGTGACTTCTCACGCCCCCACTCGCCTGACAGGTACGGCACGTTTCCAGGGGGGGCTGACACCATCGCTGCGTGCAGCACCATGATGCGGCCCCGGTCCTTCCAGGCTTCCGGAATGTGAAGCGTCATTGATTCAGCATCCAGGCCACGTATGTTTACATAAACCTTCAAGGGTTTCAATACATTATTATGCACGGGAAAACGGCCAGGGCAGATGGAAGCCGGCGTGGGCACCGGTTTTTAATCCGTTGACAGAGCAGCATAGTTTAGCTAACCTTTCAATAGTTTTGATGAGTTTGGATCCTTCCCGGGGTACTATGATCACCACACTTCACAAAAAATCCCGCATAGTATGGTGCCTTGCTGCCTGCGCCATAGCTCTGTCCGGGCTTGCCGGGTGCTCCGGCAAATCCGATTCCCCGATTTTTTTCGAATCAAAGCGCAAAGGGGGAGAGGCCGAGGCCCCGGTCAAGGATGTGCCCAAAGACATCCTTACCACCCAGAAGGCCTTCAGTCTTGTCGCCAACAAGGTGACCCCTTGTGTCGTCAACATATCCACCATTGGCAAGAAGAAGATGGTCCAGCCATTCTTCGAGATGTCCCCCTTTTTCGAGGATTTTTTCGGCGGGCCGCAGTACCGTCGTGACAAAAGCCTCGGCTCGGGCTTCATCATCAGCAAGGACGGTTACATCGTGACCAACGACCATGTGGTGCGTGAGGCCGAAACCATTCAGGTCAAGCTGTCCAATGACAAGGTCTATGAAGCCAAAGTGGTGGGTGGTGACCAGAAGAGCGATATCGCAGTCATAAAGATCAGCGCCAAGGATCTGCCGGTGGCCGTGCTGGGGGATTCCGAGAAGCTCGAGGTAGGGCAGTGGGCGATTGCAATCGGCAATCCGTTCGGACTCGACCGCACCATGACGGTAGGGATCATCTCCGCCACCGGGCGCTCCAACATGGGCATTGAAACCTATGAGAACTTCATTCAGACTGACGCTTCGATCAACCCCGGCAATTCAGGGGGGCCGCTGCTGAACGTATATGGCGAGGTGATAGGGATCAATACGGCCATCGTTGCGGCCGGCCAGGGCATCGGCTTTGCCATTCCGATCACCATGGCGAAACCGATCTTTACCCAGCTGATCAGCAAGGGCAACGTCAGTCGCGGATGGATGGGGGTAACCATCCAGCCCGTGACCGAGGAGTTGGCCCAGTCCTTCGGATTGAAACAGGCCAAAGGGGCCTTGATCAATGACGTTCTGCAGGGCAGCCCGGCCGAGAAGGCCGGCATTCGCCAGGGGGACGTCGTCACCGCCTTCAACGGCACCGAAGTCAAGGACCCGGCCCACCTGCAGCGTGTGGTAGCCGAAACCGCTGTTGGCAAGCCGGTAAAGGTGACCCTGTTCCGTGACGGTAAATCTCTCGAAACCACCTTGACCCTGACCAGCGCGGAAGCCATTCCCAAAGGGAGGCGCGAGCTGAAGGAGCGGGGTGGTGCACAGGGAGTCGATCCCTTGGGGATGGCGGTGGAAGAGGCGGATGGCCAAGGGGTGGTGGTGGCTGATCTCGCCCGGGAGGGGCTGGCCGCGGAGGCGGGCATCAAGCGCGGTGATGTGATCGTCTCCATCAACCGGAAGCGGATCTCGGGGGTGGCTGATTATCAGCGCAGCGTGCAGCAAGCTCCGGGAGGCAACATAATCATTCTGGTGCGGCGCGGCGATTCCAGCATGTATTTCGCATTGCGGTTGAAGTAATCATCCGGGGGAACCGGATCTGATCTGGGAACGGCATCCATGAACAAGATTGAAAATATCGATTCTGCCAGGCGCCTGGCGCGGGCCATCATTTCGGATGTGGCCCTGTACAACAGGGAAAAGGTGGAAAGCGGCATCAAGAATGACGACATTTTCGATGTCCTGCAGGATGAGCTGGAGGAGGGGCGGCAGCATTTCTTCTCGCGTGTTGCTCCGGAGCTCGAGCCGGAGGTGATCTTCGACCTGGCCGTGGTGGATGTGCTCATCAAGCGGGCAGGCAAGATCGAATCCAGCATCTGGTAACACTCCGGGTTCTGAATCTGACCAAGGCGTGTCCTTCACAAGAGGCGCGCCTTTTTGCGTGTGCGCCGGAACTGCCGGTCCAGACGCAATTTGAGGAAATTCAATGGAGATAATCTTCCCGCATGACGGTGTACCAACCAGGCTTGACCTCTTTCTAAGCAGGCATTTGGCGGATGAAACCCGAGCCGCCGTTCAACGCCTGATCGAGTCGAACAACATCCTGATTGACGGAAAGCCGGCTCGTCCCTCTCTGAAGCTGAAAGGGGGCGAATGCATTACAGTGGAAATCCCGGCTGCAATTCCGGCGGAGCCGTTGCCGGAGGCGATACCGCTGGAGGTGCTGTTCGAAGATGGCGACCTGATCGTGATCAATAAGCCGGCAGGCATGGTGGTGCATCCGGGGCCGGGCAACAGCACCGGCACCCTAGTGAATGCTCTGTTGTCACACTGCGCCGATCTTTCGGGCATTGGCGGCGAATTGCGTCCCGGCATCGTCCACCGTCTGGACAAGGGCACCTCCGGGGTTTTGGTGGCTGCCAAGAACGATCGGGCCCACCAGGCCCTTTCGACGCAGTTCAGCCGGCACTCCATCAAGCGCGTTTACCAGGCGTTGGTCTACGGTAATCCCGGGCTTGATGCGGGAAGAATCGAGGGGCTGATCGGCAGGCACCCCACAGACCGCTTGCGCCGGTCCGGCAAGGTCACTCACGGCAAACACGCAGCCACCCGCTGGCGGGTGCGAGAGCGCTACGGCAGGATATCCTTGATTGAACTGCGTCTGGAAACCGGCCGCACTCACCAGATCCGGGTTCATCTGAGCGAGGCGGGTTTTCCCCTGGTGGGGGATCCGCTCTACCCGGATGGCGGCCGCTTCAACAACCTGAGTGACCCTCAGTTGCGCAAGATGATTGCCGCTCTGGGCAGGCAATCCTTGCATGCCCGGACGCTTGGCTTCATCCACCCCGTGACCGGGGAGTACCTCGAGTTCTCCGTGGAGCTGCCACAGGATATGGCGGAATTGATCGGATTTTTGAGGGGTAAGGTCGAGCAGGGGTGACCGACGAGACCTGCCCTATCGTGCGGCTGAACCGTTCTTGATTGTTCTGAGAATGGCGCTGAAGATCTGGGTTTGGTCGGATTGAGACACGGAAATCACCATCTCGGCGTCGAACAGCCGTCCACACACGTCGCGCACCTTCTGAAGGGTCGTGGTGCCGATCAAATCGCTGCTGCCGGCACTGAAGTACGCTTCGATCGCCCGGCGCAGATTCTCGCCATCTTCCATGAAATCGAAAATCGAGAGGCCGAGCAGTTCCTCCTTGCTCAGACCGAAGAGCTTTTCAGCCTTTTGGTTGGAAATGACGATCTTGCCGTCTGCCATGAACGAGATGATAGGAGACTGGGCAATCTCGATAAAGTTGCGGTAACGCTCCTCGGACTCCACCCGCTGCCGCGTCTTGCGGTCCAATTCTTCCATCAGCTCATTGAAAGAACCGACCAGTTGGCCGATCTCGTTGGTACTCGTCCTTTCCAGTCTCTGGGAAAAGTTGCCTGTTTTGGCCACATCGGAAATGTGAACGGCCACATCCTTTACCGGGGTCAGGATCGCCTTGCGCATTATTGCACCCGTAATGGCCAGAAAGGCTATCAGTACGCAGGCATCGTAGATGATATCATGCTTGAGGTTGGTGCCGATCTGGCGGTAGAGCCCCTCCATGGGCACCGAGACCGAGATGGCGCCGATCACTTCTCCTACCTGGTAGCCATAGGAAAAATGTCCGCGGGCAAAACGCGCCTGGACAAAAGCGGGTGCAGCGTCGTAGCTGCCATGACATGCCAGGCAGGAGGAATCCGCCACCATTGCCAGGAGGTAGCGAAGCGATTTCTTCCCCTGTTCCGTCGTCACCTGCCAGCTTTCATGGTTCCTTTTCTGCATGAAAAGCTTGAGTTGTTCAGTTTCAAAGGGATCAGGACGGTTACCGGGATTGCGGTAGCGTAACGAGACCTGGCGCACGGAGAAATTGGACCCGCTGGTCAGCTGCCGTGCTATCTGGGTGGAGGCAACCTGGGGGACAAGGTTGTAGTTGCTTTCGGGTTCGGTGGTGACATGATTGGAGAGGTAATCCCGGGTGACGATGATCTGGCGGGAGATGGTACGGGCATTGTCCACGGCCCCATTCAGGATCAGGGCCTGTTCTCTGCGATAGTTGTTGTACGCCAGAGCCAGGAAGAGCATGACGAGCAGCAGCGTCGAGATCATGTTGAAGGTGGTGTTGACGCTGAGGCTGGTGAAGGGTTTCATGGAGGCTCTTGTCCCTTTCTCTCCCGCCGGTTCCTGGCGATTCCCGATAATTATAGCTGCTTCATGCGGCAAGGCAAGGCCAAACAGCGATTGGTGATTCTGCTTGAATTCGGCCGGCCATGTGCGCTACTTTACAGGATCAATAACCACGGGCGCTCTTACTGCCCGTAAATTCAGGGGATTATGAGTATGGAAAGAAAGGCGCCACCATCGCGGAGCGGCAAGGGCCTTTTCGCATCGCTAATGCTTTTTGCCGTGACAATGGTTATCGTGGCGGCGCTCGGAGTGGCAGGCTACGTATTCTATCTGCTTGCCCGACTGCCCAAGGTGGACCGGCTCGCAGACTATAAACCCCCCATCGTATCCCAGGTGTATGGCGATGACGGCAGCCTGGTGGGTGAGTTCTATCTGGAGCGGCGCATCGTGGTGCCGGTCGATAAGATGCCGCGCAAGCTGATCCAGGCTTTCGTCGCTGCCGAAGACTCCAATTTCTATTCCCACAAGGGCATCGATTATTTCGGTATTCTGCGTGCGGCCATCAAGAACGTCATTTCCATGCGCAAGAAGGAGGGGGCTTCCACCATCACCCAGCAGGTGACCAAGTCCATGCTGCTGACCCCCGAGAAAAAGTTCTCCCGCAAAATCAAAGAGGCCATCCTGGCCAAGCGCATGGAGGAGAAGCTCAGCAAGGACGAGATCCTCTACCTCTACCTCAATCAGATATATCTGGGGGGGGGAGCCTATGGTGTCCAGGCTGCGGCCGAGACTTATTTCGGAAAGAACGTCGATGAACTCAACCTGGCCGAGATGGCCATGCTGGCCGGCTTGCCCAAGGCGCCCAACGCCTACTCGCCCATCAAGCATCTCGACAAGGCTCGCGAGCGCCAGTCCTATGTCCTGGAGCGGATGGTCAGGGAAGGCTATATCACCCCTGCCGAGTCTGAGCACGCCAAAAAAACCGTTATCTCCATCCACCCCATGAAGAAGGTCAATAACGACCAGTCCGCCTACTTTTTGGAACACTTGCGCATCCAGCTGGAGGCCAAATATGGTGAAGAGCGGCTCTACAAAGGGGGGCTCAAGATATATACCACCATGAATGCCGAGATGCAGCGGGCTGCTTACGAGAGTGTCAGAAACGGGCTCAAGGCCGTTGACAAGCGCCAGGGATTCAGAGGCCCGAGCAGGTACCTCAAGCAGGAGGAGGTCGAGGCTTTCTGTGCCAAGGTCGAAGAGGGTATCGATTCGCCGGTGCTGAAAACCGGTGAAACGTATCAGGGAGTTGTGGTCGGCTTCAACACAGACAAGGGCGAAGCTGTCGTCAGAGTAGGGGATCGCCGCGGCATTCTCAGCCGCCGGAACATGGCGTGGGCCGGCCGGCTCGCTATGATCAGCAGCTATGGCAAACCGGAAAAAGGAAACCGGGCTCTGACCCTGGGGTCGGTGATCGAGGTGTCGGTCGTCTCGCCGGAGATCAACAAGGAAGGCGCCCATTTTGCCCTGGATCAGGTGCCCGAAGTTCAGGCGGCCCTAGTCGCCCTCGATCCGCGCAGCGGCGGCATCAAGGCCATGGTGGGCGGGTACGACTTCAAAAAAAGCCAGTTCAATCGTGCGATCCAGGCAAAGCGTAACGGCGGTTCCGCCTTCAAGCCGATCATCTATGCGGCCGCCCTTGACAAAGGCCTGACGCCGGCCACAGTGATCGAAGATGCCGAGGTTGAATATCCTGATGGCGCCGGCGGCACCTGGAAACCGAAAAACTATGATGGTCTGTTCCGTGGCCCGGTGACGATGCGGGAGGCGTTGACCCATTCGATCAATATCGTCAGCGTCAAGATCATGGAGCAGATCGGCGCGTCTTATGCCGCGGAGTATGCCAAAAAACTGGGATTCGTGTCGCAGATCCCATCCAATCTCGCGCTTGCCCTGGGTGCGGCCAGTGTCTCACCCCTGGAGCTTACTTCGGCCTATGCGGTATTCGCCAACAAAGGGGTCGTGCAGCCGACCTTCGTTATCACCAAAGTAACCGACAACGACGGGATCGTTCAGGAAGAGCCGGCGCCCCAGGCCCCCGTTCCGACGATTGCCCCGGAAACCGCGTATGTCATCACCAACCTCATGCAAAGCGTCGTTTCCAGCGGTACCGGGCAGCGTGCCTCGATTCTGGGGCGTCCGGTGGCAGGAAAGACCGGAACCACCAATGATTCCAAAGATGCGTGGTTCGTGGGGTATATCCCGCAACTCGTGACAGGGGTCTGGGTCGGCTATGATCAGGAGCGTTCGTTGGGAGCAGGCGGGTCAGGTGGACAGGCGGCCGCGCCTATCTGGGCCGAATTCATGCAGAAGGCGGTATTGTCGCTGCCGGTCGAAGACTTTGAGGCTCCGGAAAATGTCAGTTTCGTCCTGATCAATCCCCGAACCGGCAAGCTCGCCCGGGAAGGTACGCCGGGGGCGGTTATGGAATGTTTCATCAAGGGTACCGAGCCGACCAGCTATGACGGCGACTCTGCAACTGCC